>NZ_JBXCJC010000003.1:0-925099 GCF_056786495.1 Williamsia sp. Y853
TTCGATGATGATTTGGATGATGTGGCGAACCGGCTGGATAGGGCCGTGGGTGAAATGTGGGCAAAACGAGCGACGTGACGCTCTGACCTGCATGGAAGCCGGGGTTCAAGTCCCCCCTCGCGCACCACCTGATTGATGCAGTCTTGTTTGCCGTCGGCCAGGCGAAGTCGCCACCACAGGGCAGTTCCACTCCAGTTGGTGACCTGGTTGGTTGGCGGTGCACGAAAAACGTCGACGTTGCCGGAGCTTTCGTCTTTGATGCCGCGACCACAGCCCGGTTGTCGTGCCTCATCGGGCAGATATGAAATGGCGGGCGGCGTCTCTGCATCCGCTTTCACGTCTGCAGGCATCGCCGCCCTGCCGTGGTTGAGAGTAACAGAGATTCGAACGTATGATCGAACCGTGAAGGTGGCAGATATCGGCGGTGACGGCGGACAGCCGCGTGGTTCGGCGTTCGTCCGAGTTGGCCATGTCGCCGTGTCGATCGATCTAGTGACCCTCTATGCCTACCAGCCCCACCACTCGGGCATCTATCACCCAGAGGGGCTGCAGTTTCGTCGAAAGACGGTGGGAGTGCTCACCGAGTGGGGGATGACCGAATGGGGTGAATGGTTCGGCAAGGTCACCTACACGATCCCGGCGCGCGGCCGCGAGGAGAAGGTGACGCACTGGGTGCCGGGCTGGGCTTTGCGGCCGGTTGAGGAGCCCGGACATAAGTAGCCCGCCGCGTGTGGTCGATCCGCGAAGTGGCAGGACTCGGCGTAGAGGCGGAGCCTGGAAAGACCATGTCTGCGAATCTGACGGCCCCCGGCCGGCGGTCTGCACGAGCTGCCGTTGCGGTCTGGTTGATCGCGGTTCAAGTCTTGCTGACTGCGTCCGCCGGCGCTGTGTTCTGTGGAGCGGGCAACGCGACCGTGGATTCCACTGAGGCTCGGACACCGTCGCGGTCGTCGAGCGAGAGCCTGGTGAACGCGGCCGCCGCTTCCGCCGAGAATGCGGCTGCGGCTGTCGGCGGGATCGAATTGGAGGCGGCGA
The DNA here is from genome assembly GCF_056786495.1 of Williamsia sp. Y853. NCBI lineage: Bacteria > Bacillati > Actinomycetota > Actinomycetes > Mycobacteriales > Nocardiaceae > Williamsia > Williamsia sp. Y853. The sequence continues at coordinate 1,036 of NZ_JBXCJC010000003.1, forward strand.
TCCTCGACGCGCCGACTGGTGCACTGGCCCTCGGCGGTCACAGCGACCCGCCCATGCTGTCGGCATCGCTCTCGAAATTGGTTGTGGTGGTCGACATCGTCGATCGCAGACGCGACGAGGGTTTGATTGTGGGTGGACCGGATCTCGATCTGATCCGGCGGGTGCTCGGGCCCAGCGACGACTTCGCGATGGCCGAACTCTGGGCCCGTTTCGATGGGCAAGGTGCGGTCGATCGGGTGGGCCCGCGGCTCGGGCTGACCGGGACGATTGCTCCAGTCGATTCCTCGGATTGGGGTGAGATGACGATCACCGCGGCAGACATCGCGCGCCTCTACGGTCACGTGCTGGCCATGCCCGCGCCCGATCGGGATCTGATCGTCGATGCGCTCGCCGCAGCACCTGCGTTTGCGACCGACGGCTTTGCCCAGTATTTCGGTCTGCTCGCCGAGAGGCCCGGCGGTGTGGCTGTCGCCAAACAGGGCTGGATGTGTTGCTGGGGCCAGGCCGGTTACCTGCACAGTGCGGGCTTCGTCGACGGCGACGGACGCTTCGTGGTTGTCCTGCTCAGTCGTCAACAGTACGAACAGGATTGGCAATCGGCGCGCGATCGGTTGACGGCGGTATCGGCCGCTGTGAACGATGTACTCGGCACTGCCGATCCCGGTCGTGTGGTGACTTCGACGACGGTGACGCCTCGCTGATGTGATCGCGGGCGGTCGACCAGACGCTCGTGCAAAAAGGGAGACCACCCGGGTGGGTGGTCTCCCTTTTTTGATCTGTGCCGTGCAGGGTTTCTGACTGCCTACTTCGTGTAGAGACCCTCGATGGTGGCGGTGTGCGAATCGTGGATCACGTTGCGCTTGAGCTTGAGGGTCGGCGTCAGTTCGCCCGACTCGATGGTGAAGTCGGTCTCGATGACCCGGTACTTCTTGATCGCCTCGGCCTTGGATACCAGGGCGTTCGCCGCGGCGATCGCTTCATCGACGTCGGCAAGAATGTCCTTGTGCTCCAACAGATCTGCGATCAGCGTGTCTGCCGGGAGGTCGTGGCGTTCGAGCCAGCCCGGCAGTGCCTCCGGATCAAGGGTGACCAGGGCGGCGATGAACGGCTTGTTGTCGCCGACCACGAGTGCCTGGCTTACCAGTGGATGGGCGCGGACGGCGTCTTCCATCTGGGCCGGCGAGACATTCTTGCCGCCTGCGGTGACGATCAGTTCTTTCTTTCGGCCCGTGATCGACAGGTAGCCGTCGTCGAGTGTTCCGATGTCGCCGGTGTGGAACCAGCCGTCCTTGATGGCTTCTTTGGTGGCCTGCTCGTTCTTCCAGTAGCCCCCGAAGACCACCGGTCCCTTGAGCAAGACCTCACCGTCGTCGGCGATCGCGACCGACTGACCATGCACAGGGCGCCCGACGGTTCCGATGCGTTGTGCACCTTCGGCATTGACGGTGACGGCTGCGGTGGTCTCACTGAGGCCGTAGCCCTCGTAGATCGGAACGCCGATGCCGCGGAAGAAGTGGCCCAGGCGCGCGCCAAGAGCGGCACCACCGGAGACCGCGCTATCGCAATTGCCGCCGAGTGCGGTCCGCAGCTTCGAGTAGACGAGCACGTCGAACAGCTTGTGCTTGAGCTTGAGGACCAGGCCGGGACCGCCGGTGTCCAGTGCCTTCGAGTATTCGACGGCGGTGTCGGTTGCGGCGGCGAAGATCTTGCCCTTGCCACCGTCCTCGGCCTTTTGCTTGGCCCCGTTGTAGACCTTTTCGAAGACCCGGGGGACCGAAAGCAAGTAGCTCGGCTTGAAGGCGGCCAGTTCGTCCATGAGTGTGGGGGACACCGTGGTGTGGCCGAGCTGCACGAGGTGCTCGACCGATGCCACCGAGATGACCCGGGCAAAGATGTGTGCCAATGGGAGGAACAGCAGTGTGGAGCTGCCCTCGGACATCAGTTCGCCGAGGGTCACCCGGACCGCGTGGCATTCATGGATGAAGTTGGCATGGGTCAGTGCCACGCCCTTGGGCTTGCCGGTGGTCCCGGAGGTGTAGACCAGCGTCGCGACGTCGGAGGCCAGGGCGTTGGCGTGGCGTAGTTCGAGCTCGTCGTCGCCGATCGCCTCGCCTCGCCTTACCAGCTCGTCGACGGCACCTTCATCGATGACGAGGGTTTCTTTGAGCTCGGCGAGGTCGGCCAGTACGGGAGAATGCTGTGACTTCTGGTCAGCATTCTCGAGAACCAACAGCGATGTCCCGGAGTTCTCGACGATGTACTGGACCTGCGAGGCCGACGAGGTCTCGTAGATGGCGACGGTGACGCCGCCGGCCCGCCAGACGGCGTAATCGAGAACGGTCCATTCATAGCGGGTGGCCGAGAGGATGGAGACGCGGTCACCCGGGCCGACACCCGAAGCGATGAAGCCCTTGGCGACCTTGTCGACCAGATCGGCGAACTCCTTGGTGGTGACGTCAAACCAGGAACCATCCGCCGAGCGGCGTTTGAACAGTGTTTTTGTGGGTGACTCGGCGCGGTGCTTCAGCATCGAATCGACGATGGACGCCTTCTCGGGAACAACAAAGTCCGAGGGGACGGTGATCTCTTGCACGTTGGCCTCCAGTGGAAACGAATGGCGGACAGTGGGTGGCCGACAATTCGGACACGGTAACTGTGGGCCAGGTTACCTTTTCTCCCTACTCGCGAGTAGGGGACTGGCAGTGTAGGTGTGTCGCTTACTCACCGCTCGGGTTACGAATAACGGATTCAGGCTGATCACGGCTACAGTGGAAAGCGATGACAGACAGTACTGGTGCGGCCCCCACGAGTGATATGGCCGCCGAAAATGAAGAAACCGTGACCTTCGCAGACCTCGGGATGGATCCCCGCGTGTTGCAGGCGCTTACGGACGTGGGTTATGAAACCCCATCGCCGATCCAGGCAGCGACTATCCCGCCGCTCCTCGAGGGTCGGGATGTGGTGGGTCTTGCACAGACGGGCACGGGTAAGACCGCCGCCTTTGCGGTGCCGATTCTCTCGAATATCGATCCGAGTGCTCGCAAGCCCAAGGCGCTGATCCTTGCGCCGACGCGTGAACTCGCGTTGCAGGTGGCCGAGGCCTTCGGTCGTTACTCGGTGCACCTGCCCGGTGTGAAGGTGCTGCCGATCTACGGCGGCCAGAGCTACACCGTGCAGTTGTCCGGTCTGCGCCGCGGAGCCCAGATCGTTGTGGGTACACCCGGTCGCGTGATCGATCACCTCGACAAGGGCACCCTCGACATCTCCGAGCTCGACTACCTCGTCCTCGACGAGGCGGACGAAATGCTCAACATGGGCTTTGCCGAGGACGTCGAGCGCATCCTGCGAGACACCCCCGACAGCAAGCAGGTGGCACTGTTCTCGGCCACCATGCCGAAGACCATCGGGCGGTTGTCGCAGAAGTACCTGAAGAACCCCGTCGAGATCACGATGAAGGCCAAGACCGCGACTGCGTCGAACATCACGCAGCGCTATCTGCAGGTCTCTCACCAGCGCAAGATGGACGCGCTGACCCGTGTGCTCGAGGTCGAGACTTTCGACGCGATGATCGTGTTCGTCCGTACCAAGCAGGCCACCGAGGATCTCGCCGAACGCCTGCGTTCGCGCGGTTTCTCGGCAGCAGCGATCAACGGTGACATCGCCCAGGCGCAGCGCGAGCGGACGATTGCTCAGCTCAAGAACGGTCAGGTCGACATCCTGGTTGCAACCGACGTCGCGGCCCGTGGGCTCGATGTCGAGCGGATCTCGCACGTCCTCAACTACGACATCCCGCACGACACCGAGGCGTACGTGCACCGGATCGGTCGTACCGGCCGCGCCGGTCGTTCGGGTAACGCGCTGCTCTTCGTGTCGCCGCGTGAGCGTCACCTGCTCCGCGCAATCGAGAAGGCCACTCGCCAGCCGCTGGAAGAAATCGGTCTGCCGAGCGTCGACGACGTCAACGCACAGCGTGTGGCGAAGTTCGGGGAGTCGATCACCGCAAATCTGGGATCGGACAATCTCGATCTGTTCCGCAAGCTGATCGAGAATTACGCGAGCGAGAACGACGTCACGATGGCTGACATCGCGGCCGCGCTGGCACTCGAAACGCGTGATGGCGGATTCCTGCTGTCACCGGACCCGCCTGCGAGCGAGCGCAAAGACCGTGATCGCAAGGAACGTACTGAGCGTTCCGGACAAGGCGACGGCGATTTTGCGACGTACCGCCTGGCGGTCGGCCGGCAGCACAACGTCACCCCGGGTGCAATCGTGGGTGCGATTGCCAACGAGGGCGGCCTGTCCCGTGGCGATTTCGGTCACATCAGCATTCGGGCCGACCACTCCTTGGTCGAGCTGCCTCGCAACCTCGATCGCGACACGTTGTCGCGGCTGCGGAGCACTCGGATCGCCGGTGTTCCCATCGGCATCAAGAAGGACGAGGGCTCGCCCCGCGGCGGTCGCGCGCAGGGTGGCGGTGCGAAGAGCTACGGCAACAAGTCGTTCAGTCGAGATCGGCGCGGTACGCAGAAAGTTGCAGGCCGCGGCCCCAGGTAGGTAGGTACACCGGGCCTGCGCCTATCGCTGGAAGACATGTCCGTGTTGGGGAAGTATTCGACAAAATGAGATCTTCCCGTAACAATGCAGTCTGGTGACACGAACTCACCAGTGGTACATGTACATCTCTCGAAAGCAATAGGAACAGTATGGGTTCAGTGGCGACAGCGGATCCGATCTCGGCAGCTGATGCAGCCGAGCGTCGGGATCGCGGGACAGCAATCGTGGTCGATATGCGACCACAAGTCATGCGGCATCAGGGTAGTTTGCCCGGGGCTGTGGTGGTGGAACCCGGTGAGTTGGAGGATGCCTTCGACCCGGGTTCGAGCCGCCGGATCCCGGTGATCGACGGATTCGACACCGAAATCGATGTGGTGTCGGTGAAGTCACAAGCGTCCCGGATCGCCGAAACGATCGCAGCCCTGGGTTATACGAACGTGCATTACGTTGTCGGTGGGTACCGCGCATTGCGCGGTGCCATCAGCCACAAGTGACGACAGGCCGTTAACAGACACGCGGTGTGAACCGAGACGCTTCAGCGGGTAGCGTTCAGGGTGATAAATAGTGTCAACCTGAGGCTTAACTCGAGGACGTGATGACCGATTCGGTGTCCGGCGACGACCGGCGTGGCAGGGTTCTGCGGTTGTTGCAGTTCTTGCATGAACTGATCCGCGCGAAATCGTCCGTCATTCGTGACGTGAGCGAGCACGCCGGCGTGGTGTGGCTCGGCGATGGCTATGACATCTCGATCAACCGCGACGCTGCCGTTGGCCAGGTGATCACCGAACTCTCGCGCGACAATCCAGCGCAGAACACCGCGTATGACCTCCTCGCGCAGGCGGTCGACGAATTGGCCGAACGTCCCGAGTCCCTGGAACTGGTGCTCGCCTCGGGGCTGCTGACGTATGGCGACCCGGTCCTGGTCCGCGAGCATCTCGTGACCCAACCCGTCGTCGCCGTCCATGACCACACCGCGGGCATCATCACCGTGAAGCTCGCCGGTGGCTCGCAACCAGAACTGCACGCCGGCCATCTGCTGACCGGTCTCGACGGTTTCGATCTGACTGTCTCGGCCGAACTGTCCGGCCAGCTGGCCACCACGCGCTCGCCGGTGGCGGACTCGATCGATAAGTTCTTCACCAAATGGCGTCGCGCGGTTGCCGATGATCCGGCGTCGGTCACGGTCGATCTGGAGCCCGCGTTGGTACTCCGTCGACGTGGCTTCGCACCGTTGCTCGACTATTACGAGTCGATGATCGCGGCTCTGCGCGACGAGTCGAATGAGATCCCGATCGGTCTGGCACAGCTGGTCGAACCGGTCGAGGCAGAAGAGCGTGTCCGGCGCCTGCGTGACAGTGGCGCGATGTCGGCTGAAGAACTCATCGAGGACGCGCTCTATCCGTTGCCGTCCAACGTCGAGCAGCGCGACATCCTGGCCCAGCTCGGTCTCGACAGTGGCGTCGTGGTCGAGGGTCCGCCCGGAACCGGGAAGACCCACACGATCGCCAATCTGATGACCGCGTTGCTGGCCAAAGGTCAGCGGGTGCTGGTCGTCTCCGAAAAGGCGCAGGCCCTGCACGTACTGCGTGACAAACTGCCCGTCGAAGTACAGCAACTGGCGGTGTCGATCACCGACGTCACCAAAGACGGCTCACAGTCGTTGATCGACAGCGTGGAGGCAATCGCCAACCGCAAGGGCAGCTTCCAGTCACGTGTGGCGACCAGCGAGATCAAGAACCTGCGGTCCAAGCGTGACCAGGCCCGGTCCAAGCGGGAACAGATCCTGCGCGACATCTGGCAGCTGCGCGAATCCGAGACCGAAAAGCACGAGTGGGTTGCTGCCGGCTACAGCGGTACCGCCGCCGGCATCGTCCGGCAGTGCAATGAGGTTGCCGCGCAGCATGACTGGCTACCGGGACCGCTACACAGTCCGTTGCCGCCGCTCGAGCGTGAAGAGTTCGATCGGTTGCTCGAGCTACTGGGTCGTCGCACCGACCGGTGGGCGAGCCGGATCGGCCAGCATCTGCCCGACCTGGACCTGATCCTGCCCGGGACAGTGGAACTCGAGTCGATCTGTAACCGGGTACGCAATCGACCCACCGAACAGATGGTCGGCAGCGGTTCGCTGCTCGCGATCCTGGCCGATGTCGACAGTGCCCGGTTGCTGCGGGTGAAGGCAAGGTGTGATCGGCTCGGCGCCGCCGTGCGCGAAGTCCGCACGTTCCCACCACATCTGCAGCAGATGGCAGACCGGTTGCTCTCGGGTGAGGCCTCCTACCTGTGGAATCGGGTCACCGCATTGTCTGCGGTGATCGACGACGCCACCGAACGTGACACCCGGATCGGCACCCACACGGTCGAGGGTCACGGTGCCGCGCCCGGCGACGCGGTGCTCTACGAGAAGGCAGCCAAATACCTCGAGTCCGGTGGCCAGTGGCGGTCGCGCTTCCGAAAAGCGCCGGAGCAGAAGGCAGTCGAGGATCTCGGTGCCACCTTCACCGTGGACGGGCGTGAACCGACGGATGCGGCGTCGCTGCGCCTGGTGGCCGATCATCTCGGTGTGCTCGACGCGGTCTCCCGCGTGCAGGCGATCCTGTCCGAGGTGGGCGTGCCGATGGACACCTCCGGGACACGATCGGTGCAACTCGGTCGATTGGTACGTCTCGACGGACAGCTGGCCTGGGTCTCCGAACTACTGACCGGCCGTGATCAGTTGGTCCGTGAGCTCAATGCGATCAGCCCTGGCGGCCCGCGGCCGAAGAGCATCGACGAGGTCGAAGAGGTTGCGCGGCAGGCAGGTGCGATTGCCGCGGCCAACGACGGGGTCCTGGCACGACGCGAGCTCGACGACGTGGCACGGGCACTGTCGGCCGAGGTCGAGAAGGGACCGTCGCCGGAAGGTGACGCGCTGCTGGCAGCGGTACGCGCCGCGGACGCCGATGCAGTTCTGGAAGCTCGCCGGGCATGGCATAACGCCCGCGTCGAACTCGAAAACCAGGGCGCTCTAGATCTTTTGGAATTGAGACTGAAGGCGAAGGCGCCTGCCCTTGTCAAGCTTCTTGTCGAGACCGCAGAGGATCCCGTCTGGGAAGATCGGCTCGAAGATCTCGAAGCGGCCTGGTCATGGCGACGCGCCTACCAATGGGCCCAAGAGCGCAGCGACCCCGACCGCGAGGGCCGCCTGGAAGCGGATCTCGATGAGGTCGAGGCGGATATCACGCACTTCACCGCCCGGTTGGCTGCGGCCTGTGCCTGGCGGGAGTGTCTGGAGCACATGACCGTCAGTCAGGTGCAGGCACTGCAGTCGTATCGCGACCACATCACCAACATCGGTAAGGGTTCGGGTAAACATGCCGAGCGCTTCCGGCTGGCAGCACGCTCCGCGATGGCGCAGGCGCAGACTGCGGTACCGGCTTGGATCATGCCGATCGCGCAGGTCCTCAGTTCGGTTGCGCCGGCGCAGAACTCGTTTGATGTGGTCATCGTCGACGAGGCCAGTCAGGCCGACATCTCCAGCCTGTTCCTACTCTGGCTGGCACCGCGGGTGATCGTCGTCGGCGACGACCGGCAGTGTGCACCGGGTGGTTTCGGCGGCTCGGGCATGGAAGAGGTGTTTTCCAAGCTCGACACGTACCTACCCGACATCCCGCAGTACATGCGTGACAGCCTGACTCCGCGGTCGAGCCTGTTCTCGATGCTTCGGACGAGGTTCGGTCATGTGGTGCGCCTGCGCGAGCATTTCCGGTCGATGCCGGAGATCATCGAATTCTCCAGTCGGCAGTTCTATCCGGATTCGCCGCTGATCCCGGTGCGCCAGTTCGGTGCTGACAGGTTGCCGCCGCTGCGTACCCGCTACGTCGAGAACGCCCGGAGTACCGGAACCAACTCCTCGTTGGTCAATGCCGACGAGGCCGCAGCGTTGGTCGGTGTGGTGACCGAGTGCATGGAGGATCCCCGCTACGACGGCATGTCCTTCGGTGTGGTGGTGCTGCAGGGTCAACGGCAGGTGGATCTTCTCACCCAGATGTTGCGGGAAGCGCTGGATCCGCAGGTATGGCGGGAGCGCAACCTCCGGATCGGGACACCGCCGGACTTCCAGGGCGACGAGCGACATGTGGTGTTCCTGTCGATGGTGGTCTGCCCTGATACCAACGTGAATGCTTTGCGGCGCAGTGAATCTCAGCGGCGTATCAATGTCGCGGCATCTCGCGCGATGGAACAGCTGTGGCTTGTCCATTCCGTCCAGCCCGACGATCTCAAAGACAACGATCTTCGGTATTCGTTGCTGACCTACATGCAGAAGACCGAAGGTGCCCTTGTCGATCCGATGCCGACCGGTGTCACCCCGACCACACGTGCGGAACCTTTCGATTCACTGTTCGAGCAGCAGATCTTTGTCGACCTGGTCGACCGGGGATTCTATGTGAATCCGAAAGTCGTTGTGAACAATCGGGTTGTCGATCTGGTTGTCACCGGCAGCGATGCCCGGCTGGCAGTGGAGTGCGACGGCGACGAGTTCACCAGTACGCCCGAACAGGCCCGAGCCGACATGGAGCGCGAGCGTGAACTCCGACGGTGCGGTTGGCGGTTCTGGCGGGTACGGGAATCGGAGTACCTGCTCAATCCGGAACATGCCCTCGATGGACTCTGGGATGAACTCGAAAAGCGTGGTGTGCGACCCAATTCGGTGGGCCCGGACCTCGCGGGCGGGCCGGTCGACGACCCGTGGGTGCCGGTGGCGCTGACCGGCGGCGACTAACCGGTAGTCCGGACCTCCCGCAGTAGTGCGGGAAGGCCCGCGCCCGCGGTGGTCTGCATGAAGTGGGTGACCGATGAACTCAAAGGTGTTGGCTCCGGGTTGATCTCGATCACCGGAATGCCGGCGGCGAGAGCTCGCTCGGGCAGTGATGCGGCAGGGTAGACCAGACCCGATGTACCCACGACGATCAGCAGGTCGCTGCCGAGCGCGGCGTCGACCGCGCGACTCCAGGCATCGGAGGGGAGCGGTTCGCCGAACCACACGACACCCGGGCGTATTTCTGACAGACATTGTGGGCACGAGGGCGGTTCCACGCGCGGTGTCTCGGTCGCGATCTCCGGATCGGCGTCGATACCGAAGTAGGGCAGCTCGCAGTTCGAGCACCGGGGTTCGAACAGGCTGCCGTGGAGATGCGCGATGACGTCGCTACCGGCGCGTTCGTGTAGGTCGTCGACGTTCTGGGTGATCACCGAAACGGTGCGACATTCGGCCCACTGCGCCAGCGCCACATGACCCTGATTGGGGGTGGTCGAACGCACGAGTTTGGCGCGCCACTGGTACCAGGCCCAGACCATCGCGGAGTCGCGGGACCAGGCTTCCGGTGTGGCCAGTTCGGTCGGATCGAAACGTTCCCAAAGGCCGGTCTGTGTGTCGCGGAAAGTCGGCACGTTGCTCTCGGCGGACATTCCGGCGCCTGAGCAGACCGTCACCCATCCGGCGTCTCGCACCAGTTCTGCTGGCGCCGGGTCGAGTTCGGATTCAGTCATCGGTGGTCGAGGTCTCCAATTGGGCGCGCAGAATCGCAGCAGTGGCAGGCATGTCGGAGTCACGTCTGGTCAACAACCCTTTTGCCAGGGTCAGCTTGTCACCATGGTGACGCGGCACCACGTGCAGATGTGAATGGAAGACCGATTGGAATGCTGCACGCCCGTCGTTGACCAGGAGGTTGACGCCGTCGGCGGCGATGGACGACGCGCGCAGCGCGGCAGCAACCCTCTGGCCTGCGACAAAGAGTTTGCCGCCGAGTTCCGGGCTCAATTCGGCGAGGTCGGCGGCGTGCTTTTTCGGGATCAACAGGGTGTGGCCGGGGCGGACCGGGCGGATGTCGAGGAATCCCAGGATGTCGACGTCTTCGTAGACGACGTGGGCAGGTGATGAGCCGTCGGCGATGGCACAGAAGATGCACTCCGTCATGCGCTCACCCTAGTGGTGGCCAAGAACGGCGCGATCAGTGACATATTCAATTATAACGGTTCGATAACAACTTTGTGTGTCCGATTTGCACCGGCCGAGCGGTCGTTCGGGTGGTGTGAACTGCTGTTTTCCGATGGTTCGACAGCCTTGGGGTATTCGTCGAGGGATTCCCGGCAAGGTTACCGACGGGTATACCCGCCGGTCACTTTCAAACATGAGGAAAGCCTCATTTTTGTGTGTAAACATGGTCTCCATGCGCATCTGACGACGCCAGGCGTCGAGGCCTGGCTCTGGAGATGGATCATGTTGGAGCTCAACATGATCGACAGCGTAGTGGTCGCTGACGGGTGGGAACGGCTCGCAGGTGCGCAACCAAGACGATGAGCGGTGTCACGCCCGCAAACCATCAAGATTGAACAGCTATTAGGGAGCCCCGTGACCATTCACCAGTTTCGCGCAGGAGCAGAAGAGAACTCGCCTCGGGCCCCGCGCCCGGATGGATCGCTGATCGACCGACTGCGCGAAGGTGAGCCCTACGCGGTCAGCTTCGGCGGACAGGGCGGCCCGTGGCTGCCCGTGCTCGCCGAACTGGTGATCGACGCAGATCTCGATCGCAGCACCACCAAGATCGTCGAAGCCGCCGAGCGACTCATCGAGCCGGTATCCGATCAGCTCTCGGCCGTGCGTCCCGATGGTTTCCACCCGTTGAGTTGGGTGCATGCGCACAACAGCGAAGAGGCCTTGCCTGCCGGCTCGGCCCTTGCCGCCGCCCCGGTGTCGGTACCCGGCATCCTGCTGGCGCAGCTTGCCGCCATCAGCGCGAACCGCAAGCAGGGCCTCGACATCGACGCGTTGCCCCCGGTGGCCGCTGTCGGTCATTCGCAGGGCGTGCTCGCCGCAGAGGCCGTCAGGTCCGCATCCGCCGACGGTGGGTTGGGTGACGGAGCACTGCTTGCGGTTGCACACTTCATCGGTGCCGCCGGCGCGCTGATCGCCCGCCGCCGAGGCCTGTCCGTGGACGCCGCAGGCAGCCCGATGCTCTCGGTCACCCAGGTCGATCCCGCCCGCATCCAGGTTCTGGTCGACGACTATGCGCAGGGACTGCAGGAATCCGACCGCGTGTCGGCACCGGTTGTCTCGATTATCAACGGCCGCCGTTCGGTCGTGCTCTCCGGCGCACCGCGTCACCTGGCCGCGTTCATCGCCCGCTGTGAGGCAGTCGCCGCCGCTGAGGCCGCGGACCGCAAGAAGAAGCTCACCGGTGGTTCTCCGTTCGCGCCGGTCTTCGATCCGCTCTCCGTGTCGATCGCTTTCCACCACCCTTCGCTGCAAGCCGCCTGCGACCTGGTCGCCGAGTGGGCAGCCGCCTGCGACATCGACGAGGTCGCCGCGCGTCGGCTCGCCGCTGCCGTCCTGGTCGATCAGGTCAACTGGGTTGATGCCCTCGACGACGTGATCAGCGCAGGCGCGAAGTGGATCCTCGACCTGGGACCCGGCGATGTCGCCACCCGCCTGAGCGTCCCCGTGGTCCGCGGACAGGGCATCGGCCTGATCTCCGTCAGCCAACGCGGCGGACAGCGCAACCTGTTCGCACCCGGCGGCATCCCCGAAGTCCAGACCCCGTGGAGCAGTTACCGTCCCCGCATCGTGTCGCTGCCCGACGGCCGACAGGTCGTCGAGACCGCGTTCACCCGTCTGACCGGTCGCTCGCCGATGCTGTTGGCCGGCATGACCCCGACTACGGTCGATCCCGCGATCGTTGCCGCGGCCGCCAACGCCGGCCACTGGGCCGAGCTCGCCGGTGGCGGACAGGTGACCGAGGCGATCTTCGCCGAGAACATCGCCAAGCTGACCGAGCTCCTCGAGCCCGGTCGCCAGGCACAGTTCAACACCCTGTTCCTCGACCCGTACCTGTGGAAGCTGCAGATCGGCGGCAAGCGCCTGGTGCAGAAGGCCCGCGCCAACGGTGCCCCGATCGACGGCGTCATCGTGACGGCCGGCATCCCCGAGCTCGACGAGGCAGTCGCCCTCGTGTCGGAACTCGCCGATGCGAATATCCCGTACATCGCATTCAAGCCCGGAACGATCAACCAGATCCGCTCGGTGATCCGGATCGCCGCCGAGGTGCCGCACTACCCGGTGATCGTGCAGATCGAGGGTGGCCGCGCCGGTGGACACCACTCGTGGGAAGACCTCGACGCGCTGCTGCTGGCCACCTACGGTGAGCTGCGGGCCCGCCCGAACGTCGTCATCTGTGTCGGTGGTGGCATCGGCACCGCCGAGCGCGCCAGCGAGTACCTGACCGGTGCCTGGTCGGCCGCGCACGACTACCCGCTGATGCCGCTCGACGGCATCCTCGTGGGCACCGCCGCCATGGCCACCAAAGAGGCGACCACCTCGCCGCAGGTCAAGGAACTCCTCGTCAACACCCCAGGGTGTGACGAGTGGATCGGGGCCGGATTCGCCGCTGCCGGAATGGCCTCCGGTCGAAGCCAATTGGGTGCTGACATCCACGAGATCGACAACGCCGCCTCACGCTGTGGCCGGTTGCTCGACGACGTGGCCGGTGACGAAGAGGCTGTCGCCGAGCGTCGCGAGGAGATCATCGAGGCGCTGTCCCGAACCGCCAAGCCGTACTTCGGTGACGTTGCGCAGATGACCTACCAGCAGTGGCTCGAGCGTTATGTCGAGCTTGCCGTCGGCGAGGCCACCGGCGAGGCGACCTGGGCCGATATCACCTGGCGTCAGCGTTTCATCGAGATGTTGCAGCGCGCCGAGGCCCGCCTCAACGATGCCGATCGCGGCCAGATCACCACCCTCTTCGGACACAGTTCGGCCACCGACAACGCCGGTGCCGCAATCGATGCACTGATCGCGGTTTATCCGTCGGCAGGCACGGATGTGTTGCATCCCGCCGATCTGGTGTTCTTTCTCGAGCTGTGCCGCACCCCGGGTAAGCCGGTCAACTTCGTGCCGGTCGTCGACAAGGACGTCCGCCGCTGGTGGCGCAGTGACTCGTTGTGGCAGGCCCACGACCCTCGTTACAGTGCCGACGAGGTGTGCATCATCCCCGGCACCGTTGCCGTTGCCGGCATCACCCGTGTCGACGAGCCTGTCGGAGACCTGCTCAACCGTTTCGAGGCCCAGGTCGTCACCGATCTGGTCGGCGCCGGCGAGCAGCCGCAGCCGATCAGTGCCCGGCTGCGGGCCGGACTGGTCGACGTCGACGGAGTCCTCGGCAGTGTCATCGAAGCCCTGAACGTCCAGTGGTCGGGTCGTCTGGTCGCCAATCCGATTGCGCTGCTGGGTGATCGCGATGCCTGGGAGTTCCCGTCCTCAGACCGCGGTGAGCACGAGCCCAGCGGTGCCGTACTCGAACGCACCGACGACGGCGCTGTCCTGAACGTGCCGATCGGTAAGGCAATCGTCTCGATCCCGATGGTCGTCGACAGTTCCATCTTCGACGGCGGCGCCCCGAAGGTGACCGTCGACGCAGCCGCCGGTGCGATGCGCCAGCTGCTCACCGTTGCCGCAGGCGGATCGCTGACCGCGGTTGCCGACCGCACCGCGACCACCACCGCGACCTGGGATCCGGAAGCTGTCGCCGACCATGCGGCCGTGACCGCATACACGCTGCCCGAACATCTGAGCGCCTCACTGCCGCAGGGCGCAGGCGGCTTTGCCAACCCCGACACCCTCGTCGGGCTCTGCTGGCCGACCGTGTTCAGCGTGATCGGCGCGGCAACCACCGACGACGGCGCACCCGTTGTCGAGGGCCTGCTCGATCTGGTCCACCTCGACCACGTGACATCAACCGTCGGTGAGCTGCCCCGCACCAAGGCCGAGTTCACCGTCACCGCAACACTTGCCGATGTCACCGACACCGACCTGGGCCGCGTGATCACCGTTGTCGTGTCCATCGCCGACGGAGCGCGTGTCATCGCTGAGATGGCCGAGCGGTTCGCGGTGCGCGGACGCACCGGTGCCGGAGAGCTGTCCGATCCGGACCGTGCCGGAGGCGCCCTGAGTGCCAAGGCCGGTGACGCAACCCGGAAGAAGCTGCGGGAGGCCAAGGTTGCCACCCCGTCGCGGATGCACGGCTTTGCGCTGGTCTCGGGTGACCACAATCCGATCCACGTCAACGACTCGGCCGCCAAGATGGCCGGACTCGGCAGTCCGATCGTGCACGGCATGTGGCTCTCGGCCGCCGCGCAGCACGTGGCGACGGCCACCGACTCCAAGAACCCGATCCCGGTTCCGCGCGCACTGCAGGGCTGGACCGCTCGGTTCCTGGGCATGGTCCGCCCCGGAGATGAGGTGACGATCCGCGTCGACCGCGTCGGCATGGACGCCGGCCGCGACATCATCGAGGTCACCTGCAAGGTGGACGACCTGTTGGTCATGCAGGCCACCGGACTGCTGGCACCGCCCAAGACCGTCTACGCGTTCCCGGGCCAGGGCATCCAGAGCAAGGGCATGGGTCTCGACGCCCGCGCCCGCTCCAAGGCCGCCCGCAAGATCTGGGATCGTGCCGACAAGCACACCCGTGACGCACTGGGCTTCTCGATCCTGGCCGTGGTCCGCGACAACCCGACCACGCTGTCGGCAGGCGGCACCACCTACCAGCATCCCGACGGCGTCCTGTTCCTGACGCAGTTCACCCAGGTTGCGATGGCAACTCTCGGTGTTGCTCAGATCGCCGAACTGAAAGAGTCCGGAGGCTTCATCGAGGGCGCGATCACCTGTGGCCACTCGGTCGGTGAGTACAACGCGCTGGCCGCCTGTGCCGGGGTCCTCCCGCTCGAGGCCGTGCTCGAGGTCGTCTTCCAGCGCGGTGAGGCGATGCACCATCTCGTGCCGCGAGATGCCAAGGGCCGCAGCGACTACCAGATGGCTGCGATCCGGCCCAGCCAGTTCGGTCTGGCCGACGCCGACGTCATCCCCTTCGTCAACGAGACCGGTGAGCGCAGCGGCGAGTTCGTCGAGGTCGTCAACCTCAACCTGCTCGGTTCGCAGTACGCCATCGCCGGCACCGTGAAGGGTCTGGAAGCACTCGAGGCCGAAATCGAGGTGCGCCGCGCGAAGACCGGTGGCAAACGCTCGTTCATCGTCATCCCCGGCATCGACGTTCCGTTCCACTCGACGGTCCTGCGTGCCGGTGTGCCCGACTTCCGGCTTCGTCTCGACGATCTGCTGCCCGAGCACATCGACCCCGACATCCTCGTCGGCCGCTATGTCCCCAACCTGGTCCCGCGGATGTTCAACCTGGGCCGCGACTTCGTCCAGGAGATCGCCGACCTGGTTCCGTCCGAGCCGCTGAACGAGGTTCTGGCCGACTGGGATTCGTGGAGCGCCAAGCCCAGTGCCCTGACCCGGGTGATCCTGATCGAATTGCTGGCCTGGCAGTTCGCCAGCCCGGTCCGGTGGATCGAGACGCAGGATCTGCTGTTCACCCCAGCCGAGCGTGGCGGCATCGGTGTCGAGCGTTTCGTCGAGGTCGGCGTGAAGTCCGCACCGACACTGAGCGGCCTGGCAGGCAACACCCTCAAGCTCGACGACTACCAGCAGGCGATCGTCCAGGTGCTCAACATCGAGCGCGACTCCGACGTCATCCTGTCCAAGGACAGCGCGCCTGAGTTCGACGAGGACGACGACGTCGTGGCGCAGGCTCCGGCCGAGTCCGGCGCACCGGCAGCTGCTGCGCCTGTCGCCGCGGCTCCGGCCCCTGTTGCGGCTCCGGCTGATTCAGGTCCGCGTCCGGACGACATCTCGTTCGGTCCGACCGACGCCGTCAACTCGGTGATCGCGCTCTGGACCAAGATCCGTGTCGATCAGATCGGATCGGCCGACACCATCGAGGCGCTGTGTGACGGTGTCTCATCGCGTCGCAACCAGTTGCTCCTCGACATCGGGGGCGAGCTCGGATTGGGTGCGATCGACGGTGCGGCCGAAGCAGAGATGCCTGCACTGTCGACAACCGTGAACGCGCTGGCCCGTGGCTACAAGCCGCTGGGATCGGTGCTCACCGACGCGGTGGGCGATCAGATCCGCAAGGTCTTCGGACCGGCGGGCAAGCGCTCGTCGTACATCGAAGACCGCGTCACCTCGGTCTGGCAGCTCGGCCCCGGCTGGGCACTGCACACCACCGTTGCGGTCGCACTCGGAAGCCGTGACGGCGTGAGCGTGCGCGGTGGCGATCTCGGTGACCTGATCTCGACGGCACCCGCCAACACCGACGCCGTCGATGCTCTGATCGACGCTGCGGTCGCGAAAGTCGGCGTCATCAAGGGCGTTCCGGTGTCCAAGCCGGCCGTCGGTGGCGGTGGTGGCGGAGGCACGATCGACGCTGCTGCGCTGGGCGAGCTGACAGAACAGTTCACCGGACGCAGTGGGGCACTGGCCTCGGCCGCCAGGACCATCCTGGAGAAGCTCGGTCTTGCCGATGAGGATTTGGCAGGCGAGCCTGCCGAGGACAACACCGTCGCCCTCGAGCGCGTCAACGCCGAACTCGGTTCGGACTGGCTACGCGTTGTGGCGCCGGCGTTCGACGAGCGTCGCGCGATCCTGATCGACGATCGCTGGGCCAGCTCCCGTGAGGATCTGGCACGGTTGTGGATCGAAGACGAGCATGTCCTCGACCAGGATTTCTACGACATCGCCGCGCGCTTCATCGGTGCCGGTGAGACGGTGTGCCATCAGGCGACGTGGTGGCAGGGCAAGGCCCTGGCCAACGGGTTCCAGGAGCACTCGCGCCTGTACGCCCAGATCGCCCACGCCGCACAGGATCCGCAGCCGTCGTCGTATGCCGACGACGTCGCAGTGGTCACCGGCGCCAGCAAGGGCTCGATCGCGGCCGCTATCGTCGAACAACTCCTGGCCGACGGCGCAACGGTTGTCGCCACGACCTCGCGTCTGGACGATGGCCGCCTGGCGTTCTTCAAGTCGCTGTACCGCCGAAGCGCCCGCGGAAACGCTGCGCTCTGGGTGGTTCCGGCCAACCTGTCGTCGTACACCGACGTCGATGAGCTCGTCTCGTGGATCAGCAGCGAACAGACCGAGAACCTCGGTAGCAAAACAGGTGTGGTGAAGCCGGCCCTCAAGCCGACGCTGCTGTTCCCGTTCGCCGCGCCGCGGGTTGCCGGCGACCTCACCGATGCCGGTGGTCGCGCCGAACTCGAGATGAAGGTGCTGCTGTGGTCGGTCGAGCGGTTGATCGCCGGTCTCGGTGACATTGCCGCCGATCATCACCTGGCCGCCCGTCTGCACGTGGTGCTGCCGGGTTCCCCGAACCGTGGAATGTTCGGTGGAGACGGTGCCTACGGCGAATCCAAGGCTGCACTCGATGCGCTGGTGAAGCGTTGGGGCGCCGAGGATTCGTGGAACTCGAAGGTCACCCTGGCCCACGCCCTGATCGGCTGGGTCTCCGGAACCGGCCTGATGGGTCACAACGACGGACTCGTCGAGGCAGTGGAGGCTGCCGGCGTCAAGACGTGGTCGACGGCCGAGATGGCCACCGAGCTGCTCAAGGCCGTCACCCCCGAGGCGCGTGCGCAGGCACGCACCGAACCGTTGCAGCTCGATCTGACCGGTGGGCTCGGCGATGCCAAACTCGACATGAAGGCACTGGCGCAGGCACAGGCCGACGCGGCTGCCGCGACCGAGGACGACACCGAAGACGACGAGCCGACCGTGGCGGCACTGCCCGCACCGGCTCGCGCACCCGAGTCGACCGCTCCGGCGTGGGGCAACATCGACGCCCGCCCCGAGGATCTCGTGGTGATCGTCGGAGCCGGAGAGCTCGGACCATACGGCAGCAGCCGGACCCGTTTCGAGATGGAGGTCGCGGAAGAACTGTCGGCCGCCGGTGTGCTCGAACTGGCCTGGAGCACCGGACTGATCACCTGGGAAGCCACCCCGAAGCCGGGGTGGTACGACGCCGAATCCGGTGATCCCGTGGCGGAGGCGGAGATCGCCGACCGCTACCACGACGCTGTGGTGGAACGTTGTGGCATTCGTCGGTACGTCGACGACGGCGACATGATCGACAACACCTCACCGTTGCTGACGTCGGTGTTCCTCGACAACGACCTGACCTTCTCGGTGGCGTCCGAGGCAGAGGCGCGCTCGTTCCTCTCCGCGGCTCCCGACAAGACCAAGATCAAGGTCGACCAGGAGAGCGGCGAATGGCAGGTGACCCGCATGTCGGGCACCGAGATCCGCGTCCCACGCAAGTTCAAGTTGAGCCGCACCGTCGGCGGTCAGATCCCCACCGGATTCGATCCCACCCGCTGGGGCGTGTCGGCGGACATGACCGAGTCGGTCGACCGCGTGGCGCTGTGGAACCTGATCGCCACCGTGGATGCCTTCCTGGCCTCCGGATTCGAACCGTCCGAACTGATGCGCTGGGTGCACCCGGGGCTGGTCGCCAACACCCAGGGCACCGGTATGGGTGGCATGACGTCGATGCGGTCGCTGTACCTCGACACCTTCACCGGTGAGGCCAAGGACAACGCCATCCTGCAGGAAGCTCTGCCGAATGTTGTTGCCGCCCACGTGGTGCAGTCGTACATCGGTAGCTACGGCGCGATGATTCATCCGGTCGCCGCCTGTGCCACCGCCGCCGTCTCGGTTGAAGAGGGCGTCGACAAGATCAAGCTCGGCAAGGCGCTGTTCGCGGTCGCCGGCGGTTTTGACGACCTCGGTATCGAGGGCATCGTCGGATTCGGTGACATGTCGGCCACCGCGGAGTCGTCAAAGATGGCCGCACAGGGCATCAACGAGCGTCGCTACTCTCGCGCCAACGACCGTCGGCGCGGCGGATTCGTGGAATCCCAGGGTGGCGGCACGATCCTCCTCGCCCGCGGTGATGTCGCGGCCGAGATGGGTCTGCCGGTTCTCGGAGTTGTCGGTTGGGCACAGAGCTTCGGCGACGGCGTCCACACGTCCATCCCGGCGCCGGGTATCGGTGCATTGGGTGCGGCTCGTGGACAGAAGGATTCGGGCTTCGCCCGGTCGCTGCGCCAGCTGGGTGTGAGCCCGGACGACGTGGCGCTGGTCTCCAAGCACGACACCTCGACCAAGGCCAACGACCCCAACGAGGCGAACCTGCACGAGCGTCTCGCCGCGGCCATCGGCCGCAGCGATGGTGCGCCGCTGTTCGTGGTCTCGCAGAAGTCGCTGACCGGTCACGCCAAGGGTGGTGCCGCGGCCTTCCAGCTGATCGGCCTGTGCCAGATGCTGCGCGATGGCGTCATCCCGCCGAACCGCAGCCTGGACTGTGTCGACGAGGCCATGGAGGAGTACAAGCACCTCGTCTGGCCGACCGAGCCGCTGCACTTCGGTGACCGGTTTGCACTCAAGGCAGGTCTGCTGACCAGCCTCGGATTCGGTCACGTCTCCGGACTGATCGCCGTCGTGCATCCGGAAGCCTTTGTCGCATCGCTTGATCCGGCTCAGCGTGAGCAGTACCGGACCGCGGCCGCAGAGCGCTCACGGTTGGGACAGCAGCGTCTGCTGGAGTCGATGTTCGGTGGAAAGCCCGCCTACCAGCGGCCGCCGAACCGACGGTTCGACGACAGCGCGTACGAGGGTGACCAGGAAGCGGCGATGCTGCTCGACGGTGACGCCCGGTTGTCGGCCAACGGACACTACTGAGTCATGACGGTTATCGGAGTGGGGATCGACCTCGTGTCGATCCCCGGCTTCGCCGAGCAGCTGCAGCAGCCGGGCACCACATTCGCCGACCGGTTCACGGTGGGGGAGCGTCGCGACTCTGCATCCGGCACCGGCGATGACGCCAGGCATCTGGCTGCGCGGTGGGCGGCAAAGGAAGCCGTCATCAAGGCCTGGTCGGTGAGTCGGTTCGCGCGGAAGCCGTTGTTGCCGATGATCCGTCACGGCGACATCGAGGTTGTCACCGACACGTGGGGTCGGCCTGCGATCAGACTGGGTGGCGAGATCGCCGGGCATCTGGAAGGCACTGTCGTGCACATCTCGCTGACCCATGACGGTGACATGGCAGCAGCTGTGGCAGTCATCGAAGAGGCCCCGAAAGAAGACTGAATCACCCGTTCGGGCAAAGCCGCCGGATCACTCTGTGGTCTGGCGGCTTTCGGGGTTTTCGAGCATCATGTACCGCCCGAGCATGAGTTTGAGTTCGGCCACGGTGTCGGCATGGTTGTGGCCTTCCTGCACCGAGAAACTGAGCAGCGAATACGCCGTGTGTACGAGCAACTCCGACATCAGGGCGCGGCGGTCGCGCTGCGGTGTCAACGGGGCGATGATGCGCGCCACCTGGGCGGCCAGGGCGCGTTCGTGGACTGTCGCGGTTGCTCGGGTAGCCGGGGTCGACTGAACGGCCAGCCACACGGCCCGCCGGGACGGATCGTCGTGCCAGAGTCGGGCGAGGTGATCGATGAATTTCTCCAGCAGGCGTGGCCAGTCCAGTGACGGGATCTCCGCGGCAAAGGTCGCCAGCTCATCCTGAACCCCGGCAGCATCTTCTCTGTCGAGCTCACAGACCACCACGTACTTGTTCGCGAAGTACTGATAGAGGGTGCCGATCGGGACATCGGCGCGGGCTGCGATGTGTTCGCAGGTCAGTGACTCGAACCCGACCTCGATGAGCAGTTCCCGTGCAGCGGCCAGCATCGCGTCGAAACGCAGCTGGCTACGTTGCTGCGTTGGTCGCTTGCGGGGGACCAACGGCTCGGCACTGAGCAGTCGGGACGCACCGGATCCCGGAGCACTGGTTTTCAGTGCACCAGTGGTTCCGTGTCCGGGGCCCGGCTGCCGATCCGCCATGAACGAGCCTGTCTCCGGTCAGACCGAGAGATCGCGGCGCAGCTTGGCCACGTGGCCGGTGGCCCGCACATTGTATTGGGCGGCAGCGATTTTGCCGTCCGCATCGACGAGGAAGGTGGAGCGGATCACGCCGGTCACCGTTTTGCCGTACATCTTCTTCTCACCGAACGCGCCCCAGGCCGTCAGGACCGACTTGTCCACATCGGACAGCAGCGGGAACGTCAGGTTTTCCGCATCGCGGAATTTCGCGAGCTTGGCCGGCTTGTCTGGCGAGATCCCGATGACATCGATGCCCTCGGTGTTGAGTTCGGCAAGGCTGTCGCGGAAGTCGCAGGCCTGCTTGGTGCAACCGGGTGTACTCGCTGCCGGATAGAAGTAGACGATCACCTGCCGACCGCGGTAGTCCGCGAGGGAGACGATGTTCTCGTCTGCATCGGGCAGGGAAAAATCGGGGGCGTCGTCGCCCACAGCCAAGCGTGTGTTCTCAGTCATCGAACTCAGGCTAGCCGAGTAAGTAAACAGTGTGGCGCAACACGTGCAACATGGTCGGTGAACTACCGTAGAGCAGAAGACCTGACCGGACCGATCCACGCCCACAATCTGCGGCGAGGACGGCACTGTACCGATGGAGGACCTGTGGCACGCGACACCGACAGCATCGAACGCGATATCGAGCGGGCCCGCGATGAACTGGCGGGGACACTCGATGCGCTGGCCTCCCGTGCCAACCCTCAGCGCCTGGCCGATGACGCCAAGGCGACCGTCCTGGCCACCGTCCGCAAACCGGCGGTTGCCGGGACGCTGATCGCGGTGGGCGTGGTCGTCGTCGCCATTGTGATCAAGAAGATCGTCAACTGAACGAATGAACGGCGGGGCACCGCCGTCCTCGCACGCCCGCTCGGTGGCCAATGGTCACCTGGTGGGCGTTTGTGGTTTTCGGGCCACCCGAGGATGTGCGGACTTCTCGCGATGAAGTGTCACTGATCGGCGATGTGCAGTAGTTGGATCACTGCGGCCGAATGTCGTTCGGGCAAAAGAAAAACCCCCAGTTGCCTGGGGGTTCAACTCTCTTGTGCGCCATCAGGGACTCGAACCCCGAACCCGCTGATTAAGAGTCAGCTGCTCTGCCAATTGAGCTAATGGCGCTTGCTTCTTGCCTTGTTCTTCACTTCGTCTTGCGAGATAGAACGCTATCAGGCCGACCCTCGGAAATAAAAATCGCCTGGTCGACCGGCTCGAGGGCGTGGAAACCACTGGTCCGCAGCGGGCTTCGTGTAGTGAGCGTCACATTATCGACGGTTTATTGTTTCATGCACGTCGGGTTTAACACGTACACTTTCGCCTAGTTAGTTTCTTGCCCGCGTCGTCGGGCCTTAGTCAGATCTTGGGAGTGTGATGGGGTTCAGGCAGGCCTCTGTGACCCGGAGGGCGAGTACGCCCACGGTTCTGTTGATTCTGTTGGTGACACTCGCGGGTGTCGCGTCGGCATGCTCGTCTGATCCCAAGCCCGCGAAGTACAGCGATCAGGTGGTCAGCACAACACCGTTCGACGATCTGCTGCAGCCCGCGGTCGAGGTCACCGGCTTGGCGAACGAGCCCGTCATCGACGGCGACGTCGGTTTCGCGCCGGGTGCACCCGTGCAGGTGACCGCAAACGATGGTCGCCTGACCGATGTCAAGGTCACCAACACGGCCGGCGTGGTCGTGCCGGGTGTCATGTCGGACGACAAGAAGACGTGGACGGTCCCGGCGGGCTCGTTCGGTTACAACAAGCGGTACACGCTCGTCGCCGACGCCAAAGGCATTGGCGGCAAGACCCAGTCGAGCCGGACATTCACGACCAGCTCGCCGAACAACTTGACCCAGGCCTATCTGCTGCCGGAGAAGGGTTCGACCGTCGGTGTCGGAATGCCGGTCTCGATTCGCTTCGACGAGTCGATCCCGAACCGCAGGGCCGCCCAGGACGCGATCACAGTCAAGACCGAGCCACCGACCGAGGGCGCGTTCTATTGGCTCAGTGACACCGAACTGCGCTGGCGGCCGGAGAACTTCTGGAAGCCCGGCACCAAGGTCGATGTCGCGGTCAACACTTACGGAATCGACCTCGGGGACGGCCTGTTCGGTCAGGAAAACCTCAAAACGAACTTCACCATCGGCCGCGAACTGATCGCTGTTGCGGACGACAACACCAAGACGATCACCATCACCGAGAACGGTGAGGTCATCAAGACCATGCCGACTTCGATGGGTAAGGATTCGACACCCACGGACAACGGGACGTACATCATCGGAGACCGTCTCGATGAGATCGTGATGGACTCGTCGACCTATGGCGTTCCGGTGAACTCTCCGGCCGGATACAAGCTCGACGTCGACTACGCGACCCAGATGTCCTGGAGCGGTATCTACATCCACTCCGCGCCATGGTCGGTCTACGCGCAGGGTAGCGAGAACACCAGCCACGGCTGTCTGAACGTCAGCCCGGACAACGCCCTGTGGTGGGTGCAGAACTCGCTACGCGGCGACGTCGTCACCGTGAAGAACACGGTCGGTCCCGAGCTGTCGGGCACCGATGGCCTCGGTGACTGGAACATCCCTTGGGCGACCTGGAAGAAGGGCAACGCCTGAGTCGGGCTGCTCTCCGGTTGGTCCCTGTCATGGACCGTTGACGCCGGGTGGTGATCGTCGAAAGACGGTTACTGCCCGGCGTTTGTCATATGAGCCCCTGAAACCCTCGAACCCGAAGTCGGGTGTCGCAGTGGGACAACGAAGGCCGCTGCGGCGAAATGAGGACCGAAGCCGGGGCCGGGGGAATCGGGGGCCGGGCGAGCGGGGGACGTTAACGCAGAAACGGTCTACCGCGCCGAAGCGCGATAGACCGTTTCTGATTGGGGTGGACGACGGGACTCGAACCCGCGACAGCCAGAATCACAATCTGGTGCTCTACCAACTGAACTACGCCCACCATCGGTACCCGCTGAGCGGGACCGGAACTAACTTTAGCGGTATGCCGGGCAGAAACTCCAATCGGTTCCTGACCTGCGGTTCATCAGGCCGGACCGAGTGTTTTTGTCACTTCTTCGATGGCTGGGGAGTCCGGTCCGGGCTGCGGTACGAACACCGTTGCGCGGTAGTACTTGAGCTCGCGGATGGATTCGCGGATGTCGGCCAGCGCGCGGTGCGCGAGGCCCTTCTGCGGCTGACCGAAGTAGACCTTCGGGTACCAGCGCCTGCACAACTCCTTGATGGAGCTGACATCCACCATCCGGTAGTGCAGGTAGCTGTCGAGCTTCGGCATGTCCCGGGTGATGAAACCGCGGTCGGTGGCGATGGAGTTGCCGGCGAGGGGTGCTGCGCCTGCAGACCCGATCTGCGAGCGCAGGTACTCCAGCACCATCTTCTCGGCCTCTTCGAGGGTGACCGTGGAGGCCCGCACCTCTTCGGTCAGGCCGGAGGCGGCATGCATCTTCTTCACGACGTCCGGCATCGCGGCCAGGGCGTCTTCGTCGGCATGGATGACAACGTCTACGCCGTCGCCCAATATGTTCAGTTCGCTGTCGGTGACCAGAGCTGCGATTTCGATGAGTTTGTCACTGCCCAATTGCAGCCCGGTCATCTCGCAGTCGATCCACACAAGTTTGTCTTGCATCACATCACCCTAGTTCAGCGATACTCGTTGCCCGAGGCCAGTGGGCCGAGTGGACGGATGGTCCGGCGGTCAGTCGCCGAACTTGCGATAGAAGGCGCCGACGACAGGGGCGGTGAACTTACGTGGGCTGTAGCCGCCCGCAACCGACATCGCCTTCGACAACAAGCCCGGTACCACGCGCATCTTGTTGCGTTCCAGCGCATCCAGGCTCAGCTTCGCCACGTACTCGCTCGAGTTCCAGAGGAAGTCCGGAACCACCCGGTCGACGGTGCTGGCTTCCTCCGGCGAAGGGGTCTGGGTGCGAACGGGTCCCGGTGCCAGCAACGTCACGTGTACGCCTTGGTCGGCGACCTCGCCGCGCAAGGACTCGGACAAGGTGTTGACGAATGCCTTTGTTGCGGCGTACGTGGCGTTGTGGGGGATGGGCATGTTGCCCGCGGCCGAACCGACCATGAGGATGCCGCCTGAGCCCCGGCCGACCATCTGCGGCAAGACCGCCAACGTGAGGTCGTGGACGGCCACCGCATTCAGCTGGACCTGAGCTCGTTCGTAGTCGGGATCCAGGTCGGCGAGTGCGCCGAATGTTGCGATTCCCGCGTTGTTGCACAGGATCGAGATCTCACGCCCGGCCAATTCGTCGCAAAGTGCGGTGGTGGCGACCGGGTCGGACAGGTCTGTGGCGCGTACTTCGACCTCGACACCGAACTTGGCGCCGAGGTCGAGTGCGGTGGACTTCAGGATCTCTTCGCGACGGGCGACGAGGATCAGTCCGTGTCCACGGCGCGCCAACTCGGTGGCAAGTGCGGCACCGATACCGGACGAGGCCCCGGTGACGACGGCGCGCGCGGACAACGACGGCTGCGGAATACCCATGGCGCAAAGCGTAACGGTGTCCGGCCATCCGGTGGTCAAGTGTTATACGGCGGTCAGACGAAAGAGCCGCAGTTCGCGGGAGGTCCGACCGTTGTAGACCCGATACACCTTGGCCATGGTCTCGAACTCGTGGAAGATCCGGTGTTTGTCGGCACCCTCGAGAGGTGTGGCGGTGACCTCGATTTCGCTTCCATCGATGTTGACCCACGCATTCGGGTTCGCCAGCAGGTTGGCGGTCCATGCGGGGTGGTGGGCTTGCCCGAAGTTGGAGCCGACGACAAACAATTCCGGATCCTCCCGGTAGAAAATGAGAGGGGACGTTCGCCGTTCGCCGCTCTTCGCGCCGATGGTGGTGAGCAACATGGTCGGAGCGCCGATCGGACCGAGTGTTGTGTATTTGCCGTTGGTCCGGCTCATCAACCGTCGGTCGATCGGCGTGAGCTTTCGGATTATCAACGATCCCGCGGAGGTTGCCGCGAAGGCCAGCGCCAACGATTTCAGTCGGGAATCTTCGGAACCCCAACGTCTATCCGGAAATGGTGTGGCCATCGCGACCCCTCTCGCTGGGGTCAGACGATACTCGCGGCGACCTCGGTACCTTGGCGGATTGCCCGCTTGGCGTCGAGTTCGGCGGCCACATCGGCGCCACCGATCACGTGGGTGTTCACACCCCCGACGGTCAACGGGTCGATCAGCTCGCGCACCGATTCTTGTCCGGCGCAGACCACGACGGTGTCGACGTCGAGGATGCGGGTGGTGCGATCTCCACCTTCTTCTTTCGGCGCGAAGCTCAGGTGCAGTCCGGCGTCATCGATCTTGTCGTAGGTGGCGCCCGAAATCTGTTCCACGCCCTTCATTTTGATGGTGGCGCGGTGCACCCAACCGGACGTCTTGCCGAGGGTCTTGCCTTGGCCTCCGGGCTTGCGCTGGACGAGGTAGACCTTGCGGGTGGCCGGAGTTGGCCGTGGCTTTCCGACAAACCCGGGAACGGTGAGGTCGTCGGTGATGCCCCATTCCTGCTCCCACTCCTTGATGTTCAGTGTGGGGGAGTCGTCGACGGTGAGGAACTCGCTGACGTCGAATCCGATTCCGCCCGCGCCGATCACCGCAACGGTCTTGCCGATCGCACCGCGACCGAGGACGGCATCGGCGTACGACAGCACCTTCGGGTGGTCGATGCCCGGGATGTTCGGCATCCGAGGTGTGACACCGGTGGCGACGATGACGTCGTCGAACTTTTGCTCGATGAGTTCGTCGGCGCTGATCCAGGTACCCAGGTGTACCTGCACGCCGGTGACTTCGAGTTGCCGTTTGTAGTAGCGGATGGTCTCGGCGAACTCTTCTTTGCCCGGGATCCTGGCCGCGATCGAGAACTGGCCGCCGATGTGTTCGCCTGCCTCGAAAAGGTGGACGTTGTGGCCGCGCTGGGCGGCGGCGACGGCTGCCGAGAGTCCGGCGGGGCCGGCGCCGACCACTGCCACACGTTTGGCCTTGCGGGTGGCGCCGAGGATCAATTCGGTCTCGCGCCCGGCGCGTGGATTGAGCAGGCATGACACTTTTTTGCCGACGAACGCGTGGTCGAGGCAAGCCTGGTTGCATGCGATGCAGGTGTTGATCTCGTCGCCGCGGCCCGCCTGTGCCTTGTTGGCGAACTCCGGGTCGGCGAGCAGTGGTCGGGCCATCGAGATGGCGTCGACCCGTCCGCCTTCGAGGATCTCTTCGCCGAGTTCAGGTGTGTTGATCCGGTTCGATGCGATCAGTGGGATCGACACCTCTTCGCGCAAGCGCTCGGTGTAGCCGACAAACGCGCCACGCGGAACCGACGTGACGATGGTGGGTACCTGCGCCTCATGCCAGCCGATGTCGGTGTTGATGGCGTCGACGCCTGCGGCCTCGAGTTTGCGTGCCAGCAGGGCGATCTCGTCCCACGTCTGGCCGTCTTTGACCAGGTCGGCGATCGACTGGCGCATGATCACCATGAAATCGGGGCCGGTCTTTTTGCGGATCTCCTTCGCGATCTCGACGACGATCCGCTGTCGGTTCTCCGTACTGCCGCCCCACTTGTCGGTGCGGTTGTTGGTGCGCTTGCAGAGGAATGTGTTGAGCAGGTAGCCCTCGCCGCCCATGATCTCGATGCCGTCGTATCCCGCGTCCCTGGCGAGTTTTGCGCAGCGACCGTACGACCAGATGGCGTGCTTGATGAGCGCATCGTTCATCTTGATCGGCCGGAAGGGGTGAACCGGCGACTTCTCCCAGCCGACACTGAACTTCAGGGGGGTGTATCCGTAGCGACCGGCGTACAGGATCTGCATCGCGATCTTGCCGCCCTCTTTGTGCACGGCGTTGGTCAGACGCCGGTGCCGGATGACGTCGACCTTGTTGGTGAGTTTGCTGCCGAAGGGCAGGAGAAGTCCGGCGCGGGTCGGCGCGATGCCGCCGGTGATGATCAGGCCGGCGCCGCCGCGCGCGCGTTCGGCGTAGTAGGCCGCCAGCTTGTCGGTGTCCCAGATGCGATCTTCGAGACCGGTGTGCATCGATCCCATGATGATTCGGTTCTTCAGGACGGTTTTGTTGATCGTCAACGGCTCGAACAGCTTCGGGTATGGAGTTGTCATTGCAAGACCTTCCTTCGTCACGGGGGCTGGCCGTGTTGTCGGCTGTGGGACTACGAGTCGAGGACACCTTCGAGTGCGGCGATCACTTCGTCGCACCAGTCGATGAAGCCGGCTTCGATGCGCACGCCACCACGCAGCACGAGGTGTTGTTTGAGTTTGCGCAAGTTCAGTGCGCTCGGATCGGGAAAGTCGTTCTTTTCGAACTCTTGGTAGAGGCGGAGGCGTTCTTCGTGCAGGGATCGTTGGCGCCGCAATTCACTGATCAGCTGCGGCAGATCCGCGGCTTCGGCGGCCCTGATCTTCACGCCCAATTCGTCGCGGAGTTGTTGGGGCTCGGTGGGTGCCCCGACCCAATCGCTCAGTGCGGCTCGGCCTTTCGCGGAGAGCGTGTAGACCTTTTTGTCTGGCCTGCCGTCCTGCGCAACTGACTCGAAGCTGACCAATTCATCGGAATGGAGCTTCTTGAGCGTCCGATAGATCTGCTGGTGTGTGGCAGACCAGAAGTGGCCGATCGACCGGCTGAACTGTTGGCCGATTTCGTAGCCGGTGCCCGGTCGCTCGGCAAGCGAGGTCATGATCGCGTGTTCGAGTGCCACCTCTGCACAATACCCATGCAACGCGGCACTATGCAATGGTGTTCATATACCCGGAATTTCATATGGTTGACCTGCGTGTTGATTCAGTTCATGCCGCCACGAGTTCGAGAAGGTTCGCCTCGATCTGGCTGTGGCTTTCGCTGCGGTGCCCTGTTGAACGCGGTGCGGCAGGTCGCGGAAGCGCAGGGGCGACCGAGATGTGGCAATGGCCGGTGGGCGTTGAAACGGCTACCGAGTGGCGCTGCGTGTTTGATTCCTGTGTCGCTGAATGCCATCCAGGTGCCTGTTTTGCGTAATTGCAGTCCTCGCACAACCCCTGTCCGTTCTCGCCGCTCGTGGGTCCCTCCTTGCTGTGCGGAGCGACATGGTCGATATGCCGCACCGGTGCATCGCAGTAGGGAGTACGGCAGATTTGATCGCGTAGGCGGATCAGTAGTGCCAGTGCCTTGGGAAATACCCGGGCGACCGATTCCATGGCCACCAGCGCGCCGGTGGCCGGTTTCGTGAACAACCGCCTGATCGTGAGCGTTGTGTCGCGGTCGGCGGCCGCGGCAACCAATTGTCGAGCAATGCCGGCCGGGATTGGGCCGTACCCGTCGACATGGGCGGCGTCGTCGGCGTCAGCCAACAATGCGGCATCCGATACGACCAAGTTGACAGTGATCGGTGGGCCGTCGGCGGCGGCGCTGCCGGTGACCCGCTCGAACAACACATCAGCCATGATCTGATCCCGGGAGCGGCCATCGCCGTCACCGCGGTGCAGATCGGCTGCCCGACGTAGGGCAGCGATCACCCCGACGCCCTGGGCGACCGGTAGGAGTGCGCTCACCGTTGCCATGCAATCGGGTGCCGGACGCGAGGTGACCCGGCGGTCTTTAGTCGCTTTGGCGGCACGTGCAACCACTGCATGTGGATCTCGTTGATAAGCAAGTGCTTTGGCGCGAGCGGTGAGTGCCTTGTCGCCGACCCCGTGCAGTCCGTCCGGGTCGGCGCATAGCTCGGCATCGATGCCGACCCGGTCCGCAACCTCGAGGTACGCCGTTTCGCGAACCAGGATGGTGGCACGCCACTCGGATAGGTGACCCGCTTCGAGTGCGGCCATCGTATGAGGCATCTCATCGACCACCGCTCGCGCGAAACCCAGGTATCGGCCCCCTCGATGTGGCGACACTCGTCGGGCAAGCCCGATCTCCGACGCGATGCCTGCACCGACCTTCTTCGCAGGTAGCCCCTGTTCTCGATGTTCCTCGCGGCGCTTGCGGTAGAGGTTCATGGTCGCCCTCGCCTGCGCTGCGGCGCAGGCAGCCTTTAGGTCTTCGAGTGCCGTGATCTGATCTACCGAATCGGCAGCAGGACGATCAAACTCCATATGTTGCAAGGCATCTCGAACGCCCGCAATGTCGTTTGTTTCAAGCATGTGGCCCCCCGAACAACGTGATCGAATCTATGTTCGAGCATAGCGATGAGCTCTGACATTGTTAGTGCGCTGTGCTGGTCGCGCCCGAGACGACACGGCGGATGAGCTCATCGACCGGGATGCCGGAGGTTGTCAGTTCGAGTGATCCTGACGCTGACAGGACCGCGATGCCGTGGATGCCTGCCCACAATGTCGCGGCGGCGATCTCGGGTTCCGCGGTGGCTGCTGATTGGCGAATCAGCGTGACAAGTTGATCGAACATCGGGCGGGAGGTGTTGCGCAATTGTCTGCCCGACCCCTCCAAGAGGTCGTGGCGAAATATGAGGGTGAACATCGCCGGTCGAAGCGTGGCGAACGAAATGTACGACTTTGCAACTTGATTGATCGCGTTCGTCGGAGTTTCTGAGGGTTGGAGGGCTGCGGACTGGAGTGCAGCGGCGAGATCGTTCAGACCGACCTCGGCTATGGAGGCGAGGAGCATGCGGTGCGTTGGGAACCATCGACGGGGTGCGCCATGAGAAACGCCTGCTCGCCGGGCAATCGCCCGGAGGCTGATGTCCGCGGTGCCTGATTCTTCCAGTAGCTCGATCCCGGCTCGCACCAGTAGGTCGTGGGTGGACTCTTCGCTCATATAGACAGTGTCTACTGCACTGGGGTAGACACTGTCTATGTCGCTTACGGGTGAGGTCGCCTATCGGGTTTGTCGCCATGTTCTGGTCGGTCCGGTGCTGTATGTACTCGGGCGGCCGAAAATTGTTGGTCGCCACAATGTTCCGTCGACAGGTCCGGCGATCGTCGCCGCCAATCACTTGGCCGTGATCGACTCCTTCTACCTCACACTGGCTGCCCGCAGGCAGGTCTTCTTCCTTGCCAAGTCGGACTACTTCACCCGTACCGGGATGGTGGGACGCCTCCAGAGCTGGTTTTTCACCGCGCTGGGGCAGATCCCGGTGGACCGGACAGGTGGGCACGCGGCGTCATCGGCCATGTCGGCGGCAACATCTATCGTGCGCGGCGGGAAGGTGTGGGGGATACATCCGGAGGGAACCCGATCGCCAGATGGGCGCTTGTATCGCGGTCGGACGGGAGTCGCGAGAGTGGCTATTGCCAACGGGATATCAGTTGTCCCGGTGGCGATCACCGGGACTCGGCCGGTGGCGGGTGTGATGTGGTGGCGCCGTGGCCGGGTGGTCGTCGAGATACTGCCCCCGTTCGATCTCTCGCCGTATGCGGCGACCGGCGACTATCGCGGTGCGACTGATGCGTTGATGCGGATCCTTGCTCAACACAGTGGGCAGGAGTACGTCGACGAGTATGCGAAATCGTGGGTCGAAACCCCACCGCGCCGAGACGTCGCTTGACCGGCGCGGAATCCCGGCTCAGGTGGTTGCGTGATTGTGTTCGATGATGCGGATCTGACCGGTCTTTTCACACGTGGCGTATCCGTACCGTTTGGCGAAGAGTTCCCAGGACGGCTGCTCCGGGTGGCTCGGCAGGTCGATGGCGCTGCCATCCCCGAATCCGATGTGCAGGTCGCCGTCGTCGTTGCATTCCACGACGTCGGCCCGATTGCCCAGCATTGTGAAGAGTGGTCGCTGCTCGTCGATGACCTTCGCCGGGTTGATGCCGTGGTGTTCGACACCGAGGCCGCCGATCGGGGGAGACGTCAACCAGAACGGCGTCCACAACACCAACTCGCAGTGGTCGTTGAAGAAGAACGTCAGAGTGTCGTCGAACGTGAGTCGTTCCACTGTGTGACCTTGAATCCACAGTTGCATCGAAGCCTCCGTGTGTCGGACGTCACATTCGACGGTAACATCCGCCGGTCGGTGACCCAACCGCATCGATCAGGAATCGAGAAGCGCGGGTGGCGAAACCGCAGATAACGTCGCCGGTAGGACATCAACCAAGCAATGTCCACGCCAGACCTGGGAGGTCTTGAAGCCATGAAAACGATGACATGTAAGCAACTGGGTGGGCCATGCGAGATTGAACTCCGTGGCGACAAGGCGGACGACGTGATCCACGCCCAAGACCGCCATTTGAAAGAAATGGTGGAGAAAGGCGATGCAACCCACGAAGGTGCGCTGAAGGAAATGCAGGGCAGGTGGAAGCGACCCGTCGCTGGATTGGGTTGGTACCGAAGCACAAAGAAGGCCTTCGCGGCGCTTCCTGAGGACTGAACACCTGCCCGGTTGGGCAGGTGTCCGTGCAAGCAAAAACCAGGTGCCCCCGGCAGGACTCGAACCTGCGACCTAGAGATTAGAAGGCTCTTGCTCTATCCACCTGAGCTACGGAGGCGTGCCGATGGCCGGCGCAGGTGAGTATATCGGCACGGTCGAACACAGGCGGACGCGAGTCACAGTCGGCCGGTGCCTACCCTGGAGGGGTGAGTACACCCAGCCCCGATTCGATTGATATCCGTCGCAGTGCTGCGGCAAGCATTGGCTGGGTGTTGGCCTGGGTGGCAGCCGCCGTTGCGGTGGCGGTCACCGCAATCTCCGCCGGCGACGCACTTGATCTCGCCGGTGTCGGAGATCCGGGGACACTGACGCGGTACGGGCTGCCCACCGTTCAGACCATCGGTGAGATCGGCGCAGTGATCGCAGTCGGCGGCGCATTGTTCGCGGCATTCTTCGTGCCGCCACAATCTGACGGCGTCCTCGACGTTGGCGGGTATCGGGCGATCAAGTTCGCGTCGGTCGGCGCCCTGATCTGGGCGGTGGCGGCTCTGCTGATGATCCCGCTGACCATCTCGGACACGTCGGGGTATCCGCTGTCGGAGACATTGAGTCCCGATCGGATCATCTCTGCATTTGATCAGGTCGCGGACGCGCGGTCCTGGTTGTGGACCGCCATCTTTGCGGTGATCTGTGCGATCGTCGCGCGCATCGCCCTGCGATGGACGTGGACCCTGATCGTGTTGCCCCTGGCGATCCTGACGTTGATGCCGACCGCTCTGGCGGGGCATTCGTCGACCGGCGGTAGCCACGACGTCGCCACGAACAGTCTGATCCTGCACCTGGTCGGCGCCTGTCTGTGGATGGGAGGACTCTTCGCGGTCCTGATCTACGCCCGCGGCGCCGGGCGCTACACGCTGCTCGCGATCACTCGATACTCTCGTGTCGCGTTCTGGACGTTCATCGTTGTCGGGGCCAGTGGCGTCATCAATGCGCTGATCCGGGTGAAGGTCGATCAGCTGTTCACCGAGACTTACGGGCAATTGGTCCTGGCCAAGATCGTGGCGCTGGTCGTCCTGGGTGGATTGGGTGCGTGGCACCGGAAGGCCAGCATCCCGGCGATGGAGAAGGACGACAACCGGCGTCCGCTGATCCGGTTTGCCGTAGTCGAGTTGCTCGTGTTCGCGGCAACATTCGGTATCGCCGTGGGACTGTCGCGGACGCCTCCTCCGGTCAACGCCAACCCGTCGAACATGCCCGCTGCCGAACTGCTTCTTGGCTACCGAATCGATCACGAACCCACATTCGCGCGGATCTTCCTCGACTGGCGGTTCGACCTGCTGTTCGGAACCCTGGCGATTGTCATGGCCGTCGTCTATCTCCGCGGCGTGATCCGCTTGCGCCGTCGCGGTGATGCGTGGCCGATCGGTCGGACGATCGCCTGGATCCTGGGCTGCGCTGCACTGTTGTTCGCCACCTCATCCGGGCTCGGCAAATATGCGCCTGCGATGTTCAGCCTGCACATGATCGCGCACATGACGCTCTCGATGCTGACGCCGGTTCTACTGGTCCTCGGTGGCCCGATGACGTTGGCGTTGCGGGCTCTGCGGCCGGCCGGAAAGAGCGCGCCGCCGGGACCGCGGGAGTGGATCTTGGCCATCCTGCACAGTCCGTACTCGCGGTTCATCACGCATCCGCTGGTGGCGTCGGTGCTCTTTGTCGGCAGTTACTACGTCCTGTACCTGGGTGGACTGTTCGAGAAGCTTGTCGACTATCACGCCGCGCACGTCGCGATGAACTTCCACTTCATCGTCAGTGGATACCTCTTCTACTGGGTGGTCATCGGGATCGACCCGGCACCACGAACGTTGTCGCCGGTTGCCAAGCTCGCAATGGTGTTCGGCTCGTTGCCTTTCCACGCCTTCTTCGGTGTGGCGCTGATGAGCACCGACAACGTGATCGCCCGCAGCTATTACCAGAGCCTGATGCTGCCGTGGAACCCCGATCTGATGAGCGATCAACGGTTGGGCGGCGGCATCGCCTGGGCGGCCGGAGAGATTCCGCTCGTGTTGGTCATGCTGGCCCTGTTGGTGCAATGGAGTCGCCAGGACCTACGACAGGCCCGCCAGTTCGACCGGCGAGCAGATCGTGACGAAGACGCCGAGTTGGCCGGCTACAACGCGATGTTGAAACAGATGGCCGGGGCAGACGGACCCGAGTCGGTTGTCGCAACGGGCACGGTTGGGGAGAAGCCGGTATCTGATGAGTCCGGGGACCAAGATTCGAGCGAACCCACTCCGGGCAGCCCGCGGGTAACCCCCAACTAGGTGCGGCCTAGAGCTCGACTCTCCTCAGCACTCCGGTCGGTCCACTATCAGAGAGTCTCGTTCTCATGCCGAGATGAGGCAAAGGGCAAATCGCACATAATTCGTATGTGGTGCAGTATATTTCGTGATTACAAAGGCCTTTCGAGAAAATGCCAAAAGGCCATCGGCCCCGTCCATTCCACCTTCTTTGGGATTGTCGCGAAAGGTTGATTTGCCCACTACGAACCTATGCGTAGGTACGCCGGACTCAATATCTGCTTGTGCATGACGCGTGCCTCGGGCCTCGCTCTTCTGGAACAAGGTGCCTGTTGCCCATGAATTCGGCTCTGCAGCAATAGTATTGAGTTGATCAATGAATACGCGGGTATGTGCATCTGGCTACCACGTGAAGGCCCTGCATTTGGTCAACGCGGCCAGTGTCTTTCGATAGGCCTAGGCGCATGTGACCACCATTTGATGACGTGGGCGCCGTCGGCAAACGAGCGGCAGCCAAGGTTCGGGGTCTGCTGTCGGTCTCAGGTGCAGTCAGGTCGAGGGCTCCAATGGTCAAGCAGTAGTGGATGTTGCATGGTGAAGCGATCTCGCCACATCTGCACACTGCGCTTGCCGCAGCCCTAATTCGCCGATCGTCGGACATGAAGCCGTGGATTGGTGTGGGTAGGCGAGGACCTAGCCGTGGACCAGGCGAGGGTCTAGTATTCAAGTGGTGTGATCCTCACAGTCAAGTCCCTGTCCAGTCTTGAAGTCGCGCAACACCTGTCATAGGAAGGCGGGTCTCGGCGGCTGGCATCGGGACTTTGTGCACAGCTGAGTAGGATCACTGTGTCAGGCTTGGATAAGTCCTGGCGACTGCGGGGAATCTCCCATTTGAATACTCGGGCTTCTGCAACTGGCCGCGAGTGCGTAAGCGTGCCGGTGATATTCACCGGACCACGCATCAACATTCAAACTCTGTACGAATCGTAGGTGAACCTCGATGAGGCGACTAATTCCTGCTGTAATCGGAGCTCTGTTAACGTTTCTCGTTTTTCATGTCATCCAGGTGCCTGCGGCAAATGCCCAGGTGTGTCCGGCCTCGCAAAACTTCGTGGTCGGTGGGACCGGGGACCCGAACAGCGTGAACGTGCCGAATGTTCCAGCCGGACCCCGTACCAATATCATCTATCCAGCGAGTATTTCGCCGGTAGCCGGCAATGTATCGGCTGATGAATCCATTCGGATCGGTACCGAAAACTTGACGAATGCCGTCAACTCGTTCCGAGCCAGATGTCCGGGTTCGGGTGTGACCATAATCGGATACTCGCTCGGAGCCATTGTTGTCTCGGATGTGTGCGACCGATTGGATGGCAGGAACACGACCTGTATCACCGAGGGCAATCCGAAACGTCTGCCCGGGCCGGAGGGCGCTGGAATCTTGGGTATCCTGCCCACTTTCATCCCTGGCTTCACTTTTACCGGTTGGCGGGTAGCGCCGCCGGGAGGTCCGGCAATTGTCGAGATTTGCAACCTGCGCGACCTCTATTGTTCGGCGGTGAATCCGTTGAAGGATCCATTGACATTTGTCGAACGTGCGATCGGTACGTATTGCCAGGCGCAGCACGCCTATCCAGCGCCATGTGCCGACCCGGTACTTCCGTCTTATCCTGTGCCCTGGGATGTTCCAAATCTACGTGACCTTGATTCTTTGACGCGGCAGTTGGTGCCTCATGCGCCTATTCGGCCCTTGGATGGACCCTATATACCGACTCGGATTGGCGACTTTCTCCCTCCTGTGCTGGACGCAGCATTACCGACTGAGGTGACCAACTATATTCCGCCTCCGGTACCTGACTGGGCGGTGGCCGGCTGGAATGACATTGTGGCTGCAGTCATCAATGCTCTGCCCGCGGCGGCTGCAGATGTGCCGTCTGCTGTGCCGGATGTGGTGCCTGCGGTGGCTACCGATGTGCCGTCTGCTGTGCCAGATGTTTCGGTGGCCGATGTCTCGCCCCCGGGGTCGGATACTGCGCCATCTACAGGCGGTGTTGCTGTGCCTGCGGTGGCTGATATCTCACCGCCGGTGGTCGATGTGCCGGATGTGGTGTCTGATGCTGTCCCACCTGTAGCCGAAGACGCCATTGCGGTCGTCGATGATATCGGGTCTGCGGTGGGTGATGCCGTATCTGCAGTGAATGATGCCGCGTCGTCTGTGGTCGGTGGTGTCGTGACCGCCGTCGGTGACGCTCTGTCGACTGCGGTCGCTGATCAGGTGCCACCGGCGATAGGTGATGTCTTGCCGAATATTCAGGGATTGTCATGAGCGCCAATGATTTCCGACTGAATGCAACGAAAACACATGTTCCTGTTCATCGACAGAGCTCGGATCGTCGTTGGGATCGTGACCGACAACGAACCGCACCGGACGATGGGAACTTCTTCCGGTTTGTTTCACGCGTGAGATCCATCTCGCGTTGAAGGGACGGTTGTCATGCCCAAGCCATATCCGAATGAGTTTCGCCGCGAGGTGATCTCAGTCGCTCGCAATGGTGAGGCTTCAGTGCGTCAGGTCGCGAGGGATTTCGGGATTTCTGAAACGTGTTTGAAGCGGTGGATCAAGATCGCCGACCGCGAGGACCGTATCAACGGACCGACATCAGAATCCGTCGACGACGGCGCTGCTGGGTTGCGGGAAGCACGCAAGAGGATCAAAGAGCTCGAGCAGGAAGTCGAGGTGATGCGCCAGGCCGTTGTGTACCTGTCGAAGAGCATGATTTCAAAGTGAACTTCCGGAAATGCTCTGCTCAAGAGGTTGGCGCCCCGCCGGTACATGTTTGACTGCGGCGGACACCAAGCCCTGATCCGGAACGTTCGTTCCAGGCATCCTCGCCTGGTTCGAGACGCTCGCGCGCCCACTCGAGGTGCCCGGGAACTTCATGGTGATGTTGCGACGTTGCTATCAAGGGTGATGGGCCTCTGCCGGCTGACGGGCGACGCCGGCAACCGTGATTGCGCGGTGGCGGGCGAACGTGTCTTCGGCGATTGGATAGGGTTGTGGGGTGCAAAGCTGGCTCACCTCCGTGTGCAGCGTGTCCAAATCGGACAACGCTTCATCCCGGAGAACTGACCCGGCTCAGCGGAGGGCAGAACAAGGGCAATCCCTACGCCCATTACCCCTAAACAGCAGGTAGGAAGGCCACTAGATGCCAGAGTTCATCTATACAATGAAAAAAGTGCGAAAAGCACACGGCGACAAGGTGATTCTCGACGATGTCACCATGTCGTTCTACCCGGGCGCGAAGATCGGTGTGGTCGGGCCCAACGGTGCCGGTAAGTCGTCGATCCTCAAGATCATGGCCGGCATCGATCAGCCGTCCAACGGCGAGGCATTCCTCGACCCCGACGCGAGCGTCGGCATCCTCATGCAGGAACCCAAGCTCAACGAAGAAAAGACTGTTCGACAGAACGTCGAAGAGGGCATGGGCCTGATCAAGGAACAGCTCGACCGGTTCAACGAGATCGCCGAACTGATGGCAACGGACTACTCGGACGAGCTCATGGAAGAGATGGGCAAGCTGCAGGAAGCCCTCGACCACGGCGATGCCTGGGACCTGGACTCACAGCTCGAACAGGCGATGGACGCGCTGCGCTGCCCGCCGGCGGACGAGCCCGTCACCCACCTCTCCGGTGGTGAGCGTCGTCGCGTCGCACTGTGCAAGCTGCTGCTGCAGAAGCCCGACCTGCTGCTCCTCGATGAGCCCACCAACCACCTCGACGCCGAGAGTGTCCTGTGGCTCGAGCAGTACCTCGCGTCTTACCCGGGCGCTGTGC
Organism: Williamsia sp. Y853; assembly: GCF_056786495.1. Taxonomy (NCBI): domain Bacteria; kingdom Bacillati; phylum Actinomycetota; class Actinomycetes; order Mycobacteriales; family Nocardiaceae; genus Williamsia; species Williamsia sp. Y853. Next base: position 39,810 of record NZ_JBXCJC010000003.1, read on the forward strand.
TGGCCGTGACCCACGACCGGTACTTCCTCGATCACGTCGCGCAGTGGATCTGTGAGGTCGACCGCGGAAAGCTCCACCCGTACGAGGGCAACTACTCGACGTACCTGGAGAAGAAGGCCGCCAGGCTCGAGGTTCAGGGCAAGAAAGACCAGAAGCTGCAGAAGCGCCTCAAAGAGGAGCTGGCTTGGGTGCGGTCCGGCTCCAAGGCCCGCCAGACCAAGAACAAGGCCCGCCTCGGCCGATACGAAGAGATGGCCACCGAAGCCGAGAAGATGCGCAAGCTCGACTTCGAGGAAATCCAGATCCCGACGCCTCCGCGCCTCGGTGATGTGGTTGTCAACGTCAGCCACCTCGACAAGGGTTTCGACGGCCGGGTGCTGATCAAGGACCTGTCGTTCACCCTGCCGCGTAACGGCATCGTCGGCGTCATCGGCCCCAACGGTGTCGGTAAGACCACTCTGTTCAAGACCATCGTCGGACTCGAAGAACCCGATTCGGGTGAGGTCAAGGTCGGCGACACGGTCAAGCTCAGCTACGTCGACCAGAACCGCGCGAACATCGACCCGAAGAAGAACGTCTGGGAGGTCGTCTCCGATGGCCAGGACTTCATCACGGTCGGCCAGAACGAGATGCCGTCGCGCGCCTACGTCAGCGCATTCGGGTTCAAGGGACCGGACCAGCAGAAGCGCGCCGAGGTGCTCTCCGGTGGTGAGCGCAACCGCCTGAACCTGGCGCTGACCCTCAAAGAGGGCGGCAACCTGATCCTGCTCGATGAGCCGACCAACGACCTCGACGTCGAAACCCTCGGTTCGCTGGAGAACGCGCTCGAATTGTTCCCGGGTTGTGCTGTGGTCATCTCGCACGACCGTTGGTTCCTCGACCGCACCTGTACCCACATCCTGGCGTGGGAAGGCAACGTCGAAGAGGGCAAATGGTTCTGGTTCGAGGGCAACTTCGAGGCGTACGAGGCCAACAAGATCGAGCGTCTCGGAGCCGACGCTGCCCGTCCGCATTCTGTGACACACCGCAAGCTGACACGCGATTAGCAATTCGCCGGCCGCCGGCGATCACTACATTTGAAGGCAGACCCTCGGAGATCCCGGGGGAGACCGATCAACTGGAGTGTGACGGTAATGGTCGGATCGACGCAGTCTGATTTTGCGGACACCCCGTCCGAGGATCTACCGGCATCTGTGAAAGCCCTGCTGGGAGAAGCAATCAGTGGGTACTTTCACGGACCGGGCACCCGTCGGCAGAAGACCTGGGAAGAGCTGGGATCGGCACAACGATCCCAGCTCTTCCGGCATCTGGGGCTGGGGCACATCAGGTCACCGGGCACAGCGGTCATCGACATCGACCACGACGGCGGGTCGGTGTTGATCGCAATGGTTGCCGACGACATGCCGCTGCTGGTCGAGTCGGTGGTGGCCGGTATCGAGGCGGCCGATCTGATGGTCGTCCGCATCGATCACCCAATTCTTCCGGTTGTCCGTGACGAGGACGGTGTGTTGCTGGAAGTCGACGGGTCCGAGGCTTCCGGCGACGTCGCCGGCCGTGGCCGGATCACCGAGTCGTGGATCTACGTCGAGGCGACGCCGACCACGTCGACGATCGATCTCGAACGAGTGCGGGCAGAGCTGGACACGGTCGTCGGCCGGATCCGCGACGTCAATCGCGATCGAGCCGCCATGATCGGTCTGATCGGGCGCCTTGCCGACGTATTCGGTTCGTATACGACCGCAGACGTGCCGGACGGTATCGACCGCGCGACGGCATCGGACCATGCCCAGATGCTCGGTTGGCTCGCCGAGCAACATTTTTCGGCTTACGGCTACGTGCACTGCGTAGGAACTGCCGGCGACCGGACTACCGAACCCGAGACGGGTTTGGGCATCTGGCGGGGCGATACCTCGGCGCACAGAATCGATCCCGGCGCCGGTCCGGTGACGGTGCAACAGCTCTACCTTCCGACGCGTATCCAGCGATCGAACTTTCCCACCCTGATCACGGTCGCCGACTACGACACCGATGGCACCCGAAAAGGGGATCACGTATTCGTCGGGACCTTCACGTCGACGGCGCTGCACGAGAACGTCCTGGCGATCCCGGTGATCGACTCCAAGGTCGGCGACGTGCTGGCCAAGGCAAAGTTCGATCCCAGCTCTTTCAACGGCATGGCAATGCTCGAGCTGATGCAGACCCTGCCACGCACCGAACTGTTCTCGATGTCTGCCGATGAACTCGCCCGGACGCTGTCGGCGGTCCTCGAGGCCGTACCGAATCGACAGATACGGGTTTTCCTGCGCCCTGATCCCGCGGGCGAGATCGTTTCTGCGCTGGTTTATCTGCCGCGAGACCGCTACACCACCCGGCTGCGCGAGACATTGCAGAAACTGCTGCTCGACGAACTCGGAGGCGGGCATCTGGAATACACCGCTCGGGTCAGTGAATCCGCATTGGCACAGTTGCACGTGGTGATGCGGGTCCGAGCGCGGGATTGCCGTGCACTCGGCAGCCTCGCGGTGGGCACGCCGGAACAGATTGCGTTGCAGGACAAGATGGTCGAGGCGGCGCGTGGCTGGGACGAATTGCTACGTGAAGTTGCCGCTGGCGATGCCGGGGATCTCGACGAGATCGCGTTCTACGCCGCGACCTTGCCCGACAGTTACAAAGACGTGCGGAGCCCGGCGGAGGCCTACGTCGACATCGCGATAGTCGACTCCCTCGGAGATGGCGACTTCTACGTTCGGCTGTACCGGCCTGCCGATGATGCAGAGCGCAGTGGTCAGGACTGGCGTTTCGCGTTCTATCTGTGCGGACGCCCGGCGACCTTGACGGAGATCCTTCCGGTCTTGCACAGCCTGGGCGTCAACGTCCTCGACGAACGTCCGCTCGAGATCGAGCGCCAGGACGGTCATCGGTGTTTCGTGTACGAGTTCGGGCTCTCACTGGCCGACGGGATGACGGTCGAGGAGCAGAATGTCGCCGACGTCGAACATCGTTTCACCGAGGCGTTCTCGCAGATCTGGCGTGGCGACGCCGCGGTCGACAACTTCAACGAACTGATCTTCCGATGTGGTCTGACGTGGCACGAGGTGGCCATGCTGCGCGCCTACGCCCGCTATCTGCGCCAATGTGGGACTTCTTACAGCACAACACATGTGGCTTCGGTGCTCGGAAGCAACGCAGTGGTCACGAAATCGCTGGTTGAACTCTTTCGGGCCTCCTTCGATCCGGAGAGCGCCGACGAAAACCGTCGCAACGAGGTCCTCGAACGCCTATCCGTGGCGATCGGTGACATCATCAGCATGGATGTCGACCGGATCGTCAATGCTTATGTCTCCGCACTGTCGGCCACTGTGCGCACCAACTACTTCGGCACCGACCGGGCCGGATTGCAGCACCAGACCCTCAGCTTCAAACTCCGGCCGCGCGAGATTCCCCAAACCCCTTTGCCCAGGCCCTTGTTCGAGATCTATGTGTACTCGCCGCGCGTCGAAGGCGTGCACCTGAGATTCGGATCCGTTGCGCGCGGTGGTCTGCGCTGGTCCGATCGGCAGGAGGATTTCCGCACCGAGGTCCTGGGTCTGGTCAAGGCGCAGGCGGTCAAGAATGCGGTGATCGTGCCGGTCGGGTCCAAAGGGGGATTCGTGGTCAGGCGTCCTCCGCTGCCGACCGGAGACGCCGCTGCCGACCGCGAGGCGGTCCGCAACGAAGGCATCGAATGCTATCGGCGATTCATCTCCGGACTGCTCGATGTCACCGACAACATCGATGCGAAGTCGGGAGACATCGTCGGGCCTCCCGAGGTGGTCCGACGCGACAGCGACGACCCGTACCTGGTGGTGGCCGCAGACAAGGGGACGGCCTCGTTCTCCGATATCGCCAATGATGTTGCCGGGCAGTACCAGTTCTGGCTTGGCGATGCATTTGCCTCGGGTGGTTCGGCCGGATACGACCACAAGGCCATGGGAATCACCGCGCGGGGTGCCTGGGAAGCGGTGAAACGACATTTCCGGGAGATGGGTTCCGATACGCAGACCGTCGATTTCACCGTGGTCGGAATCGGCGACATGAGCGGCGATGTGTTCGGCAACGGCATGCTGTTGTCCGAGCACATCGGCCTTGTCGCCGCATTCGATCACCGGCACGTGTTCATCGATCCGGACCCCGACACCGCGGCGTCGTTCGTCGAACGACGACGTCTGTTCGACCTGCCGCGATCCTCGTGGGCCGACTACCGCACGGACCTGATCAGCGAAGGCGGCGGAGTGTGGGCGCGCGATCAGAAGTCGATACCGATCAGCCCGCAGATCGCCGACGCGCTGGGACTGGCTGAAGACATCACGGCGCTGTCCCCGCCAGAACTCATCCGGGCGATCCTGCTCGCACCTGTTGACCTGCTGTGGAACGGTGGCATCGGGACCTATGTGAAGGCCAGCACCCAGTCCCACGCACAAGTGGGCGACAAGGCCAACGACACCATCCGGGTCAACGGAAACGAGTTGCGCGCCAAGGTCGTCGGGGAAGGCGGCAACCTCGGGCTGACGGAACTCGGGCGTATCGAGTTCGCACTCGGCGGTGGCCGGGTCAACACCGACGCGATGGACAACTCTGCCGGTGTCGACTGTTCCGACCATGAGGTCAACATCAAGATCCTGCTCGATTCCCAGGTCTCGACGGGCGAACTGCCTGCTGCCCAGCGAAACCCACTGCTCGAGTCGATGACGACCGAGGTGGGGGATCTGGTGCTGGCCGACAACGTCTCGCAGAACGCCGAACTCGGTACCAGCCGGGCCAGTGCCGACGAGACGGCAGAGGTCTACCGGCGGTTGCTCAAGGAGATGGCAGGGCGCGGCGTCGACCTGCGATTGGAGGCGCTGCCCCGTCCGGACGAATTGGCCAAACGCGGAAATGCCACCGGCCGTCACGGTTTGACCTCGCCCGAACTGGCCACCGTGATGGCCCACGTCAAGCTCCTGCTGAAGGCCGACATGCTCGCGGGTGAACTGCCCGACAACGATGTGTTCTCGTCACGCCTGAGCGCCTACTTCCCGGCCGCGTTGCGGGAACGCTTCGCCGAGGGGATCGCGACCCATCAGCTGCGCCGAGAGATCGTTACCACCACGGTGGTGAACGATCTGGTGGACAACGGCGGCATCACGCACGTCTTCCGCCTCTGCGAGGGCAGCGGCGGCGAGCCGGTCGACGTGGTGCGGTCCTATCAGGTGGTGACCGAGGTCTTCGGCTTGCACGCACTGTGGTGGGCGATCGCCGCGGCCCCGTGTCCGGTACCGGCCACCGACGCGATGATCGTCTACACCCGCCGGCTGTTGTTCCGGGCGTCCCGGTGGATGATCGCCGGGCGGCCACAACCGTTGGCGATGGCCGCTGAGGTCACCCGATACGGCGAACTGGTCGCCGAGCTGTCACCGCGTGTGCCCGGTTGGCTACGTGGTGCGTCGGCGAGCATTGTCGACGATCACGCCGCACGCCTGGTCGGTGACGGTGTCCCCGAGGATGTCGCGCAGGCCGTCGCACTGAGCCTTCACCGGTTCTGCCTCCTCGACATCATCGATGCCGCCGAGATCTCCGACCGCGACCCGGTGGAGGTCGGCGATCTGTACTTCGCGCTGATGGACCACCTCGGGGTGGAGGAACTGCTCAGCGCGGTCTCCGATCTCGACCGCATCGACCGTTGGCACTCGTTGGCGCGCCTGGCATTGCGCGACGATCTGCACCAGGCGCTGCGATCGCTGTGTCTGGTGATTCTGGACGCCGGTGAGCCCGATGAATCGGCGGACGAGAAGATAGCCGAGTGGGAACTGCACAACACCTCGAGGCTGTCCAGGGTCCGCGCGACACTCTCAGACATCTCTGAGAGTGGAAACCTCGATCTGGCAACCCTGTCGGTCGCAGCTCGACAATTGAGGAGCATCATCCGCTGATGGCCGATTTAACACTGTCCGCCCGTGACCGGATTGATCTCGCGGCTTTTGCCGGCCGCGCCCTGCGAGCAGACGACGTCGCCGTGATCCGGATCAAACGGCGTGGGGATGGTTTGCTCGGCGTCTGGGTCAACACCGGATTCGATGTCCTGGCCAGCCGTGTTGTGGCCGGTTCGATGTCCGGTGACGACGTGGTGTGTGGGGCGTCCGAGCTGCGAAATGTGTTGCGGGCGACCAAAGACGACCCTGCGGTGACGACCGTCGACACCGGGTTCGCCCTCGACAGCGCCTGGCGCGGTGCGTTGCCTTCCACCGACGGATTCACCCACATCGACGACATACCTGCGCGGGTATTGGTGCAACTGTCCCGGACCGGAGCCGAGGTCGCGCGCACACAGGGCAGCGGCCACGGACCGCCGACCTCGCTGCTCGATCAGCAGGTGGTCGACGTGTCGTCGGAGTCATCAGATCAGGTCGTCGGCGTGTCGATGCGATCGGTTTTTGCGCTGACCGCCATGGGCTTCGTGCGACAGGCCGACAACCGCGATGTCACCGAGACATCGCCCATCGAAGACATCGACGACGCGGAAATGGTCCGGGTCCGGACCACCGCCGTGTGGGCACGACTCGACGCCAGATTCGGATCGGTCCATCAGCGCCGAACCATGCCTTTGGGGCTGTCGGTCAACTAGCGGTGCCCGGCCGCGCGGGCGGCCGGGCCGTCAGTGTGGTCAGACGAGCCAGGCCGCCGCATTGGGTGGGAGTTGGCCATCGACCAGCGGCGCGCTGGAGAGAAGCACCTCACCCGGAGGCAACCCGATCGGTTCCTCGCCTGCGTTGAGGGCACAGACCAACCTGCCGAGCGATCGGCGGAACGCCAGGCATCCGGTCGGGGCGCCGTACCACTCGATGGCCTCGCCGGCGAACTCCGGACGAGTCTTGCGGAACTCGATCGCCTGCCGATACAGCGACAGCGTCGAGGTCAGGTCTTCGAGTTGGTTCTCGACGGTCAGCGCTGCCCACTCCGCGGGTATCGGCAACCACGTGTCCGGGTTGCTCGAGAACGCGAACGGGGGAGCAGTGCCCTCCCAGGGCAGCGGTACGCGGCAGCCATCGCGGCCGCGTTCGGTGTGTCCCGACCGCTCCCAGACCGGATCCTGCAGCACATCGTCAGGCAGGTCGACATTGGGCAGTCCGAGTTCGGCACCGTTGTAGATGAACACCGCGCCGGGTAGAGCGAGTTCGACCAGGATCATCGCCCGGGCGCGGTCGATACCGGCCTGCGGTGAGTCGTCGGACGCGTAGCGGGTGACCTCGCGCTCGACGTCGTGGTTCGAGAGCGTCCAGGTCGGGGTGCCCGAGACGTACGCGACTGCCTCCAGCGAATGCTCGATCGCAGCGCGGACAGCTTCGGACTCGAAGGGAATCTTGGCGAGTCGGAAATTGAATCCCAGGTGGAGTTCGTCGGGGCGCACGTATTCGGCGAAGCGTTCGTTGTCCTGCACCCAGATCTCGCCGACGGTCATCGCGTCGGGGTAGTCGTCGAGCACCGCACGGATCTGACGATGGATGTCGTGGACACCCGGGTTGTTGAACCGCGGATCGTCATCGGCGTTGCTGAGCAGGCCGACGTCCTCGAGATCCATGTCGGGTAGCCCTTCGGGCTTGGCCATTCCGTGGGCGACGTCGATCCGGAATCCGTCGACACCGCGGTCGAGCCAGAACCTCAAAGTCTTCTCGAGGTCGGCGAAGACCTCGGGATTCTCCCAGTTCAGGTCCGGCTGTTCGGGGGCGAAGATGTGCAGAAACCACTGGCCCGGTTCACCATTCGGTTCGGTGACCCTGGTCCAGGCCGGACCGCCGAAGACACTGCTCCAGTTGTTGGGCGGTTCGCTGCCGTCCTCTCCGCGCCCGTCGCGGAAGATGTATCGCTCGCGGGCCGCGCTGCCGGGCTCAGAGGCGAGTGCCTCGATGAACCAGGCGTGCTGGTCGCTGGTGTGGTTGGGGACAAGGTCCATGGTGACTTTGATGTTGCGTTCGTGAGCTTCGCGGATGAGGTTGTCCAACGCCTCGAGACCGCCGAACAGTTCATCGATGTCGCGTGGGTCCGAGACGTCGTACCCGTGGTCGGCCATCGGGGACTTCATCACCGGGCTGAGCCAGATGGCATCGACACCGATCAGTTCCAGGTAGCCCAGCTTGTCGATCACGCCGGGGATGTCACCGACACCGTCACCGTTGTCGTCGGAGAAGGAGCGGGGGTAGATCTGATAGAAGATCGCGTTCTGCCACCACCGGGGAAATCCGGGGTCGGCCGGCGTGTGATCTTCAGCCGAAGCATTGCTCGCGGCCTCGGAAAGATCTTTTGTCTCGTCACTCACGTGATTTATCTTGCCTCACGACCTACCGAACGTCACGGTCACGTCGCCGTGGCAGGTCTCGGCGTCATATCGGGGAGTTCATCATCGAGTCGGCCGCCATCTCGACGTAGTCGGTCAAGGCCTGTCGATGGCTGTCGTCCAGACGCGCCGAGTCGATCGACCCGATCGCGATGTACATGCACCGCAGCCACGCCGCCTTCTCGATGGGACCGATCCGGAAGGGGTTGTGCCGCATCCGCAGTCTCGGGTGGCCGCGTTCATCCGAATACGTCCGAGGTCCTCCCCAGTACTGCACCAGGAACATGCGCATACGTCGCTCGGCCGGAGCGAGGTCTTCTTCGGGGTAGAGCGGTCGCAGGATCTCGTCCTTCGCGACTTCCTCGTAGAAACGGCCAGTGAGGTCGGCAAAGGTCTGTTCGCCGCCCACTGCCTCGTAAAACGTCTGCGGAGAAGTAGTCACGGCCCCATTCTTCCACCCGGTGAGCACATCGGCGTTGGCGCCGCCCGTCCGCAGGTTCGGGCCCGGACATCCAGTGTTCACACAGCTGACCGCGGGCGACCTGCAATTTGCCTCGCATTTGTTCGGCATCCGTGTTGAACTGAATCGTTCCCATCGAGGTCGGTTGTTTGGCCGGGAGGTTAGATGTCGCGGACGAAGGTGCAGCGTAAGAAGGGTCACGCGGGGTATGACCGCGGCCCGACCACAACTGATGGACGCGTGAGATCGCGCGGTGAGGCAAGCGTGTCCACGCTGGACACCGGACCCCGCTCCGTCGACGCGATCGGTGTGCCGCCAGGGGGCGGAACAAATTCGCGCTGGGGCAAGCACCGCGTGCTGCTCCTGAATGCGACCTACGAGCCGCTTGCCGCGATCTCGATACGCAGGGCAATTGTGTTGGTGCTCCGTGAGCGGGCCGATGTCATCCACGAGGACGGCGCCGGCCCGCTCATTCATTCGGCGGAGATGGCGATAGCCGTGCCGTCGGTGATCAGGCTGCGGACGTACGTGCGGGTTCCGTATCGCGCGGTCATCCCGATGACGAGGGCCGCACTGATGCAGCGCGACCGTACGCGCTGCGGTTACTGCGGTGGCAAAGCCGACACGATCGACCATGTGGTGCCGCGCAGTCGCGGCGGAACCCACACCTGGGACAACTGCGTTGCCTGCTGCGCGTCCTGCAACCACAAGAAAGCCGACCGCCTGCTCTCGGAGCTCGGCTGGACACTCAAGGTCACGCTGACCGCGCCGAAGGGGCGGCACTGGCGACTGCTGGCGACGGTGAAGGATTTCGATCCGTCGTGGTCGAGGTATCTGGATGTGGGCGCGGCCTGAGCCGGATCTGTGCGGCATCGGAGTACCGTCTTCCGACGCGCCGGGCGACCTCGGCGAAGCAACCGCCGGTGCCGTCGGCTAAGTTTTGACACAAGAGTCGAGCGGTTCTGAAGGGCGGAACGATGGAAGACCTGATTGTGGCGGTCGGCATGCCGACCATCATCATCACTATCATTTCTGTGGTGATGGTTGTTGGAGCGTTGGTGTTCACCAACGGTGTCAAGTACCCGAAGGTGAAGTTCTACACAATCGACCAGAAGTGGGAGCACGGACCGTTGCTGCTCAGCGCAACTGAGGCAGCACCTGTGGCCCCGCTGTATCACGGGCACGGCACGGACGATTTGATCGGAGGCTCGGCAAGTGGCAAGTGGTGATGTGGTCAAGTCAACTGTCGATCCCGAATCGCTCCCCATGGGCTCGGCCCTGACCCTCAGTGGTCGGGTCTCAGCAGCTCGTTTCCCGACGGACGTGCCTTCCACGCCGCCGTTCAAGACCGACGAACTGGTGGCACTGGACGAGGCGTTGTTCGATGCAACCGATGAGACGGCCATCCGTTTCTCGGTGTACATCGGAGACCTGGGCGACGACGCTGTCGCGGGCGCCGCGGCGATCCTGCCGAACGCGCCTGAGCCTGAGCACGCCGCACTGATCGCGGTCTCGCCGAACACCAAGGACGTCGTGGTCGTCTCCGGCAAAGAGGTTGCCGCACGCCTCAACGATCGGGTGGCCCAGCTCGGGGTCACCGCAGCAATCGCGGGCATCCGGTCCGGTGACCTCGTCGACGGACTGATCTCCGCCATCCGGGTCATGGCCGCGGCAGTCACGGTTCGCTGACCCGAATCTGAACAAACACGCCTGAACCAACAAAGGGCGGGACAACCTTTCGGTTGTCCCGCCCTTTTGTGTTCGTGTCTAGCTCTTGTCGAAGGTGCGGGCCCGCAGCGTCCGCGCCACGGTGTCGCGGCCTTCGGAGATCAACCGGCGCAGTGCAGGCGGATGTTCTCCGGCCAGCAGTTCGTCGGCCAGGGCCAGAGCGTCCTCGTCGACTGCCCAGTTCGGATACAGCCCGACCACCACGGTCTGGGCGACCTCGCTCGAACGACGTTCCCACACCTGCGGGGCGATCTCGAAGTACTTCGCGGTGTAGGGCGCCAGGAGTGCACTCTGACCTGGTCGGGCGAAGCCGGCGATGATCGAACGTCCCAGAGTGTTCGACAGTGTGTCATCTTCGGTTGCCTGGGCCCAGGCGTCTGCCTTTGCCTCCGCCAGCGGACGTGATGCCCGTGCCTTGGCGGCCTGCCTGCTGCCCGCGGAGGTGTTGTCGCGGGCGAGTTCGGCGTCGATCACCGGGCTGGAGGCCGGGTCGGTGTCGATGGCACCGGCGGTCGCCAGAGCCTGCACGATCGACCACCGCAGGTCGGTGTCGACCGTCAGTCCGGCCAGACCCTGGTCGGCGGGATCGGAATCGAGCAGTGCGCGAACAACACTGGTCTGCTGCGGGGCGAGTACGCCGGAGAGCAGAGTGTTGACAAAGGCGAGCTGATGATCGGAGCCGGGCTGCGCCGCCCGGGCGAGCTCGAGAAGGCGGGCACTGAAACGCGGCCACCCCACTTTGGTTGCCCACTCCGGATCGGCGTAGCCGTCGATTGCGGTCTGAGCCTGCATGAGGACTCGCTGGACGACACCGATCTCGGTTTCGGTACCGATACCCTGCTCCACCAGTGCGGCGAACTCACGGGCGCGCATCTCGGCCTGCCGGGTCATCTCCCAGGCAGCCGACCACACCAGGGTGCGGGGCATGGGCTCGCTGATGTCGGCGAGCCGGGTGGTTGCCGTGGCCAGCGAATCGGGGTCCAGACGGACCGAGCAGTACGTCAGGTCGTCGTCGTTCAGCAGGATCAGCTGACCCCGATCGACCCCGACCAACTCGGAAACTGCGGTACGTTCACCGGTGACATCGAGCTCAACTCGTTTGGTGCGGACCAGCTTTCCGTCCACATCGTCGTAGACGCCGACTGCGAGGCGGTGGGTACGGGTCTCGCCCGCCCCGGGTGCCGCACCATCCTGCAGGATGTCGAAGCGGGTGAAAGCGCCGGATTCGTCGAGGTCGAAATCCGGCCGGATGACGTTGATACCGGTGGTCTTGAGCCACTGTGAACCCCAGTCCGACAGGTCGCGGCCCGAAGACTTCTCGAGAGCACCCAGGAGATCGGCGAAGGTGGCGTTGCCGAACTTGTGCGCCTGGAAGTAGTCACGCAATCCGGACAGGAACTCCTCGAGGCCGACGTATGCAACCAGCTGCTTGAGTACCGAAGCGCCCTTGGCATAGGTGATCCCGTCGAAGTTGACCTCCACGGCCGCGATGTCGGGGATGTCGGCCGCCACCGGGTGGGTGGACGGGAGTTGATCCTGCCGATATGCCCAGGACTTCTCGACATTGGCGAATGTCGTCCAGGCGTTCTTGTATTCGGTGGCCTCCGACTGGCACAGCACCGAGGCGAACGTGGCGAAGGACTCGTTGAGCCACAGGTCATCCCACCACTGCATGGTGACGAGGTCGCCGAACCACATGTGCGCCATCTCGTGCAGCACGGTTTCGGCACGGCGTTCGTACAGGTACTTGGTGACCTTGGACCGGAAGACGTAGTCCTCGAGGAACGTCACCGCACCCGCGTTCTCCATGGCACCGGCATTGAACTCAGGGACGAAGAGCTGGTCGTACTTGCCGAACGCGTACGGGATGCCAAAGTTCTTGTGGTAGAACTCGAAACCCTGCTTGGTCTCGGTGAACAGCCGATCATCGTCCATGAACTCGGCAAGTGACGAGCGGCAGAAGATGCCGAGGTCGATGGTGCCGTGCTCGTCGGTGTAGCTGTCGGTCCAGACCGCGTAGGGGCCCGCGATCAACGCCACCAGATAGGTACTCAGCAACGGGGTGGTGGCGAAAGTGTGCTTGCCGGGGGCGGTTTCGGTGCCGGCGCCGTTGGAGATCACCTTCCAGTCCGTCGGTGCGGTGACGGTGACGTCGAAGGTCGCTTTCATGTCCGGCTGGTCGAAACAGGCGAACATCCTTTTTGCGTCGGCGGTTTCGAACTGTGAGTACAGGTAGACCGCATCGTCGGTGGGGTCGACAAAGCGATGAAGGCCCTCGCCGGTGTGCGAATAGATGCAGTCGGCGACCACCTCGAGGGTGTTGTCGTCGGCCAGGTCGGTCAGCGCCAGGCCGTCCTCTTCGGTGTAACCCGAGATGTCCACGGGTGAACCGTTGAGGGTGGCGCTGTGAAGCGTCTGCGCGATCAGATCGACAAACGATGAGGAACCGGCCGTGGCGGTGAAGGTGATGGTCACCGCCGACCGGAACGTCTTCTCGCCGGGTTTGCCCGAACCGTCGGTGAGGTCGAGATCGATCGCATAGTTGGAGACCGAGATGTTCGCCGAGCGTTGGCCCGCCAGATCTCGGGTCAAATTTGGTGCCGCCACGTTGCCTCGCTTCAGGAGAGATTTTGCCGGTTGCTACACAACTACCGTATTGCGTGGACAGTTGCGTTGGTTCGGTGCGGGAGGGAATGTGAACCGGCGCGAGTTGTTGAATCATGCAATGGTTCCACCGGCACCATGCCCACGTTCTACTGCTGAAGGAGTTCTCCAACTCATGACCGCCTCGACTGACCGCGTTGACTTCTGGTTCGACCCGCTGTGCCCGTGGTGCTGGATCACCTCCCGCTGGATTCTGGAGGTCGAGAAGGTGCGCGACATCGAGACGAACTTCCACATCATGAGCTTGGCCGTGCTCAACGAGGGCAAGGACGTCCCCGAGGAGTACCGCGAAGGCCTCAAGGAGGCCTGGCGCCCGGTTCGCGTGATCGCCGCCGCGCAGGCCGAACATGGCGATGAAATCCTGTCCCCGCTGTACACCGCGATGGGAACGCTCATCCACAACAAGGGCATCAAGGACTTCGGCGAGGTCATCCCGCTGGCTCTGAAAGAGGTGGGACTGTCCGCCGAGTTGGCCAAGGCCGCCGACGAAACCACCTTCGACGATGCGATCCGCAAGAGCCATCACGCCGGTATGGACAAGGTCGGCGATGACGTCGGCACCCCCACGATCCACATCAACGACGTGGCCTTCTTCGGACCGGTCCTGTCCCGGATCCCGCGCGGTGAGGTGGCCGGAAAGGTGTGGGACGGCGCATTGGCACTGTCGAGCTACCCGCACTTCTTCGAACTCAAGCGGTCTCGCAACGAGGACCCGCAGTTCGACTGACCAGGTAGTTCAACAGACCGGGTAGTTCAACAGACCAGGTAGTTCGACCGAGGTCAGTACTCGGGTTTGGTCTCCTCGCGCTTGCGGTCGGCCTGATCTTTGGTCAGGTCGACCGGTGGCGCCGGTGGAATCGAAGAAACCGGCACCATCCCGGTCGGCGGCATCGACATCGGACCGGTCGGCAGCACCAGCTGGACGTGGCCGCTACCGATTCCGCGAACGATATGGCGCGGCCGGAAGAACATCCTTCCCGGCCCGGATCGGTCGCGCAGGGCCGCGGCTCGCCAGGTCAGCACCGGATGGGTCGACTGCAGGTTGGTCAGCCAGGTGAAGAAGCCCTTCTCCAGCGTTGCCCGATCTGCGAATTCGTCGAAACTGACCGAGGTCAGCATGTATTTGCCTGCGGCCAAAACCCCGATGGCGCCGGGTGATCCGGATGGCTGGTTGTAGTAGCCGTGATTGTCGGCGGTGTACTCCATCGACCGCGACAGTGCCTGGCCGAGCACGGGTAGGTTCAGGCCGATGATCGAACCGAGCTGACGCCAGTACGAGACGTGCCCGGCAGCGATGTGCCCGACTTCGTGTCCGATGATGAACCGCAACGCTTCTGGACTGCGGGCGTGCCCGCCGATTTCGAAAAGGTCCGAATAGACGACGACAAAACGGCGGAATCCGTGGCCGGACGCAAACGCGTTGATCGTGCCGTTGCCGAGAACCACGTAGGCGTCCGGGACGTATTCGAGCCCGAATCTGCGGGCCGATTCGACCACCATCTGATAGCCCTCGGGGAACTGGGTCGGGCTCATCTTGACCCCGTTGACACGCGGCAGCGCGTAGGTCAGGCCACGGATCAGGTACAGCAGCAGCGGTGCGAGCAGGATCAGCAGGAACCAGGTGTTCAGGGAACCCAGTGCCACCAGGACCACAACCACGACGTAGCCGCCGAGTCCGACAACAAGAACCAGGACCAGGATCGGGATCTCCCACGGATGCCGTCGCGGGCGTCCGGCGAACGGTGCCGGGGTAAGCCAATGTGAGGCCGCTGCGGGCGGAGGGGAGTCGGGATACACCCTGATCAATCTAGTGCTGCCGAGCCGCAAAATGCCCTGCCCTTGGCCGGGCATTTCCGGTCGGTGCCCGGCGCGCCACGGCACTCTGTCAGACTGGTGGTATGCGCGTGTACCTAGGTGGCGACCATGCCGGATTCGAACTCAAAGCCCAGATTGCCGAACATCTGACCTCTGCGGGTCACGAGGTGATCGATTGCGGAGCGCACGAATACGACGCTCTCGATGACTACCCCGCCTTCTGCGTCGATGCCGCGCTGCGGACCGTCGCCGACGAAGGCAGCCTGGGGATCGTCCTCGGTGGCAGCGGAAACGGCGAACAGATCGCCGCGAACAAGGTCCCCGGAGCTCGCTGCGCACTGGCGTGGAGCGTCGAGACCGCGCAGTTGGCGCGTCAGCACAACAAAGCCCAGCTCATCGGAATCGGTGGCCGCATGCACAGCCAGGCCGAGGCGCTGGCGATCGTCGACGCGTTCATCAACACCGAGTGGTCGGGTGAAGAGCGCCATCAGCGCCGTATCGACATCCTCTCGGAATACGAGCGCACCGGCGTGCCGCCGCTGCTGCCGTAGCGCCGAGACTTCGAAACAAGCTGTGCCTGAAGGGCATACGCTTCACCGGCTGGCCCGGATCCACCATCGCGAGTTTGCCGGCAGACAGGTGGCGGTCAGCAGTCCGCAGGGACGCTTTGCCTCCGGGGCCTGCCGCATCGACGGGCAGACCTTCGTTCGCGCGGAGGCCTGGGGAAAGCATCTGATCCATCGTTACGGCAATGGCGAGATCGTCCACGTGCACCTGGGCCTCTACGGAGGATTCAGCGAAGGCCCGGCACCACTGCCCGAACCGGTCGGCCAGGTCCGGATGCGCATGGAATCCGACAACTACGGCGCCGACCTCCGGGGTCCGAGCGCCTGCGAGTTGTACACCCCGGCGGATCTGACGGCTCTCACCGCGCGGCTCGGTCCGGACCCGCTACGCAAGGACGCCGACCCCGAGCTCGCCTGGGCCGCGATAGCCCGATCCCGCAAGGCAATCGGTTCACTCCTGATGGACCAAAAGGTGCTGTGTGGCGTGGGCAATGTCTACCGCGCGGAGGTCCTGTTCCGGGCGTCGATCAATCCGCACCGCCCCGGAACCGGGATCGACCGTTCCGAATGGGACGGATTGTGGTCGGATCTGGTGGGGCTGATGGCAATCGGTGTGCGGCGCGGCAAGATGCACGTCGTCCGACCCGACGATGATCACGGGGCTCCGGCGTACGGTCCGGGTCGGCCGCGTACCTATGTCTACCGCCGCACCGGTGAACCCTGCCGAATCTGCGGGACAC
Organism: Williamsia sp. Y853; assembly: GCF_056786495.1. Lineage (NCBI taxonomy): Bacteria > Bacillati > Actinomycetota > Actinomycetes > Mycobacteriales > Nocardiaceae > Williamsia > Williamsia sp. Y853. Next base: position 56,130 of record NZ_JBXCJC010000003.1, read on the forward strand.
CGATCCTGATGGGGGAGATGGTGGCCCGCAAGGTCTACTGGTGCCCGACCTGTCAGGCCGACTGAAAGCCGAATTCTCGGCAATCGCAGTGTGACCGCCTAAGCAAGCCCTCAGGTTTCATCGGCATGATGGACGTATGGCAGTTGTGACGGTGCTCTTCGTGGGAGGAACCGGCGAATCCTACCCAGGTGACAGCCGACACCGGGTCGGAGGGCTCCTCTCGGAGGTGGCAGGCCGGCTCGACGAACGATTCGACTGCCGGTGGGTCGGATACCCGGCAAGCTATGGCCCGGTGCCGGATCTGGCCGGTATGAGTTACCTGGACAGCGTGCGCGAGGGTGTGGCAAATCTGCAGGCCCGGCTGGATGCGACCACCGGGCCGGTGATGCTCATCGGCTATTCGCAGGGCTCGGTGGTGATCCGAAACATGCTGGCGGGCTGCCAAAGTCACAGGACTGTGATGGCGGTCGGATTCGTGGCCGATCCGCACCAGCCGCCAGGGGTGGTCGCGGGCTGCGACGGCTTCGGACTTGCCGGCCAGGGCGCGGCGATACCGGGGGACATCCCGGTGATCTGGATCGCCGACCCCGCCGATGTGATCTGCAACGCCAGCGGTGACTCATTCCTGCGAGATTTCGCCGACCTGACCGCGGCGATGTCGATTCACGACGTGCGTGGCTGGTGTCGCCATCTCTGGCAAGTATTGAGGGGCAATGACTTCCAGAACGCGGCGCGGACATCGATCCATCCTCGGCAGTGGCGTAAAGACATACGGCGACTACGGGTCGCGGTGGTGGAGATCGCGGGGTACCTACCTGGCAAATTGATGTGGCGGGGTCTGCAGGTCGTGAACCGTCGCGGCGGACGGCACACCGCGTATGACGCCGAACCACTTGCCGGGGGCGAGGCGTCCGGTTGCGAGGTACTGGCCCAGTGGTTGCAGGTGCAGGTGACATTTCTGCCCTTCGGCGGGGTCGATCGGCACGCTGCCTAGCCGGTATCCACTTGCCCGGTGGCAACAATTCACGCGCCTGAAATGTGAGACACCTGTATTTGGGTGACACTGAATCCCAGACTTGTCAACGCTGGGAGAAATGAACGTGGATCACTACGACCTGGTTGTCATCGGCTCCGGCCCCGCGGGGCAGAAGGCGGCGATTGCTGCCGCCAAGCTCGGCAAGAAAGCCGCGGTGGTCGAACGTCGGAACATGGTCGGTGGTGTGTGTATCAACACCGGCACCATTCCGTCGAAAACACTGCGCGAGGCGGTCTTGTATCTGACCGGTCTGAATCAGCGGGAGTTGTACGGGCAGTCGTACCGGCTGAAGACGGACATCACCGTCGCTGATCTGTCCTCACGCACATCGCATGTGGTGGGGAAAGAGATCGACATCATCCAGAATCAGTTGTCCCGCAACCGGGTTGCGCTCCTGATCGGCAACGGCAGGTTTGTCGGACCCAATGAACTCATCGTCGAATCGGAGGGCGGTGACCGAAAGAACATCACGTTCGACTATGCGGTCATCGCCGTCGGCACCCGTCCGGCACGGCCCACCACCGTGGAGTTCGATGGCGCGACCATCGTCGATTCCGATCAGATCCTCGGGATCGACCGACTGCCACAGTCGATGGTGGTGGTGGGTGCAGGCGTCATCGGAATCGAGTACGCCTCGATGTTCGCGGCGCTGGGTACCAAGGTGACCGTGGTCGAGCAGCGGGAGAGCATGCTCGGCTTCGTCGACCGCGAAATTGTTGAGGCACTGCAATACCAGTTGCGTGACCGAGGCGTCACCTTCCGGTTCGGGGAATCGGTGAAAATGGTCGAGAAGCACCCGTCTGGAACCGTCACCGTATTGGAATCGGGGAAGAAGATTCCTGCCGACACCGTGCTGTATTCGGCGGGACGCCAAGGTGTCACCGAGGAATTGGGTGTTGCCGCAGCCGGTTTGGAGGGTGACAACCGGGGTCGGCTCAAGGTTGATGACTGTTTCCGCACGGTGGTGCCTCACATCTACGCTGTCGGTGATGTCATCGGCTTCCCGGCATTGGCGGCGACCGCGATGGAACAGGGACGACGGGCCGCGTACGACGCCTTCGGCGAACCGGTCGGCGAATCCGACGCGTCCAAATATCCGATCGGCATCTATTCGATCCCGGAGATCAGCTTCGTCGGCAAGACCGAGGAGGAACTGACCGCGGAGAACGTGCCTTTTGAAGTGGGCGTTGCCCGCTACCGGGAACTGGCCAGAGGCGCGATCATGGGCGACGCCTACGGCATGCTCAAACTGCTCGTCGATGCGCACGACCGAAGCATCGTGGGAGTGCACGTATTCGGTTCCAACGCCGCGGAATTGGTCCATATCGGCCAGACGGTGATGGGTTGCGGGGGAACCGTCGACTACCTGGTCGACGCCGTGTTCAACTATCCGACCCTGGCCGAAGGCTACAAGGTGGCGGCACTGGACGCGGTGAACAAGATGCGGGCGATCGCCCGGGTCACCGGTGTCGGCAACGGTCACGACCTGGGTGCCGAATAGCGCAGACATCAAAAAAACCCGGCGCCGAGAGTTGCTCTCGGCGCCGGGTTTTCGGATGTTTTCCGGAGGGTTAGCTACCCGGGATGTACTGCCCGCCGATGGTGCCCTGCACCACGATCGGGGTTCCTTCAGGGAAGTTCTCGTATACCCACTGGCCGTTTTCCGGACTCACGTTGATGCAGCCATGGCTGACGTTGGTGTTGCCCTGCTGCTCCACCGACCATGGTGCGGCATGGATGAAGATTCCGTCCCAGGACATGCGGATCGCGTGTTCGACATAGGTGCGGTAACCGCCAGGGGCGTCGATCGGGACTCCGTACGTGGACGAATCCATGTACATGTCGCGGTACTTCTCTTTGGTGTAGTACGTGCCGTTGGGGGTCGGATGATCGTTCGAACCCATCGAGATCGGCATCTTGCGGACGATCTTGCCCTCGTGCCACACGGTCAATTCGTGGGTGGCGTCGTCGGCGAGGGCAACCCAGCCCGTGTCGGTCTTCACCGGGGGAGCGGGTTCGGCCGGCTTCGGCGGCTCCGGTGCCGGTTCTGGAGTGGTCTCCGGTGCCGGGGGTGTCGGGATGGTCAAGCCGGGGATCTGCGGTAGTGGCACGCCGGGTAGCCCTGGGATGGTGGGCGACGGTTGCGCCGAGACTGCAGTTGGAACTGCCAGGGCCATCACGACAACGCCGAGTCCGGCGGCCAGGAGGCGTTTGGCGGTGCGTCCGCGGGCGAACTTGCTGGTCGACACTATGTATAACCCTAACGTTGGGTGCAGGTTTATGCGCTCCCCGAAAGCGCGGATTCAATACTTGCATGTCGGTACCACGCCGCCAAACGTTACGAACCAGATTGGTGTCAGAGTTGCTGAAGTGACTGCTTTTATTCGACCATGGGCCTGAAAGTGATCTGGCTCACTCTATTTCGGCTGCGACTTCCGGGCTTCGGTCAGCAATTGCTTGGCGCGGGCACGCCGTTCATACGGTCGGTCATCCAGGCCAGTGCGGGCGGCAATCCGATCACTGCGGCCGTCAAGTGATCGGGTGACGGTGTCAGAACCGAGACCACAGGTGTTCCGGCCTGGCAGTAGCGCCGGTTGGTGTGGAGGATCGAGTCGATCGGAATCAAATTGTCGATCGGACTGTGCCACTCGAAAACCGGGGCATTCGGTATTCCTGAGAAGAACTCCAGGCTGTTCTCGTTGACCACTTTTCGGGCCGCGGGATCGTCGAAGATCTTGACGTCCGGTGTCATCTCTTTGGCGCTGTGACCGAGGCCTGTCAGCAGGATCTCGTTGGTGCAGGCATTTTGCATCTCGCGGTACATGGATCTTCCGAGCGGGGTCAGATTCTGCCAAACCGGCATCTCGTTCGGATACTCGCGGGACAGGCCGATGGCCGCGGCAAACGCGAGGCCGAACGCGGGGTGGGGATTGTTGTAACCGAGCCCCTCGGCCATCTTGATCAGATTCATCGGGGCGCCTCCGTATGCGCTGCCGGCGATATCGAGTTCGGGGGCGTACGAGGATGCCAGCGCGGATGCCCACGCTGTCGCCATCCCGCCACCGGAGTAGCCCATCAGCCCGATCCTGCTCTTCTCGACATCGGCGGGCGCGAAGCGTTGCGCTGCCTTGATCCCGTCGAGGGCGATCCGACCGCCGAGTTGCGCTGCGCCGTACGAACTACGGGGGCCCAGATGATCAGGAATGGCCAGTACCCACCCTTGTTGCAGCAATCCGTTCAGCAATGGGCGCTGGCTTGCGGTCAGACTGCCCGATCGCGGATCGATATTGGTGGTCGTCGTGTAGAGCTGTCGTGACGGCGCGCACTCGAGTCCCATCGCGTTCACGATGTCCTGCACGCTGAGCAGCGGACCGCCCGCGACATGGCTGTCGGGCACCAGCAGTGTGGTCACCGCTGCGATCGGCCGGGAGTACATGTCGGTACTGCGGTATTTGATCTGATAGGTACGCAGGTCGAACAACAGTGGGGGATCGGGCATCTCACGGCTTGCGATGACGTCGCCGTTGGCATAGCCCTCGATGTTGTCCGGCGCGTTGTAGAACGTGTCCGGTAGAGGCGTGGGTAGTGAGACGTCGTCGGCCATGGCCGACGACGGCGAGACAACAAGCGTGACCACCGCTACGAGGGCGCCGATCAATGACAGGCGGGCGAAACTCGGTACGGGTCGGTGCATGGCTCGCTCTTCGCTCGTGGTCTGTGGATCGCGCGATCCAAGGGGTGTCAGCAGGTATTGGGCGCCGGTAACCCGGCGAATCGGTTCTTGAGCCAGTCGAGCGCGTCATTGATGCCGAGCGGGTAGGACGCCACGTGGTCGCCGGATGGAACCTTCTTGCTTGTCACCGCGACGCCGGCGCGGCAGTACCGCGCGTTGGTCTCGATGATGGAATCGACGGGGATGAGACTGTCGGTCGGGTTGTGCCACTCGTAGACCGGCGCGTTCGGTACGCCGGCGTAGGTGTCCAAGCTGTTGGCCTGAACCACTTTTCGTGCCTCCGGGTCGTCGAAGACCTTGACGTCCGGCGTCATCTCGTCGGCACTGTGATCCTCACCGATCTCCAAGATCTCGTTGATGCATGCGTTCTGCATGCGCACGAACATCGACTTACCCAGCGGGGTCAGGTTGTCCCACATCTCGATCTCGTTCGGATATTCACGCGAGAGGCCGACTGCGGCCGCGTAGGCGAGTCCGAACGCCGGATGGGGCTTGTTGTAGCCGAGGCCTTCGGCCATTTTGATGAGGTTCATCGGTGCGCCGCCGTATGCGCTGCCTGCCAGTCTGAGCTCGGGCGCATAGCCGGCAGCCAAGGCGGCCGCCCAGGCGGTTGCCATGCCGCCCCCGGAGTAACCGACCAGTCCGACACGGCTTCCCGAAAGGTCGGCCACGGCCAGGTTCTTCGCCGCCCTGATGCCGTCCAATGTGATCCGACCGCCGAGCTCGGCGGCACCATATGCGCTGCGTGGTCCGAGATGGTCGGGGATGGCGATCGCCCAGCCCTGTACGAGAAGCGCATTGAGTGCAGGCAACGCCAGGGCCGTCGTGCTGTCGCCGGGTTGGTACAGCGTGCGGGACGGTGCGCATTCGAGACCCAGTGAGTTGACGATGTCCTGGAAGCTCAACAGGGGTGCGTTCGTCTGCCGGTTGAGAGGCAGGAGCAGGGTGGTGATGCCCGCGATCGGGCGGTCGTACATGTCGGTACTACGGAACTTCACCTGCCAGGTCTCGATGTTGAAGAAGTTCGGCGGGTTCGGCATCTTGCGTTTGGAGACGATGTCACCGTTCTCGAACTCGCCGATGTTGCCGGGTGTCGCGTAGAAGAGATCGGCGACCGGGGTTGGCAGTGCGACATTCGCCGGAGCCGATGTTGCCGGGGCCGCGGACAGTAGGGCGAGCGTGGTTGCACACAGAGCGCCGACGATCATGAACCGACGTCGCGGTCGGGTTCGGAACACGGCAGAACGTATCGTGCGCAACATGGCCTCCGGGTAGCGGTAACTGTCGTCCGCCCCCCGGGCGACGATGGCACGACTTTAGCCGGTGTTCAGCTCGAATTGTCAAGTGAGTCACATTGTTTGCTTTGCGAGGTATGCATCACAGAATCATCTGTGGGTGTCACCCGGGAGACTGAGCCGATCTCCATCAACCTGCGGGAGGAGTGTCGGCCGGAGTGTTGTAGATGTGCTGCAGCAACCTCGCCGCGATGGTAAACGCGTTGTCGACGTCCTGGGTGACCGAGAGATTGGCCCAGACGACCATGCTGACGTCGTTGGCCTCGTCGTGAATCGCCATGGTGTTGAAGCCGGGAAGCTGGCCTTCGTGATAGGTGAGCCGGTTCGGGCCGAACCGGATCTCACTGATCCCGTAACCGTAGAACGCGCGGGGATCTTCGTCGTGCTGGATCACGATGCTGTCCCACCACAGCTGCTGGTTGGCGTCGTCGAGTAGATCCCCGCCGACAAATGACTTGATCCACGTCAGCATGTCCTCCGCGGTCGAGACGACTCCACCGGCGGCCCATCCCCATGAGGAGCTCTGCGCTGTCACATCATTGGGTTGCAGGGTGCCTGCCCGTGCCGCAGCGGTTTCCTCGGGTGTCATCGCCTTGTCCGAAACCTGGAGCGGGCCATATTGATAGCCGCGTGACGACGGCTCTGGAAGAGTTGTGATGGCGGGGTCGGGGAGTGCGGTGTTGCTCATCCCGAGCGGACCGAAGAAGCGGTCGGCAAGGCTTCGGTCGAGGGTTTTGCCCTCCACCTTCTCCAGGAGCAATCCCAGGAGGACGGTGTTGGTGTTGGAGTACTCGAACTCGGTGCCCGGCGCGAAGCTCGGTGGGTAGGCGAACGCCAGGGCAAGGAGTTCTGAAGGGGCCCACACCTTGGTCGGGTCGGCGCCGAAGGCGGCGCGGAAACCGTCGGTGTCGAGGTAGTTGTGCAGTCCGCTACGCATGTTCATCAGCTGCGCGATGGTGATGTCGGCACCATTCGGGACACCCGGGACATAGGCGTCGATCGGGTCGTCGACGCTGATCTTCTCTTCTTGGATCAGCGCAAGGACCGCGGCGGCGGTCATCGTCTTGGTGACCGACCCGATGCGGAATCCGTCGGTGGCGGCGGGTGGGTTGTCGGCGCCTACCGTCGTGGTACCCGCCGAGGCCGTATAGGTGCCTGCGGGCGTCTGGATCAGGGCGAGTGCGCCGGGTACGAGAAGTTCCTCGATCGCCGCTTCGAGGGTTGCGGTCATCGCTGCGGCGTCGATCGTCTTGAGCTCAGCGTCCGATTCCGTTGCCGAACTGTCGGATGAACAGGCGGCCAGGACGAGTCCACAGGTGACGGCGAGAGCGGTGAGAGCCGCGCTTCGCCGCCGTCCCGATGGTGGGGTGCGAAAGCTCTTCACGCGGCGCGCCTCTCGTGCGGCCCGTTCCAAAAACGGACATCGAAGAGCAGTCGTACCACGAGATCCGCTCCGGCCGTGCGGATTGCGGACAATTCCGACATCCACGGGTCGGATCAGGCCTCGATGATCGACCGGACCAGATGAGGTGCAAATCAATCTGACAACCCGGGTCGCGATGAGAAGGAGTGCCATGGCAAAAAACCCCGGGCAGCTGGGCTGACCGGGGCTTTTGCATCTGGAGCGGGTGACGGGAATCGAACCCGCGTAGCTAGTTTGGAAGACTAGGGCTCTACCATTGAGCTACACCCGCGTGCATACGACATCACTGGGATCGCCACTGCTGCCGCTGCGAAAGGAACTGTACCGTCTCGATCCTGCGGACGAGAAATCGCCTGGTCGCCGTGGCGTGGCTGTGCCCGGTGGGTGACCGGTTTAGGTTCGTGGCGCATCGGCACGTAGTATTTGCGTTCGGTGAAAGTGGCGCTGGTCGCCTGCTTTCACCGGAAGACCTCACGGGATGTGGCGCAGCTTGGTAGCGCATCCGCTTTGGGAGCGGAGGGTCGCAGGTTCGAATCCTGTCATCCCGACTCTAGAAAGAAACGCACTACAAGGGAGTCAAGTGAAGAGCACCGTCGAGCAGATCAGCCCGACGCGGGTCAAACTCAACGTCGAGGTTTCTTTCGAGGAACTCGAGCCGGATTTCGCCCGCACCTACAAGACGATGGCACGGGACATCCGGATCCCCGGCTTCCGTCCCGGTAAGGCGCCCGCCAAGCTGATCGAGGCCCGTGTCGGCCGCGACGCGGTGCTTGCTCAGGTCGTGAACGACGCGATCCCGGCCAAGTACAGCGAAGCTGTCGAAGCAGCCGAGATCAAGGCGATCGGCCAGCCTGAGATCGATCTGTCGGAGCTGGAATACGGCAAGAGTGTCACGTTCACCGCTGAGGTCGACGTGCGCCCCGAGATCGACCTGCCGGATTACTCGACCCTCGAGATCGAGGTCGAGCCGGTCGCAGTTGACGACGAAGCAGTCGAAGAGCAGCTCGAGGCTCTCCGCGCCCGCTTCGGCACCCTGACCGGTGTCGATCGTCCGGTTGCCGATGGCGACTTCGTCTCGATCGACCTGTCGGCCACCATCGACGGCAAAGAGGTCGAAGAAGCCGCGACGAGCGGTCTGTCCCACGAGGTCGGCTCCGGTGAGCTGATCGACGGACTGGACGAGGCGCTCATCGGCCTGTCGGCCGGCGAAGAGAAGGTCTTCAAGAGCACGCTGGTCGCCGGAGATCACAGTGGCGACGAAGCAGACGTGACCGTCAAGGTTGTCTCGGTCAAGGAGCGCGAGCTCCCCGAGGTCGACGACGAGTTCGCTCAGCTGGCCAGCGAGTTCGACACAGTCGACGAGCTGAAGGCCGACCTGCGCGAGCGTGTCGCCCGGTCGAAGAAGATGGCTCAGGCAAATGCCGTCAGCGAGGCGCTCGTCGCCAAGCTGGTCGACACCATCGAGGTCCCGCTGCCCGAGGCAATCGTGACCGCCGAGGTCGACGGCCAGATCCATCAGGTCGTCCACAGCCTCGGCCACGACGACGAAGCGTTCGAGCGTCTGCTCGAGGCGCAGGGGACCACCCGCGAGAAGTTCGAGGCCGAAGCTCGCGAGTCTGCCGAGAAGTCGGTCAAGACCCAGTTGCTGCTCGACGCCATCGCGGACCAGCAGGAAACCGATGTCGCGCAGGACGAGCTGATGCAGCAGATCATGTTCCAGGCGCAGCGCTACGGCATGCAGCCCGCCGAGTTCGCTCAGCAGCTGCAGCAGGCCGGACAGGTCGGCGCGGTCTACGCCGAGGTCCGTCGCAGCAAGGCACTGTCGTCGATCGTCAACGAGATCACCGTCAAGGACACCGACGGCAACGTTGTCGACACCGACGAGTTCTTCCCGAAGCAGGTTGCCGAAGCCGAGGGCGACGAGTCGACCGACCAGACATAAGAGACAAAACGCCAGCAAGCATTCTGCTGTCAGCGAATAGGGGCGACGCCGAGGGTTCGGCGTCGTCCCTATTCGTTACTGTCGGAGTCAGCAGTCAAATCATTGTGAGTCCGTTGAACGAAAAATCCCGGGAGCTGATCCCGGGACGCGAAGGTAGGTACCGTGACTGAGCCGAAGATCCACACGCCAGCACTCTCCGGAGTAACCGCGAGTTCGGGTGTGGCCGGACTTAATCTGACCGACTCGGTCTTCGAGCGTCTGCTGCGTGAGCGAATCATCTTCCTGGGCACCCAGGTCGACGATGAGATCGCCAACCGGCTGTGCGCGCAGATCCTGTTGCTCTCTGCAGAGGATCCGACCAAGGACATCAACCTCTACATCAACTCGCCCGGCGGTTCGGTCACCGCAGGAATGGCGATTTTCGACACCATGCAGCTCGCTCCCTGTGACATCGCCACGTACGCGATGGGCATGGCGGCATCGATGGGGCAGTTCCTGCTCGCCGCGGGAACCAAGGGCAAGCGGCACGCGCTGCCGCACGCCCGGATCATGATGCATCAGCCGTCCGCCGGTATCGGTGGAACCGCGGCCGACATCGCGATCCAGGCCGAGCAGTTTGCCCTGACCAAAAAAGAGATGAACAAGCTCAACGCCGAGTTCTCCGGGCAGACGCTCGAGCAGGTCGAAGCGGACGCTGACCGAGACAAGTGGTTCACCGCCGAGCAGGCCAAGGAATACGGCCTCGTCGATCACGTGATCACGCGCGCCTGAACGCTTCCATGGTCGAGCTCCGCTCCGCTTCGTCTCCGGCCCCTCGCACACTCATCGGAAAGTAATGAGGACCATGAACAACCTTTCACCACAGTCGCGGTACATCCTTCCCTCGTTCATCGAGCACACACCCAACGGTGCGCGCGAGTACAACCCGTACGCAAAGCTTTTCGAAGAGCGAATTGTCTTCTTGGGCACGCCGATCGATGAGACCGTTGCGAACGACATCATGGCGCAGTTGCTGGTGCTCGAGTCGCAGGATCCCGACCGCGACATCATCATGTACGTGAACTCGCCCGGTGGCAGCGTGCCTGCAATGCTCGCCATCTACGACACGATGCAGTACGTGCACTGCGACATCGCGACCGTTTGCCTCGGTGAGGCCGCTTCGGCTGCCGCGATCGTGCTGGCCGGTGGAACTCCCGGAAAGCGGGCGGCCCTGCCGAACGCAACAATCCTGATCCATCAGCCGCGCACCGGTGGGGCATACCAGGGTCAGGTCTCCGACCTCGAGATCCAGGCCGCCGAGATCGAGCGCATCCGACGGAAACTCGACGACATCCTGGCCGGACACACCGGACAGCCTGCCGACAAGATCCGTAAGGACACCGATCGCGACAACATCCTGACGGCCGAGATGGCCAAGGAGTACGGCATCATCGACGAGGTGTTCGCGTACCGGAAGAAGTCCGGCCGTAAGTAGTCGGTCACGTGTCGCGGGCCGCCGATTGGGCCCGCGACATTTGGCTTTATCGGTCGAAGTTCCGCCCACCTACGGGTACGGTCGTGAGTACTGTGCTCCCCGTGAGCTGGGACGGCCGTAAGACGGCAGCGTCTCCGGGCATCAGGGTCTTTGGGGCATCAGGTAACGGAAGTAGGGACAGCAACAGATGGCACGTATCGGAGATGGTGGCGATCTTCTGAAGTGTTCTTTCTGCGGAAAGAGCCAGAAGCAGGTCAAGAAGCTGATCGCTGGACCCGGTGTGTACATCTGTGATGAGTGCATCGACCTGTGCAACGAGATCATCGAAGAGGAGCTGGCCGAGACCAGCGACGTCAAACTCGATGAGCTCCCGAAACCGGCTGAGATCCGGGACTTCCTGGAGAATTACGTCATCGGGCAGGACACTGCGAAGAAGACGCTGGCCGTGGCGGTCTACAACCACTACAAGCGCATCCAGGCGGGCGACCGCAAGGACTCGCGTGGTGTGGAACCGGTCGAGTTGGCGAAGTCGAACATCCTGATGCTCGGCCCCACCGGTTGTGGCAAGACCTACCTGGCCCAGACCCTGGCCAAGATGCTCAACGTCCCGTTCGCCATCGCCGATGCCACAGCGCTCACCGAGGCCGGCTACGTCGGTGAGGATGTCGAGAACATCCTGCTGAAGCTGATCCAGGCCGCCGACTACGACGTCAAGCGTGCCGAGACCGGCATCATCTACATCGATGAGGTCGACAAAATCGCCCGCAAGAGCGAGAACCCGTCGATCACCCGCGACGTCTCAGGTGAAGGCGTCCAGCAGGCGTTGCTCAAGATCCTCGAGGGCACGCAGGCGTCGGTGCCGCCGCAGGGTGGTCGCAAGCATCCGCACCAGGAGTTCATCCAGATCGACACCACCAACGTGTTGTTCATCGTTGCCGGTGCCTTCGCCGGGTTGGACAAGATCGTTTCCGACCGAATCGGCAAGCGGGGCATCGGATTCGGCACCGAAGTTGCCAAGAACGACAACGACAGCAGTGATTACTTCGCCGAGGTCCTGCCCGAAGACCTGATCAAGTTCGGATTGATCCCCGAGTTCATCGGGCGTCTTCCGGTGATCGCGTCGGTGACCAAGCTGGACAAGCCGTCGCTGATCAACATTTTGTCGGAGCCCAAGAACGCTCTGGTCAAGCAGTACGCGCGACTGTTCGACATGGACGGCGTCGAGCTCGAGTTCGACGACGATGCTCTCGAGGCGATCGCCGATCAGGCCATCCATCGTGGAACCGGTGCTCGTGGACTTCGCGCGATCATGGAAGAAGTTCTGCAGCCGGTGATGTACGACATCCCCAGCCGCGACGACGTCGCCAAGGTTGTCGTCACGGGAGAAACCGTGCGCGACAACGTTCTTCCGACGATTGTCCCGCGCAAGCCACGCCGCGACGAACGGCGTGAGAAGAGCGCCTAGCGGCGTGCGCCGGTCACTCGATCACGCGGTGACCGGCGGAGTAGATGTTCATCGATTCACCGCGCAAGAAGCCGACGATGGCGACGCCCTGTTCGGTTCCCAGGTCCACCGCAAGTGACGACGGGGCCGACACGGCGGCGATGATCGGTATCCCGGCCATCACGGCCTTCTGAACGAGCTCGAACGACACCCGGCCGGACAGCATCAGGATGGTCCCTCGCAGCGGCACCATGTCTTGCTGCAGTGCCCACCCGATCACCTTGTCGACCGCGTTGTGCCTGCCGACGTCTTCTCTGGCCACGAGCAGGGTGCCGTCGGTTGTGAAAAGTGCGGCCCCGTGGACCCCTCCGGTGGAGCTGAATATCTTCTGCGATTCGCGGAGGCGGTCCGGTAGCCGTGCAAGGGTCTCGATGTTCACGGTGGCGTCGTCGTCGGCCGGGCGATGATTCGAAGCCAGTCTGACCGCGTCGAGTGAGGCCTTGCCGCACACCCCACAGGATGACGTGGTGAAGAAGTTGCGGGTGGCCGTCGACGGAAGACTGCGATTGTCACGCAACGTCACATCGAGCACGTTGTAGGTGTTGCGGCCCTCCTCGTCGACCCCGTCGCAGTACCGGATGGCGGCGATGTCGTCGGCGCCCTCGATGATGCCCTCGGTCAACAGGAACCCGTGGGTGAAATCGATGTCTGCTCCTGGCGTCCGCATCGTGACAGACAGTGGCTTGCCGGCAACCCGCAGTTCCAGCGGCTCCTCGACGGCCAGTGTGTCCGCGCGGGAGTCGGTACCGCCGGGCCTGATCCGCCGGACTCGGGCGCGTGTGCTCATCCGACCCATCAGCGACGCTCCAACCGGACGGTGAGGGCCTTCGATACCGGCGTATTCGATTTGGCCGCAACATGTTCGAGGGGGACAAGCGGATTTGTCTCCGGATAGTACGCCGCCGCGTTGCCACGTGGGGTGGGGTAGGCGACGATCCGGAATGCCTCGACGCGGCGTTCTTCGACACCGCCCGAAACAGCGAACTCGGAGACCAGATCAACGCATTCGCCTTCGGTGAACCCGAGTGCGGTGATGTCGGTGGGGTTGAGCAGGACCACCCGACGATCGCCTTTGATACCGCGGTAACGGTCGTCATGCCCGTAGATCGTGGTGTTGTACTGATCGTGGCTGCGCATGGTCTGCAGGATGACGCGCCCTTCGGGTACCCGCAGCCAGGTCAGGGGGTTGGTGGCCAGATTGGCCCTACCGGTTCGGGTCGGGAACGTCCGGGTGTCGCGGGGCGGGTGGGGTAGGACGAAGCCATCCGGTTGTCGGACCCGGTTGTTGAAGTCCGCGAAACCGGGTACCACCCGCGAGATGTGGTCGCGAACCGTGTCGTAGTCATCTGCCATCGCGGCCCAGGGGACCGGGTGATCGGCACCGAGGGTGGCGCCGGCCACGTCGCAGATGATCGATACCTCGCTGCGGAGCTGATCGCTCGCGGGCGGCAGCGAACCGCGGGACAGGTGGACCACCGACATGGAATCCTCCACGGTGACAGCCTGTTTGCGACCATCACGGACGTCCTTGTCGGTGCGGCCGAGGGTGGGTAGGAGTAGTGCGGTGGTTCCCGTCTGTAGGTGTGAGGCGTTGAGTTTGGTGCTCACCTGCACGGTGAGCCGGCAGTTCCCCATCGCGGCCGCGGTGGCGTTGGTGTCGGGGGAGGCGGACACGAAATTGCCACCCATGGCCATGAAGAATTTGACGTCGCCTGCGGCCATCGCGCGAATGGTGTCGACAGTGTCGAGACCGTGGGCGCGGGGCGAAGTGATCGCGAACTCGCGGTCGAGGGCATCGAGGAACTCGTCGGGCATCTTCTCCCAGACACCCATGGTGCGGTCGCCTTGGACGTTGGAATGTCCACGCACGGGGCACACTCCGGCGCCGGGCTTACCGATCATGCCGCGCAGCAGCAGGACGTTGGTGAGTTCCTCGATGGTCGCGACACCGTGCGTCTGTTGGGTCAGGCCCATCGCCCAGCAGATGATGGTGCGATCTGAGGCGATCAGCCGATCGGCGGTGGCGCGGATCGTGTCCTGGGTCAATCCGGTCGCGGTGACGATCTCGTCGAGGTCGGTCTTCTCGAGTTCGTCGAGGTAGTCCTGCACACCGAGGCAGTGTTCGTCCAGGAATGCGTGGTCGAAAACTGTTCCGGGGGCCTCTTTCTCGGCGTCGAGCAAGAGTTTGCCCAGACCCCGGAACAGGGCCATGTCGCCGCCGATCCGGATCTGCAGGAACTCATCGGCCAAGGCGGTGCCCTTGCCGAGCACCCCGTTGATCTGCTGAGGGTCCTTGAATCGCAACAGACCCGCTTCGGGAAGGGGATTCACCGCGATGATGGTGGCGCCGCGCTTTTTGGCCTTCTCCAGAACCGAGAGCATGCGTGGATGATTGGTGCCCGGGTTCTGTCCGGCGATGATGATCAGGTCAGCGACCTCGATGTCCGGGACGGACACCGACCCCTTGCCGATGCCGATCGACGAGACGAGTGCACTGCCCGAGGATTCGTGGCACATGTTGGAACAGTCCGGCAGGTTGTTGGTACCCAGCGACCTGGCGAACAGTTGGTAGAGAAACGCGGCCTCGTTGCTCGTGCGGCCGGAGGTGTAGAACGCCGCCTGATCGGGATGCTCCAACGCCTTGAGTTCATCGGCGATCAGTGCGAATGCCTGCTCCCAGTCGATGGGACGATAGTGATCGTCGTCAGCGGTCAACACCATGGGATGGGTGATCCGGCCCTGCTGCGACATCCAGTATTCCGAGCGCTCGCGAAGGTCGGAAACGCTGTGCGCTGCAAAGAAGTCCGGCCCGACAGTTCGTTTTGTCGCTTCTTCGGCAACAGCTTTGGCGCCGTTCTCGCAGAACTCGGCATGCTTGCGGTGGTCCGGCGTTTCCGGCCACGCGCAACCGGGACAATCGAATCCGTTGCGTTGATTGAGGCCGACCAGGGTGCGAGCCGTACGGACGGGACCCATCTGCTTGACCGCGCGATTGAGCGCAACTGCAACCGCTGTGACTCCGGCCGCCCACTGCTTGGGCGGATGCTGGTCGAGCTCGGCGGGCCCGGGCTCCGGAATCGATTCAGTGTCCATGCAAACCATCTTCCCCTGTCGGCCCGAATCCACCCACAGCAACGCCCGGCTCGCGTTAACTGTCTGCATGGAGACATCACGAGTGGGCGCAGTGGTCTTGGCAGGCGGCGCATCGAAGCGGATGGGTAGCGACAAGGCGGCAATGGCCTGGAACGGCGAATCCATGTTGGGCCGGGTCACTCGTGTGGTGGCGGAGCGGTGTGATCCGGTTCTGGTTGTGGCCTCGGCCAAGTCGCCTGCGTATCTGGGGCTCAGTGAAGAACATCCCGGTACCGAGCAGATCCGCTGGGTCACCGACGAGAAGCCGGACGCGGGACCGTTGGCCGGCCTTGCCCGTGGGCTGTCCGCGGCAGCCGAAGCCGGACGCGACGTGGTGTTCGTGTGTGCCACCGATATGCCGCTGATCTCGGTGGAGATGATCGACGAGTTGCTGCGGGGTCTGTCAGATGCCGACGACGCCGTGATCGCGGTGGACTCGCAGCGGGCCCACCCGCTGGCCGGGGTGTACCGCACGCGGGTGGCCGGAACCCTCGCCGAGCTGGTCCAGACCGGGGAACGCCGGATGCTCGCCGCCGTCGACGCGCTGCGTACCCACCGGGTGACCTTGAGTGATCCGGCCTGGTTGACCAACGTGAACGCGCCCGAAGACCTGCATCGGCTCCGCGTCCACTGAGCCCGGATCGGTGTCGGGACCGCTATACCCGACGTGCGCTTTTCTCGCTCGCCGGGCGACTGCCTAGAATTGGCCGGTGACCGAATCGACCGCGTATCCCGACAGCAGCCCCACCGCCCTGCCCAAGGCCTGGGATCCAGGTGCGTACGAGGGTGAGCTCTATCAGGGATGGGTCGACGCCGGATACTTCACCGCCGACCCGACCAGCGACAAGCCGCCGTTCTCGATCGTGTTGCCACCGCCGAACGTCACGGGGTCGCTGCACATGGGACACGCCCTCGATCACGTGTTGATGGACGCCCTGTGTCGGCGACGCCGCATGCAGGGCTACGAGGTCCTGTGGCTGCCGGGCATGGACCACGCCGGTATCGCCACCCAGAGCCTGGTGGAACGAGCGCTCACGGCCAAGGGCGAGAACAAGGACGACCTCGGTCGTGAGGAGTTCATCGATCGGGTCTGGGCGTGGAAGGCGGAGTCCGGTGGCACCATCGGCACGCAGATGCGCAGCCTCGGCGACGGTGTCGACTGGTCGCGCGAACGCTTCACGATGGACGAAGGTCTGTCGAAGGCCGTGCAGACCGTCTTCAAGCAGATGTACGACGACGGCCTCATCTATCGCGCCGAACGGCTTGTGAACTGGTCGCCCGTCATGAAGACGGCCATCAGCGACATCGAGGTCAAGTATTCCGATGTCGAGGGTGAGCTGGTCAGCTTCCGTTACGGCTCCCTCGATGACAACGAACCCCACATCGTCGTGGCCACGACCCGTCTCGAGACGATGCTCGGTGACACCGCGATCGCCGTGCACCCGGACGACGACCGGTACCGGCACCTGGTCGGCACCGAACTCGAACACCCGTTCGTCGACCGCAAGATCCCGGTGGTCGCCGATGACTACGTCGATCCCGAGTTCGGCACCGGCGCGGTGAAGATCACCCCCGCCCACGACCCCAACGACTTCGCACTCGGATCTCGCCACAATCTTCCGATGCCGACGATGATGGACGAATCGGCTCGCGTGGCCGGGACCGGCACCGAGTTCGATGGTCTGGACCGCTACGAGGCCCGCGCCAAGATTCGCGAAGTGCTTGCACAGCAGGGTCGCATCGTCAAAGAGGTGCGCCCGTACCTGCACAGCGTCGGTCACTCCGAGCGCAGTGGTGAGCCGATCGAGCCGCGCCTGAGCATGCAGTGGTGGGTTCGCGTCGAGACGCTGGCCAAGGCCGCCGGTGATGCCGTCCGCAGTGGCGAGACGGTGATCCATCCGAAATCACTCGAACCGCGCTGGTTCGCCTGGGTCGACGACATGCACGACTGGTGTATTTCGCGTCAATTGTGGTGGGGGCACCGGATTCCGGTCTGGTACGGACCCGACGGCGACATGGTCTGCGTCGGACCCGATGAAGAGCCGCCTGCCGGATACGTCCAGGACAACGACGTACTCGACACCTGGTTCTCGTCGGGTTTGTGGCCCTTCTCGACGATGGGCTGGCCCGAGGTCGGCGACGAACTCAAGAAGTTCTATCCCACTTCGGTTTTGGTGACCGGATACGACATCATCTTCTTCTGGGTCGCCCGGATGATGATGTTCGGCACGTATGTGGCCGACGAACTGGGCAAGCAGATCGGCGCCGATGCGCCGGTCCCGTTCCGGAACGTCTTCCTGCACGGACTGGTGCGCGACGAACACGGCAGCAAGATGTCGAAGTCGAAGGGCAACGGCATCGACCCGCTCGACTGGGTGAAGCAGTACGGCGCCGACGCACTCCGGTTCACGCTGGCCCGCGGTGCCAACCCCGGCGGTGACCTGTCCGTCGGCGACGATCACGCGCAGTCGTCCCGGAACTTCGCGACCAAGCTGTTCAACGCGACCAAGTTCGCGCTGATGAACGGTGCTGTGGTCGGTGAACTCCCAGCGCGCGGCGATCTCACCGACACCGACCGCTGGATCCTGGACCGGCTCGAACAAGTCCGTCGCGACGTCGACGCCGGCTTCGAGGCCTACGAGTTCTCCAAGGCCTGTGAGGCGCTGTACCACTTCGCGTGGGACGAGTTCTGTGACTGGTACCTCGAATTGGCGAAGGTGCAGTTCGCGCGTGACGACGAAGCGCGTTCGGCCGCAACCAAAGTCGTGCTCGGCAACGTCCTCGACGCACTGCTGCGGATGCTGCATCCGGTGATGCCGTTTGTCACCGAGGTGCTGTGGAAGACACTCACCGGCGGTGAATCCGTGGTGATCTCGCAGTGGCCGACCGATTCGGGTGTTGCGACGGACACCGTTGCGGCAAACCGGGTCACCGACACCCAGAAGCTGATCACCGACATTCGTCGCTTCCGCAGCGACCAGGGTCTCAAGCCGTCGCAGAAGGTGGCTGCCGAACTGATCGGCCTCGACGAGGCCGATCTTGCCGGCCAGCGCGACTACATCGACTCGCTCGCCAAGCTGACGCCTGCCGACGACGATTTCTCGGCGACCGCGACCATCGAGGTGCGTCTGCGAGCGACCACCGTCACGGTGAAGATCGACACCTCGGGCACCATCGACATCGAGGCCGAAAAGCGGCGACTGGCAAAGGATCTGGCTGTCGCCGAGAAAGAACTCGAGACGACCACCAAGAAGCTGGGCAACGAGCAGTTCCTGGCGAAGGCGCCGGACGCCGTGGTTGCCAAGATTCGTGAGCGGCAGCAATTTGCCCGAGATGAAGTCGTCAGGGTCACCGCGAAGATCGAGGCGATGGGATCCGGATCGTGACCGAACCCCGAAACCCCGACCATCAGGCCCCGACCGCCGAAGACCTCGCCGAGATGGCCGAGGTCGAGGCACTGCTCGACACCCGCTGGCCGGAGACCCGGATCGAACCATCCCTGGCCCGGATCTCGGCGTTGATGGATCTGTTGGGTTCGCCCCAGAAGGGCTACCCGTCGATTCACATCGCAGGCACCAACGGCAAGACGTCGGTGTCGCGGATCATCGATGCGCTGCTCACCGCACTGCATCGGCGCACCGGCCGGATCACCAGCCCGCACCTGCAATTGGCCACCGAGCGGATCTCGATCGACGGTCTGCCGATCTCACCGCGGACCTATGTGGACACCTATCGCGAACTCGAGCCGTACATCGACATGATCGATGACCGGTCGATTGCCGCGGACGGCCCCCGGATGAGCAAGTTCGAGGTGCTCACGGCGATGGCGTACACCGCATTCGCCGAAGCGCCGGTCGAGGTTGCCGTGGTGGAGACCGGGATGGGCGGGCGATGGGACGCGACCAATGTCATCGACGCCACGGTGTCGGTGATCACGCCGATTGCACTGGACCACAGCGACTTTCTCGGTGACACACTCACCGCCATCGCGGAGGAGAAGGCCGGCATCATCAAAAAGGCGCCGGATTCACTGGTGCCGACCGATCCGGTGACGATCCTGGCGGTGCAGACACCCGAGGTCGCCGACGTCTTGTTGCGGGCGGCGGTCGAGGCCGATTCGTTTGTCGCGCGTGAGGGCTCGGAGTTCGCGGTGCTCGAACGGCGCACGGCCGTCGGCGGGCAGTTGCTGACCTTGCAGGGTCTCGGTGGCGAATACCCCGAGGTCTTCCTGCCGCTCCACGGCGCCCATCAGGCGTCGAATGCGGTGCTGGCACTGGCCGCGGTGGAGGCGTTCTTCGGCGCCGGAGCAGATCGGCAACTCGATGTCGAGGCTGTCCGCGCCGGATTCGCCGCTGTCACCAATCCGGGCCGCCTCGAACGCGTGCGCTCGGCGCCGACGGTCTTCCTCGACGCCGCGCACAATCCGCACGGGGCGGCAGCGCTGGCGACGGCACTTGAGGAGGAGTTCGATTTCCGACGCCTCATCGGTGTCGTCAGCGCGATGGCAGACAAGGACGTTGCCGGGTTGCTACGCGCCTTTGAACCGATTTTCGACGTCATCGTGTTGACGCACAACGGTTCCCCGCGCGCGATGGATCCAGAACTCCTCGCCGAGGTGGCGATCTCGATCTTCGGTGAAGAGCGGGTCAAGGTCCATGGCTTCCTGCCCGACGCGGTCGAGGCCGCCATCGAGCTAGCCGAGGAAAGCCTCGACGACAGCGGAATGATGTCGGGAACAGGCGTGGTGATCACCGGGTCGGTGGTGACCGCGGGTGCCGCGCGCACACTTTTTGGTAAGGACCCGGCATGAGCGACAACGACTCCACCGACTCCCAGGGGTCGGCTCCGCAGCGGTTCACCGCCCCGAGCGTGGATCCGTGGCGGGGTTTTCGTGGCGTGATGGCCGGGACCCTGATCCTCGAGGCCATCGTCGTCGCACTGGCCTTTCCCATCGTGTGGCGGGTCGGTGGGGGACTGACGCTGTGGTCGGGCATCTACCTCGGCGTGCTCACGCTCGCCATGATCCTCGGTTCCGGACTGCAAGGCCGGAGTTGGGCGTTGCCGTACAACCTTGCGCTGCAAGCCATCACGATTGCCGGCTGGGCGATTCATTGGTCCATCGGCGTTGTGGGTGTGGTATTCGGGATCGTGTGGTTGTACATCGCATATATCAAACGTGATGTGCGATTGCGGATAGAACGCGGGCAGCTGAACGGCCAGGAACCGATAGATGGCTGAATGTCCGGGCACAGGGCCGTCGTTGCCGGACCGTGACCTGAAAAGCGGGCATATGGGGTGTCGCCGAGCGGTCGGCGCTGACAAGATCGCCTACACATCGTCTGCTGGCTAATCCGCCTCCTGTGATCGAAAGGTCTGTGCTCTATATGTCGCGTACCCGGAAGTTTGTCCCTGCCGTATTCGCCGCGCTCGGTGCTGTTGCCTGCATCGCCACCGGGTTGGTCGTGGGAACCGGGGCGGCGTCGGCCGAGGCCGGCTCGCCGATGCCGGTCGGTGGCAGTCAATGGGGATACATCGCCACGCATGCACTCACCGAACGCGCCGCCGACATGAACCTGCCGGAGTTCGTCTCATCGATCCCGGTGCCCGAGGAATACAAGCTCGCGAACCTGGCCATGGCAGCGCGGTTCGACAGCGCCGTGGATGAGGCACTGGCCTCGCAGGGTGGTTGTGTGCAGGTTGTGGTCGATCCGGCTCCCACCGGCGGTGGGGTCTTCAGCTACGGATTCTTCGCGGTCACCGGCGAGTACTGCCAGCCGTAAGGCGGCGCGGGCCTCAGGTTAGGCTTGTTCGGTGACTGAACGCACTCTGGTACTGATCAAGCCCGACGGTGTGAACCGCCAACTTGTTGGCGACATCATCGGCCGAATCGAGCGAAAAGGCCTGTCGCTGGTGGCGATGGAGCTCAAGACCGTCAGCGATGTCATCGCTGCGGGCCACTACGCCGAGCACGAGGGCAAGCCCTTCTATCCCTCGTTGCTCGAATTCATCACCTCGGGGCCGCTGGTGGCTGCGGTCCTCGAGGGCCCCCGTGCGATTGCCGCTTTCCGGCAGATCGCCGGCGGCACGGATCCTGTGGAGAAGGCCGTCCCCGGCACGATCCGCGGTGACTTTGCACTGAGCACCCAGTTCAACCTCGTCCACGGGTCGGACTCGCCCGATTCCGCGGAGCGCGAAATCGCGCTTTGGTTCCCTGACCTCGGCTGATGGTGTGGCTGTCCTCCGAGTTCGCGACGAACTCGGAGGACTTGGCCGCGACCTCCGGGTTGTGTGGGATACTGGCAGAGGTTGTCGAGCCCGTCGGGCGCCGACCACCAGATGATCAGATCGAGTGCTCGGTCCCCAGGTCGCATGGATTCTCATGCGACGTGGCGTGGACATTGTGGCGCTCGAGAAAGTCAATCATCACGCCAGGCATCGCCGGCGGGTGCGGGGAACGTCCCACATCCACCGGGCGAAGCGAGACCTAACAATCCCGGCCGAGTCCGGGTAAATAGCACAGCCCTCGCGTGGCCGCGTTTATCCGCGCCCGGGGGCTTGAGGAGAATACGTGGCCGACACGCAGTCGCCGGACGAACTGAACAACAGCAGTTCGGCGCAAGAGTTTCCGCACAAGATGCGAGTGCATGCACTGGCAAGACTTCTGGGGCTGAGTAGCCGCGAAGTGCTGGTGCACCTGGCCGACATGGGGATTGCAGCTCGCAGCCCCCAGTCGAGCATCGTGCGAAGTACAGCCATAGCTGTTCGCGACAAGATCGCTGCTGGTGAAGGCGCCGAACCGGCGGATTCCGACGTAGCGGTCGAAACCGCGGACGCATCCACCCCGGCACCCGAACCCCAGGCGCCGGCAGCTGACGTCCCGGTCGCCGAACCCGAGGCCCCGGTCGCTGAGCCCGCGGCCCCGGTCGCCGAACCGGACGCCCCGGTTGTCGAGGCACAGGTCCCGGTCGTCGAACCCGAGGTCGCGGCTGTAGAAGCCGACGCCGTTGCCGAATCTGCGCCCCCCGAGGCGCGGGTACGTGCGCCCCGGGCATCCCGCAAGAAAGCGGCCGAGCCGCTCAATCTGTTCTCCGCAGTCGATGAGGACACTGCACCCGCAGTGGAGCGTCCCGCAGTGGAGCGGCCCACGTCGGCAGCCGAACATGCCGGATCTCCGCTGTTCTTGTCCGCCGAACCGGCCGCAGCTGCTCAATCAGAGCAGGACCGGGATGAGTCGGACTCCGATACTGATTCCGATGACGACGATGGTGATGGTGGCTCGCGCCGGCGTCGTCGTGGCCGTCGAGGACGTGGCCGCGGGCGCGGTGAAATCGCATCGGCGGATGGAACCGACGAGGACAGTGCCGACGCGCACACCGCTGCTGAGCCGGATACAGAGGAATCGGATGTCGAGACCTCTGACGCCGCCGACTCCGAGGACGAGAAGACCGACTCGGACAAGCCCGAGGTCAGGAGCGGTAACCGCCGCAAGCGCAGCCGGTCGAAGAAGCCCAGGGTCGACGCCGAGGCGGATCAGACCACGACCGCATCCGGTACCGAGACCTCGCGCTCCGACGATGACACCGCCGACGACAAGGCCGATTCCGCAGTGGAATCGTCTGCAGACGATCTGGAAGGCTCAGATGACCGGGCGACCGGTGAGTCGAAGGAGTCGGACTCCGACGACTCGGACGAGTCCGGCGAGGCGGGTTCTGCCAACCGTCGTCGCCGTCGGCGTCGCCGTCGTAAGGGTGGCGAGGGTGGCGAGGGTGATGACACCACCACCACAGACGATCCGCCGAATACGGTTGTGCACGAGCGCGAACCCCGCAACAAGTCGCGTAGCCGCGATCGCGATGAGGTGCAGGGTATTTCCGGTTCGACGCGGCTCGAGGCCAAGCGTCAGCGTCGCCGGGACGGTCGTGACGCCGGTCGTCGCCGTCCGCCGATCCTGAGCGAGTCCGAGTTCCTGGCACGCCGGGAATCGGTTGATCGCGTGATGGTCGTGCGGGAACGTTCCGGTGTTGCCGCGACCGTGACCCACGAGGCGCACGGCGACAACTCGTCCTCGGACGCATCGCAGGCGACCCGTGACTACACGCAGGTCGCAGTCCTGGAAGACGGCGTTCTGGTGGAGCACTTCGTGACCACCTCGAACTCGTCGTCGATGGTCGGCAACATCTACCTCGGACGGGTACAGAACGTCCTGCCCGGCATGGAAGCAGCCTTCGTCGACATCGGTCGCGGCCGCAACGGTGTTCTCTACGCCGGTGAGGTC
Organism: Williamsia sp. Y853; assembly: GCF_056786495.1. Taxonomy (NCBI): domain Bacteria; kingdom Bacillati; phylum Actinomycetota; class Actinomycetes; order Mycobacteriales; family Nocardiaceae; genus Williamsia; species Williamsia sp. Y853. The sequence goes on from NZ_JBXCJC010000003.1 coordinate 79,944, forward strand.
AACTGGGACGCCGCCGGTCTCGATGGCGGTTCGCGAAAGATCGAACAGGCACTTCGGCCCGGCGACCCGGTCCTGGTGCAGGTCAGCAAAGATCCGGTGGGGCACAAGGGTGCACGCCTGACCACTCAGATTTCTCTGGCCGGTCGCTACCTGGTGTACGTGCCCGGTGGCGGATCGACCGGGATCAGCCGCAAGCTGCCCGACACCGAGCGCAAGCGACTGAAGCAGATCCTCGGCAAGATCGTCCCCGACGACGCCGGCGTGATCATCCGCACCGCGTCCGAGGGCGTCGCTGCCGACGAACTGACCCGCGACATCGAGCGTCTGCAGCAGCAGTGGGAGACCATCAACGCCGCGACGCCTGCGGCGAGCAAGTCGAAGTCGACTGCACCCCAGGCCCTGTACGAAGAGCCGGATTTGCTGGTCAAGGTTGTCCGCGACCTGTTCAACGAAGACTTCAAGAAGTTGATCGTCGAGGGTAACGGCGCCTGGAACGAGGTCGAGGGCTACGTCCGTGGCGTCGCACCTGATCTCCTGGATCGTGTCGAGCGTTTCGAAAAGCCGCATGCGGACTCGCCCGACGTCTTCGACGTGTACCGAATCGACGAGCAGCTGGCAAAGGCGTTGGACCGCAAGGTCTGGCTGCCGTCCGGCGGCACGCTGATCATCGAGCACACCGAGGCCATGACGGTGGTGGACGTCAACACCGGCAAGTTCACCGGTTCCGGCGGAAACCTCGAAGAGACGGTGACCCGCAACAACCTGGAAGCTGCCGAGGAGATCGTGCGGCAGATGCGGTTGCGTGACATCGGCGGCATGATCGTCGTCGACTTCATCGACATGGTCCTCGAATCGAATCGGGATCTGGTGCTGCGCAGGCTCACCGAGGCCCTGGGACGGGATCGCACCCGGCACCAGGTGTCGGAGGTGACGTCGCTCGGACTGGTGCAGATGACGCGTAAGCGTCTGGGCACCGGACTGCTCGAGGCGTTCTCGACCACCTGTACCTGTTGCAATGGTCGTGGGATCATCGTGCACGCGAACCCGGTCGAGATATCCAACGGCGGCGACGACTCGAGCCGTGGTGGCAGTGATTCGAAGCGCCCGCGCCGAAATCGTCGGGGCAGCAAGCCGGATCAGCCGGTCGCCGCGCAGGTCGTCGAGACGAAGCCGACCGCCCACAGTCCGGCCGAACATCCGATGTTCCGGGCGATGGCGAGTCATAACCCGGACACCGATACCGAAACCCATGACGCGCAAGCCGATTCGGGTGCATACGACACGGTGACGTCGTCGGCTGCGGTGGAATCACCGGCGGTCGAGGACACCGCTGTGGTTCCGGAACCACAGACCGAGCCGAAGGCTCCGGAAATCGCTGCCCCCCAGGTTGCGAAGAGAGGGTCGAGGCGCGCGCCGAAATCGATCGTTGTCACCGCAGACAAGGTCGATGAGCCCCCGGTGACGGATGTCACGGTTGCCGAAACCCTGGTGCCGGCAACGAAGGTCGACACCACGGCCGCGGCAGACGACGACTCCTCGTCGCATGCCGCACAAGCACCGACCGGGCACACGACGCCACCCAAGCGTCGGCGCGCGGTACGGCGCAAGCCTGCAGTATCTTCGGCTCCGTCGCAGCCTGCGGTGGTTGTCGAAGCTGCTCCGGCCACACCCGTCACCACGTCGGGTCCGGTGGGAGCGACCACAGAACCGGCGGTTGCCGTGCGTCGCAAACCGCGCCGCCGTGCGGCCGGACGACCGGCAGGACCGCCGGTCGAAGATTGAAAGACGTCCCGATATGGGAGCTGGTTTGACCTGGTCGGCCAGACTCCCGTAACCTTGCAAAGTCGCCATTCGGCGGACGGATAGCGCTGTGCCCGATGCAGCGCCCGGCCGGATCGGCAACGGGCAAGAGCCCGAATGAACCACGACAGACAGTTAGAGGTAGCTCTCCGATGGCAACGTACGCGATCGTCAAGACCGGCGGTAAGCAGTACAAGGTCGCTGAAGGCGATCTGGTGAAGGTCGAGAAGATTGACAGCAAGCTCGGTGAAACCGTCTCGCTGCCCGTGACGCTTGTCGTCAACGGCGCTGATCTGACCACTGACGCTGACAAGCTGGCGAAGATCTCGGTGACAACCGAGGTCGTCGAGCATGTCAAGGGTCCGAAGATCAAGATCCACAAGTTCAAGAACAAGACCGGCTACCACAAGCGCCAGGGGCACCGTCAGAAGCTGACGGTTCTCAAGGTCACCGGTATCAAGTAAACCAAGCCCACACACTTCTCAGGAGAACAGTCATGGCACATAAGAAGGGTGCATCCAGCTCGCGCAACGGGCGCGATTCGAATGCCCAGCGACTCGGTGTGAAGCGCTTCGGTGGCCAGCAGGTCAGCGCCGGCGAGATCATCGTTCGTCAGCGCGGCACGCACTTCCACCCCGGCATCAACGTCGGACGTGGCGGCGACGACACTCTGTTCGCTCTCTCTGCAGGTGCGGTCGAGTTCGGTGCCAAGCGCGGCCGCAAGACCGTCAATATCGTTCCGGAGCCTGTGCAGGCCTGATCCGGCGCAGCCAGCTTCACAAAGCTATAGCTCCTAAGGGGCGGGCAGGGTCACTCGATCCGGTCCGCCCCTTAGAAATTTCCTAACTCTCGCAAGGTGAAAAATGTCTAGATTTGTTGACCGCGTGACGATTCACGCGACCGCGGGCAACGGCGGCCACGGCTGCTCCTCTGTTCATCGCGAGAAGTTCAAGCCCCTCGGTGGTCCTGACGGCGGTAACGGTGGCAACGGCGGCGACGTGACCCTAGTGGTCGACTCGCAGGTCCACACGTTGCTCGACTTCCACTTCCACCCGCATGCCAAGGCAGGCAACGGCCGACCCGGTGCCGGTGCCAATCGCGATGGCGCAAAGGGCGAACCGCTGATTTTGCCGGTCCCGGACGGCACGATGGTCCTCGGCCCCGACGGCAAGCTCTTGGCCGACCTCGTGGGGGAGGGCACTACATTTGCCGCCGCCTCCGGTGGACGTGGCGGTCTCGGAAACGCCTCGCTCGCCTCCAAGGCGCGCAAGGCCCCCGGCTTCGCCCTCCTCGGTGAAGAGGGTGAGATCCGCGAGCTGGTGCTCGAACTGAAGTCGGTCGCCGACGTCGGACTGGTCGGCTTCCCGTCGGCAGGCAAATCGTCGCTGGTCTCGGTGCTCTCGTCAGCAAAGCCGAAGATCGCTGATTATCCGTTCACGACGCTGCGACCCAACCTGGGTGTGGTCAACAGCGGTTCGGACATCTTCACGATCGCCGACGTCCCGGGCCTGATCCCCGGCGCCTCGGAAGGTCGCGGACTCGGACTCGATTTCCTACGCCACATCGAGCGTTGCGCGGTACTCGCGCACGTGGTCGACTGTGCGACCCTCGAACCCGGTCGTGACCCGATCACCGACATCGATGTGCTCGAAGCCGAACTGGCCGCCTATCAGCCGGTTCTGAAGTCTGACACCGGTCTCGGCGATCTCGCGAGCCGACCGCGCGTGGTGATCCTCAACAAGATCGACGTGCCCGATGCCCTTGAACTCGCCGAGTTGATCAAACCTGAACTCGAACAGCGTGGCTGGCCGGTCTTCATGATCTCGGCTGTCACCCACAAGGGCCTCAAAGAACTCACGTACGCACTTGCCGACCAGGTGCGGCAGTACCGGATCGATAACCCGAAGCCGGTTGCCCGTCGACCGGTGATCCGCCCGATCGCCACCGACGACAACGGATTCTCGGTGATCGCCGATCCGGACGAGCCCGGCGGCTTCATCGTCCGCGGTACGCGGCCGGAGCGCTGGATCAAGCAGACGCAGTTCGGGAACGACGAGGCGGTTGGCTACCTCGCCGACCGACTCAGTCGACTCGGTGTGGAGGCGGAACTGGTCAAACAGGGTGCCGAGGCCGGATGCGTCGTCACCATCGGCGACGTCTCGTTCGAATGGGAGCCGCAAGTTGCTGTGGCCGAAGACTTCCCGATGAGTGGTCGTGGGTCGGATATCCGACTCGACCGCCCCGACCGGATCGGAGCCGCCGACCGTAAGATCGCCCGGCGCCTGCGCCGCGGCCTCGAAGTGGAACTCGAGGATCCGGACGAGTCGTGACCAGCGTTACCCGGCAACAGATCACCGGTGCCCGCAGCATCGTCGTGAAGATCGGCTCGTCCGCGCTCACCGAGTTGACGACGGGCCTGGACGTCGGTCGGCTCGACGCGCTTGCTGACGCACTCGAAGCGCGGATGCGCGCGGGATCGGACGTCATCGTGGTGTCGTCCGGTGCCATCGGTGCGGGTATTGCGCCGCTGGGTCTGAAGGTTCGGCCCAAAGATCTGGCGACCAAACAGGCGGCCGCCAGCGTCGGTCAGCTCGCGCTGGCGCACGCCTGGAACACGTCCTTCGGCCGCTACGGCCGGACGGTCGGGCAGGTGTTGCTGACCGCGCATGACGTCTCGCTGCGCGCTCACCACGCCAATGCACAACGGACACTTGATCGGTTGCGCTCGCTGGGTGCGGTGGCGATCGTCAACGAGAACGACACCGTCGCAACCAACGAGATCCGGTTCGGCGACAACGACCGGCTTGCCGCACTGGTGGCGCATCTGGCCGGGGCGGATGCCCTGGTCCTGCTGTCGGATGTCGACGGACTCTACGACGGTGACCCGCGCAAGGGGGACGCCACGTTCATCCCCGAGGTCGGCGGACCCGAAGACCTCGACGGTGTCATCGCGGGTAGCGGTGGCGCACTCGGTACCGGAGGGATGGCTTCAAAGCTCTCGGCGGCCCGGTTGGCAGCGGACGCCGGACTCCCGGTCTTGCTGGCGGCAGCGGCCGATGCATCCGCTGCACTGACCGATGCCTCGGTGGGTACAGCGTTCGCGCCGCGCCCCCAACGCCTCTCGGCCCGCAAGTTCTGGGTTCGGCATGCCGCAGAGGCCACCGGTCGCCTGATCCTCGATGACGGGGCGATACGCGCTGTCGCCCGCTCGCGGCATTCGTTGCTGGCAGCGGGCATCGTCGCCATCAAGGGGCGCTTCTACAACGGTGATGTGGTCGATCTCGCGGATCAGAACGGGCAGACCCGGGCACGGGGCGTCGTTGCCTACGATGCCGGGGAAGTGGCCCAGATGATCGGGAGATCAACGTCAGACCTACCTGCGGACTTTCGCAGGCCGGTGGTTCATGCCGACGATCTGGTGGCGCTGTAGAGGTTGTCCTGGTCCTGGCTCAACACCTCGAGTACCTGTGAGCAGGAGCCGTCGATCTTGAGTGTGGCAATCTCGTCGCCGCGGGTAGACCCGCGGTTGACGATGTAGATGGGTGTGCCGCTGCGCCAGGCCCGCCGAACAAAACGCAGACCACTCATCACCGTCAGTGAAGATCCGAGTACCAGCAACGCGTCTGCGTCGTCGACCATCGCAAAGCCTTGCTCGACAATACTTTTCGGCACGCTTTCACCGAAGTAGACGATGTCGGGTTTCAGGATTCCGCCACAGGCCGGACAGTCGACCATGATGAAGTCGGCGGTGTCGGCGACCACGACATCGGCATCCGGAGCCACTTCGATGGCGCCCCGGCCACGGATGCGGGTCACATACGCGGCGTTGTGAGGTTCGAGCAGATCTGCGAGCCGATGGCGGGACATCACGTGCGCGCAGCTCAGACAGCGGACTCGACCGTAGCTCCCGTGGAGGTCGAGCACGGCCCGGTTCCCGGCCTTGAGATGCAGCATGTCCACGTTCTGGGTAATGATGCCGCTGATCCGGCCGTCTCGCTCCAGGGCGGCGAGCGCGCGGTGTCCGGCGTTGGGGAGCGCGGCATCCATGTGCCGCCAGCCGATGTGATTGCGGGCCCAGTAATGACGGCGGAATTGTGGCGAACTCAGGAACATCTCGATGGTCATCGGCGTCCGGGCCGGGGCATCCGGACTGCGGTAGTCGGGGATACCGGAATCGGTCGACATGCCGGCCCCGGTCAGCACGAGTGCGCGCTTGCCTGCGAGCTGATGACGGAGTTGCTGCATCCGCGCAGGGAGGTCGGTGTCGGGATCGGTGGGCTCTGCAGGTGCCCACTGCACCGGGCGGGTTCGCACGACGTCCAGGGTACCGGTGGGTTGTGTGTGCCCGCCGCGGTGCGATATCCCCAACGCAAAACTCGGCACCCCATGCACTGGGGTGCCGAGTTCTTCTTGCTCCGGTCCGGCCGACGAGGACACCGAAGCCTCCGGGCAACTGGCGCATCGCACGTGCACCAGACAGCGCTACCCGGCGAGGTCCCGGAGGCGGCGGGTCTGCGCGTGGCCGAACCGCGTCAGGCGCCGACGGCGACCAGCGGGTAGACGCCGTTCTCGTCGTGGGTCTCATTGCCGACGACGGGCGGGTTGAAGACGCACAGCATGCGCATCTGCGTATCGGCGGTGACGGTATGGCGCTCGTTACCGTTGAGCAGATACATCGAGCCGGGGCCGAGCGGATACTTCTCGCCGGTCTCTCGGTCGAGAAGTGTTCCCTCGCCCTCGATCAACCAGACGGCTTCCACATGGTTGGCGTAGTGGAACTCATTGTCCGTTCCGGCCTTGATGGTGGTCTCGTGGAACGAGAAGCCGACCAGGTCGCCGCCGAGAACGATGCGCTTGGAGCGCCAGTTCCCGTTGTCGGCGGTGATGTCGCGGTCAGTGTCGGTGATGTCCTGCGTCGTGCGCACAATCATTCGAAAACCTTTCTGTTGCAGTGGAGTTCGTCAGAACTCAGGAGTAGAGAATGTCTGTGGTCGCCTGGGCGAGAATTGCCAGACCCTGATCGAGCTCGGCGTTGGTGATCGTCAGCGGCGGCAGCAGCTTCACAACCTGATCGGACGGTCCTGCCGTTTCGACCAGCAGGCCACGGTCGTAGGCGAGAGCGCAGACCTTGGCGGCCTTGTCGGCATCATCGAACACCAGACCCTGGACCATGCCGCGACCGCGGGTGCTGATGCCCTTGTGCGTGCTGCACAGCGAGATGAACGCATCACGGATCCGTTCGCCCTTGGCCAGCGTCTCCTTCTCGAAGGTGTCGTCGGACCAATAGTGCTCGATGGCCTTCGTGGCGGTGACAAACGCGGGGTTGTTGCCGCGGAACGTGCCGTTGTGCTCGCCGGGTGCCCACACATCGAGGTGCGGCTTGAACAGTGTCAGGGCCATCGGCAGTCCGTAACCGCCGATCGACTTCGACAGTGTGACGATGTCGGGCACGATGCCGGCCTCCTCGAACGAGAAGAACGCTCCGGTACGGCCGCAACCCATCTGGACGTCGTCGACGATCAGCAGGATTTCGCGACGCTTACAGAGCTCGGACAAGGCCCGGAGCCATTCCGGGCGGGCGACATTGACGCCACCCTCACCCTGCACGGTTTCGACGATGACCGCGGCCGGACGGTTGAGTCCACTGCCCGAGTCGTCCAGGACGCGCTCGAACCAGCTGAAGTCCTCGACCACGCCGTCGAAGTAGTTGTCGAAGGGCATGGGAGTGGCATGCACCAGCGGGATGCCTGCGCCGGCACGCTTCATCGAGTTGCCCGTCACGGAAAGGGCCCCGAGGGTCATGCCGTGAAAAGCATTGGTGAAGTTGATGATCGACGTTCGTCCGGTGACCTTGCGGGCAAGTTTCAGCGCACTCTCGACAGCGTTCGTGCCGGTGGGGCCGGGGAACTGGACCTTGTAGTCGAGTCCGCGGGGGACCAGGATCTTGTCCTGAAATGCCTGCAGGAACTCACCTTTGGCCGTGGTCGACATGTCCAGCCCGTGGGTGATGCCGTCGTTTTCGATGTACTCGAGCAGGGCGGCCTTCAGCAGGGGATTGTTGTGCCCGTAGTTCAAAGCGCCTGCGCCGCCGAAGAAATCGAGATACTGGTTGCCATCACGGTCGGTGACCCAAACGCCCTTGGCGCTTGTGAAGATCGCGGGCCATGCACGGCTGTAGCTGCGGACCTCGGACTCGCGGGTCTCGAAGATGTTGGCCGAAAAGGTTTCTTGCATTGAGGCAGTCATGTTTCCTCCGATGGGTGCGAAAAGTGCCCGTTTCTCTCACCTGAACGCGTCAGGGAGAACAGGTCGGTTTCGAACTGAGCTGGGAGTGCTGGCTGAACTGGCGGGCGGGTCGATCCCGGCTTCCGCCTTGGTGTGCGGCGTTTGCTACGCCGTAGGCCGCTCTTGTGAGGCGGGTGGATGGATCGTGGGGGTCAGCGTCGCGGTGCGACGATGTACAGATCCTCTTGCTCGTGATTGTCCGGAAAATCGTTGGCCGAGAACAGATCTTCGCGTCGGATGCTCATCTCACGGCGATCGGCCAGACCTTGGAACAATGCTTGCGAGGCGTCGTTGTCTGGACTGATGGTGGTGTGCAATGTCGTGATTCCGCGCGGTTCGAGTCGATCCATCAACTGGGCCAACATCTTTCCGGCCAATCCGAGTCCCCGCTGGTCGGCGTCGACGGCAACTTGCCAGACCATCACGACGTCGGGCAATTCGGGACGTAGATAGCCTGTCACGAAACCGACGATTTCACCGTGGACTTCGGCGACAACTGATGTCTGGGCGAAATCCTGACACCACAAAACGTAAGCGTAACTCGAGTTCAGATCGAGAACTTTTGAGTCACGGGCGATTTCCCAGAGCCGGACTCCGTCAGAAACCTTTGGTGAACGAAATGCCACCGCGTCCGGCGCGGAGGTTAGGGTAGCGCTGATCTGAGTTGGGCTCATATCGAATTTCAAGTTAACAAGGCGTCACATCGATGTCACCCACCCAGCGAGATTGGTGCGAAAAGCACCCTACAAACGGCTGATCACCACCTGTTTGTGAGGTGCCTCACAAAATCTTGTCTTCCGAAACTGTTTGCGCTGCATCCCCCGATTTCCGGGTCCGTTGCCGTGACGGGAGAATGGACGCCATGACCCGCATCATCGCAGGCGCTGCCCGCGGTCGGCGCCTGACGGTTCCGGCCGTCGGCACCCGCCCGACGACCGACCAGGTACGTGAGTCGGTTTTCAATATCCTGAGCAATCGGATCGACTTCTCCGGGCTCGTGGTCCTCGACCTCTTTGCCGGATCAGGCGCCTTGGGCCTCGAAGCGCTCTCACGCGGAGCCGCGTCGGCGATTCTTGTCGAATCCGACGCCAAGGCCGCCAAAGTGATCGGTGGGAACATCACGTCCTCGGGCCTGTCCGGCGCCCGCCTCGTCCGCAGGCGCGTGGCCGACCATCTGCGTGCGGGTGCGCCGGTGGCAGACCTGGCGTTCGCCGACCCTCCGTATGACCTACCCGACGAACAGGTCACCGAGATGCTCACCCTGTTGGCCGCGGGGCCGCTGGCTCCCGGGGGTCTGGTGGTGCTCGAACGGTCGGTGCGCAGTGCGGACACCGACTGGCCAGAGGTATTCGGCCATCCGGAGGTCCGCAAGTATGGGGAGACCCGGATCGAAATGGCCGAACTCGGTTGAGTGGACGCGTGCCGCGGGCTGCTAACTTTGCTGTCATGTCCGGAGCCGTCTGTCCAGGATCGTTCGACCCCGTCACCTCGGGGCATCTTTATGTCTTCGAGCGTGCCGCGGCCCGATTCGACGAGTTGATCATCACTGTGACGATCAACCCGAACAAGCGGGGCCTGTTCACAGTTGACGAAAGGCTCGAATTGCTGCGGAAGGTGACCGCGCACCTGCCGAACGTCCGCATCGAGAGTTGGCAGGGATTGCTGGTCGATCATGTGCGTGAGCAGGGTTTCGACACCATCGTGAAGGGCCTGCGCGGTGCTGTGGACTTCGAATACGAACTGCCGATGGCGCAGATGAATCGTGATCTCACCGGCGTCGAGACCGTGTTCATGCTCACGGACCCCCGCCTGGCACATGTGTCGAGCTCTCTGGTGAAGGAAGTGGCGAAACTGGGTGGGTCGGTCCGCGACTTCTTGCCGCCCGTCGTGCACGAACAGCTGCTCGCAAAGTTGTCCTCCGGCCGCTGAGGTCGCGGTGGCCGTCCCTCGTTGTCGCGGTGAATGGCGACCACTCGGGGGTTTCGGCCGAGCATTCGGCCTACTCTGGACCCCGACACACCGGCCTGGGTTGCGTCGTCACAGCCGCAACATTGGGCACACTAGTCACAGAAATAACACAAACCACCGATCGCAACACGATGAGTGCGTGCCAACCCGGCACGACCGTCAGGGTTTGCGGCGAGGAGTGAGGTAGCTGTGTACCGGGTATTCGAAGCGCTGGACGAATTGGGTGCGATCGTCGAAGAAGCACGCAGTGTTCCGATGACGGCGGGTTGCGTTGTTCCTCGGGGCGACGTGCTGGAACTGCTCGACGACGTCAAGGACGCCATTCCCGGCGACCTCGACGACGCGCAGGATGTGCTCGATCAGCGCGACAAACTGCTGGGCGATGCGCGTCTGCATGCCGACACCATGGTCGGGGAGGCAACCGCCGAAGCGGATTCGTCGCTGGCTCATGCGCGCGCGGAAGCCGACCGGATCCTGGCCGAGGCGAAGTCGCATGCCGACCGCATGGTCGCCGAGGCGCAGTCGCACTCCGGCCAGATGCTGGCCGATGCCACCGCCGAGTCCGAGCGTTTGGCCGCTGCCGCGAGCCGTGAATACGAATCGGTGACCGGGCGGGCGCATGCCGAGGCCGAGCGGATGATCGAATCCGGCAACGCCAACTACGAACGTTCCATCGCCGAGGGCATCGCCGAACAGCAGCGACTGGTCTCCGAGACCGAGGTCGTGCAGGCCGCTCGCTCCGAGTCCGAGCGGATCATCGACGCGGCGCATGCCGAGTCCGATCGTCTTCGCGGCGAATGTGATGTCTACGTCGACAACAAGCTGGCCGAGTTCGAGGAATTGCTGACCGGCACGATCCGCTCGGTGAATCGTGGGCGCCAGCAACTACGTACCGGTGCCGGCGTGCACGACTACGCAGAGCACGTCCGCCGCGGCGATTTCGGTACCGGAATGGCCGTCTGAACCAGCGCATACACCGGATCTGAATCCCGGTTATGTCGGGATTGTCGAATGCGGCTATCCGAGGCGTATCGTGGTTCCTTGTGTCAGCTCGCGAAGGCAGTTCAATACGTCAATCCCATCCCGTAGATGGCCCGTTCTCCCTGGACATCCGTAGTTTGGGTAGACGGGCCGGTTCGATGCGGGAGGTACATCGGGCCATCACCGATGGGCCGCGTATCGGTCTGGATATGATCGCCATCCCGGCAGGCAGTGATGTGGATCTCGACCTCCGCCTGGAGGCCGTCTCCGAGGGCGTTCTGGTCACCGGCTGCGTGAGCGGCGAGACCGAAGGTCAGTGTGTCCGTTGTCTGGAGCCCATCTCCGGCACCGTGAGCGTCTTCCTGACCGAGCTGTACGTCTATCCGGACAGCGCCACCGATACGACGACCGACGCCGACGAGATGCATCGCATCGCCGACGACAAGATCGATCTGGAACAGGCGATCATCGACGCGGTTGCGCTCGACCTGCCAGGGACCCCGGTGTGTAGCGAGGACTGCCAGGGTCTGTGCCCCGAATGTGGCGTGCGGCTCGCAGTGACCGAAGCCGGTCATCGCCACGACAAGATCGACCCACGCTGGGCCGGCTTGGCAGCAAAGTTTGCCGAGGATCCAGAGTCGAAACAGTGACAGAAACCGTCGGGTCAGGTGTGAACGCTCCGGCCGATCATGGCGATCTGCTGGCAGCGGTGAACGTTTCGTTGTCCGATGAAATGTTGGAACTGGCTCTGACGCATCGCTCCTACGCATATGAACACGGTCGGCTCCCGACCAACGAGCGCCTCGAGTTCCTCGGGGACTCAGTGCTCGGTGTTGTTGTCACAGAACACCTTTACCGCACCCATCCCGATCGCGCCGAAGGTGAACTCGCAAAGATCCGCGCCAGCGTGGTCAACATGCACGCACTGGCCGATGTCGCGCGCGGTCTGGGTCCGGGAGGTCTGGGGGCCCACCTTCGCCTCGGCAAGGGTGAAGAGATGACCGGCGGCCGCGACAAGGCGAGCATCCTGGCGGACGGTATGGAGGCACTGATCGGTGCCATCCACCTCGAACTGGGGCTGGAAACCGCGCGCACCACCGTGCTGGCGCTCTTCTCGTCTGCGCTGAGCCGGTCGGCAGCGCTGGGAGCAGGCCTCGACTGGAAGACGTCGTTGCAGGAGCTCACGGCCGAAAAGGCTCTCGGGGTGCCGGTGTACCAGATCACGTCCACCGGTCCGGACCACTGCAAGGAGTTCACCGCGACGGTTCTCGTCGGCGATGAACCATTGGGTTCCGGGGTCGGGAAGACCAAGAAAGAGGCCGAACAGTTGGCCGCATCGACTGCCTGGAAAGCGATTTCCGGGACAGGAGAAGATGCCTGAACTGCCTGAGGTCGAGGTGGTACGCCGCGGCCTCGCCGATCACGTTGTCGGCCGGCGCATCACCTCGGTCGAGGTCCTGCATCCGCGTGCGGTTCGCAGACACCTCGGTGGCGCGCTCGATCTGATCGGAATGCTCGCAGGCGCAACCGTCACCGGCGCACGCCGACGCGGCAAATATCTTTGGCTGGAAGCCGATCCACTCGGCGGCGCAGATCCGTTGGCAGTTGTTGTGCACCTCGGGATGAGTGGGCAGATGCTGGTTCAGCCGGCCGGTGCCGTCGACGAGGTCCACTTGCGGATCAGGGCCACGCTCGACAACGGAACCGAACTGCGATTTGTCGATCAGCGCACATTCGGTGGCTGGATGGTCGACGATCTGATCGCTGCCCCGACGATCGGTGATCCCACCCTCGGCCCGTCGTCGATCGCGCACATCGCGCCGGATCCCTTTGCCGCAGAATATGATCCGGATGCCGTGGTCCGGGTGCTCAAACGCAAGCACACCGAGATCAAGAGGGCGATACTCGACCAGACCGTCGTGTCGGGCGTTGGCAACATCTATGCCGATGAAGCCCTGTGGCGCAGTCGGGTTCACGGCCTGCGGCTCACGGACAAGCTCACCGCAAAGGCGTTGCGGTCGGTACTGGACAACGCCGCAGAGGTGATGGCGCAAGCACTCGAACAGGGTGGGACGTCATTTGATGCCTTGTACGTCAACGTCAATGGGCAATCCGGTTACTTCGAACGGTCCCTGAATGCGTATGGGCGGGAAGGCGAACCCTGTCGTCGGTGCGGCGCGATCATGCGTCGCGAGCAATTCATGAACCGCAGTTCATTCAGCTGTCCTCGCTGCCAGATCCGGCCCCAGGGGTGAACTGGTGGTCATTGCCCTCGAGGTTCGCCAATAGCACCACGGTCACCATCCCACATCGGTTAGCGACCTAAGGTGCTGCGCTATTGAATGGGGCTGAACGTGGCGGAGACGCGATCGCGGTAGCCAGCCTTTGGTAGGCATCGTCGATTTCTGCGCTTATATAGAGTGCCGGAGCTGGAGAAGGTCTGCCACCTGATTGCGGGGCGGGAAGGGACTCGGCTTCAGGCGATACCGGTCTTTGAGGTTTAGCCACGTTGGATCAGGGGGCTGAGGGCATGGTGCCGGCGGTGGCAGATAACGTTGTCCGCTGGGAAGTGGAGTCTGTCCGCCAGCGTGGCTTCGTGCGCAGGCAGTCGACCGCAGCCCGGCGTCAGATTTCCCGAAGCATGATCCGAAGGATTCCCGCGTTGCCGAACAATTCCATCAACCACGCTCGGATCGTTTCTATGATTTGGGGCATCGCTGACGATGTCCTTCGAGATCTGTACGTGCGTGGGAAATACAGGGACGTGATCTTGCCGTTCACTGTGCTGCGGCGCCTCGACAGCGTGCTGGAGCGCACTCGCGACGAGGTCCAGCAGATGAAGGAGACTCTCGATGCCGCGGGGATCGCCAACCAGGACGGGCCGCTGCGGCAGGCGGCCGGTCAGGACTTCTACAACCACTCAGGCTTCACGTTAAAGGACCTCCGCAACACAGCGAATTCAACACGGCTGCGGCAGAACTTCGAGGCGTACCTGGACGGCTACTCGCCGAACGTGCAGGAGATTATCGACAACTTTGAGTTTCGCAACCAACTCCCGCGCCTGACCAAGGCCGATGCTCTCGGCGCGCTCATCGAGAAATTTTTACAACCCGACCTTGACCTCTCGCCGGCAGGGATCGACAACCACGGCATGGGCACCGTTTTCGAAGAATTGGTGCGGCGCTTCAATGACGAGAACAACGAAGAAGCAGGTGAGCACTGGACGCCCCGCGATGCGGTACGTCTCATGACACGGCTGATGTTCGAACCGATCGCCGACGCAATCCCATCGGGCACATACCGTCTCTACGATGGCGCGATGGGTACCGGTGGCATGCTCACGGTTGCTGAAGAGACGCTCAAACAGCTCACGGCGTCAGCGGGGAAGAAGATCTCGACACACCTCTACGGTCAGGAGATCAACGCCGAAACCTACGCGATCGCGAAGGCTGACCTGATCCTGAAGGGCGAAGGTGCTGAAGCTGACAATATCGTCGGCGGTCCGGAGTTCTCGACGTTGTCAAACGACGCCTTCGCCGGTCAGGAATTCGACTTCATGCTCTCCAACCCGCCGTACGGCAAGAGCTGGAAGACCGACCAGGATCGGCTCGGCGGAGCGAAGAAGATCATCGATCCACGTTTCGTGGTCACTCACGATGGTGACAGCGAGTATTCGCTTGTCACCCGAAGCAGCGACGGCCAGCTGATGTTCCTCGTGAACCTTATCTCGAAGATGAAACAGGACACCGAGCGCGGTTCGCGCATTGCTTCCGTTCACAACGGTTCATCACTGTTCACCGGCGACGCGGGTCAGGGCGAGAGCAACATTCGACGCTGGATCATCGAAAACGACTGGCTCGAGGCGATCGTCGCACTGCCGCTGAAGATGTTCTACAACACCGGAATCGCTACTTACGTGTGGGTGCTCTCGAACCGTAAGGAGGATCGCCGAAAAGGCAAGATCCAGCTGATCGACGCCACCGGATGGTTCACGCCGCTTCGCAAGAACCTCGGTGAGAAGGGGGTCGAGGTCGGCGTCGGCGACGCCGACAAGGTGCTCGGAGCCTTCACCGCGTTCGAGGAGTACCACGACCCCGATCACTCCAAGGTCTTCGACGGGGGCGACTTCGGCTACAGCAAGATCACCGTCGAGCGTCCTTTGCGCATCGCCGGCGTCGACCCGAACAGGGTCTATGCGGCTAAGGAGATTAAGCAACTCAAAGAGAACGGGGTACGGGACGAGTCCGCTCCGCCGATCATCAAGAAGGCCTTACCCTTTGCAGCCACACCGGATCCGCTGCACGGCCGCTGCGAGGCCGTGGTCGATGGCCGCGCCCGAGTCGTCGAGTACGAGCCCGACACGGAGCTGAGGGACACCGAGCAGGTGCCGCTCACCGAGCCCGCCGGTGACGACGCCGACGGCATCGAGGCATTCTTCCGTCGTGAGGTGGCGCCGTACGCACCCGACGCGTGGATCGACGAGTCGAAGACCAAGATCGGCTACGAGATCTCGTTCACCCGGCACTTCTACAAGCCGGCCCCGATGCGCACCCTGGCCGAGATCCAGGCCGATATTCGCGCGCTGGAAGCCGAGACCGAGGACCTGATCGCCGAGATCGCGGGAGGTGAAGCGTGAGCGAGCGCGCGAACAGCGTCGACGGCGTCGCCAAGACAGTCGCCGAGGTCCTCAAGGACAAGAAGTATTCGATCGACTACTACCAGCGCGAATACAAATGGGAAATCAAGCAGCTCGCCGAACTAGTCACTGATCTGTCGTCGAAGTTTCTCCAGCTCTACAGTGCTGATCACAAGCGCACAGCGGTCGGTGGCTACCCCGGCTATTATCTCGGCTCGATCATCGTCTCGCAGAAGGGTACCCAGCCGTTCGTCGTCGACGGGCAGCAGCGGTTGACCACGCTCACGCTGTTTCTCACCTACCTGCGACGGCTGCAGGCGGAGATCGGTACCCCCGAGGTGAAGATCGACGAGCTGATCTACTCCGAGTCGTACGGTGAGAAGTCGTTCAATCTCGATGTCGCCGACCGCAACGAGTGCATGCAGGGACTGTTCGAGCACGGTGAGTACGACGCCCCGGCCGAGGCCGTCGAATCGGTGCACACCCTGGTCGCCCGGTATGGCGAGATCGACGGGCTCTTCCCCGATGAACTCAAGGGCGACGTCCTGCCGTACTTTATCGACTGGCTCAAGGACCGGGTGCAGATCGTTCAGATCACCGCCTACAACGACGACGACGCATACGCGATCTTCGAGACGATGAACGATCGCGGACTGAAGCTCACGCCAGCCGACATGCTCAAGGGCTACCTGTTGGCGAACATCGACGACGGCGCCCCTCGCGCGAAGGCCAATGACCTATGGCGCTCTCGGATGCGCCGCCTGGACGATCTCGGCGAGGGGCTCAGCGCCGACTTCCTCAAGACCTGGCTGCGGAGCCAATACTCCACGAAGATACGTGAACGCAAAAAGGACGCGAAGCCGCAGGACTGGGACCGTATCGGCACCGAGTTCCACCGCTGGCTGCGAGGCGACGCCAAGCGGATCGGGCTCGTGTCCTCCGATGCGTTCAGCGTCTTCGTGACCCGAGACCTCGACTTCTATGCTCGCCAGTACGAGCGCATCGCGCAGGCGGAATCGGCGTTTGATCCCGTGAGCCGGCTGCGGTTCATCCGGTTCAACGCAGACCACCGCTTCACCCTGCAGGACCAGATGCTGCTCGCGCCGCTGGTGGTGGGTGACAACGTCGAGACGATCGACCGGAAACTGGAGATTGTCGGGCGCTTCATCGACATCCTGCTGGCCTGGCGGATCTGGAATTTCCGGGCCACCGACTATTCCACGATGCAGTACGCCATGGCGACGTTGATGTTCCGCCTGCGCGGGTTGACCGTGCAGGACCTGGCGCGTGAGCTGCACGGCTACCTGGACAGAGAGTCCGAAACCTTCGACTCGAATGACGATCTCTACGTGCACCAGCAGAATCGCAGTCAGCTGCACCGGATTCTCGCCCGACTTACTGATCACATCACTGTGGAATCGGGGCGGATATCGAACTATGTCGAGCTGACTGGCGGCGCAAAGGTGAAGTACGAGGTCGAGCACATCTGGTCGAACCATCCCGAACTGCACACGGACGAATTCGCACACGAGACCGACTTTGCTCGCCACCGCAATCGCATCGGTGATCTGCTCCTGCTGCCCAAGCAGCACAACGCCAGTTACGGTGACGAGGACTACCCCTCTAAGCGTCCGCGATACTTCTCGCAGAACCTGCTCGCCGCATCGCTAGACCCGCAGGCCTACGAGAAGAATCCGGGTTTCAATCGGTACGTCGCTGCCTCCGGGCTCGATTTCCGCCCGTACGACACCTTCACCGCCGCTTCGATCACCGGGCGGGGCGAACTGTATCGTGCTATCGCTAATCAGGTCTGGAACCCGGCAGATCTCTTGAGGGTCGCGGGAATTGCGGAGGCGAAGTGATGTTCCGTGATCTGCTGAGCTATCCAGAGAATCGTGCCGTCGGACTCATGTGGGCTGCATCGATCCCAGTTCACTGGAGAGTGGTGCGAGCGAAGTCCATCATGCAGGCAGTAGATGTGCGCTCGGTTTCCGGGGACGAGGAATTGCTTACGGTGTCGTCTCGGCGTGGCGTAGTTCCGCGTGCTTCTGCAACCGTCAGCATGTTCAAGGCTGAAAGCTATGTCGGGCATAAACTTTGCTGGCCGGATGATTTAGTGATAAATAGCCTTTGGGCGTGGGGTCGTGGACTTGGCGTTTCACGGAATCACGGCATCGTCAGTACGGCCTACGGCGTATATCGTCAGCGTTACGCTGTACTGGATTCGGCCTATCTAAATGAGCTCGTGCGTTCTGCGCCTTTTCAGTGGGAACTACAGGTTCGTTCACAAGGCGTCTGGAAGTCCCGCCTGCAGATGACCGACGCGCGCTGGCTCGATGCGCCAATGATCGTGCCTCCGGCAGACGAGCAGGTGGCAATCGTGAAGTACCTCGCCCACGCGAACGCCCGCATCGACAAGGCGGTCGCCGCCAAGCGCCGCCTTCTCGCTCTGCTAGACGAGCTTGCGGTGTATGCCCAGAACTCGATCGTAACGACAGCCTTTGAGGATGATGAGATCGTCTCGATAGGGCAGTCGTCGTCCTTGGTGCAGACAGGACCATTTGGTAGTCAGTTGCACGCGCATGAGTATGTCGAAGGCGGCACCCCTGTCATCAATCCTGCTCATCTCGGCGCGTCAGGAATCGTTGCAGATTCAAGGGTGGCTGTATCGACCGCGAAGGCTAAGGCGTTAGGTCGTCATCGTCTTGAGGAAGGCGACATTATTCTTGCGCGACGAGGCGACTTGGGGCGCTGCGCAGTTGTGCGTGCGGAGCAGTCTGGATGGCTGTGCGGAACCGGGAGCTTGATTGTGCGGCTACGTCCCGATCGCTGGCTCCCCGAGTACTTCCAGATCGTCTTCTCGTCGCAAGGAAATAGGGAACGACTCCAGCTCGCGAGCGTTGGATCGACGATGGCAAACCTGAACGCTTCTCAGGTCGGGCGTATGCGAATGCGCCGACCAACACTGGCCCGTCAGGAGTCTGCCGTTCGCGAAGTGCGCGGTGCACAAGCCGATCATGCTGCGCAGCGGGCGACAGTTTCGCGCGAGATCATGCTTCTCCAGGAATTCCGCACCCGATTGGTTGCTGACGTCGTCACCGGCCAGATCGACGTCCGGACGATCGCCGCGGCCCTGCCGGATGCTCCCGAGTCGGTGCTCGACCTTGTCGCCGACTCCGAGGTCGAGCTTGACGAGGTCGCGGAGGGTAGGGGCGAGTGAGCGAGCACTCCCTCTGCCGTTCACAAGAAGTGTTACGATTCAGGTAACATCATGGAGCTGCGATATGTGGACAACGAACTGGAACGCCGATGCACCGATGAGCGCCACATGCAGCGCAGGCTCGGCGTGCCGATGGCCAAGGCGCTGCGACTGCGGCTCGATGAGTTGCGCAGGGCTGAAGAATTAAGTGACCTGCTGTTCTTCTCAGGCAAATGGGAAGAGTTGAAGGGTGACCGTGCCGGACAATGGTCGGGCCGGCTGACCGCGAACTGGCGGCTCATCGTGAAGCCGGAGAACGGAACCGTCACCGTTCTGGTAGTCGAGATCGTCGACTACCACAAACGCTGACCGCACAAGGCAAGCAGCGCCAATACAAACGACCGATATGAGCTGTGAAGGGAGCGCAATCATGACCGCCCTACCGAACTATGCAGTCGCTCCTGGAGAGCACATTCAGGAGTGGCTGGACGACCACGGGATCAACGCCTCCGAACTGGCCCGTCGTCTCGGCGTGACCCCGAAGCACGTCTCGGAACTGCTCTCCGGCAAGGCGCCGCTCTCTGCGACCGTCGCCCTCGGCCTAGAGCGGGTCACCGGTATACCCGCACGAATCTGGAACAACTTCGAGGCGGGATACCGTGAAGACCTTGCGCGCCTGGCCGAAGAGGCTGAGCTCGCCGCTCAGCACGAGCACGCGAAGTGCTTCCCGTTGGCCTATCTGCGCAAGTGGAACTTCATCGCCGCTGCGGCGCGTGACAAGGCAGGGACGGTGCGCGAGCTGCTCCCGATCCTCGGGATCGGTCATCTCGACGCCTTTGATGCGACCTGGGTGCACGCCAAAGTCGCCTACCGCAAGGCGGCGTTGAACGGAGACAAGACCCATGAGCGTGCGATCTGGCTCGCACTCGGGGAGCGGCTGGCCCGAGTCGAGGAGTTGCCCGAGTTCGACAAGGCCGCGCTAGACGCAGCGATACCTCAGCTCCGGGCGCTCACAGGGAGGCCGAACCCTGTCGAGGCAATCGCCGAGGCGCAAGAGTTGCTGCGGGGTGGAGGTGTCGCGTTGTGCCTGATCCCGCCGATCCCGGGTTTCGGCGTTCACGGCGCCACCCGCTGGATCGCGGGGCATCCAGTGGTGCAGCTCTCCGTGCGCGGCAAGAAGGACGATCAGCTCTGGTTCACCCTCTTCCACGAGCTCGGACACGTGCTCCTACACGGACACAACACCGTGTTCATGCAAGGCTCCGGCGACGAAGCAGAAAAAGAGGCCGACGACTTCGCGGCGAGCACCCTCGTGCCTGTCGAATACCGAAAGCGACTGCCCTCGGGACGCAATATCGCCGCGATTCGCGATCTCGCCGACGAGCTGGGGATTGCGCCGAGCATCGTGCTCGGTCAGGCGCAGCAGATCACCGGCGACTTCGCGTGGGGTCACGAACTCAAGATCACCCTGGAATGGGAGCCGGACAACAAGCAGGGGGAGTGACAATGCAGCGACTTAACGAGGAGGGCTTGGAAGCGCTCATCGTCGGCCAGATGGCTGAGGCCGGCTGGACCGAGGGCAAGCCCAGTGAGTTCAACGCCTCGTACGCTCTCGACATCGGCGAGCTGGCCGCGTTTGTCGCGGCAACCCAGCCCAGCCTCGTCGAGCCGCTCGGGCTCACTGCCGATACGCCGGCTCGGCACAAGTTCCTCGCGCGAGTCCAGGGTGAGATCACCAAGCGCGGAGTCGTGCACCTGTTGCGCAACGGCGTCGACCACCTCGGTCACCACCTCGACCTCTACTATCCGACGCCCACCGACGGCAACGCCAAAGCTGGAGACCTCTTCGCTGCCGATAGCTTTGTCATCACCCGGCAGGTCCACCACAGCGTCAGCAACACCGGTTCCGCGATCGATCTTGTTGCGTTTGTCAATGGGCTTCCTGTGCTCACCTTCGAGCTGAAGAACAACATTACCAAGCAGACGGTCGACGACGCCGTCGAGCAGTATCAGCGCGACCGCGACCCCCGTGATTCGCTGTTCGGCTTCGGACGCACCATCGCGCACTTCGCCCTTGACGACCAGCGGGTGAAGTTTTGCACAGATCTCAAGGGTGCGTCGTCGTGGTTTCTACCGTTCGACCAAGGGTTCAACGACGGGGCGGGTAACCCGCCGAATCCTGATGGCGTCAAGACCGACTATCTGTGGACACAGATCCTTGCCCCCGGCAGCCTCGCCGGGATCATCGAGAACTACGCGCAGATCGTCGAGGAAAAGAACCCCAAGACGGGCAAGAAGTCGCGCAAGGCGATCTTCCCGCGATTTCACCAGCTCGACGTCGTCCGCAAACTCCTTACCCACGTGGCATCGAACGGCGCCGGACAGAAATACCTGATTCAGCATTCGGCGGGCAGTGGCAAATCGAATTCGATCGCGTGGCTCACGCACCAGCTCGCCGAGGCGACCCACAACGGCGAGGTCGCCTTCGACTCGATCATCGTGGTGACCGACCGAATCATCCTCGACAGCCAACTCACCCAAACGATCAAGTCGTTCCTGCAAGTCGGGTCCACCATGATGCACGCCGACAAGTCCGGTGATCTGAGGCGAGCGATCACAAGCGGCAAGAAGATCATCGTCACCACTGTGCAGAAGTTCCCGTACATCCTCGAAGACATCGGGGCCGGGCATCGTGACCGGACCTTCGCGATCGTCATCGACGAGGCGCACTCCTCACAGGGGTCGAAAACCTCCGCCGCCGTCTCACGGGCACTCGCCGCAGTCGAGGTGGGGGATGGCGAGGACATCACCTTCGAAGACCAGATCAACGCGATCATCGAGAGCAAGAAGATGCTCACCAACGCGAGCTACTTCGCGTTCACTGCGACCCCGAAGAACAAGACACTCCAGATGTTCGGTAACCCTGTCGCGAATCCCGACGGGACGGAGGGTCACAAGCCGTTCCACTCCTACACGATGAAGCAGGCCATCCAGGAGGGCTTCATCAAGGACGTCCTCGCCAATTACACCCCGGTTGGTAGCTACTACCAGCTGATGAAGACCGTCGCCGACGACCCCGAGTTCGACGCCAAACGCGCCTCGAAGAAGCTCCGAGCGTACGTCGAAGGCAACCAGCATGCGATCGCGCAGAAATCCGCAATCATGGTCGAACACTTCCTCGATCAGGTGATCGCGAAGCAGAAGATCCGCGGCCAGGCGCGCTCCATGATCGTCACTTCGTCGATCCCGCGCTGCATCGAGTATTTCCACGCCGTACGTGAGGCTTTGGCTACGCGAAAGAGCCCGTACCAAGCGATTGTGGCGTTCTCGGGCGAACACGACTACCAGGGCTACAGTGTGACCGAGGTCAGTCTCAACGGATTCCCCTCGGGTGCGATCGCCGAAAAGATCAAGGATGATCCTTACCGAATCCTCGTCGTGGCCAACAAGTTCCAGACCGGCTACGACGAGCCTCTCATGCACACGATGTACGTCGACAAGCCGTTGTCGGGAGTACTTGCCGTGCAGACGCTCTCGCGACTCAACCGTGCTCACCCGGCCAAACACGACACTTTCGTGCTCGATTTCGCCAACGACGCGGACGTCATCAAGAAGTCCTTCGATCCCTACTACCGCACCACGGTGTTGGTGGAGGAAACAGACCCAAATAAGCTACACGATCTCGTCAACGACCTCGACGGTTTCGCCGTTTACACACCCGAGCATGTCGACGAGTTCGTCAGGCTATACCTCGCTGGGGCGGGACCTGATCAACTCCATCCCGTCCTCGACGCATGCGTCGCCGAGTACATCGAACTGCCCGACGAAGACGACCAGGTGAGATTCAAGGGCGATGCCAAGGCATTCCTGCGCACATACAACTTTCTGTCGACGGTCCTGCCCTATGGAAGCGTCGAATGGGAGAAGCGTGCGATCTTCCTCGACAACCTTGTGCCGAAACTGCCAGCGCCCAGGGAAGAAGACCTCACGGCTGGCATCCTCGAGAACATTGACCTGGAGTCGTATCGTGCAGAGAAGGCCGTCGCGATACGGATCATGTTGGACGACGAAGACGGTTCGCTCGACCCGGTTCCCGCCTCCGGTGGAGGCCACTCGCCAGAACCTGAGTTGGAGAAGCTATCGGCGATCGTAAAGAGCTTTAATGACCACTTCGGCAACATCGACTGGGAGGATGCCGACCGCATCCAGCGTCGTATCACGGAGGAGATCCCCCGGATCGTCGCCGAAGACGAGGCCTACCGCAACGCGCAGGCCAACGATGACCCAGTGAATGCTCGAGTCGAGATGAACCGCGCACTCGGCAAGGCCATGCTCAGCCTGATCGCCGACGAGACGCAGTTGTTCAAAGCATTTCAGGACAATGACAGCTTCAAACGCTGGCTCGAAGAGGCTGTCTTCAAGGCGACGTACCGGAAGGAGTCCGCGTGAACGCGGAGGTTTTCTAGTCTGAGAGAGGGGATACAGGGCCAGGTCGATAGCGCGGATTCCTTTGAAGATGGTCGCGACGGTGTGGTGCGGGACCCCGATCAATGTCACAAGCCGGGCTAGTCAGGCTATTTCGAGCGTTCTCTGAATGCCTATGGCTGCGAGGGTGAACCGTGCCGTCGGTGCGGCGCGATCATGCGTCGCGAGCAATTCATGAACCGCAGTTCGTTCAGCTGTCCTCGCTGCCAGATCAGACCCCGGGGCTAGCCTGTTCTCAATCCGATGAGCGGGCAGGCATGATCGTGTCATGACCCTCGAACTGACACCGGATGAATTGCTCACCACCACCAGGACCGTGCGCAAGCGGCTCGACCTGACCCGGCCGGTACCGCTGGAACTGATCAAAGAATGTCTCGAGATCGCACTGCAGGCACCGTCGGGGTCGAACCGGCAGGGGTGGCAGTGGCTGGTCATTACCGATCCCGAGATCCGGGCCACAGTAGGTCGCATCTACGGCGAACTCGTGGACGAGTACCTGGCTTCGGATCAGTCGGCGGCCAAACTCTTTGCCGACGACCCCGAGCGGGCCACCGTGCAGCACCGGATCGGCGGAAGTGTCGCCTGGCTCGGAGAACACATGGGTGAGGTTCCGGTACTCGTCGTCCCCTGCATCAAAGCCGGAAAGAACCTACCGGCGGGCAACCAGGCCGGACTGTGGGGTTCATTGTTGCCGGGCGTGTGGAGTTTCGCCCTCGCGGCACGGGCCCGCGGTCTCGGGACCGCATGGACCACACTGCATTTGCAGCGCGAAGCCGAGATCGCCGAGTTGTTGGGGATCCCGGCCGGATATCACCAGGCCGCGCTGATCCCGACTGCCTACTTCACCGGTGAGACCTTCAAACCGGCGCCGCGGGTACCACTCGAGAACGTTCTGCACATCAATCGTTGGTGAAGCCGCGGGGTGTGGCCGCGGTGCCATTGTGGGCGACCCGCCCGTGGAATTGCGGCCTCGCCGCAGGTGTTAAATATCGACATGACCGCAACCGAACCCATCAACTCCGCCGCGCCCTCGACCACCGAGTTGTGGGTGCAGCGCACCGGAACCCGTCGGTACACCGGCCAGAGCAGTCGCGGCGCTGAAGTCCTGATCGGCTCGGACGGTGTCGAGGGCGTGTTCACGCCGGGTGAGCTGCTCAAGATCGCCCTGGCGGCGTGTACCGGAATGAGTTCGGACAAGCCGCTCTCACGCCGCCTCGGTGACGACTACGACGCCACGATCCGGGTCAGTGGTGCCGCCGACCGCGAGAACGAGGTCTATCCGCAGCTCGACGAGGTGCTCGAGGTCGACCTGTCCGAACTCGATCCCGAGGCAGCTCAGCGGCTGCTCGTGGTGGTCGAACGGGCCGTTGACGCGGTCTGCACCGTCGGCCGCACCCTGAAGGCCGGCACCAAGGTCGGTCTGACTGTCGAAACCGAATAGGCGAAACCGAATAGGCGGGACGGAGTAGGTCATGACGGAGTCGGGATCCGAGGTGGTGCGCATGCGGGCCTGGGTGCACGGATACGTGCAAGGTGTCGGATTCCGATGGTGGACCCGCTCGCGTGCGCTCGAACTGGGACTGGTGGGGTCGGCGTCGAATCAAAGCGATGGCCGGGTCCTGATCACCGCCGAGGGTGAGCGCACAGCATGCCAGGCCCTCCTGGACCTGATCGACGCCGGGAAGAGCCCCGGAAAGGTCGACGCGGTGGTCACCGATTGGGAACCCCCACGCGGAGACCTGACCGGATTTGTCGAGCGCTGACGGTAGGCTGAGGCGCTGTGCACCTCAAAAGCTTGACGCTCAAGGGATTCAAGTCCTTCGCGTCGGCAACCACCCTGCGTTTCGAACCGGGGATCACCTGTGTCGTCGGCCCCAATGGGTCCGGCAAGTCGAACGTGGTCGACGCCCTGACCTGGGTGATGGGCGAACAGGGCGCCAAGGCATTGCGCGGCGGCAAGATGGAAGACGTCATCTTCGCCGGCACCTCGGGGCGTGCCGCGCTGGGCCGGGCCGAGGTGACGCTGACCATCGACAACTCCGATGGTGCGCTGCCCATCGACTACTCCGAGGTGTCGGTGACACGCCGGATGTTCCGTGACGGCGCCGGCGAATACGAGATCAACGGCAGTTCCTGCCGGTTGATGGACGTCCAGGAACTGCTCAGCGACTCCGGCATCGGCCGTGAGATGCACGTCATCGTCGGACAGGGACGACTCGCCTCGATCCTCGAATCCCGGCCAGAAGAACGCCGAGCCTTCATCGAAGAGGCCGCCGGTGTGCTCAAACACCGCAAACGCCGGGAAAAGGCGGTCCGCAAGCTCGACGCGATGCAGGCAAACCTGTCGCGGCTGGGCGACCTGACCTCGGAGCTGCGCCGTCAGCTCAAACCACTCGGTCGCCAGGCCGAGATCGCCCGCCGCGCGCAGACGGTCCAGGCAGACCTCCGCGATGCCCGGCTCCGGCTTGCTGCAGACGACCTGGTGATCCGCCGCAGCGAACTCGCCGAGCAGCAGACCAGCGAAAGCGAACTCCGCAGGCAGCAGGACGAGCTGGCCGCCCAGCTCGATGAACTCCAGATCCAGGTCGACGACAACGAGAAGTCGCTGGCACAGATCGTTCCGGCGGCCAACGAGGCCGGCCAGGCCTGGTTCGCCCTGTCCGCGCTGACCGAGCGGGTCGGCGCGACCTGCCGGATCGCTGCAGAGCGCAGCCGCTATCTGGCAGAACCGGTTCGGACGGATTCGGGTCGTGATCCCGAACAACTCGACCGTCAGGCAGAGGCCGCCGCCGCCGAGGAGACCACGCTCACCGAATCCGTCGAAGAGGCCGGAATGCAGCTCGACGGGGCCAAGGAAGCCCTCGCCGAACTGGAGGAAGAGGCTGCCGCGGCCCAGCGTGCACATATGGCGGCCGTCCGGGCCGTTGCCGACCGGCGTGAGGGATTGGCGCGACTCGAAGGCCAGGTCGACAATCTGCGCACCAAGGTCGAGACGATCGACGCGGAAACGGCCCGACTCGGTGCCGCCATCGAGAACGCGGCGGCCCGCGCCGAATCGGCCGGCGAGGAGTTCGATGCCGCGTCGGCGACGGTGGCCGACCTCGATGCCTCGGAACTGGGCCTCGACGAACACCACGAGCGCAGCGTCGCCGCGCTGAACCAGGCCAACGAGCGGGTCGCCGAACTACAGGCCGCCGAACGTGCGGCCGAACAACGGGTCACCTCGCTCAGGGCCCGGATCGATGCATTGGCAGTCGGTCTGGAGCGCAAAGACGGTGGTGCCTGGCTGATGGAGCACCGCTCGTCCGAATTGCTCGGCCCGATGTCCTCGCTGTTGCGCGTCGAGGAGGGCTTCGAACCCGCCATCGCCGCGGCACTCGGCCCGGCCGCCGACGCGGTGGCCACCGCCGATCTTCCCAAGGCCCGCGCATCGTTGTCGGCGCTGCGGGAGAACGAGGGCGGCCGCGCCTCGGTGCTCATCGGAGGTGTCGAAGCGACCGGTCGCGGAAGTGCGACCCTGCCTGCAGGCGCGCGGTGGGCGCTCGAGGTGGTCTCGGTCCCCGAAGCGCTGCACGGTGCTGTCGAACTCTTGCTGGGGTATACCGTCGTCGCCGACACGGTCGAGGTGGCCGAACTGGTTGTCGCGGATGCGAAACAAGTTGTACCGCATATTGGTTCGCTGCGGATCGTCACGCTCGACGGCGATTTGATCGGTGCCGGATGGCGTAGCGGCGGCACCGGCGCGCGGCCGTCCACCATCGAGGTGCAGTCCGCGATCGACGCCGCCCGCAACGATCTGGTGCAGGCCGGTCGACGCAGCGAAGAACTGATGGCCGCACTGTCCGGCGCGCTGGCCCAGCAGTCGGATTGCCGTGATACCGCCGAACAGGCACTCGCCGCGCTGCATGAATCGGACGCGCAGCTCGGTGCGATCTACGAACAACTCGCCCGGCTCGGTCAGGCGGCCCGTGCGGCGCAAGAGGAATCGGCACGTCTGGCATCGCAACGCGCCCGTGTCGAGGACAGCCGCACCGAGGCGATGGCCACACTCGCGGCCGCCGAGGAGCGGTTGCACATGGCCCGGGACGAGAGCACCGATCGCGGCGGTGGCGGTGAGCTGCCGGACACCGAGCGGGATGCGGCAGCTGCCGCGGTCGCCGAGGCCCGAGCAGTTGAGATGGAGTCCCGACTGGTCTTGCGCAGTGCCGAGGAGCGCTTGGCCTCGGTTCGCGGCAAGGCCGATTCGCTGCGCCGGGCCGCGCGCGCCGAGCGGGAGGCGCGGGAACGTGCCGAACGACAGAACAAGGCCCGCGCCCACGCCGCGGAGGTGGCAGAGGTTGCGCTGGAGTTGGGAAAACTGATCGCCGCGCGTCTGGAAATTGCTGTGGCACAGGCACAGTCGTATCGCGACGAACTCGAGCGTGAGCGCGCGACCCGGACCGAACATCTCGACGTGGTCAAAAAGACCGCAGCGGAGGTCGGTGCGCAGCTCGCCTCGTTGAAGGATGCGGTGCACCGCGACGAGGTGGCCAAGGCGCAGGTGTCGCTGCGGATCGAGCAGCTCGAAGAGCAGATCATGAACGACTTCGCGATCAGTCCCGACGATCTCATCGCCGAGTACGGGCCCGAGGTCGCGTTGCCGCCGACGGAGCTGGAGATCGCCGAGTACAACCAGGCCAAGGAGCGCGGCGAGACGGTGGTCGCACCGACGCCGATCCCGTTCGACCGTGCCACCCAGTCCGCCAGGGCCAAGAAGGCCCAAAAGGATCTGAACACTCTGGGCAAGGTGAATCCGCTTGCGCTGGAAGAGTTTGCCGCGCTGGAAGAGCGCTACAACTTCCTGTCCACGCAACTCGAAGATGTGAAAAAAGCGCGCCAAGACCTGCTCGACGTGGTGCAGGATGTCGACAACCGGATCCTGCAGGTGTTCACCGAGGCCTACGCGGACGTCGAACGCGAGTTCGTCGAGGTTTTCAAGACCTTGTTCCCCGGAGGTGAGGGACGTCTGGTCCTGACCAATCCGTCGGACATGCTCACCACCGGCATCGAGGTGGAAGCCCGTCCACCCGGCAAGAAGGTCAAACGCCTGTCGCTGTTGTCCGGTGGTGAGAAGTCGCTGACCGCGGTTGCCATGCTGGTGGCGATCTTCCGGGCTCGCCCGTCACCCTTCTACGTGATGGACGAGGTCGAAGCTGCGCTCGACGACACCAACCTGCGCCGGCTCATAACTCTGTTCGAGCAGCTGCGCGAAAAATCGCAATTGATCGTCATCACCCACCAGAAGCCGACCATGGAGGTCGCCGACGCCCTCTACGGCGTCAGCATGCAGGGCGACGGCATCACCACGGTGATCTCGCAGCGGATGCGGGGCCAAGACCTGGGCGCGCCGCCGACCGTCGAAGCAGGTCAGGCAGCGACCTGACTGAGCAGCACTGCGAAGTCTCCGGCCTGATCGGTCCAGGTGTGGTGGCGGTCGAGGCCGGCGGCCGCGAGCTCGCCGTGCAGGGTGTCGAGGTCGAACTTGGTGCTGATCTCAGTGAGGATCTCGGCACCTTTGGGTAATTCCCAGCTGCGCTCGATGGTCCCGAACTCGGCTGATATGTCGCGACGGGCGCGGAGCCACATCTCGATCCGATGTTCGGCGGGGTTCCACCTCGCGATGTGATCGAAGTCGTCCGCGTACAGGCCTCGTGCCGCCAACCCGGTCCGCAACACCTCGATCACATTGCGATTGAAATCGGCTGTCACGCCTGCGCGATCGTCGTATGCGGCGATGAGTCGGCCTGGATCCTTGATCAGGTCGGCGCCGAGCAGGAAAAAGTCCCCGGGGCGCAGCGCCCCGGAGATCCGCCGAAAGAAGTCGGCGCGTTCACGGGTGTCGAGGTTGCCGATGGTGCCGCCCAAGAAGATCGCCATCCGCGGGCCGGCATGGTGCGCCAGAGACAGTGCCGGATCCCCGAAATCGGCGTGGAGAGGTTCGACCGCGATTGCCGGGAACTCCGCGGCCAACTGCTCGGACGCCGAGGTGAGCATCTCGATGCTCACGTCGAGGGGCACATAGGTGAACGCGCCGCCGCGATCGGTGAATGCCTGCAGCAACAAACGGGTCTTCTCCGACGTCCCCGATCCGAGTTCGATCATGGTGCGGGCACCCGACTGCCGGGTGATGTCGACGCTGTGGGTCCGCAGGATCTCGGTCTCCCGGCGGGTGGGGTAGTACTCCGGCAGACGGGTGATCTCATCGAACAGCTCGCTGCCGCGCTTGTCGTACAACCACTTCGCAGGCAGGACCGGCGGGTCCTGCCACAGGCCGACCATCGCGTCGGCGACCAGATCCGGGTTCACAGACGTGTTCGACCCCGTCATCGGGCCAGCCGCAGCCCGCTGAGCACCCATCGAGAGGGCGCCGGGAAAAAATTGCGGTACGTGATCCGCTCGTGGCCGCGCGGTGTCAGAGCGCTTGCGCCGCGCAGGACGTGCTGATCACTCATGAACTTGCCGTTGTATTCACCGACGGCGCCGTTGGCCGGGACAAACCCCGGATACGGGAGATAGGCACTCGACGTCCATTCCCACACGTCGCCGACCATCGCCTCCGTGGCGATCGAAGGGTGACATCGCCTCGGATCGAGCAGTCCGCCGCGGCGCCCGCCGGTGAGGGCGGCGGCGTTCTCCCACTCGAACTCCGTCGGTAGGCGGGCACCCGCCCATCGGGCGTACGCGTCGGCCTCGTAAAAGGAGACGTGCGCAACCGGTTCGTCGAAGACCACCGGTCGACGGCCGGACAGCGTGAACGTGGTCCAGGTCCCGTCGTCGTTGCTCCAGTAACCCGGCGCGGTCCATCCGGTCTCCTGGATACGGGCCCAGCCGTCGGACAACCAGAACTCGCTGCGCCGGTAGCCGTCGTCGGCCATGAACTCGAGCCATTCACCGTTGGTGACCTGCCGGTTGGCGATCTCGTAATCGTGTAGGTAAACGGTGTGGCGCGGACCCTCGTTGTCGTAGCTGAACCCGCGATCGTCGGCACCGATCTCGACCAGCCCACCGGCCATCGATTGCCAGCGCAGGGGAGGGGCCGACGCGGTCGAACTTCGCGCGTTCGACTCTGACGCCCGATCGACGTACACCGGGCCGAAAGGATGGGTGGAGAGCAGATGCTTGATATCCATCAGCACTAGTTCTTGGTGCTGTTGCTCGTGGTTGCAGCCCAGTTCCACCAGTTCGATCGCCACGTCATCGAGTCGGTCTTCGGTGAGGGCGGCGGCCAGGGCCCGGTCGATGTACTCGCGGTAGCGGGTGATCTCCAGGGTGCCGGGCCGGGTGATCAGACCACGCTCCGGTCGGGGATGACGGGCACCGACAGCCTCGTAGTAGCTGTTGAACAGGTAGCGGAACGATTCGTCGTAGACGGTGTATCCGGGGAGGTCGCGGAGAATGAACTCCTCGAAAAACCAACTGACGTGCGCGCGGTGCCATTTGGTCGGGCTGGCGTCCGGCATCGACTGAGGTGTCTGGTCTTCGGGGGAGAGTGCTGCGGTGAGACGGTCGGTGAGCCCGCGCACGTCGAGGAATTTGGTGGTCAGAGCGGACTGGTCAACCGAAATGCTCATGTTCGTCTCCTGGTCGTGGTCAGGGCGTAACGAGTATGGGTGCAGGGTCTGACAATCACCGTACGCCCAGATCCTGGTCATCGGTGCGGTTGCGAACGTTCCTCGACTGTGTCCGGACGTGCGGCTCAGATGCCCTCTGGCAGACTGGGCCGGTGAACTCAGGTGCCGTAATCGCGATCGTTGTTGTAGTTGCCGTGCTGCTGTTGGCGCTGGTGGTCGGAGGCCTGGTGGTCTCCCGTCGCCGTCGAATCTCCCTGCGCGACAGCGAAGATCAGGTCACCGGATCCGATGGCACCAGGCAGGTCGACAAATCGGGTGGCTATCAGGCGGGTTCGGGCTTCTCCTTCACCCAGGGCGGGTCCGGGACGACAGTTGCCGAACCGCCGACCCCGGACGTCCCGAGTGCACCTGCGAAAGAGGTTGCGCCCGAGCCCGAGGTTGTCGAACCGCCCGCTGCCCAGACGCCGGTCGTCGAGCCGGAAGTGGTCGAACCCGAGCTAGCGGAACCCGAGGTCGCCGAGCCTGAAACCCCAGCGCTTGAGACTGCAGCGCCTGAAACTGCAGCGCCTGAAACTGCAGCGCCCGAGGTGGCCGAGCCAGAGACTGCCGCCCCGGCACCCGAGCCCGCACCTGAGGTTGTCGAGCCGAAGGTCGTCGAGCCGGAGATCGTCGAGCCGGAGGTCTTCGAGCCGAAGATCATCGAACCGGAGATCGTGGCGCCGGAACCTGAGCTCGAGCGAGAGGCCGTGGAGCCGGCGCTCGATGAGATCGCGCCGACCGCGGGCCGCCTCGGCCTGCTCCGCGGTCGTCTGTCGCGGTCGCAGAACGCACTGGGCAAGAGCATGCTCGGACTGCTCGGTGCCGGTGACCTGGATGAGGACAGCTGGGAAGAGATCGAGGACACGCTTCTGATGGCCGACCTCGGTACATCGGTGACGATGGCAGTCGTCGACCAGTTGCGTACCGAACTCGCCCAGGCGCCGGTCCGTTCGGCGGCGGAGGTCCGGGCCCTGCTCCGCAAGGTGTTGATCGCACAGATCGAGCCGAGCCTGGACCGCTCGATCCGCGCGCTTCCGCATGCAGGCAAGCCCTCTGTCCTGTTGGTGGTCGGTGTCAACGGCACCGGCAAGACAACCACCACCGGCAAACTGGCCCGCGTTCTGGTTGCCGACGGTCGCCGGGTGTTGCTCGGTGCGGCCGACACCTTCCGCGCCGCCGCTGCGGACCAGCTGCAGACATGGGCAGAGCGGGTCGGTGCCGAGGTGGTCCGCGGTAAAGAAGGCGCCGACCCCGCTGCGGTCGCGTTCGATGCCGTCTCGCGTGGCATCGAGGAAGGCGTCGACGTGGTGATGATCGACACCGCGGGTCGGCTGCACACCAAAACCGGACTCATGGACGAGCTGGGCAAGGTCAAACGTGTTGTCGAAAAGCGGGCCGCCGTCGACGAGGTGCTGTTGGTCCTGGATGCGACCACCGGACAGAACGGCCTCACCCAGGCGAAGGTGTTCTCCGAAGTCGTCTCGATCACCGGGGTGGTGCTGACAAAACTGGACGGCACGGCCAAGGGCGGGATCGTCTTCCATGTGCAGCGCGAGCTCGGAGTGCCGGTCAAGCTGGTGGGTCTGGGAGAGGGCGCCGATGATCTTGCACCGTTCGAACCAGAGGCGTTTGTCGACGCTCTGTTGGGCTGATCAAACGTTGCTCAGATCCTGCGAATTGCTGCGACTCGAGACGGCCTCACACAACAAATCAACGTAGGTTCGGCGGTCTGATCAACGTCATTCCTGCCGGTATACATAGATGAAACATGAATCGGGTCGCGGTTCACACGCATGAAACACCAGAGCACCCTAAACGCAATCCTCGCCCGCCAATCTCTTTGAAGGCGCCGAGCCGTCGGCGCACTCTAGGAGGTTTCTTACAGTGGTTTTGGCACTGCCAGACGATGCGTTTGCGCCCTACGACGTCGGGGCGACCGCCTGGGTCCTGACGAGCGCCGCACTCGTGCTCTTCATGACACCGGGACTGGCCTTCTTCTACGGCGGCCTGTCGCGTCAGAAATCCATCATCAACATGATGATGATGTCCTTCGGCTCCCTCGGTGTCGTGAGCGTGATCTACGTGCTCTGGGGTTACTCGATGTCGTTCTCGTCGTCGACAACCGGCGACAACGACATCCTGGGCATCTTCGACAACCCGTTCTCACTCTTCGGCCTCAATCAACTGATGGAGACCAAGGACATCGACGGCGAGACGTTGAATGTCATCGGCGGCTTCGGAGACGTTCCGGCCATCGTGTGGGCCGGCTTCCAGCTGACCTTCGCGGTGATCACCGTCGCGCTGATCTCGGGTTCGCTTGCCGAGCGCGTGAAGTACTCGACATGGCTGGTGTTCACGGGCGTCTGGGCCACCCTCGTGTATTTCCCGCTCTCGCACATGGTCTGGGGCGGCGGTCTGCTCTCGAACGCCGAGGACAGCTTCGCGTCGTGGATCTTCGGAACCGAGGACGTCGACGGTGACATCGTTGCCAAGGTTGCCCCGATCGACTTCGCAGGCGGCACGGTTGTCCATATCAATGCCGGTATGGCGGGTCTGGTCCTTGCTCTGATCATCGGCAAGCGCGTCGGCTTCGGTCGCACCGCCTACCGCCCGCACAACGTGCCGTTCGTCATGCTCGGTGCGGCAATCCTGTGGTTCGGTTGGTTCGGCTTCAACGTCGGATCCGAAGGCACCGCAGACGCTCTGGCAGGCCTGGTCTGGATCAATACCACCGCCGCGACCGCAGCAGGTCTGATCGGCTGGCTCGTGGTTGAGAAGATCCGCGACAAGTCCGCGACCGGCGTCGGCGCAGCATCGGGCATCGTTGCCGGTCTGGTCGCCATCACCCCGGCTTGTGGCGCGCTGACCCCGATCGGTTCGCTGATCCTCGGTGTGATCGCCGGTGCACTCGCAGCTGTTGCCGTCGGTCTCAAGACCAAGCTCGGCTTCGACGATTCACTCGACGTCGTCGGCGTGCACCTCGTTGCCGGCCTGTGGGGCACCATCGGGATCGGCCTGCTGGCCTCCGAGACCGGCCTCTTCTACGGTGGCGGCGGAAAGCAACTGGTCATCCAGATCGTCATCGCACTGGTCGCTGTCGGATTCACCGCTGTCATGACCACCATCATCGCGTTCGCACTCAAGCCACTCGGCTGGCGGATCACCACCGAAGATGAGGACACTGGTATCGATGAGACGGATCACCGCGAAAGCGCGTATGACTTCGCTTAAGTCCTGCAAACTCAATTTCGCTAGGTGATCCTCATGGAGGGATACAACAAATGAAGCTAGTTACCGCGATCGTGAAGCCGTTCACGCTCGAAGATGTCAAGGCTGGTCTGGAACAAGCAGGCGTTGTCGGTATGACCGTCAGCGAGGTCCAGGGTTACGGTCGCCAGAAGGGCCACACCGAGGTCTACCGCGGTGCGGAGTACTCAGTCGACTTCGTTCCCAAGGTTCGGGTCGAGGTCGTTGTCGACGACGCCGCAGTCGACAAGGTTGTCGATGTGATCGTCGAAGCTGCACGCACCGGCAAGATCGGTGATGGCAAGGTCTGGGTGTCCCCGGTGGAAGCCGTCGTCAGGGTGCGTACCGGAGAACGCGGCAGCGAAGCCCTGTAAGACAGTGCCATTTCTCAATGGCGGTCGCGGTCCTGCTTCCGAGGAACCCTCGGAGGCGGGACCGCAGCCGTCTCACGCGACCCCTGCCGCGGCAACAGACCTTGTCACGGCACGCAAACAATTACTCACACGCGCCGACGGCAACAAGCGCATCGATGCGCCCGCCCTTCGGCGGGTGCTCGTCGACCTGCACGACTTCTGGCTCACCACCAAGGCTGCCGAGATCGGAATCAAACCGGGTAGTGGGTTTGCGATCGTCGCGGTCGGCGGACTCGGGCGGCAAGAGTTGTTGCCCCACTCCGATCTCGACCTGATCCTGCTCCACGACGAGATGGATCCTGCCATCGTCGCCGAGGTCGCCGATCAGATCTGGTATCCGCTGTGGGACGCACACATCAAGCTCGACCACAGCGTGCGGACGGTGTCGCAGGCCTTGCAGGTTGCCGCCTCTGACATGACTGCGGCGCTGGGGCTTCTCGAGGCGCGGCACATCGCAGGCGACGAGGACCTGTCGCGGCTGTTGATCGGTGGTGTTCGCCAGCAGTGGCGTACCGACATCCGGTCACGCTTCGGCGGACTGGTCGACCAGGCCCGTGATCGCTGGCGTCGCAGCGGCGACATCGCGCACCGCGCCGAACCCGACCTGAAATACGGTCGTGGCGGTCTGCGTGATGTGCACATGCTCGATGCCTTGGCCATCGCGCAGCTGACCGACGGCATGGCCGCGCTGCGGCCGGATTCGCCGGGTGGTGGTCTGCGCCAGGCATACACGCGCTTGCTGGACGTTCGTACCGAACTGCACCGGATCACCGGTCGACCACGGGAACAGCTACGGGCGCAGGACGCCGACGAGATCGGTTCCGCACTCCGGATCGGCGATCGGTTCGAGTTGGCGCGCACCATCAGCGACAGTGCGCGCACCATCAGCTACGCCGTCGACGTGGGTTTGCGGACCTCATCGAACTCCTTGCCCCGCAAGGGATTGTCGAAGTTGCGGAGATCCCCGATCCGGCGACCGCTCGACGAGGGTGTCGTCGAGCACCAGGGCGAAGTGGCGCTGGCGCGAAACGCGTTCCCCAGCAAGGACCCCGGACTCATCCTCCGGGTCGCGGCGGCGTCGTCGCGGACCGGACTGCCGATGGCCGCAGCGACACTTGCCCGGCTGGCGGATTTTGCACCGGAACTGCGCGAACCCTGGCCTGCGGACGCTCTCAGCGATCTGTTGGTCCTGCTCGGATCCGGCGAACACATGATCGCGCCGATCGAGGCATTGGACCGAACCGGTCTGTGGGGCCGGCTCATCCCGGAATGGGGTGCGGTGCGCGACCTTCCGCCCCGAGATCCCATCCACACCTGGACCGTCGACCGGCATCTCGTCGAGACCGCGGCCAACGCAAGCGCTTTGACCACGCGGGTGTCACGGCCGGACCTCCTGGTGCTCGGTGCCCTGATACACGATCTGGGCAAAGGCCGCGGTGCCGATCACAGCGTTGTCGGTGCCGAACTCGCCAACCAGGTGGGCAATCGCTTCGGGTTGTGGCCCGAGGACGTGGTGATCTTGTCGAAGATGGTGCGCTATCACCTGCTGTTGCCGGAGATGGCCACCCGCCGCGACCTCGACGACCCGGCGACGGTGCAGAGCGTTGTCGACACGCTGGGTGGCTCGCGGGTCCTGCTGGAGCTGCTCGCGGCGCTGGCCGAGGCCGACTCGCTGGCCACCGGACCGGGCGTCTGGGGTGACTGGAAGGCGTCGCTGATCGGTGAACTGGTCAGGCGGTGCCTGCGGCTGATGGAGGGTGGCGACCTATCCACCCCCGATCCGCTGACACCTGAGCTGATCGCCCTCGCCGAAGCCGGTGGCATCAGCGTGGACATGGTGTCCACCGACAATCAGCACACCTTCTCCGTGACCATGATCGCGCCGGAGCAGCCGGGCTTGTTGTCCCGGATGGCAGGCGTCCTGTCGTTGCGGGGTCTGCGGTTGCTCAGTGCGGTGGTGCAGACGCACGCGGGGAGTGCGGTCAACACGTTTCTCGTGTCGCCGATCTTCGGAGATCCCGGCGAGGTGGGATTGCTGCGCCAGCAACTGATCCAGGCGGTCGAAGGTGGGATCGATGTGATCGCACGACTGGACGCCAAGGAACGCGACAGCGCGCCCCTGGCGCCGCCGGACGGAAGCGTGTCGCCTGCGGTGCCCGCGTTGTTCGCACAGGCACCCCCGAGGGTGATCTGGTTCGACGGCTACGACGACAGCAGTGTCATCCTCGAACTCCGTGCCGGCGATCGGGTCGGACTGCTGGCCCGGGTCAGTGATGTTCTCGAACGTCATGGCGTCAACATCACGTGGGCCAAGGTCGCCACGATGGGCGGATCGGTGGTCGACTCGTTCTGTATCCGGTTGCCCGGAGACGGCTCGCAGACCCGTGACCAGCTCGAACAGGCGATCCTTGCAGTGGTGCCACCACCGGCGCCACCCCGAGAGCACGACGACAAACCCGGTAAATCCGGTGTCCCGATAGGCTAGGGGCATGTTCGACTCCCTCTCAGGCCGGTTGGCCGGTGTCCTTACCGATCTGCGCGGCAAGGGCAAGCTGTCCGATGCCGATATAGATCGCACCTGTCGCGAGATCCGTCTCGCGCTTCTCGAGGCAGACGTGGCGCTGCCCGTCGTCCGCGGCTTCATCAGCCGGATCAAGGAACGGGCCAAGGGCGCCGAGGTGTCCGGGGCGCTGAATCCGGCGCAGCAAGTCGTCAAGATCGTCAATGAGGAGCTTGTCGGCATCCTCGGCGGCGAGACCCGACGGATCCAGTTCGCCAAGACCCCGCCGACCGTGATCATGCTCGCGGGCCTGCAGGGCGCCGGTAAGACGACGCTCGCCGGGAAGCTGGCCGCGTGGCTCAAGAAGCAGGGGCACACGCCCATGCTCGTGGCCTGTGACCTCCAGCGTCCCGGTGCCGTCAGTCAGTTGCAGATCGTCGGTGAGCGTGCAGGCGTGCCGGTGTACGCACCCCATCCTGGGCAGAACGTCGGTGGTACCGGGGAGCTCGGTGTCTCGGGTCATGATGGCGCCGAGAGCCTTGCCGAGCCGATCGAGGTCGCCAAAGG
Organism: Williamsia sp. Y853; assembly: GCF_056786495.1. Classification (NCBI taxonomy): domain Bacteria; kingdom Bacillati; phylum Actinomycetota; class Actinomycetes; order Mycobacteriales; family Nocardiaceae; genus Williamsia; species Williamsia sp. Y853. The sequence goes on from NZ_JBXCJC010000003.1 coordinate 117,673, forward strand.
CGGTGTCGCCGAAGCCAAATCGAAGCTGCACGATGTTGTGATCATCGATACCGCGGGTCGCCTCGGTATCGACGAGGAACTGATGCGCCAGGCCAGGGGGATCCGCGATGCGGTGAATCCCGATGAGGTGCTGTTCGTCCTCGACGCCATGATCGGTCAAGACGCCGTTGCCACCGCCGAGGCGTTTGCCGAAGGTGTCGACTTCACCGGTGTGGTGCTCACCAAACTCGACGGCGACGCCCGTGGTGGCGCCGCCCTGTCGGTCCGGGAGATGACCGGCCGTCCCATCATGTTCGCGTCGACGGGCGAGAAGCTCGACGAATTCGATGTCTTCCATCCCGACCGGATGTCGAGCCGCATCCTCGGTATGGGCGACGTGCTCAGCCTCATCGAGTCGGCGGAGCAGCACTGGGATGTGCAGCAGGCCGAGGACGCGGCGAACAAGATCAGTCAGGGTGAGCTGACGCTCGAGGATTTCCTCGAGCAGATGCTGATGATCCGCAAGATGGGCCCGATCGGGAACCTGCTCGGCATGCTGCCGGGTGCGGGCCAGATGAAGGATGCGCTTTCCCAGGTCGACGACAAGCAACTCGACAAGGTGCAGGCCATCATTCGTGGCATGACGCCTGCCGAACGCGACAACCCCAAGATCATCAACGGATCTCGCCGGGCCCGCATCGCGAACGGTTCGGGTGTCACGGTCAGCGACGTCAACCAGTTGGTCGATCGCTTCTTCGACGCGCGGAAGATGATGTCGCAGATGGCAGGCCGCATGGGTATGCCCGGCGCCAACCGCAAGGTGAATCGCAAAAAGGGCGGCAAGAAGGGCAAGAAGGGCGGTCGCGGACCGACGCAGCCGAAGGTGCGGGGCGGTTTCCCTGGCGGCATGCCCGGTGGAATGCCTGCCGGCTTCCCTGATCTGTCGAACATGCCCGCCGGGCTCGATCAGCTTCCGCCCGGGCTCGAGGGTATCGACGTCAGCCAGTTCCAGCGGCCCAAGAAGAAGTAGTCGGGACCACACCTATGGTGCAGTCGCGGTTGCACTTTCGTGGTCGTGCTGTCGGGACCGGGGAACCGATCGAGTTCTGGGTTTCCGACGGGGTGATCTCGTACGAGTCGGTGCCGGGCGCGGTTACGGTGACCGATGGTGGCTGGATCATGCCGGGTCTGGTGGATGCCCACAATCATGTGGGTATCGCACCGGGGCTGGGCGTGACCATCGAGCAGGCCCGCGCATTCGCCTACGCGGATGTCCGGGCGGGCGCGACGCTCATCCGTGAGGTCGGTTCTCCGCTGGACACGCACCCGCTCGACGCCGATTCCAAGTGTCCGCAGTTCATCCGGGCCGGCAAGCACATCGCCCGTCCCAAGCGGTACCTGCGCGACTACGGCGTCGACCTCGACGACGTCACCGATCTGCCTGCCGAGGTGGCCAGACAGGTGGATGCCGGGGACGGCTGGGTCAAGCTCGTGGGGGACTGGATCGACCGCGACACCGGGGATCTGGCACCGCTGTGGCCGGAGGATGTGCTTCGCGAGGCGATCTCGGTTGCGCACGATCGTGGTGCCAAGGTGACCGCACACGTTTTCGGCACCGAGGCGTTGTACGGGCTGATCGCGGCCGGTATCGACTGCATCGAACACGGCACCGGCCTCAACGACGAACTCATCGCGGTGATGGCGGAGCAGCGGATCGGGCTGGTGCCCACCATGATCCAGGTGGAGAACTTCCCGTCGATCGCGGACGGCGCGGACCGGTTCCCGGCGTACCAGAAACACATGCGCAAGCTCTACGCCGATGCGCCTGCCACATTTGCCGGGGCGGTCGCCGCCGGAGTCGACATCTACGCCGGAACCGACGCCGGTGGATTCGTGGAACACGGTCGGATCGTCGACGAGGTGGTGGCACTGGCCGACATCGGTCACGGCGCGCGGGCCGCCCTCGACGCCGCCTGCGGCTCGGCGCGGCGATGGCTCGGAGTCGGGACACTCGACGCAGGCGACCGCGCGGACGTCCTTGTGCTGTCAGGTGATCCGATCGCAGATCTCACGGTGCTGCGGTCGCCGGAGACCATCGTCTGCGGCGGCAACGTCATCTGAGCTGCGTTCACGAACGCGTCCGCACGTGGGCCCGTTCACCCTGTGCGCCGAAGAGGTTGAGGACCTCGGCAGGTTCTGTCCCCAGGGCGCCGACCCAGTGGGGTACGTGGGTGTCGAACTCGACCACTTCTCCCGGCATCAACTCGAGGTCCCGGTCTCCGAGGATCAGTCGAACCCGTCCCGACAGGACATACAACCATTCGTAACCCTCATGGGTCTTGAGTTCGGGGTCTCGGACGTCCTGCGGCGGCATGATCTGCTTGAACGCCTGCACACCACCCGCACGCTTGGAAAGTGGGATGAACGTGCGGCCATGACGGTTGATCGGCCGAAGATGTATGCGAGGGTCGCCGGTCGGGGGTGCGCCGACGAGTTCGTCGAGGGGTATCGAGTACGCCTTGGCCAACGGCAGCAACAGTTCGAGTGTGGGTTTGCGGCCGCCTGATTCGAGTCGCGACAGGGTGCTCTCGGAGATGCCGGTGGTCGCGGACAAGTCGGAGAGTGTGATGTCGCGGTTCCGGCGTAGCTCGCGCAGTCGTGGTCCGACTGCGCTCAGGGCCTGATTCAAGTCGTCGTCCATATCTGAAGAGTCTGCCAAGAATTGCCGAAATGGCAAACAAACTTGCTGGAACCTACGAGGGGAGTGCACGGTGGGGACATGACTGATGAGATGCAGAGTGATTACGACGTGGTGGTGGTCGGCGGTGGTGCCGCGGGTTTGAGTGGGGCGCTGATGCTGGGAAGGTCTCGGCGATCGGTCCTGGTCATCGACTCCGGGGCACCGCGCAACGCACCGGCGGCCGGGGTGCACGGATTCCTCACCAGAGAAGGGATCGCACCGGCCGAACTCCTCGAGATCGGCCGCGACGAGGTCCGCCGATACGGCGTCGACCTGGCCGCCGCCGAGGTCGTCTCGGTGGACGGCGCGCTCGACGCCGGCTTCGTGGTCACTGTCTCCGACGGGCGGACGGTTGGCGCGCGCCGACTCCTGCTGACCACAGGGTTGATCGACGAACTGCCCGACATTCCGGGTCTGCGCGAACGATGGGGCAAAGACCTGCTGCACTGCCCCTACTGCCATGGCTGGGAGGTACGTGATCAGGCCATCGGCGTTCTCGCGAGAAACGCCTGGGCGGTTCATCAGGCACAGATGTTCCGCCAGTTGAGCCAGGACGTGACGCTCTTCCTCAATGACGCGCTGACCTTGTCCGGCGAGGATGCCGCCGCGCTGTCGGCTCGAGGGATCAACGTCGTGGAAGGCGCGGTCGTCGCGGTTGAGTCACGCGATGACAAACTCACCGGTGTCCGGCTCGCGGGTGGGACGTTCGTGGAGCGGGAAGCACTGACGGTGATGCCGAGATTTGTCGCCCGCGCGGGATACCTCGACGACCTCGGACTCGAATCGGTTGCCCACCCCATGGGTGTGGGTGAGCACATCCCCGCAGACGAGAACGGTGTGACGTCAGTCCCGGGGGTCTGGGTGGCCGGGAACATCACCAACCTGATGGCACAGGTGTCGGGGGCGGCTGCAGCCGGGGCGATGGCGGGCGCCCAGGTCAACGCCGATCTCATCGCGGAGGAAGTCCGGTCGGCCATCGACGGCGGGCAGGGCCGGTCGGAGACGGCGTGATTTCAGTTCAGGGGCCCGACTCTGGCAGAATGGTCAGCTGGTTCGCCGGACCCGGCTCAACACCGACCGGCGGTCACGCCACACGAACAGCAAAACCGGGCGTTTCAATTCCGAAACGTCGCCGAATTGCACTGTGACCATAGAAGGAAGTAACTCGTGTCTGTCAAGATCAAGCTCACCCGCCTCGGCAAGATCCGCAATCCCCAGTACCGCATCGTCGTCGCCGACGCGCGTACCCGCCGCAACGGCCGGGCGATCGAGACCATCGGTCGTTACCACCCCAAGGAAGAGCCTTCGCTGATCGAGATCGACACCGAGCGCGCGCAGTACTGGTTGAGTGTCGGCGCACAGCCGACCGAGCCTGTCGCCGCACTCCTGAAGATCACCGGTGACTGGCAGAAGTACAAGGGCCTGCCGGGCACCGAGGGCACCCTGCGCGTTGCCGAGCCGAAGCCGTCGAAGCTGGATCTGTTCAACGCTGCGCTCGCCGCTGCCGACAATGCACCCGCCGCAGAGGCAACCACCCCGAAGAAGAAGGCCGCCAAGAAGGCCGACAGCAGCGCCGACGAGGCTGCAGCCGAGGCTCCCGCTTCTGAGGCAACCGACAAGTGAGTGTCGTTGTCGCTGACGCAGTCGAACATCTCGTTCGCGGCATCGTTGCCTTCCCGGATGACGTGCGCGTTGAGCTCGTCACCGGTCGGCGCGGACGTTTTGTCGAGGTTCACGTGAACCCGGAGGATCTGGGTAAGGTCATCGGCCGTAACGGCCGTACGGCCACCGCGTTGCGCACGCTTGTCACCGGTATCGGTGGCCGGGGTGTGCGGGTCGACATCGTCGACACCGATCGCTGATCGGTACAAGACACATGGATCTGGTTGTCGGCCGCGTTGCCAAAACGCACGGCGTGCGCGGTGAATTGGTGGTCGACGTCCGGACTGATGTACCCGGCGAACGCTTTGCCGTCGGCAGCGTCCTTCGTGGACGCAAGTCGACCGGCAAGAACACGTTTGTCGAGAACAACTACACGGTGACGGCCGCCCGGAATCATTCCGGGCGGCTGTTGCTGACCTTGGCGGAGGTTGTTGACCGCGATACGGCCTCCGATATGCGGGGGACGCTCTTCCTCATCGACTCGGATGATGTTTCCTCCGGTGACGACCCCGACGAGTTCTATGATCATGAGCTCCAGGGGGCCCCGGTCCGGACCGTGTCCGGCGACGATGTCGGTGTTGTCACCGACGTTCTTCACATGCCCGGCGGCGATCTGCTCTCGGTCAAAACGACTGACGGCCGTGAAATCCTCATCCCGTTCGTGACGGCGATCGTCCCCACGGTGAGTCCCGATCTCATTGAGATCGATCCCCCTGACGGCCTGCTGGATCCAGAGTGACCGAGGGGTCTGCGCAGGCGGGGACGCCACAACCGGCCCTTCGGATCGGCGTCGTCTCGATCTTCCCCGAGTACCTCGAGCCGATGCGAATGGCATTGCTCGGCAAGGCAATTGACCGAGGCATACTCGCGCTCGACACATACAACCTCCGCGACTGGACCCACGACGTGCATCGGGCTGTCGACGATTCGCCCTATGGCGGCGGTCCCGGGATGGTCATGAAACCCACGGTGTGGGGCCCATGCCTGGACGAGGTCTGTCCCGACGATGCCCTGCTGGTGGTGCCGACGCCGGCCGGAGTCCCGTTCACCCAGGAGACGGCGCACGCCTGGAGCAAAGAACGTCATATCGTCTTTGCCTGCGGCCGCTACGAGGGCATCGACCAACGGGTCATCGATGATGCAGCCAAACGTGTTCGGGTCCAAGAAGTTTCGATCGGCGACTTCGTACTCATCGGTGGCGAGGTGGCCGTGATGGCCATGGTGGAGGCCACCGTCCGGCTGATCGACGGGGTTCTGGGCAACGCGAACTCGCATCAGCAGGATTCGTTCTCTGACGGATTGCTCGAAGGACCGAGCTACACCCGGCCACCGTCGTGGCGGGGTCTGGACGTACCGCCGGTCTTGCTCAGTGGCGATCACGCCAAACAGGAGCGCTGGCGCCGCGAGCAGTCCATCGAACGTACCCGCGCCCGTCGTCCCGATCTGCTGCCACCTGATCTGCTGCCACCCGACCCGACGGCGTCCGGCGCGGGTTAGGATCTCCGCACACCATTGGGGGGTGGCGATGAGTACCGAATCGGCAAGGACAGTGGCGGTCAGCAAGCGGGCATGGGAGTCCCTGCTCGATGAGGTCGACCGACAGCGCGCACAACTGCGCGATGTCGAAGAACAACTGCGCACGATGACCGTCGAGGCGACCTCGACGGATCGGCTCGTCACAGTATTCACCAATGCGCGCGGCGCCTTGATCGACCTGCATCTGGAACCCCTTGCGCTGCGCCGCTATCGCGCCGACCAGTTGTCGTCGCTGATCTGTGAACTCACCGCGCGAGCAGATGGCGAACTCGCCAACCAACGGAACCAGCTGATCGAGCAGATCGTCGAAAACCCTGGACCGCACTATCGGGATCTCGATGAGGTCGCCGCGCGGGAGGAGGCGTGATGGACGAGCGAGCCGGCAGTGACCTGCTTGTCGACGATGCGGCACTGACCGCTGCGGTACACCGGCTTGCCCCGCTGGTCGGGGAGGTCGATGCGATCCTGGCAGAGGTCGATGTGATCATCGGTGATCTCCGGCGCGACTGCTCCGGCCACCACACCGGTTCCGCTTTCAATTCTGCCCAGACCGCCGCGGCCCGCGTGACCGAGGCGGAACTGCGTGCGGTCCGGTCAGCCGTCCTTGCCTTCAGTGACAACCTCACTCGCGTTTCCGTCGAGTTCGGCGACGTCGACACCGCGGCTGCCACCGCGCTCGGAACCCGGCAATGCTGAGTGACCCGGTCGCCGAACTATTGGAAAAGCTCTGGCCGACAACAGATCCGGATCGAGTGAACCTCGCCGCGGAACGGTTTTCGGCGTTGGCGCGGCGGCTATCGGACGTGCAGGTTGTCCTCGGCGGTACGGCCCGTGAGATCGCGGCGACCGGTGACGGACATGCCGTGATCACGATGGCGGAGCAGGCCCGTCGCATCGTCGACGTCGACCTGACCACCGTGATCGACCGTCTCGCCCAACATTCGGCCACCACGCGCGCCTACGGTGATGCGGTCGCCGAGACGCAGGAACGGCTCACCGTTGTTGCGGCGATCGCCGATCGAGACGTGCTGGCGGGTCAGGTTGTCGCGACCGCGTCCGGCGACACCACCAGACTGTCGGGTGCGCATGACGCTGCGACCCGGGTGATGACCGCGGCTGCCGGACAACTCGACTGGCGAACCCGAGAGATCACCGACGATCTGTCATCAAAGAGTGATTCCGAACGCGGCGAAAACCAGTCGGGGGGCGGGGGAGCGCCGATGATGGCCCCGATGGGTGGCGCCATGGCCGGTGCGATGGCAGGCGCTATGGCGCACGCCCGCGGCGCGGACCACCGATCTGACCTCGACGTCGCCGACGCTGATCTGGCGATGCTGCGCTCACGTGCAGCACACCTGGCCGCCGTCCAGCCACCGGAGGTGGCGCCATGGATCCGGATGGCGGTCGGCCTGGGCGTGGCCGGCGACGGCCGCCACGTCGTGGTGGTCGGGACCAGTGAATTGGGTGGATACCTGCGTCCGGGTACGGCGTTGGAATCACACGAGATCGTCGTCGGCGATGGGCGAGCACCCGAACTCGCGATCATGAGCTATTTCGCTGACCGCGACATCGAGCCGTTGGCGGTCTGTGCCGCCACGCCGCCACCTGCCGAGGTCGCCGCCGAGATCGCCGATAGCGGAGCCCAGGATCTCCGCGTCGACGACGGCGGCGACGAGGACTCCGGGCAATGACAGCGCACCGCATCGATGTGCTCGGATCAGGCGTCGCGGCTCTGGTCGATCGTGTCGAACCGCGACAGGTGAGTCGGGCCGGCCTGCTCCTGACCGTGACCGCACTCGATGCCGCAGCGGTGCCGACCGATGGCGTGATCACGGCTGTATTGACCGATTGGCGGGCCAATCGTCCGGTCGGTCCGGCACACCGACTGTCCGTCGGATCGATGCGAGCCCGACTGGACGGGGCTGCGTTGTCGGCCGGGCATGCGGGGCGGATGCCGGAATACCGGGCGGAGTTCAGCCGGGCGCGTGCCGTCGCGGCACTCGAGTTCGGGATCGCCAACACAGGGCGCGATGGCCTGCGGGAACTCGTCTGCGAGGCGTGTGCCGCGACCGGTTCGACCGTTTTGGTCGCAAATGTCCTTCGCGATCACATTGGGGGATAACCTCTTCGAATGGCCCACTGGTTCCAGGAGAACATCGTCGACAACGGGCGACTACCGCTCTTCGTGGCGTATGTCGGGTTCATTCTGGGCTTTCTCGGGATCCGGATCAGTGTCCGGCTGATCCGCGCCGAGGTCAGCTGGTGGTTCAACAACGTGACACCGGGTGGGATGCACATTCACCACGTCGTGTTCGGGACCGTGCTCACGATGATCTCGGGCCTGGGCCTGATCGCGATGTCGATCAACGGTTCGCAGGTTGTGCTGTCGATCTTCGCCGGCCTGTTCGGAATCGGGGCGGCGCTGGTCCTCGACGAGTTCGCGCTCATCTTCTATCTGAGAGATGTGTACTGGGCTGAAGAAGGCCGGGCCTCGATCGATGCGGTATTCGTTGCCCTCGCCGTCATGGGCCTGTTGCTGATGGGCTTTCGCCCGTTCGAGATCGACGACGCCGACACCGGCGATGTGGTGTCGTTGGTGGCGTTGGGCGTCTCGCTGTCGATTGTCGCGGCGCTCACCGGCATCGTTCTGCTCAAGGGCAAGATCTGGACCGGGTTGATCGGGCTGTTCATCTTCCCCCTTCTGATCGTCGGATCGATCCGTTTGGCGCGTCCGACATCCCCGTGGGCGCGGTGGCGTTACACAAAGCGCGAGAAGAAGATGGCTGCGGCGGTTCGCCGTGAACGCCGCATTCGGCGCCCGCTGATCCGGGCCAAGATCTTCATGCAGGACCTGATGGCCGGAAAACCGGACGTCGCGCACGCCAAGGCCGGGGCCGAGGCCGAACTCGATGTCGTTGTCCACGCCGCGCCTGCACCAGGGGAGTCCGGCGAGTTGGTGCTGACCAAGACGATTTCTCAAGGGCGGGGTCCTTCTGGCACAATTGACCAGTTGCCGATCGACGGTCAGACGCCAGGTTCTCCTGTTCGCTGATCTGTGGCGGCGACCAAACGAATCAGAGCACGAACCAGTCGAGCCGCAAGGCCGCTAGGTTCCTCTGCTCACGCCAATAGGATTGGAACCGACAGTATGAACACTCTGGATTTCTTGGACAACAGGTCCCTGCGCGACGACATCCCCGACTTCCGTCCGGGTGACACCCTCAACGTTCACGTGAAGGTGATCGAGGGCTCGAAAGAACGCGTTCAGGTCTTCAAGGGTGTTGTCATCCGCCGTCAGGGTGGTGGCGTCCGCGAAACCTTCACGGTTCGCAAGGTGTCTTTCGGTGTCGGCGTCGAGCGGACCTTCCCGGTTCACAGCCCGAACCTGGCCAAGCTCGAGATCCTGACCCGCGGCGATGTCCGTCGTGCGAAGCTCTACTACCTCCGCGACCTGCGTGGCAAGGCCGCGAAGATCAAAGAAAAGCGCTGACACACTAGGCTTGCGGCGTGGTCGACACCCCCCGCACTCCTGACGGTTCGAATCCCTACGGAAACGAACCCGCCAGCGACAGTCCGTTCGAATCGGATGACTCCCCGCGCCCCTGGCGCAGCCTGGACGATGATGATGGCCGCAAGCCCAAGAAAAAGGGTTCTCTGCTCCGCGAAACCGTCATCATCATCGTCTGTGTGCTGCTGCTCACCTGGGTGCTGCAGACATTCATCGGGCGGCAGTATGTGATTCCTTCGGAATCGATGCAGCCAACTCTCACCGGATGCGACGGATGCACCAACGACCGCATCGTGATCGACAAGCTGTCCTACCGCTTCGGTGATCCCGAGCCAGGGGATGTTGTCGTCTTCAAGGCGCCGACATCGTCGTGGGATCTGGGATGGAACTCCCCTCGGTCATCGAACACCTTGGTCCGCGGCACCCAGAACGCGCTGTCGTGGTTCGGCTTTGCGCCGCCCGACGAGAACAATCTGGTCAAGCGTGTGATCGCGGTCGGCGGCCAGCGCATCGAATGCCACAATGCCGATGGCACCGGCGCCAAGGTCGACGGCAAACCATTGGTCGAGCCGTACATCGACCTGGAGCTGCAGCGCAAGAACGCAGAGCTCCGGCCTGCGGAACTCCTCGACACCAACGGCGAACTCAACTCGTGCTTCGGTCCCGATTTCGGTCCGCTCGATGTGCCCGAGGGGCAGGTCTGGGTGATGGGTGACAATCGGGGCAATTCCGCCGACTCTCGTTACCACATGGATGACCAGTTGCACGGCATGGTTCCGGTTGATGACATCCGCGGCAAAGTCCGCTTGATCATCTACCCGTTCTCCCGCTTCGGCAGCGTTGAGTCCATCAACCCACAGAAGTAACGATGTCCGCGCCAACGAAGTGGCCACCCCGGGTGGCGATTCGACGAGCGGCCGGGCTGCGCACTTTCGAGGCCGCTCTCAATCGCAGTGGACTCGGGCCGGTGGCCGGGGTCGATGAGGCCGGTCGCGGGGCCTGTGCGGGCCCGCTGGTTGTGGCGGCCTGTGTCCTCAAGCCGACTCAGCTGGTTTCCCTCGCAGGACTTGATGATTCGAAGAAATTGAGCGAGTCGACCCGGGAAAAGCTCTACAAGTCGGTGACCCGTCATGCATTGGCGTGGTCGGCCGTGATCGTCGACGCCGATGAGATCGACCGGATCGGGATCCACGTGGCCAATATCGAGGGCATGCGGCGGGCTGTGGCAGGTTTGCCGGTCAGCCCCGGATACGTGCTCTCCGACGGCTTTGTGGTGCCCGGACTGACCGCTCCCTCACTTCCGGTGATCGGCGGCGACGGGGCTGCGGCCTGCATTGCCGCCGCCAGCATCGTCGCCAAGGTCACCAGGGACCGGATCATGGTCGACATGGATCGTGAGCTTCCCGGGTATGGATTCGCAGTCCACAAGGGGTACAGCACGCAGATGCACATGAGCTGTCTCGACGATCTGGGACCGTCGCAGCAGCATCGGATGTCGTATCGCAACGTGCGAATGCGCGTCCGCGTGCCCTGATTGGTGTCCTCGGTGCCCTGATTGGTGTCCTCGGTGCCCTGATTGGTGTCCTCGGTGCCCTGATTGGTGTCCTCGGTGCACAGTCCTGTGGTGGGGGCGCGTTACCCTTACAGGATGAGCGCCGAGGATCTCGAGAAGTATGAAACCGAGATGGAACTGTCCCTGTACCGCGAATACAAGGACATCGTCGGTCAATTCACCTACGTGGTTGAGACCGAACGGCGGTTCTATCTTGCCAATGCGGTGGACATGGTGCCCCGCAATGCCGACGGAGAGGTCTACTTCGAAGTCCGCATGAGCGATGCCTGGGTGTGGGACATGTACCGTCCGGCCCGCTTTGTGAAGCAGGTGCGGGTGATCACGTTCAAGGACGTCAACATCGAAGAACTCGAGAAGCAGGATCTGCGTCTGCCCGAGGATGGGGTTCTGGGCGAATAGTCGGGGGATTTCTCGCACGGCGTCTGCGGGATGTGCTGTCGCACAACGGATGAACTCAGGACGAGATCACCGACCGGGAGCCGTCTGAGACGAGCAACGCCTGATCGTCGGCGAGCAGACGGAGCGTGAATTGCTTGCCGTAGCGGCGGGCGACCTCCTCGATGACCGTGCGACCCGACACGATGCCGTCGGCGTGCGGCACGATGACCTCATCGATCCAGCCGAGCCCCACGGTCGAGCGCAATCCGCTCGCTTCGGTCGGGTCGTCGAGCAGGCCGAGCGGTTCGATGTCGGCGCCGACAACGCAGGCGCCCGCGCTCGCACCGATATACGGAAGACCTGCCCGGACGTGTTCGGTGAGCACGTCGGCGAAGCCGGTGCGCCGCATCGCCGCCAGTAGGTGGAAGACGTTGCCGCCGGAGACGAAAACGGCGTCGACGGAGGTCAGCGCATCCTTGATGTCGGTCGCCGGCATCGTCTCGATGTCGAGTTCGGTCGTTTGCCAGCCCTGACCGCTCAATGTTGCGCGGTCGAAATCCACCCAGCCGCGGTCGGTATAGATCGATGACGCCGTCGGGACGAAACCGATGCGTGCGCCTGGTTTGGTCCGGGGCGTCAGAAATCCGGGGACGGCGTCCAGCCATCGACTGACCAGCAATAGTTCGGCCATGTCACCAGCCTGCCACAACTGCGTCGGACAGTCCGCCCTGAGATCTCCTGTGGCGCAACGGGTGAACTGGGTTGATCGGAAGACCGGCAATATCGCTGTTCAGTGGTGCCGGAGGCGGGATGGGTATCGCAGTTGGTACCCCGCGACTTTGTGATGGATGAAGTCATCGCGGAGACGTAGCTCAAGTAGTCCCGACTTTCCACAGTTCAGTGCTGTGTCCACAGGAGAGGATTCTGTGGTCGGTTTTTAGGTGGTGTGCCGGTGGTGGTCGTCATGGTTGGTCCATGAATCAGTCGGGAGATCATTCGGGTCGCGATGGCGCGAGGCTGTCGCGTCGTGAGGTCGGGCAGTTGGGTGAGGACCTGGCCGTCCGGTTTTTGGAGGACGCGGGCTGGGTGGTGGTGGCGCGCAATTGGCGTTGTCGCTACGGCGAGCTGGATGTGATCGCTGTTGACGGTGTCGCGTTGGTGGTGGTGGAGGTCAAGGCGCGGACGGGGTCGTTGTTCGCTGATGCCGCCGAAGCGGTGTCGTTCGAGAAGTACAAGCGGATGCGGCGGCTGGCGGCGCTGTGGTTGCGTGAGCAGGACCGGGGATGGCCGGTGGTGCGTTTCGACGTGATCGCCGTGCAGTTGAATTCGGCGGACCAGCCGACGTTTTCGCATCTGCGTGGGGTGTTCTGAGGTGAAGCTGGGTCGGGTGAGGTCGGTGGCCCTGAGCGGTGTCGAGGGTGTGGTGGTCGAGATCGAGGCGTCGATCGGCCAGGGGTTGCCGGGGGTGCACCTGGTGGGCTTGGGGGATGCGGCTTTGAAGGAGGCCAAGGATCGGGTGCGGGCGGCGATCACCAACACCGCGGCAGCAAGTAAGGGTTCTGCCGATGAGTCCGGTGGTGGGGTGCAGAAGTGGCCGGAGGGAAGGATCACGTTGGCGTTGTCGCCGGCGACGCTGCCCAAAGCGGGTTCGATCTTTGATCTCGGACTGGCGCTTGCGGTGTTGGCTGCGAACTCCGACAAGCCGTCGGGCTTGTTGGAGAAGTCGGTGTTCATCGGAGAGTTGGCCCTTGATGGGCGGGTGCGGCCGGTGCGGGGTGTATTACCGGCAGTGGTCGCGGCGCGTAAGGCGGGGTTCGCGTATGTGGTTGTGCCGCTGGCGAATGTCGCAGAGGCGACGCTGGTCTCGGGGATCGAGGTTGGTGGGGCGGCACACCTGCGGGAGGTGTTGGGGTGGCTGCGGGGTGCGAATGTGCTGGACACGGTGTGTGAAACGGTGCAGCGCGCGCCGGCGTCGGTGTCTCCGGATCTGTGCGATGTGGTGGGTCAGGATGAGGCGCGGTATGCGATGGAGATCGCGGCCGCCGGTGCCCATCATCTGTTGCTGACGGGTCCGCCGGGGATCGGGAAGACGATGTTGGCGCGTCGGTTGCCGGGGATTCTGCCGCCGTTGGGGGAGTCGGAGGCGTTGGAGGTCACCGCGATCCATTCGATTGCCGGTGGTCTGCCGGAGCATCATCCGTTGGTGACCGAGGCGCCGTTCATTGCGCCACATCATTCGACGACGGTGACGGCGATGATCGGTGGCGGGACGGGGATGGCCAAACCGGGTGCGGTGTCTCGGGCGCATCGGGGAGTTCTCTTTCTGGATGAATGTGCCGAACTCGGGGTGAAGGTGCTCGAAACGCTGCGAACACCGTTGGAAGACGGTGAGGTTCGGGTCGCCCGCCGTGACGGAGTGGCGCGGTTCCCGGCTCGTTTCCAACTCGTCCTGGCCGCAAACCCGTGTCCCTGTGCGCCTGCCAACGATGTGGATTGCGTGTGCTCACCAACGGCCCGCCGCCGCTATCTGGGGAAGTTGTCCGGCCCGCTGATGGACCGGGTGGACATCAGGGTCCGGATGGATCCGCCAGGCAACGCCGCGCTGACCGCCGGCGCCGCTGAAACGAGCGCCGAGGTCCGTGAGCGGGTGATCGCCGCCCGCGGCGCGGCCCGGGAACGCTGGCGGGGACAGGGGTGGCAGACGAACTCGGAAGTACCCGGTTCGGTGCTGCGGCGAGGGGAGTTCCGACTGCCGCCAGACGTGACCCGTCCGATCGAACTGTTCCTGCGCGACGGTCGCATCACCGCCCGAGGGGCCGACCGCGCTTTGAGACTTGCTTGGACGCTCGCCGATCTGGCAGGCGCCGGCGAGCCGTCGGAAGACCATGTGGCACAGGCACTGATGTTCCGTGACCGCGGATACAACTGAGGGGGAGTAGTGCTCGACGAACACGAACGGCGGGACTGGGCATATCTTGCCGCCGTTGCCGAACCGCCCAGCGCGGCGCTGCGTGCATTGATTGCCGATGTCGGGGTGAGCGAGACGGCAAAGGCCGTTGCCACCCGGGTGGTCCCGCCAAAGCACGCCGAGGTGCTTCGGCTGACCGAAGCGCGGTTCGGCGTCAACACCGCTGCTGCAGACCTCGAGGCGGCGGCGCGACTCGGTGGCCGGTTGGTGACACCGGACGACACCGAATGGCCGGGTTGGCAACTGTTGACCCTGAGCAACGCCGACACGGCCACGAAAGGCGGAGAACCGCTGGCCTTGTGGGTGCGAGGACCAGTCCGACTCGACGAGGCCGTCGACCGATCGATCGCAATCGTGGGGTCGCGGGCGGCGTCGGGGTACGGCGAGCATGTCACCGGACTGATGTCGAATGGGCTGGCCGCCGAGAGCTGGACGGTGGTGTCGGGCGGTGCGTACGGGATCGACGGCGTTGCGCACCGCAATGCGCTTGCCTCCGGAGGTGTCACCATCGCGGTACTGGCCTGCGGCATCGACCACGACTATCCGTCGGGACATGCCCGATTGTTGTCCGAGATCGCCCGCACCGGACTGGTGATGAGTGAGTACGCGCCCGGCACCACGGCAGCGAAACATCGATTCCTCACCCGGAACCGGTTGGTGGCCGCCATGTCGTCGGCGGTCGTTGTGGTGGAGGCCGGCCACCGGAGCGGTGCCGCGAACACCGCGGCCTGGGCCCGCAAGCTCGGGATACCGCTGGGCGCTGTACCCGGTCCGGTCACCTCGGCGACGTCGGTGGGTTGCCACCGGATGATCGCCGACGGTGTTGCACAGCTGGTGACCGACTCGCGTGACGTACTACGTCTGGCGCAACCGGAAGGTGCAGATGCAGTTGCGCCAGAGGCCGGTCCGCTCGGCCGCCGCACCGACAATCTCGATGCCGACCAGTTGCGGGTCTACGACGCCGTTCCGGCTTCCGGATCCCTGACGATCGGTGAGATCTCGTTTGCGTGCGGACTCGATGTGCGGCAGGTCCGATCGGCGCTGGCGGTCCTCGAGGCCCGAGGAATGCTCAACACCAACGGTTCGGGCTGGAGGTTGGCTCGGGATGGGTGACGTGCAGATCTCACGGTGTCTTCGGGACGCCGGTGACCTTGCCGATGATGAAGTCGGAAAGCCTGGTCGGCAACAATCCGACCAGTGGTGCCTGCACCTTGTTCGCAGTGCCGACCACATACCGGGCACGCGGCCGTTTGTCGGTGAGCGCGGCTTCGATCGAGGCCGCCACCAGATCGGCAGGCACCGCAGCCTTCTGAGATGTCGCGATCGTCTTGCGATAGCCGTTGATGTGTTTGGTGTACAGGTGCCGGTTCGCATCCGAGAGTTCGGTGAGGCTGCTGTCAAGAGTGGACTCGGCGTCGCGCCAGATGTCTGTATCGGTCTGGCCGGGTTCGATCAGAACAACCCGAACATTCCACGGCCGCAACTCGATTCGCAGCGCATCTGCCAGCCCTTCGAGAGCGAACTTGGATGCGTTGTATGCCCCGGTCATCGGTGTTGCGATCCGGCCGCTGACCGACGACACGAAAATGACCCGACCCTGGGCTGCCCGCAGTCGCGGCAGAACGGTCTGCGTCACCGCATGCTGACCGACTACGTTCACCTCCAACTGGTGGCGTAGTTGCTCCGGTGAAATGGTCTCGACCGGACCGCCCACAACGATTCCGGCGTTGTTGACAACGGCATCGAGACGGTCGGGTAACACGTCGTGCAGTGCGCGGATCTGCTCACCATCGGTGACGTCGAGTGTGACCGGCGTGATCCGATCCGGCGATGCGCTCTTCAGATCAAGGCCCGCCGCCTCGTCGCGAACTCCGGCAAGCACGTCCCACCCCGACGCCGCGAGCCGTAGGGACGTTGCGCGTCCGATTCCGCGGGACGCTCCGGTGATCAGGATCGTTGGCATAGAAAGACCGTAGCGGTGGGCAGGTGTGATCCGCACTACTTAGGGTTACCTATTTTCAGGTACGGTGGATCGGGTGGCTGGAGCCGACCCCGACGAAGATCGTCGGCCCACCCGCCATCGACGAGAGGACGTATGCGTGGCGAAGCGCGAAAACACGATGACGGTTCAGCGAACCGAACAGCTCACACCCCATCTGGTACGGGTGTACCTCGGGGGCGCCGGATTCGACGACTTCCAGGCGAACGACGACACCGACATGTACATCAAGTTCATGTTTCCGGCAGAGGAAGCGGAGGCCACCAAACCTCGCGGACTGCAACGGATTCGAGCCAAGCTTCAAGGTGATGAGCCGACGATCCTGCGCACCTACACGGTTCGGCGGGTCGATGCCGTCGCACGTGAGATCGCGGTGGACTTCGTTGTCCACGGCGACGAGGGCATCGCAGGTCCCTGGGCGGCTGCGGCCCAACCCGGCGAGGAGATCCGTTTTGTGGGTCCCGGCAGCGGCTACCGCCCGAAAGCCGACGTCGACTGGCACCTGTTGGCCGCGGACGAAGCGGGACTCCCGGCGCTGGCAGCAGCCCTCGAGGCCATGCCCGACGGAACCGTCGTGAAGGCATTCATCGAGGTCGCCGGACCCGAAGACGAAGTCGACCTGGTTGCCCCCGACACCGCCGAGATCGTCTGGCTGCACCGTGGCGTCGGCTCCGATGCGATCACCGATGTGGTCGGTGGGGCCAATGCCCCGATCGTCGCTGCCGTACGGGAGGCCGAGTGGCTGCCCGGTTCGGTACAGGTCTTCATCCATGGTGAAGCCGAGGTCGTGATGCAGAACCTGCGCGGATACATCCGCAAAGAACGCGGAGTGCCGGCAGGCAATGCCTCGATCAGTGGCTACTGGCGGCGTGGGCACACCGAAGAGGGCTTCCGTCAGTGGAAAGCGAGCCAACGAACTCTCGAAAGCGCCGGCTAGCGACATCCCGATCCCGATGATGTGCGGTTATGGCGAGCATTTGCCCAGGTCGGCATAACCAAAACAGCACATTATCGGGGTGTGGGGTGTGGCGGCTTGCGGCCGTCGGCCCAGATCGGTTGGCTGAGTGGGTGAGCGCATCGATCATCGAGGACTACAAGAGCTATCTGCAGCTCGAATGCGGGCACAGCGAGCACACGGTGCGTGCCTATCTCGGAGACATCCGCTCGCTCATCAGCTTTGCCGGTGTCCGCGGTCTGGCGCCCTCGGCGATCGACCTGGCAACCCTGCGGGCGTGGCTGGCCGCCCACAGCAAAGGCGGCGCCGCCCGGACAACCATTGCGCGACAGGCCTCATCGGCCAAGCGATTCACCGCATGGGCCACCCGCGAAGGCATCCTGGGGGTCGACCCCGGCACCCGTCTGCAGGCACCCAAGGCGCACCGCACATTGCCCGGCGTCCTGAGTGCCGACCAGGCCAGAGTCGCACTGACCCCGGCGGCACCTGACCACGATCCCGAAGATCCGATCGCGCAACGCGATCAGCTCATCCTGGAGTTGTTGTATGCCACCGGTATTCGCGTCGGTGAACTCTGTGGCCTCGACGTCGACGACATCGACCGTTCCCGCAACGTGCTGCGTGTCATCGGTAAGGGCAACAAAGAACGAACGGTGCCCTTCGGTACCCCGGCCGCCGCCGCCATCGATCGGTGGCTGCGAGTGGGCCGCCCGGCGCTGGCTCAACCAAAGGCCGGTCACGCGTTGTTGGTCGGGTCAAAAGGTGGACGACTAGATCAGCGGATGGCCCGGACCGTCGTCCACAAAGTGCTGGGAGCTCTGCCCGACGCACCAGATCTCGGCCCGCACGGGTTGCGGCACAGTGCCGCCACGCACCTGTTGGAAGGCGGCGCCGACCTGCGGGTCGTGCAAGAACTACTCGGTCACGCCAGCCTTGCGACCACACAGCTCTATACGCACGTCAGCGTCGAACGCCTGCGAAAAGTCCATGACCAGGCGCATCCGAGAGCGTGAGGCCGGTCAACCTTCACCCGGCTGCAGCGGCTTGAGTCGTACCCGCACCAGCCCGAGCAGGGCCAAGGGATCGAGGTACACCGCCGACGCTCCGGCGCCGCGGCGTGCGCCCCAGTGCAGGCACCCTCGCAGGCAATCGGCATGTCCGGCCTCCAGGACCCCGATCGGTGACCCGCGGGCGACCGCAGTTCCGGCAGGCACCGACCCGGTCACCGGTTCGTAGGTGGTCAACAACCCGTCCGCGTGCCGGATCGACACCACCGGTTTGCCTGCGACCTGACCCGAGAAGTGCACCACCCCAGCGCCTGCCGATCTGACGACCGCGCCGGGTGAGGCCGCCAGGTCCACACCTCGATGTCCGGGGAGCCAGCGCTGCGGCGGTGGTTCGAATCTGCGCAGTACCGATGGCACGGGGGACAGCGGCCAGCTGTAGGCCCGATCGCTGCCGACGGCCGGAGCCGCCCATGCAGGCGGTGCCGAGGGTGAGTTCAGCAGCGAAACGAAGACCAGTGCGGCGATCATCGACGTTGATGCCCGACGCACTTGCCACCTGAAGGCCATGTGATGATGCTGCCCGGTGATTGGGGATCACGCCAGGTCAGAGACGTGTTTGGGGAGAACGTTGCCAATCATCCACAGTTGCGTCGAGTCGCTTGACAATCAGCGACGCGTGAAGTGGAGAGGCGATTTCTCCTGGAGGCCCCGCGCGCGTAGACTTATATGGCGCTCTCGCCTCGGTGGGAGTGACTTCGCGCGCCTGCGGTCGGCTGACATCAGTCCGTCCGACACGGGGTGTGGGCAGTCCTTCTTTGACAGAGGGTTCCACACCTGACAGGTGCCAGGGTCGGCGACCAACCGGATGCCGACGTCAAACTGCACATGAAAGTGAACACATGGCTGTCGTAACCATGAAGCAGCTGCTGGACAGCGGCGCTCATTTCGGGCATCAGACCCGTCGTTGGAATCCCAAGATGAAGCGATTCATCTTCACCGATCGCAACGGCATCTACATCATCGACTTGCAGCAGACGCTGACCTACATCGACAAGGCGTACGAGTTCGTCAAGGAGACGGTTGCCCACGGTGGCACCATCCTTTTCGTCGGTACCAAGAAGCAGGCTCAGGAATCCATCGCCGCAGAGGCCACCCGCGTCGGCATGCCGTACGTGAACCAGCGCTGGCTCGGCGGAATGCTCACCAACTTCTCGACCGTCCACAAGCGCCTTCTGCGCCTGAAGGACCTCGAGGCCATGGAGCAGACCGGTGGCTTCGAAGGTCGCACCAAGAAGGAAATCCTCATGCTCACGCGTGAGATGACCAAATTGGATCGCACCCTCGGTGGTATCCGGGACATGGCCAAGGTTCCGTCGGCCATCTGGGTCGTCGACACCAACAAGGAGCACCTCGCGGTCTCCGAGGCTCGCAAGTTGAACATCCCGGTCATCGCGATCCTGGACACCAACTGCGATCCCGACCTGGTCGACTACCCGATCCCGGGTAACGACGACGCAATCCGTTCCGCAGCTCTGCTGACCCACGTGATCGCCGCTGCGGTTGCCGAAGGTGTGCAGTCACGCGCCGGACAGGGTTCGTCCGACACCAAGCCTGAGAACGCAGCCGGCGAGCCCCTCGCCGAGTGGGAGCAGGAACTGCTGACGGAGGCCACCGCCCCCGCCGCAGAAGCCCCCGCCGCAGAAGCTCCGGCAGCAGAAGCTCCGGCAGCAGAAGCTCCCGCCGCTGACGCGGAAACCCCTGCACAGGCCTGATTCACTTCTGGTCCGACAACTTCCAGAATCATCGACAACAGGAGGCTCGCCCACCCATGGCGAACTACACCGCCGCTGACGTGAAGCGGCTCCGCGAACTGACCGGTTCGGGAATGCTCGATTGCAAAAATGCTCTGGCCGCCAATGATGGCGATCTCGACAAGGCCGTCGAAGAGCTGCGGATCAAGGGTGCCAAGGACGTCGGCAAGCGTGCCGAGCGGTCCACGGCCGAAGGTCTGATCGCCGCAAAAGACGGCGCGATGATCGAGATCAACTCTGAGACCGACTTCGTCGCGAAGAACGATGAGTTCCAGGCCCTCTCGGCCCAGGTTCTCGACGCTGCGGTTGCCGCGAAGACGTCCGACGTGGAGGTCCTCAAGGCCACCAAGGTCGGCGACAGCACGGTCGACGAGCTCGTTCAGGCGCTTGCTGCGAAGATCGGCGAGAAGCTGGTCCTTCGTCGCGTTGCTTACCACGGTGGCAAGGTTGCCTCGTACCTGCACAAGCGGGCGTCGGATCTGCCGCCGTCCGTTGGTGTCCTGGTCGAGTACACCGGTGACTCCGATGCTGCTGCAGAGGCCGCTCGCGGCGCTGCGATGCAGGTCGCCGCACTGCGCGCCAAGTACGCAACCCGTGACGAGGTCCCCGAGGATGTTGTCGCTTCCGAGCGTCGCATCGCCGAGCAGACCGCTCGTGAGGAGGGCAAGCCAGAGGCTGCGCTCCCCAAGATCGTCGAAGGTCGCGTCAACGGGTTCTACAAGGACGTCGTCCTCGTCGATCAGTCTTCGGTCACGGATTCGAAGAAGACCGTCAAGGCTGTTCTCGATGAGGCGGGCGCTCAGGTAGTGTCGTTCACCCGTTTCGAGGTCGGACAGGCCTGATTTTTGTGCAAAGAACCCCGTGCGAATCATCTGATTCGCCGGGGTTCTTTTGTGCAACGGTCCCGTTACGATCGAGCCCGACACAGATCACCCAGATGCAGATCACAAAGTGTCGGGCGTCAGAATGAGCCTGACGTACACAGGCACAACGAAGGGACACCCCACATGACCGAGGACATCACGCCCGAGCGCACCGGATTCAAGCGCGTGCTTCTCAAGCTCGGTGGCGAGATGTTCGGCGGCGGCAAGGTCGGGCTCGATCCCGATGTTGTCTCGACCGTTGCCGACCAGATCGCCGAAGTGGTCAACTCGGGTGTCCAGGTGGCAGTCGTCATCGGTGGTGGCAACTTCTTCCGCGGCGCCGAACTGCAACAGCGGGGCCTCGAGCGCTCACGTTCCGATTACATGGGCATGCTCGGCACCGTCATGAATTGCCTTGCGCTGCAAGACTTCCTGGAGAAACGCGGCATCGTCACGCGCGTGCAGACCGCCATCACCATGGGTCAGGTCGCCGAACCGTACATTCCACTGCGGGCCGAGCGTCACCTCGAGAAGGGCCGCGTCGTCATCTTCGGCGCCGGCATGGGCATGCCCTACTTCTCCACCGATACCACCGCCGCACAGCGTGCTCTGGAGATCAAGGCCGAGGTGGTGCTGATGGCCAAGGGCGTCGACGGTGTCTATTCCGCCGACCCTCGGGTCGACCCCGACGCCACGCTCTACCGCGAGATCACCCACCGTGAGGTCATCGAAAAGGGCCTCAAGGTCGCAGACGCGACAGCGTTCAGCCTGTGTATGGACAACCAGATGCCGATGCTGGTGTTCAATTTGCTGGTGGAGGGGAACATTGCCCGAGCGGTCGCAGGTGAGAAGATCGGAACACTGGTCAGCACCTGACCGGTCGCAATACCCACATCAGCACGTACACGACAACGGAGGACACCATGATCGACGACGCGCTCCTGGACGCCGAAGAAAAAATGGAAAAAGCAGTCGGTGTCGCGCGCGACGACATGGGCTCGGTCCGGACCGGACGCGCCAATCCGGCGATGTTCAACCGGGTCACGATCGACTACTACGGTTCACAGACCCCGATCACGCAGGTTGCTTCCATCAACACCACCGAAGCGCGCATGGTGGTCATCAAGCCGTATGAGGCCAGCACGCTTGGGCTCATCGAGACCTCCATCCGTAATTCCGATCTCGGCGTCAACCCGACCAATGATGGCAACATCATTCGGATCTCGATTCCGCAGCTGACCGAAGAGCGCCGACGCGAGCTCGTCAAGCAGGTCAAGTCGAAGGGTGAAGACGCCAAGGTCACCATCCGCAACGTGCGCCGCAAGGCCGTCGATGAGCTCAAGCGCATCCAGAAAGACGGCGAAGCCGGTGAAGACGATGTGACCCGGGCGGAAAAAGATCTCGACAAGACCACCGCGTCATACGTCCACCAGATCGATGAGCTGGTCAAGCACAAAGAAGCGGAACTGCTTGAGGTCTGAGTCACCGGTTGGTGACGTACCTCTGGCAGTGACTGAAGGAGCAGGGCATCAGGTGACCGATACAAATCGGCCGCAGGGCACACCAGGACCGCAGCCCAAGGGCTCGACTTCCCGCGCGGGACGTGACCTGCCGGCTGCCATCGGTGTAGGCGGCGCACTCGGTGTGTCGCTGATCCTGATCCTCATCTTCGTACCCGAGGTGTGGTTCCCCGTGGTCGCCGTGGCCATCGGTGTCGCCAGCTGGGAAGTCACCAAGCGGCTGCGTGAGAGCGGCATCAACGTCGCGCTGATCCCGATCCTGGTCGGCGGTCAGGCCATGATGTGGGTGAGCTGGCCGTGGGGTGTCACGGCGTCGATCGTCGCGCTGGCCGCGACGGTCCTGGTGTCGATGATCTGGAAGTTGTTGGCGCAGGGACTGAAATCCGCGCCCGAGAACTACCTGCAAGATCTTGCAGGCACCACACTTGTGTTGTGCTGGCTCCCGTTGATGGGTGCTTTCGGTGCCTCGATGGTCCTCGAGGACAACGGCGCTGCCCGAGTGTTCACACTGGTGATCGTGGTGGTCTGCTCCGACGTCGGCGGCTACGTCTTCGGTGTCCTGCTGGGCAAGCACGCCATGGCGCCGGCCATCAGTCCCAAGAAATCGTGGGAGGGGATGGTCGGCTCCCTGGTGTTCGGCGTTGTCGGGGCGGTCTTGACCATCGTGTTCGTCGTAGACGCTCAATGGTGGATCGGTTTGATCCTGGGACCGGTGCTGGTCATCTGCGCAACGCTCGGCGACCTTGTCGAATCACAGGTCAAGCGCGACCTCGGGATCAAGGACATGGGCACTCTGCTGCCCGGTCACGGCGGCATCATGGACCGCCTCGATTCGCTGCTGCCCTCCGCGTTTGTGGTGTGGGCGATCCTGGGCGCCCTGCTGTAGACAAAGCCAGGTGCGCCCGGTATTCAGAACCGGCCGGAACTCAGGGCTGAGACCTTTTGACGGCCCGGCGGACCTGCAGCATCCGCAGGCTGCCGACGATCGCGGTGATCACCGCACCCAGGATGGCCGCGATCAGCAGGCTGACTCCGAGTGGCAGGCTGACGGTCCAGAAGAACAATTCGATGTTCTGGCTGTCGAGATTCTGCACGATGAATACCAGCAACATCAAGGTGATGACCGCGCCGACGATCAGGCCGACCCAGGCGGCGCGGGTGCGGGTGTGCTTCACATCGTCGAGGGCTTGGCGTCGAAGTTCGTCCCGGTGATCGGCGACGGGCACGTCGCCACCGACCGGGCTGGTTTCCGGGGGAGTCTGGTCCGGGTTCACATAACCCGCGGGTTCCTGCGGGTATCCATCTGTCGGCTGCGTCATATGTCCATCTTCCTCTGACTGTCGCCCGACGACAATCACAGTCGCGAAATTGGCATCTGCGGCGGATCTACGTCACGCTTTAACCATGACAGTTCCACTTCCGCTGGTGTTTGACGCGCCCAAACGCGGCATGCCTCCACAACACCTTGCAGATCTGGACGCCGAAGGACGTGTCGCCGCGGTCGCAAAACTCGGCCTGCCGAAGTTCCGCGCGGACCAGTTGGCCCGTCAGTACTACTCGCGGCTCAACGCCGATCCCGCAGAGATGACCGATCTACCTGCGGCGATGCGCGAACCGGTAGGACAAGCGCTGTTTCCCCAGCTGATGACCGTGGTCCGGCACGTCGCCTGCGACGACAACACCACTCGCAAGACACTGTGGCGGCTGCACGATGGAACCCTGCTCGAATCGGTGCTGATGCGCTATGCCGACCGCACCACGCTCTGCATTTCGAGTCAGGCCGGTTGCGGCATGGCCTGCCCGTTTTGTGCCACCGGGCAGGGCGGCCTGGACCGCAACCTGTCGACCGCCGAAATCGTCGATCAGGTCCGGTCTGCGGCCCGTGCGATGCGTGACGGAGAGCTCGGTGAGCCCGGCCGCCTGTCCAATGTGGTGTTCATGGGCATGGGTGAGCCGCTGGCCAACTACAAGCGCGTGATCGATGCCGTTCGGAAGATCACCTCGCCGGCACCTGACGGTCTGGGAATCTCCCAGCGGTCGGTGACGGTGTCCACGGTGGGCCTGGCCCCTGCGATCCGCCGGATGGCCGACGAAGGCCTCACCGTCACGCTCGCGGTGTCCCTGCACACTCCGGACGACGAACTGCGCGACACCCTGGTGCCGGTGAACAACCGGTGGTCGGTGAAAGAGGTGCTCGACGCCGCGCGCTACTACGCGGACAGCACCGGTCGCCGGGTCTCGATCGAATACGCCCTGATCCGCGACATCAACGACCAGCCCTGGCGCGCCGACATGCTCGGTGACAAACTGCGCAAGGCTCTGGGCCCGCTGGTGCACGTGAACCTGATCCCGCTCAACCCGACACCGGGTTCGAAGTGGGATGCCAGCCCGAAGCCCGCCGAGCGGGAGTTCGTCAGACGTGTCCTCGCCCAGGGTGTGTCGTGCACGGTTCGAGACACCAGGGGCCAGGAGATCGGCGCGGCCTGCGGGCAGTTGGCAGCCGAAGAGAAGTAGTCGTTGGGGCATCCGGCTCGCACCGGGTGCAACCGAGCTGCATCCGGGCTGCATCCGGGCTGCATTGTCCGAGCGCGATCATTGAACTCGAATCATTCGATACGAGGACAGGAATCGTGCCATGACCAGCACCACATCACCCACCACATCCGATTCGTCGGTCGAACAGTTCGCCGACGCCGTGTTCGCAGACCTGTTGGGAGCGCAGAACGTCTTCGCGCTCTATCTCGGCGATCGACTCGATTGGTACCGGACGCTTGCGACCGAGGGGCCGATTACCGCCGACGAGCTGGCGCACCGCACGGGCACCGTCGGCCGGTACGCCCGCGAGTGGCTCGAGCACCAAAGCGTTGCCGGGTACATCACGGCGTTGACGGAACATGAGCCGGTCCGGTTCGCACTGCCACCGGCGCACGCCGAGGTTCTGGTGAACCAGGACAGCCTGAACTACATGGCGTCGATATCCCGCTTCTTCGCGGCCACAGGCGCGGCCTTGCCTGCTCTGATCGAGGCGTACCGCAACGGTGGTGGCGTGTCGTGGCAACAGCTCGGCACCGACGCCCGCGAGGCGCAGGCCTACGCCAACCGGCCCATGTTCCTCGGCCAGCTCGCCCAGGAGTTCATCCCGAAGGTGCCGGACCTGCACAGTCGGTTGCAGTCGACCGGTCGGGTCGCCGATATCGGTTGCGGTGAAGGTTGGTCGGCGATCGCCCTGGCACTGGGTTACCCAGAGATCACGGTCGACGGCTTCGACGTCGACGCCGCGTCCATCGCGGCGGCCACCAGAAACGCCGCGGCCCACGGTGTGGGGGACCGGGTGCAATTCCGGATCGCGGACCTGCGGGAATCCGATCTGGAGGAATCCGAGCTGTCCGGTCGGTACGACGCGGTGTTCGCGTTCGAATGCGTCCACGACCTGTCTGATCCGGTGGCGTTCCTTGCGACCGCGCGACGGATCGCAGCAGCCGCCGCCCCGGTGGTGATCATGGATGAGCGCACCGCGGAAACCTTCTCCGCCGATGCCGGCCCTGTCGAACAGCTTCTCTACGGATTTTCGATCCTGTGCTGCCTGCCCGATGGCATGTCCGATCCGGACAGCGCCGCGACCGGGACGGTGATGCGGCATTCAACGCTCGAAAGTTATGCTCGCTCAGCCGGATTCGATGGTGCGACGGTCGTCGACATCGATCACGATCTGTTCCGTTTCTACCGTCTCCAATGACCCTGCCTGGCACTCGAGCAGTCGTCGGCTCTCGGTGACGGCGATCCGGCCTGCGGTCGACAGGTCGCGGGCTGCGCCGGCCGCGTACTCGGTGTCGAACACTTCGGCTCCGAGCCCGTCGCGCAGGGCGCGGAGGTGCCGACGAGGATAGGCGCGCGGTCCCGTCGGGTAGATCGAAAGCGCTACTTGCGCTTCTTCCACTTTCCGCGGCTGACGACCTCGCCGCGAACGAGCATGAAGATCAGCAAGGCGACGAATCCGAGCAGGTAGAAGTCTTCGATATGACCCTCATGGTTGCCGACCAGCATGGCGAGCAACGCGATGACCGAAACCCAGGCGGCGATCTTGAACGTCTTGATGCCTTCGCCGTGCCAGCCGAACCGAGCTGAAGGCGCTTCCGCGGGTTCGGGCTTGTACTCGACCTCAGTGCTGGCCACGATTACTCCTGCTGGTTTCGATCCGACTTTTGCTGCGATGAGCATATCGCGACCCGATGCGTACCGGCAGTCGCGGTCCCGTCTGTGCGGGATGGACGGCGCGGCGTGATGCTGACGCGCGCTCGACCGGCGGCGTTGCCGGGCCGGTGCCAGAATGATTCGGTGCCGCTCGAGAACCACACCCGTGCCGACTATCCGAGAGATCTGATCGGATACGGCCCCACGCCCCCTGACCCGCAATGGCCAGGACAGGCGAACATCGCCGTTCAATTTGTCCTGAATTACGAAGAGGGCTCGGAGAACAACGTCCTCGACGGTGATCCGGGGAGCGAGACGTTCCTCTCGGAGATGGCAGGCGTCGCGGCCTTTCCGAACCGGCACATGAGCATGGAGTCGCTGTACGAGTACGGGTCGCGGGCCGGTCTGTGGCGGGTGTTGCGGGTATTCGAACGCCGTGGGCTCCCGCTGACGATCTTCGCCGTCGCCCAGGCGATGGCGCGCAACCCCGAGGCGGTGGCGGCTTTTCTCGAACGCGGCGACGAGATCGCCTCACACGGACTGCGATGGCTGAATTATCAGCTCACCGAACCCGACGTCGAGCGTGAGCACATGGCCGAAGCCATGGAAATCCTCACCGAACTCACCGGCAGCGCACCGCTGGGCTGGTACACCGGCCGCGACTCCCCGAACACCCGGCGCCTGGTCGTCGAACACGGTGGGTTGCTCTACGACTCCGACAGCTACGCCGACGACCTGCCCTACTGGGTGAAGGTGCCCTCGGGCGAATCGCAGATCGACCACCTCGTGGTGCCGTACACACTCGACACCAACGACATGAAGTTCGCGTCCCCGGCCGGGTTTCCCTCGGGGGATCAGTTCTATGCCCATCTCAGAGACGCGTTCGACGTTCTCTACGCCGAAGGCGAGGCCGGGGCACCCAAGATGCTCTCGATCGGTCTGCATTGCCGGTTGGCCGGGCGTCCCGCGCGGACCGCGGCTCTTGAGCGCTTCCTCGATCATGTGCAGTCCCACGACAAGGTCTGGATCACCCGCCGCATCGACATCGCACGGCACTGGATCGCGACGCACCCGCCGACCGGATAGTGCCGACCGGACAGTCCTTGGGCCAAGACAGCTACGCGATCTCTGTCAGCGCCAGGCAGAATGTCGCGACCGCGGTCAGCAGGTAAAAGCCGGGAAACGCGATGTTGTAGAACACGCGAGCCCCGATGTGGAAGACCATCGCGCCGACGAAGAACATCACCAGGCCGGCCGAAGCCGCAACCACCAGTAACGGTGCGTCCATGACAACTCCGATCAGGACACCGAGGGCTCCGGCTGCCTTGCACGTCGCCAGCCACGGAAGCCACGCGATGGGCACGTTCACCTCCGCAGAATTGGCCAGGACAAAGGGGGCCCGGAACCAGTCGGCGACCACGATGGCCGCATTGATGGCGACGGTGACGCCTGCAATGGCGAGATAGATTGTGTGCATGGCTCTTTCACGTCCTCTTCGATGCTGCGGACGGAAACGCTTGTAGGGTCACGTCGGGTACTTCCTCCGATGTCGTCGTTCGATGATTGGTGGCACTTCTTCGACGCCGGCGACACCCGAAAGGTGACCCCATGGATCCGGACCTGCTGATCACACAATTCGAGGTGAACCGCGCGCACCTGCGGGCGGTTGCCTACCGGATCACCGGAAATCTGCACGACGCCGACGACGCGCTGCAGGCGGCGTGGATCAAGGCGCGGTCCACCGCGCCGCAATCGATCGATCGACCTGCTGCCTGGCTGACGACCGTCACCTCGCGGGAAGCACTCGACGTTCTCCGAGGCCGGCAACGACGGGCCGAAGTCGACATCGATCGACTCGAGGACCCCCGGGCCGCCGGGCCGGGGCCGGAGGAGGAGGCACTCTGGGTCGACTCCGTCGGACGTGCGCTCCTCGTTGTCTTGGATCGACTCTCGCCTGCGCAACGCGTTGCTTTTGTGCTGCACGACCTGTTCGCCGTGCCGTTCGAAGACATCGCCCAGGTTTTGCAGCGATCACCGGACGCAGCCAAAAAGCTTGCCAGTCGGGCGCGCTCTCGCGTCCGTCCGCCGCACGAAGGCATCGCGCCGGTGGCCGACACCGCCCTGGTGAAGGCTTATCTCGAAGCCTCCCGCAGTGGCGACATCGCCTCATTGCTGACGTTGCTGGCGCCTGATGTGGTCAGAATCGCCGACAGCACGCTGCTACCCGCACACGTGGCAGCGGTTGTCCGGGGCAGCCATGCCGTCGCAGATCAGACGCGGGATTTCCAGGACCGGGCACTGATCGCGGAGGTCGCGCTGGTCGACGGTCATCCGGCTGTGATCATCGCGCCATCCGGACGCCTCGTCGCGGCGATGCTGTTCAACATCGATGCCGCCGTCATCCACGAAATCCGTGTTGTCGCAGCGGCCGACCTGAGTACGGCCAGAATCGCCCTGGCCGCTTCGGCGGGTGCATAGCCGGGAGTTGCGGCGATCGAGGACACTGGAGAGGTGACCACACGTGTTCTCATCCTCGGCAGCACCGGATCGATCGGCACCCAGGCGCTGGAAGTGATCGCCGCCAACCGTGATCGCTTCACGGTGGTGGGCCTCGGCGCCGGCGGGGGAAACGTGGATCTACTCGCCAAACAGATCGTGGACCTCGGACTGTCCGGCTCAGCGGTCGCCGTGGCCGATCCGAACAAAGTGGACAAGGTCGCGGCGATGGCCGGGGTCGAGGGCATCCGCAGCGGGCCCGATGCCATGTGTGAGCTGATCGAGAACGTCGAGGCTGATGTCGTCCTGAACGCGGTGGTGGGTTCGCTGGGCCTGCGGCCGACGCTGGCCGCGCTCGCCTCCGGCGCGCGGCTGGCACTGGCCAACAAGGAATCGCTGGTTGCCGGTGGCGCGCTGGTGCTCGCTGCCGCGGCACCGGGCCAGATCGTCGCGGTCGATTCCGAACACTCGGCGATCGCGCAATGCCTGCGGGGCGGCACCGCCGACGAGGTCGACCGGCTTGTGCTGACAGCCTCCGGTGGACCGTTCTATGGCTGGGACGCAGCACAATTGGTCGATGTCACGCCGGAGCAGGCGGGCAAGCATCCGACCTGGTCGATGGGACCGATGATCACGCTCAACTCGGCCACGCTGGTGAACAAGGCGCTCGAGGTGATCGAGGCGCACCTGTTGTTCGGTGTTCCGTACGACCACATCGATGTCACCGTTCATCGGCAGTCGATCGTGCATTCCATGGTCACGTTCATCGATGGGGCCACCATCGCCAAGGCCTCACCGCCCTCGATGAAACTGCCGATCGCGTTGGCGCTGGGCTGGCCCGACCGGATCGCAGGCGCCTCCGCCGCCTGCGACTTCAGTCAGGCGAGTACCTGGACTTTTGCCCCCGTCGACAACGCCGTGTTCCCGGCGATCGACCTGGCCCGCGAGGCGGGAACCCGGGGCGGCTGCCTGACCGCTGTGTTCAACGCCGCCAACGAGGCCGCCGCCGACGGCTTCTTCGCCGGGCAGATCACGTTCCCGCGGATCGTCGGCATCGTGGGTGAGGTGCTCGCCGATGCGGATCAGTGGTCCGCGGACCCAGGTACGGTGGATGACGTTCTTGCGGCCGATGCCTGGGCACGCACACGCGCTACAGCGCTTGTAGCCGGCGCGCGCCGCTAAATGATCGAGAAGGGTAAGTACGACCGATGATGTTCGTCTTGGGCGTGGTGCTCTTTGCTTTCGGTTTGCTGGCCTCGATCGCGTGGCACGAGTGCGGCCACATGTGGGCCGCGCAACGTACGGGCATGAAGGTGCGCCGCTACTTCGTGGGCTTCGGTCCGACAATGTGGTCGACGCGTAGGGGCGAGACCGAGTACGGCGTCAAGGCGGTGCCGCTCGGCGGATTCTGCGACATCGCCGGCATGACCACCCACGACGAGATCGCGCCGGAAGACGAGTCCCGGGCGATGTACAAGCAGAAGCCGTGGAAGCGGCTCGTTGTACTTGTCGCCGGTCCGGCGATGAACCTGATCCTCGGGTTCGCGCTCATCGTCATCATGGCGATCGCCTGGGGTCTGCCGAGCCTGAACGAGACGTTGCCTGCGAAGGTCGGAGCAGTTCAGTGCGTCGGCGAAACCACGACCAACGGGAAGAGCGCTGAGTGTTCAGGTGAAGGCCCAGCCCAGCAGGCCGGACTTCTGCCCGGGGACACCGTCGTTGCGGCAAACGGCAAGAAGATCGACGACTACGCCGAGCTCAGCAAGATTCTGCAGGCAGCCAGCGCGCCGGTCGCCCTCACCGTTGACCGCGGGGGTGAGCAGCTCGATCTGATGGTCACACCACAACCGGTCGCCGCCACGGTGACCGACAGTGAGGGCGTGGCCACAACCAAGACCGTCGGCATGGTGGGAATCACCTACGATCTGCAAGCTGCGTGGGAGCATCCGTCGGTGCTCGGTGCTGTCCCGGCCGCAGCCGGATTCACCGGCGACCTGATGGTGCGGACCTGGGAATCGCTGATCTCGCTGCCCTCGAAGATCGGTGACCTGTGGACGTCGGTCACCGGCGGAGAACGCGCCGCCGACACCCCGGTCAGCGTTGTCGGTGCTTCGGTCATCGGCGGCGACGCGGCCGATCACGGTGTGTGGTGGTTCTTCATCTTCCTGTTGGCCAGCATCAACTTCTTCCTGGCACTGTTCAATTTGGTCCCGCTACTACCCTTGGATGGTGGGCACATGGCGATCGTGGGCTACGAGAAGCTGCGCAACGCGTTGCGCAGTTCCCGTGGCCTGGCCGCCGGACCGCCCGTCGATTACATGAAGTTGATGCCGATCACGTATGTCGTACTGGTGATCATGGGTGGATACATGGCCCTGACGCTCACCGCCGACATCGTGAACCCCATCAAGGCGTTCTAGCCAACAGCGAAGTTTTTTTCATCGATCAGGAAGTGACACAACGATGAGTGCAGACGCAACCGCTATCGGTCTGGGGATGCCACCGGTGCCTCCGCCGGTACTTGCGCCGCGCCGGAAGACCCGCCAACTCCAGGTCGGTTCGGTGCCGGTGGGCAGCGACCACCCGGTATCGGTCCAGTCGATGACGACAACCAAGACCCACGACATCAATGCGACGCTGCAGCAGATCGCGGAACTGACCGCGGCGGGCTGTGACATCGTCCGCGTGGCGTGCCCCCGTCCCGAGGACGCGGAGGCGCTTCCGGCGATCGCCAAGAAGTCGCAGATCCCGGTCATCGCCGACATCCACTTTCAGCCGAAGTACATTTTTGCTGCCATCGACGCCGGTTGTGCTGCCGTGCGGGTCAACCCCGGCAACATCAAGGAGTTCGACGGTCGGGTCAAAGAGGTCGCAAAAGCCGCGGGTGCCGCCGGGATCCCCATCCGGATCGGCGTCAACGCCGGTTCACTGGATCCGCGACTGCTCAAGAAGTACGGGAAGGCCACACCGGAGGCGCTGGTCGAGTCGGCGCTGTGGGAGGCGGGCCTGTTCGAGGAGCACGGTTTCGGCGACATCAAGATCTCGGTCAAACACAATGACCCGGTGATCATGGTCGAGGCGTACCGGCAGCTCGCGGCCGCCTGCGACTATCCACTGCACCTCGGCGTCACCGAGGCCGGACCGGCGTTCCAGGGCACGATCAAATCGGCCGTGGCGTTTGGCGCGTTGCTGGCCGAAGGTATCGGCGACACCATCCGCGTGTCCCTGTCGGCCCCGCCGATCGAGGAGATCAAGGTCGGCAACCAGATCCTGCAGTCCCTGAACCTGCGTCCGCGCAAACTCGAGATCGTGTCGTGCCCGTCGTGTGGGCGTGCGCAGGTCGACGTCTACAAACTCGCCGAAGAGGTCAGCGCCGGACTCGAGGGGATGGAGATCCCGCTGCGCGTGGCCGTGATGGGTTGTGTGGTCAACGGGCCGGGGGAGGCCCGCGAGGCCGATCTCGGTGTTGCCTCAGGCAATGGCCGCGGTCAGATCTTCGTCAAGGGTGAGGTCATCAAGACCGTCCCCGAAGCGCAGATCGTGGAGACACTCATCGAAGAGGCGATGCGGATCGCCGACGCCGCCGGTGAATCCGAATCGGGTGCACCGACTGTCACGGTGAGCTGACCGACTTTTTCGGCGAGCTGACCGATTGTCTTGAGCGAGCTGAACGAATTGTCACGGTGAGCTGACTGGGCACCGGGCGGGCTGGCAGAATGGCGTGGGTACGCAATCGTCTGTTGAGACCCTGGGAGCCGCGGTGCTGAAGCTGTTGGGTGACCGTCCGCTCGGTGAGCGGGATTTCTACGCGGTGACCCATGCCCTGGCCCAGGATCCGGTGGCCTCCTGCATGGTGGCCGCCCGGGTCGAAGACCACGGCATCCACCCCAGATCCCTCGGCGGTGAGTTGTGGAGCAACGACCAGCCGATGTCGTCGCTGTGTTTCTCTGGTGCCAACCTGGTGCCGTTGTTCGGGACCGCGGACGATGTCCAGATCTTCGCCGAACGGGCGGTACGCAATCCGCGTGCGTGTTCGTCGATCGTGGGTCCGACCGAACTGGTGATGCCGCTGTGGGAATACACCAGCGAATACTGGGGTCCGGCCCGTGAAATCCGGTGCAGCCAACCACTTTTGGCCTTGGCAACCGAGCCGGCGATCGCCGGTGACCCGTTGGTGCGACGTGTCCGTCTCGACGAGATCGACGCCTATCTGCCTGCTGCGGTGGAAATGTTCATCGGGGAGGTCGGTGTCGACCCTTGCGCCGGAGACGGTGGGCGTTCATACCGTCGCCGGATCGCCGGACTGATCAATGCCGGCCGGGCGTATGCGCGGTTCGAGAACGGTGAAGTGGTGTTCAAGGCAGAGGTCGGCGCGCTCTCCCGCAGCGTCGGCCAGATCCAGGGAGTCTGGGTTTCTCCGGACAAGCGTGGGCTCGGGCTCGGCACCGCCGGTACGGCTGCAGTTGTCGAAGCGATCGTCTGTGGGGGCAGGACGGCCAGCCTGTACGTCAATTCCTTCAATATCGCCGCGCGCGAGGCGTATCGACGCGTCGGCATGCACGAGGTCGGGACCTTCGCCACGGTCCTGGTCGACTGACACCAGGCCCCATGTCCGGCAGCAGCCGCTGCTTGCCCGACTGTGTACGCCATGTGGTTGAGGCGCCGACTTGCGCAGCCCCTGTTGCTTCATGCCTTGAGCGCCGCGAACATCGAGGTAGACCTTACGTCCGATGACGTGAACAACCCCCGCTCAGCGTGACCGAGCCGCGTTCGAATCCGGCAACGAAGTCCGACATCGCCCGCCTTGTGAAGACCTCCCTCAGTGAGAGGGGCATCACACTCCGTATCCGAAAATCGTTGACACCGACTTGTACCCAAGCTAACGTCATTTCTAATACCGAAACCAAATTCGAAATGCCGAAATGAGACGGTTGATGTCGAATAACAATTTTGTACGGCGGGCGCTGGCTGGCTCGAATCTGCACGCTCTGCGTTTGGCCCTGCTGCATGCGACGCAGGACCCCGCATTGGCGGAGATGAAGCTCGAGTTGGTGCCGATCCGAAGCGGCGCTGCGTTCGAGATGACGATCGCCGAGGAATCGCGTGAGGAGCTTTTCTCCATAGCTGAGGACTTTTTGGCCCACAAGGCCGCTGATTACATTCCGCGGGACCTCGATGAGGGTGAGCTGCGCAAGATGATGGAGTTGGCTCTGGGGCAGGAATTGACCGAGGCGGAGTTCGCGGTGGCGCGCACGATGCCCGCGGTCGATGAGTTTCCTCTGTTCACGCAGTGGACCGGCGAGCGTCCCGCCCGTACCGATGAGTTCTCGGTGGTGATCATCGGCGCGGGGTTGTGCGGTATTGCGATGGCTGTGCAGCTCGAGCAGCTCGGTATCTCCTATGTGATCTATGAGCGTCGGCCGGACGTGGGTGGCACGTGGGCGATCAACACCTATCCGGATGCGCGGGTCGACACCGCGAGCACCACTTACGAGTACAGCTTTGTGAAGAACCATCCGTGGACCGAGCAGTTCGCACGCCAGCCCGAGGTGCGCGGCTACGTGGAGATGGTCGCAAAGAACTACGGGGTGTTCGACAACATCCGGTTCGAGCATGAGGTGCAGGCGGCCGAGTTCGATGAACGGTCATCGTCGTGGGCGCTGCGTGTGTCGGACGCGGACGGTGTGGCATGGGATGTCAGCAGCAATTTCGTGGTCACCGCGACCGGATTGTTCTCCACGCCGAAAAAGCTTGTCGCCGAGGGTATCGAGGACTTCGCGGGCGAAATCATCCACACCACCGAGTGGACCGATGAGCACAGCGCGCAGGGGAAGTCAGTCGCCATCATCGGTAACGGTTCGACCGGTGTTCAGATTCTGTCGAGGATCGCCGAGGACGCAGCCCAGGTTCATGTGTTCCAGCGGACGCCGCAGTGGATTGCACCGCGCGAAGGTTATGGCGAGCCGGTCAGTCCGGAGATGCGTTGGATTCTGGATAACATCCCGCACTACTGGAATTGGGCCCGTACCACTGCACTGAAACCGAACAATCCGCGCGATACGATCCAGCCCGATCCCGAATGGCAGGCTGCTGGTGGGATTTTCAGTAAGAGCAACGACAACTTGCGGAAGAATCTGACCCAGTACATCCGTTCGCAGGTCGATGATCGCGCCGATCTGGTCGACAAGCTCATTCCTGATTACACCCCGGCAGCTCGGCGCCCGATCGTCGACAACGGTTGGTATCGCTCACTGACCCGCGACAACGTCGAGCTGGTGACCGAGGGCATCGAAAAGTTCACCGAGGGCGGGATCATCACTGCCGACGGCGTCGAGAGAAAGATTGATCTGGCGCTCACCGCTGTCGGTTTCGAAGTGACCAAGTGGCTCTGGCCCATCGATTTTCGTGGGCGCGGTGGGGTGCACATCGAAGAGCGTTGGAACCGGGAGGGTGGTCCGCGGGCCTATCAGGGTGTGGCGATCCCGGAGTTTCCGAATCTGTTTGTGCTCTATGGCCCGAATGCGCAGCCGGCGACCGGTGGCGGGATCGGGGTCGGTGGGCTGCCTGCGTGGATGGAGGCGTGGGTGGGGTATATCGGGCGGGTGATCGTCGCGGTGGTCGAGGACGGTCAGATGGGCGCTGAAGTGACCGAGGAGGCGTTCTGGGAGTACAACAACGCTGTCGATGACGAGGCGAGCAAGCTGATCTGGCTCCATCCTGCGGCCAACCCCGAGCGAAACTACTACGTCAATGAGCACGGTCGTCTTGGCACGAGTACTCCGTTGTCCGGTCTGGACCTCGGAACGCGCTTTTTGCATCTCGATCGCAGCGATTTCACGTTCACCGATGTCGGACGGGGTTCAACGGACGCAGAGGTCGGAGACGACTTCGACGACCTCGTAACAGTTGCCTGACACTCCCGGCGAACGTGCGTTGTCCCTCACTCGGTTGAGTTTCCCGACCGCGGGCTCGCCGAGTCGGGGGCAGGAATTCCTTTGGCCCACAATCAGAATGGATGCCGTATGACCCAAACCCAAGAGCATGCCATCACCGACGCGTTTTTGGTGTCAGACAAAATAGCACTTGTCACCGGCGCCGGAAGTGGCATCGGACAGGAGACGGCGATTGTGCTCGCGTCGGCAGGGGCGCGTGTGATCGCGACCGACGTGAACGAATCCGGCTTGGACGAGACGCGTTCTCGCGCCGCCGAGCAGGGGTTCACGGTCACGACCCGACTGCTGGACGTATCTGACCCCGCAGCGGTGTCGGCCGTCGTCGATGACGTCGTCGCCGACCACGGGCGGCTCGATATCCTCGTCAATGCTGCCGGCATCCAGATCATGCGAAAAGCTCTCGAGGTCACGCCCGAGGAACTCGAGAAGGTGCTGCGCATCAACCTGAGCGGCACGTTCTTCGCGTGCCAGGCCGCGGGCCGGGTCATGTCGGCGGGCGGGTGCATCGTCAATCTCGCCTCGGGCATCATCGACAGCGCCAGTGCTGGGCGCATCACCTACGCGATCTCGAAAGGTGGTGTGGCGCAACTGACTCGCACCTTCGCGGTGGAGCTCGGTGCTGCAGGCATCCGCGTCAACGCCATTGCACCGGGCTGGGTCGAGACGGGGCTGACCAGGCAACATTGGACCAACCCCGACGGCACCGTCGACGATGGCAAGCGCACCGAATACGTGGCGATGATGGCAGCGGCGTCGCCGCTCAAGACGGTCGGGACCGTCCGCGACATAGCGTTGTCGGCGCTCACACTCGCGTCGGGGGCGAGCGCATTCGTGACCGGCCAGGTGGTGCGGGTCAACGGTGGGACGCACATGGTCTGACCCGTTTTCCGCCGTTTGCGGAGATCCCCGGGTG
Source organism: Williamsia sp. Y853 (assembly GCF_056786495.1). Lineage (NCBI taxonomy): Bacteria > Bacillati > Actinomycetota > Actinomycetes > Mycobacteriales > Nocardiaceae > Williamsia > Williamsia sp. Y853. Next base: position 154,725 of record NZ_JBXCJC010000003.1, read on the forward strand.
CTTGAAGCACCCGGTAACCCCTGCTCGTTGACATAGGCGGCCGGATCAGGCCGATCAACAAAAGTGTGGAGGACTCTTGGGAGTTCTTCATCCGACAGATGAGATCTCGGCGCGCGCGTCGAATGTCTCAGGATTGCGAGAATATTGTGACCGACACGATGAATGCCACTGCGGATCAGAACATCAACCCGTACCGGGCGATCGGACTCGACCCGCGCAACGAGCTGGGGATCAGTGGTGGGCTGATCACGATGGTCGAGCCGGACCGCGGGCACGAGCGCGCGTACAACCGTTGGTACGAAGATGACCACTTCTTTGCCGGCGCAGTGGTAGGACCCGGCGTGCTCGGCGGTCGCCGCTGGGTCGCGACCCGCGATCTGCAGTTGCTCCGGTTTCCGGAGGACTCCCCGGTAGTCCAGCCGGTCACTGACGGTGCGTACATCTCGACGTATCTGCATGCCGCGGACCGCTTCGATGACGTCCGTTCGTGGAGCGCGCCGGCCATGGTCGAGAATCTGGCTCTCAAGCCCGAACGGACCTTTGAACACCGCAAGCACATCTACACCGGCATGCAACTCCACGAGTTCACCGTGGTGCGGTCCGATCTGCCCTCGATGCGCGCAGAGCATGCCTTCTTGCATCCGATGAAGGGGCTGGTTTTCGAGATCATCGACATTGCCGAGGGTGCCTCGCGCGATGAGGTTCTTGCTGCGTTGCGCGACACCGTGATTCCAGGGGAGCTCGAGGGTTCTCCGATCGCGATGGCGATCGCATCTCGATCACACCCGAAGCGTGCGCCGAACTTCGATGGTTCGGGCAGCACGATTCCGCGGGCGCCGGGTATGCCTTACAACGACAGTGTTGCGTTGCAGGTGCTGTGGTTTCTGCAGGAGGATCCACGCTCGTGCTGGTCACGTTTCCGTTCGCATACCGAGAAGATTGCCGCTGTGGGTGGCGAGCTTGTTTTCGCGGCACCGTTCGTTCCGACGATCGTCGGCACCGACGCCTACATCGACGAGCTGCGTTAGCGTCGTCGATCCCTCCTGCGACGCTGGCGTTGTTCAGTTGTTGGTGTGGTCGCTGTTGGATGCCGCATGCCGAGATTGTGGTAGCGCTGAGACGAATACGTCTGGCGGGTAACGAAATCCGCGACAGCGGAAGGAAAGGTCGGTTCAGTGAGTACGAGGCTTGAGGGCAAGGTTGCAGTAGTGATCGGCGGTGCCAGTGGCATCGGCGCTGCGTCGGTGCAGCGGTTTGTGCATGAGGGTGCGCGTGTGGTGATCGCCGACGTCAATGACGAGCTGGGGGAGTCCCTCGCCCGGGACCTGGGCTCGGGGGCTCTCTTCGTGCACGCCGACGCTACCAACCAAGGGGATTGGGATCGGTTGTTGGAGAAAACGAGTGAGCATTTCGGGCCGCTCGATGTGCTTGTCAACAGTGCCGGCGGTGGGCGCGGCGTCGGCAATATCGTCGACGAGGTGTACGAGGGTCATCACGCGATCCTCGAACTGAATGTCACCTCGGTATGGATGGGCACACGTGCGGCGCTGCCCATCATGGCCGCACACGGTGGCGGGTCGATCGTCAACATCTGCTCGATCGATGGGCTCGTCGGTGTATCGGGGATGACGTCGTTTGTCGCGGCGAAGTTCGCTGTCACGGGACTGACCAAAACCGTGGCGTTCGAGGGAGGCCCACTCGGCGTGCGGGTCAACTCGATCCATCCCGGATTCATCGAGACACCGATGATGCTCAAGAACACCGGCAAAGTGCGCGCTCGTCTCGTGGCGGCGATGGAGAAGCAGCCGATCGCCCGGTTCGGCAAGCCGGAAGACATCGCCAACGCGGTGTTGTTCTTCGCCTCGGACGAAAGCTCGTACTGCACAGGTACTTCGCTGGTTGTCGACGGCGGTCAGCTCGCCGGACCGCATCGCGAAGCGATCTGAGCCGTCACCCCCGACATCGGGCCCGTTCTTACTTTCTCTACCAATTGATTTCAGTTCCCTCGCTCCCGATACCCCCCAACACTCTTGTTATCAGTGAAAGGTCGACGATGTTTCGGCAAAGACGTCTTCTCAGCGCGGCGATCGCTGCGGTGAGCTCGGTGACCCTGTTGCTCACCGCCTGCGGTTCATCCTCAACCTCGGGCGGAGCTTCGGAGGATGTCGGCGAACCGGTCGCCGGGGGTGCCGGGCGTATCATCCAGACCGCCGAGCCGCGCAGCCTTGACCCGGCGGTGTTGTCGAACGTGTACGCGACGCAACCACAGTTGGGCAATGCGTTGTACGGGACTTTGATGGTCAACGATGTCGAGTCGCTCGACATCGAATACAAGATGGCCGAGGACTTTTCGACCACTGATGGCGGCAGCAGCTACACGCTGAAGCTTCGGCCGGGACTGATGTTCACCGACGGCACCCCGCTCGATGCCGCGGCGGTCAAGTTCAACTGGGAGCGCATGCGTGACCCGTCACTCGGTTCAGGCGCGAGCAAGGTCAGTCCCCAGATCTCCGGGACCGAGGTGGTCGACCCCACGACGTTGAAGGTCGCGATGGTGGCCCCGAATCAGCACTTTGCTCAGGCTGTGGTCAGCACTTCGCTGAACTGGGTTGCGTCGCCGACCGCGTTGCAAAAGGGGAAGGTGGAGTTCGACAAGGCCCCGGTCGGTGCCGGTCCGTTCACGATGACCAATTGGAGCCGTCAGGACAAGCTGACCATGGCGAAGAATCCGGGCTACTGGGATGCTCCCAAGCCGTACCTCGACACTCTCACCATTCAGTTCGTGCCCGATGCCGCTCAGCGTTTCAACGCTGTCACCAGCGGCGCAGTGGACCAGGCGTCGGAATCGAATGCCGCGAACTTCGCCAAGGCGGAAGCGGCCGGGCTCAAGACCGATCTCGTGGAAACCGGTGGCGGCTATTACATGGCGATGAACTTTCGCCGTGCGCCCTTCGATGATGTGAGAGCGCGCCGGGCGGTGTCCTTGGCCCTGGATCTCGACACGCTCAACATGGTGGTCTATAACGGTGCCGGAGACGCGTCGACGACCCTGTTCCCGGAGGTCTCCCCGTTCTACAGCGATATTCCGTTGCGTGAGAGCAACAAAGCCGAGGCGCAGGCGCTGTTCGACGAGTTGGCCGCCGACGGCAAACCCGTCTCGTTCGATTTCACCTCGTTCTCGTCCACAGAGAACAAACAAACCGGTGAGGCAGTACAAGCTCAGCTCAGCGCCTACGACAACGTCGAAGTGGGTATCACCGCGCTCGATTCCACTGCGATCGGTTCAGTCGTGGCAGCCCGTGACTTCGACATGGTGGTGTCCACCGCGATGATCCTGGACCCCGATACCGAACTGTGGGGTGCTTTCCACTCGAAATCCCCGGGCAACATGACCGGAGTCAGCGATCCCCAGCTCGATGCGGCACTCGATGCCGGACGGGTCGGCACCACGGTCGACGAACGTAAAGAGGCCTACGACGCCGTGCAGGAACGGCTCGTGGAGTTGGTTCCGGGCATCTTCTTCGTCCGTGCTGTGCCCTCCGTGATCTCCGGCACCAATGTTCAGGGCATCGATATGTACGGTCTGGGTTCACCGTTGCCCGAAGAGATGTGGTTGACGAACTAGTCGGGGACGGCAGAAACCTCGCGCGCGGCAATGGAACCCGAGCGCAGGTGAACCGTTGCCGGTGTTCGCCTCTGACAGATCAATCCCAATCGTGGTCTGGTGCGCGTCCGCCTATTTGGCGCGTCAGCAGTTGTGCCGATGCAATCACCGGTTGCGCGGCCGCGGCGATCTCGCTGCCCTTGAGGCTTCCGAGATGGAGCAGGGTGACGGAGAAGGCCACGCGTCCATCTGGGTCGAAGATCGGTGCCCCGATGTTCCCGACCAGATATTCGATATCGGGCTCGAAATCCAGTACGGCATAACCGGGTTGCTCGTCGAAGAATTGCTGCAGGAGGGCTTCGCGCAGCCCCGGTTCGTTCGGGCGATCGGCCAGCTGTTTGGTCAGCGAGCGTCGTTTGGGGCTGGGGTCGTCGAGGCCGATCGTGTAGCCCCGCTGCCTGACCACCGGGCCATAGGCCTGTGTGTATGCGGTGACGCGTTCCTGTAGTTCTTCCGGTAGATCGGCGATCCAGTCCCGTAGCGCAGCAGGCGGCATCCACGCCATGAAGGGCTGTCCGAACGGAGGTATGAGAGGTATGCGCTGACCGGGCGCCAGTGCAAGCTGTTGTCCGGTTGGTCTGCCCTCGACCGCGATACAGAGTATGTCGGTGCCAACCAGCACAGTGCCCGAGCATTCGTGGCCGGTACTCGCTGCCAGGTTGGCCATCTCAGATCGTGCCAGTTCGATGACCGGGTGGGCGTCGGCGGCCGCGTGCCCGGCGGCGACCACTGCCGGCCCCAGCGTGTAGGTCTTGTGGCGCGGGTGCCTGCTCACGTAACCCCCGTCGCTCATCGCCTTGAGCACCGAGAACATCGACGCGGGACTGACATCCAATGACTTGGACAGCTCGCTCAGCGTGAACGAGCCCCGCTTGTTCACGGTGAGGAAATCCAGCACCTGTAGAGCTCGCCGAGCAGCGGGGGACATTGAACTCCTTGTGTGTGGAACCACTTGACGCGAGCTGTGGTTCGGGCCAGCGTAACCCCGTCGTTCATGGAAGTCCTTTTCGACATATCAGAACAGATGCTCCAATGTCGAAGCGGTTCTACAGAGTTTGGCGCTGGGGGTTTTGGCTTCTGAACCGCACCGGCCCTGGGAAAGGCGAGACACCAGGTGTGCGACACGTGGTCAGGCGTTGGGGCTCTTAACGTTACGACGGCCCGGTGGTGTGGGAATATGGCCGACAATGATACAAATCGCGCGCCGACGGCCGATGAAGATGCTCGTGGTTGTTGTCACCACAATCGGCTTGGCGGGCACTGCTCTGGCCTGTTCCGCAAACGACACCGGACCCGGCGCTGCCGCGCAGCGATTCTTGGATGCCTTCGCCGACAACGATCCGGAGCGCGCGGGTCAGTCGACCGACCATCCTGACCCGGCGGCAACTGCGGTGAGTGCCACCTGGGACGGTCTGCGGGCAAGTGACATGTCGGCCGACGCGGGTCAGGTGAAGATCACCGGCGACACCGCGACGGTCAATGCCGACTACACGTGGGAGCTTCCCGGCGAGGAGAGCTGGGAGTATTCGGCGACGCTGCAGATGTCCCGGACCGATACCGGGTGGCTGGTGCGCTGGGTTCCCGCCGCGATCCATCCCCAGCTCGGTGGCACCCAGACGATGTCGTTGCGGACCCTCACGCCGGACCGCGCCCCGGTGCGCGAGAGTGATGGAACCAATGTCTTGGTGCCGGGAACGGTTCTCAACATCCAGTTCGACGCAGCTGTTGCCGCACAGTCGGATGCGGTGGCATCCACGGCAAGCGTGCTCGCCGACGCGTTGGGCAGATTCGAACCGGGTCTGTCTGCGCAGGTGATTGCCGAGCAGGCGACCGGACGCAGCGGCGCGTATTCGGTGATCACCCTGACCGAACGCGACTTCGACCTGGTGCGTGATCGGCTGGCCGGGTTGCCCGGGGTCGACGCCATCGAACAGGCAGACCTGGTGGCTCCCAACCCCGATTTCGCTCCGGCGTTGCTGGCGCAGGTCAAAAAGGAAGTGTCCAAGGATCTTGACGGGGATGCCGGCTGGCAAGTGGTGGCGGTGAATCCCAATGGTGCCGACGCCGGTGTCCTGGCCGAGACACCACCGGATCCGGCACCGTCCGTCGAGATCAGTCTGTCCCGTCAGGTGCAGGAAGCAGCACAGCGAGCGGTCAACACCCGCAACGACTTTCAGGTCGCGATGGTCGTCATCCAGCCGTCGACCGGGCGCATTCTGGCGGTGGCGCAGAACGAACTCGCCGACAAGGACGGGCAGATCGCGACGATCGGCCTCTACCCGCCGGGCTCGACCTTCAAGGTGGTGACATCGGTCGCGGCGATGGAGACCGGTCTGGCCACGCCATCCACCATGGTCGGGTGCCCGGGGGAGATCACCATCGGTGAACGAAGTGTGCCCAACTACAACGGATTCGCACTGGGCGTGGTGCCGATGCAGACGGCTTTCGCCCGGTCGTGCAACACCACATTTGCCGAACTCGCCAGTCAGATGGGGCCGTCCGATCTGACCCGCGCTGCGGCTTCGATGGGGATCGGGCCGGAGTATTCGGTGGTCGGACTGCCTCTCGATTCGGGATCGGTGCCCATTGCGCCGGAGCTGGTGCAACGGACCGAGGATGGTTTCGGTCAGGGCAAGGTGCTCACCAGTCCGTTCGGATTGGCGATGGTCGCCGCGACGGTGGCCCACGGTTCGACCCCGGTCCCGCAACTCATCCTCGGTCGTGACACCACGATCGCCGGACCCCATCCGACGGCCGACGCCGACGCGATCAACGGGATCCGTCCGATGATGCGTGAGGTGATCGCGTCCGGAACCGCGCTGCGGATGGCCGATCTCGGCGTTGTCTACGGCAAGACCGGAGAGGCCGAGGTCGCCGGTGGATCGCATGCGTGGTTCGCCGGATACCGCGGGGACCTGGCATTTGCGACGCTGGTTGTCCTTGGGGGCAGCTCCGACAATGCCGTGGCCGTCACCCACGAGATGCTTGCCGCCCTGCCGGAGTGAGGGCAGGCCGCCGGGTCGCTGGCTTTCTAAAAGACGCCCTGCCTATAATTTCCCCGATTGCCGCTATTTACGGATTCCGCTGTCAGCGGAACCGTAGATGGATCACCGGCGTCAGATCATGACTCGGGCCGGCGGGGCACTAGAGGGGAGTGCCTCGCCGGTCCGAGGGACGTTCAGAGGTGTGCGACGCCCGGTCCGGCAGAACCAACAATTGGCCGGTTTCGGGATGCGTCCACGTCAACACCGGATGGTCGTAGATCCTCGACAGGAGTTCGGCGGTCATCACCGATGCGGTCGGTCCGGCCGCCACCATCTGCCCGGCCTTCATCAGCAGCACCCGATCGGCATACGCCGCCGCAAGCGACAGATCATGGACGACCATGAGAATCGCTGCGCCCGCTGACCTTCGTTTGGACAGCAAAGCCAGCACACGTTCTTGATGGTGGATGTCCAGAGCCGCGGTCGGTTCGTCCAGCATCAGGATGTTTGCGTGCTGCGCCAGGGCGCGGGCGAGTGAGACCCGGGCCTGTTGCCCGCCGGACAGTTGGCTGAACGGTCGGTCCCGAATCTCGAGCAGGTCGCACTCGGTCATCGATTCGGCGACGATGGCCGCGGACTCGGCAGCCTCGGGGGTCCGACTCCACGGGAACCTGCCCATCTCGACCACTTCGTGGACCAGGAACGGGATATCGGTCCGTCCCGACTGGGTGACAAGCGCACGCCGGCGTGCGAGTTCGAGCGCGCCGATCTTGGTGAGGTCGGTGCCGTCGAGTGTCACGGTGCCTGCCGACAGTGGTCGCAAACCGGTCAGTCCGGATAGCAGCGTCGATTTGCCGCACCCATTGGGGCCGACGAGCGCGACGATCTCACCGTGGTTCAGCTCGAGGTCGATATCGGTGACGATGCGTCGGCCACCGATCGACACCTCGACACCGGATGTGTTGAGCGCGGGTACGGTCACCAGCCGACCCCCGCGTGCCGGCTTCGGCGGAGCAGCAGGAAGAACACCGGCCCACCCACAAGTGAGGTGAGGACACCAAGGGGCAGGTCGGCCCCGTCGATCAGCGTCCGCGATCCCAGATCGGCGGCACAGACCACGATGGCACCACCGATGACGCTGGTGGGCAGCAGGATGAGATGACGTGGACCGACGATGAGCCGCATCACGTGCGGCACCACCAGTCCGACAAACATCACGATGCCGGTGAAAGCGACTGCCGCCGCGGTCAACAGCGCAACAAGGAAGATCGCGATGCGCCGCACGGGTTCCACCCGGACACCCAGCGCCGCGGCCTGGATCTCGCCGAGTGAGAGCAGGTCGAGGCGTCGCACCAGCAGCATGCTGATCGAGATGCCCACGATCGCGAGCGGCAGGACGACCCAGACCGGCTTCCATCCGACGCCCTGCAATGAACCCAGCTGCCAGAAGACGATCTGCTCGCGGTCGTTGGTATCGGCGACAAAGGTCAGGAACGCGATGATCCCGGCGGCGAAGGCGTTGACCGCGATGCCGATGAGAATCAACATCACCGGAGAGGTGGCGCCATCACGCATCGACAGCGTGTAGACCAACGCCGCGGTGATCAGCGCGGTGACGAATGCAGCCCCGGCCAGCCCCCAGACGCTCGCCCAGACGCCGCCGGACACGATGACCAGACAGGCTCCGACGGCGGCACCGGCGGACACCCCGATGACACCGGGTTCGGCCAGCGGGTTCGCCAATACGCCCTGCAGGAGGCAGCCGCCGCAGGCCAGTGTCGCCCCGACGAGCAGGCCCATCACGATCCGCGGAAAGCGCACTGCCCATAGGGTCTCTTCGCCGTTGGGTGAGCTGGGCATCGGGCCGATGTCGAGTCCGAGGTGATGCATGACCGAGCCGAACACCTCTGCGGGTGGGATCCGGACCTGACCGATGGATGCGGACCAGCCCACCAGGACAACAAGCAGCACCAGCATCCCGACGATGATCGCGGTGTTGCGGGCAGAGAGGGTCGTCCGCATACCGGATGGTGCGCCGACGCGCTCCTTGAGCGATGTCACCGGTAGATCGCCTGGGACAGGGCTGCGAGCACCCGGCCGGTGTTGGGTCCGAAGGTGAGGACCTCGGCTTCATCCATCTGGACGACGCGGTTGTCGCGTCCGGCGTCGGTCTGCGCCAGTCCAGGCAACGTGGCGACCTTGTCGAGGCCGCCGACCGAGTCGGCGCCCTGTGTCATCACGATGATCACGTCCGGGTCCGCGTTGATCATGGCTTCGGTGTTGACCGTGGTGAATGCCGATGTGAGTCCGGCAGCGGTGCCCGCGTCGACACCCCCGAGCGCGGTGATCAGGTCATCGGCACCGGAGTTGGGGCCGGCGAGCAATTGCAGGCGCGGTCCGCGGAGGTACAGAAAAGCCATCTTCGCGCCGCGGGCATCGTCCGGGACCTGTTCTTGCGCAGCCTTGATCTGGTCGTCGGTGCGGGTTGCGAGTTGTTCGCCTTCGTCGGGGACTCCGAGCGCCGTGGCGACATCCCGGATCATGGTTCCGGTGGTGGCGAGGGTGCGCTCGCTGCTCAGGACCACGACGGTCTGGCCCGCCGCGATCAACTGGTCGATTGTTCCCGGCGGCGTTGTCGATTCGTCGATGAGCACCACGGTTGGATTCTGCTGGAGAACGGCTTCGATGTTGACCGAATGGCCGGTGTCGGTGATCGTCGGCAGGTTTACTGCTTCGGGGATACCGGCGGCGCGCGATTTGGCGACCACGTTGGGGCCCAGACCCAGCGAGTAGACGATGTTGGCGATCGTTCCGCCGCGGTCGATCGGGATGATCCGGCTGACGTCGGTCACGGTGACGTCGCCATGGCCGAGCGAGGGGACGGTCACCGGGAGGACCGGTCTCGGGTTGGCGGCGACCGGTTCGACGACGGGTCCGTCGATGACCGCGGTCTGCGAGCCGGATCGCAGGAACTCATCGGGCGCTGCCGAACTCGTGGCCGAATCAGTCATCGGGGCCGTGGAGCAGCCCGCCATTCCACATGTCAGGACAACCAGCAGTGCGGTGACGGCTATGCGGCCGCGCAGTACCGGCCCCCGGTTGTGTGTCATACACCACTCCATCTCAAAGGTATGTAAGCATAACCTTACTTGTCGTTTCGTGGCCTCGGGCATTGCGGTCGCCTTCGCGGGCTAGGCTGGAGCGCATGCCAGTTCGTGCCGCCCTCGCCCCCGGAAAGATCTCACCCACACTGCCGGTCCCCAGCAACATCGCTCGACCAGAGTATGTGTGGAAATCCACTGCCAAAGAAGGCGATGAACCGTGGGTGCAGACCCCGGAAACCATCGAGAAGATGCGCCTGGCGTCCAAGATCGCTGCCAATGCGCTCGCCGAGGCCGGTAAGGCCGTCGCGCCGGGTGTCACCACCGACGCGCTGGACCGGATCGCACACGAGTACATGATCGACCACGGCGCGTACCCGTCGACCTTGGGCTACAAGGGCTTTCCCAAATCGTGCTGCACCTCGCTCAATGAGGTGATCTGTCATGGCATCCCGGACTCGACGGTGATCGAGGACGGCGACATCGTCAACATCGACGTGACCGCCTACATCAACGGAGTGCACGGGGACACCAACGCGACGTTCCTCGCCGGTGACGTGGCGCAGGACGTGGTCGACCTGGTCGATCGCACGCGAGAGGCCACCGCCCGCGCAATCAAGGCCGTGCGTCCGGGCCGGGAACTGAACGTGATCGGCCGGGTCATCGAATCGTATGCAAATCGGTTCGGCTACAACGTGGTCCGCGATTTCACCGGTCACGGCATCGGAGAGACATTCCACAACGGCCTGGTGATCCTGCATTACGACCAGCCCAACATCGACACGGTTATCGAATCGGGCATGGTGTTCACCATCGAGCCGATGATCAACCTGGGCGGGCTCGAATACAACATCTGGGACGACGGCTGGACCGTGGTGACCGCTGACAAGAAGTGGACCGCTCAGTTCGAGCACACACTGGTTGTCACGGACTCGGGCGCCGAGATCTTGACTTTGCCGGACGCCTGATCGGTGTCGGCCCCGCAGCGGATCCGGGGCGCTTTGCTGGTCGCCGGAACGAGTTCCGACGCCGGTAAGAGCCTGATCGTTGCCGGTCTGTGCCGGGCGCTGCATCGACGCGGTGTGTCGGTCGCGCCGTTCAAGGCGCAGAACATGTCGAACAACTCTGCGGTCACACTCGATGGCGGTGAGATCGGCCGGGCGCAAGCCATGCAGGCCGCTGCCTGTGGTCTGGCGCCGTCGGTCCGGTTCAATCCGGTGCTCCTCAAACCCGGCAGTGACAGCCAATCGCAGGTGGTGGTGCGCGGCCGGGTGGACGGAACGGTCGGCGCATCCGACTATCACACGCGGCGGACGGCATTGGCTCAGATCGTCGCCGAGGAATTGGCTTCTCTGCGTGCTGATTTCGACGTGGTGATCTGTGAAGGTGCGGGGTCTCCCGCGGAGATCAACCTGCGGCGCTCCGACATCGCGAACATGGGCCTGGCGCAGGCCGCGGACTTGCCGGTGCTGGTGGTCGGCGACATCGATCGCGGGGGAGTGTTGGCCCATCTGTTCGGCACACTGGCGTGCCTGAGTCCTTCGGATCAGGCCCGCATTGCCGGGTTCGTGATCAACAAATTCCGCGGATCTGTTTCGCTGCTGGAACCAGGGTTGGTGCAGCTCGAACAACTCACCGGCCGACCGACGCTGGGTGTGGTGCCCTTTGCCGAGGGTTTGTGGCTCGATGCGGAGGATTCCCTGGCCTCGGTGGTCGGTCATACGGTCGGCCGTGCCGCCCCGGCGGTGGGTACCGATCGCCTGTCGGTGGCTGCGATCCGGTTGCCACGGATCTCGAACTCGACCGACGTCGAGGCGTTGGCGTGCGAGCCAGGTGTCGATGTCCGGTGGGTCGACGACGCGGCCGCGGTGGCGACGGCAGATCTTGCGGTGCTGCCCGGCAGCAAGGCCACGGTCTCGGATCTGGCCTGGTTGCGATCCCGAGGCCTCGATACCGCGTTGATCAACCGAGTTGGTCAGGGCAAGCCGGTGCTCGGCATCTGTGGTGGTTATCAGATGCTCGGACGGGAAATCGTCGACAACGTCGAAGGCAGCGCGGGAGCAGTACAGGGGCTCGGTCTCCTCGATCTGCGGGTGCGGTTCGAGACCGACAAGATTCTTCGGCAGGTCTGCGGTTCGGCATTCGGTAAACCGGTGCACGGCTACGAGATCCATCACGGACGGGTCGTCGGCAGCGGCGATGCCGCGCTGCTCACCGACAACGATTTCGGTCCGGAGGGCAGCGTCGCGGGTGTGGTCGTCGGCACGCATTGGCACGGATTGCTCGCCTGCGACGAGTTCCGTCGGGAGTACCTGATGCGGGTGGCGGAGCAGGCGGGGCTGGCCGGTTTCGTGGCCGGCCGGGTCTCGTTCGAAGCCGCGCGCATGGCTCAGCTCGATCTGATCGCCGATCTGGTGGAGACACACCTCGATTTCGATCGCGTGAGCGAGATCATCACCAATGGGGCGCCGAGCGGATTGCCGGTGATCACGACCGCATTGACCTGATCAACAAGACTCCGACCCATCGCGGATGTGGTGTCGAGTTCACCCGCGGCGAGGGTCTCGGCACGTAGGCTGACGCAGGTGAGCATCGAACACCGCAGCATCACTGTGGGCGACCTGGAATTCGACGTCCGGATCGGTGGCCCAGAAAACGGGCCGTCCGTACTCCTCTTGCACGGATTCCCGACCACCGGAGCCTGTTTCGACCATGTGGTCGGCCGATTGCACGATTCCGGCCTCCGAACGATCGTCCCTGATCAGCGTGGTTACAGCGCCGGCGCCAGGCCCGACGGCGCCGAGAACTATCAGCTCGAGTATCTGGTCGCCGACGCGATCGGCATCCTCGATGCGCTCGGTGTCGGCTACACGATGGTGGTCGGCCACGACCTCGGGTCGCTGGTCGCCTGGCATCTGGCATCGAAGCATCCGCACCGGGTGACCGGACTCGTTGCGATCAGCGTCGGCCATCCGTCGGCCATTGCGGCGTCACTGGCATCCAGTGACCAGCGCGACCGCTCGGCGTACATCCTCGATTTCGTGAAGACCGGGGCCGAGGACGTGATGCTGGCCGACAACGCGAAGGTCCTCCGCGATCTCGTGCCCGACGACAGTGTTCTGCCCCTGACCGAGCGACCCGCGCTGACGGCGGCGTTGAACTGGTACCGCGCCAACTTCACCGGCGACATCAAGACCAACCTCGCCTGCGGGCCGATCGAGGCGCCCACCACAGTGCTCTGGGGCGACGGCGACGCCGCCCTCGGACGTGAACAGGCCGAGGCCAGTGGACGATTCGTCTACTCCGACTTCCGCTTCTCCGCGCTCGAGGGGATGGACCACTGGATCCCGCAGAACGCCCCCGCCGCCGTTGCCAGCGAGGTCGCACTGCGTTCATCCGTCTGGTGAGGATCTAGTACGTCGGTGGCGGACTGTTTCGTCCCCGTTCCTCGCGGAGTTCACGGGTGAGTTGCGCTTCCAGTTCGCGCTGTCGACGGTTCGCAAGTCGTTCTTGTTGGCGGCGTGCGTGTTTCGCGATGGTGCGCGACTGTTGGCGGTGCTGACCTGATTCTGGTCGTGTCGGTGGCCGCAGGCTTGGTGAGCCGCGTTGGTTGTCGAAGACGATCAGCCGCAGCGGCGGGAAGAGGTCATCGCCGGTCCACACTGGGCCGTGGTAGTGGCGTCCTTCGGGGGTGGTGAAGACCAGGCGGGTACGACCGGTCGAGGGGTCGGGGTACTGATCATCTAGCCAGTCAGAGTAGGTCTTGAGCAGGTGATGAAAACGGCACAGCGTCTTCATCTCTGACGGATGGGTGCAGCCACCGGCCTCGGAATCGTTGTGGTTGTACTCGCAGGTGTGATCCAGATCGGCTCCCCAGCCTTGTGCTCACAGCCGGGCCACATGCAGTAGACGTCCCGGATCCGAAGGTAGGTGTCCAGGACAACCGAGGGCCGGTACCGGTCACCCGGCTGGGTGGCCGGAAGCGGAATCGCCTGCGGGAACGGCGCTTTCGTGGGCTGGTTCTCGGCGTTCGAATCCGGGAACTCGCCGACGTCCGGATTCTGTGGCGCCTGGGCAAACATCTTTCTGATCGCCCGCGCCTTCTTCGACCGACGGGTCTTGCGGTTGCCCGCCGGCATGCTGCCGCCGGGATGCGTGGCCTTGTTGCCGATCGGCCGCGTGATCGTCTCCGGCCGGGTCGCGATATCGCGGACATGGTCGCCGGAGATCACCCCGTGCCCGTCCAAGAACCCGGGATTGTCGGCAGTGCCGTCCAGGGTGGCCTGATCGGTGATCACGTGGAGCACGATCTTCACATCAACACCCGAGACCACCTGCTCGGCCGGGACGATGGTGATCTCGGCGGTGCACCGATGTTTGGGGTCGTTGGGACACTGGCAGTAGAACTCGCGGCCCATCACGGTGGCGAACAGTGCATCGGCCATCCGGTCGGATTTGCGGCGCGGATCAGCTTTGCAGGTCGACATGGCCAGCTTCTCCAGGCGGGCCATGATCATCGTCATTTCTTCCGCCGTGCCGTGGGCGTCCATAACGGCCATGCCGTGGTCGGCGTTCGAACCCCACACCCCACGATTCTTCTTCGCGTCCTGCCGGTTGTTGCGCACAAGGTCAGGGTCACGGCGGAAGATGGTGGCATCAACCATGTCCCGCATCCGGGGCTTCGACCACGAGCCGCGCCTGCGCAGGTGTTCGGCGATCTCACGATCAATGTCGGCCATATGCTCCGAACCGTCGATCAGATCAGTCCGGGAAATGATGTCTGCGATGTGGTGAACACGGATCCGTCCTGCCTTGAGCAGAGCGTTGACCTGGGGGAGTCGGTCCCGTAACGCAAGCCCGCAGTTGATCTGACGTTCCGCAGCTTGCTGCGTGATTCCCTGAGCTGCCGACAATCTCGCAGCACACTGGGCAAACGGATCGAGCGCCCGCATCTCGACCTCGGTGCCTGCGGACGGTTGGACCAACTGACGGTGCAACTCCGCAACGGCGGTATAGCGTTCCCACTCCATCCGACTCTGCCGCTTCATCGCCAGGTCGGTGTTGCGTAACAGTTCGTTTGGACGCAGCAGATGGGCAGGGCCGATCTCATCGTCCCCACCTGCATCTTCGATCTCCCCCTCGAACATACATGCGAGGCTATCCGAGGGGTCTGACATTCGATTCTGTTAGGAGGACCGACTAAATCTCCAGGCCGAGCAGTGCGTTCTCGAGAACCTCGGGCATCGCGGGGTGGATCCAGTACTGGCCGCGTGCCAAGGTGTGCGCGTCGGTGCCGAAGGACATCGCCTGGATCAGCGGCTGGATCACCGTCGGCGCCTGCGGCCCGATGATGTGGCCACCCAGGATCCGGCCGGTGCCCTTTTCCGCAATCACCTTGCACAGGCCGGTGGTGTCTTCCATTGCCCAGCCGTAGGCGACGTCGCCGTAGGCCTGGACCTTGACGGTGATGTCGAGACCGGCAGCGGCGGCTTCGTGTTCGGTCATCCCAACTGATGCGATCTGAGGGTGGGTGAAGACCGCACCCGGGACAAACCGGTTGTCGAAGGAGTCGAGATCGGTTCCGTTCCAGTCCCGCAACAGGTTTGCCTGCACAATGCGGCCTTCGTGATTGGCGACATGCTTGAGCTGGTACGCCGAACTGACGTCACCGAGCGTCCATACGTTTCGAGCTGCCGTGCGGCCGAACGCATCACGCCGGATCCGGCCTTCGTCGTCGACTCCGACCCCGATGGTCTCGAGCCCGAGTTTGTCTGAGTTCGGTGTCCGGCCGACAGCGACAAGCAATGCGTCGGCGTCCAGGACGGTGCCGTCGGCGAGTTCCATCCGAAGGCCCCGCTCCGTGGGCTTGAGGGTGGTGAGCTTGGAGTTGAGGTGCACATCCCAAGCCTCGGTGGCGATCTCGGTGAATCGTGCGGAGATGTCGTGGTCCTGGGCCCGCAGCAGTGCACCGCTGCGCGCGATGATCGACACCTTCGAACCCAGTGCCCCGAAGACGTGGGCGAACTCGGCCGCGATGTAGCCACTGCCCACGATGATGAGATGTTCGGGCACCTCCGGCAGTCGCATGATGTCGTCGTTGGTGTGTACTTTTACGCCGCTGTCAGTGATGGCATCGGGTATCACCGGCCGCGAACCCGAAGCGATGACAACCTTGGTGGCCAGAACGAGATCGCCTGCCGCAGTGCGCAAACGGTATCGTCCGTCGGCATCGACACCGTCGAACTCCACGTGGCTGGAATAGACCGTGATGTTGTCGCAGTCCTCCACGCGGTAGCGCTTGCCGCCTGCGGAGATCGGGTCGATGCGTCCGAAGACGCGGTGCACGATGCCCGGCCAATCGACCTTGTCGACCGAGCCGGTGACACCCACACGGGCGCCTTCGCGGATGGTCTCGGCGACCTCGGCGGCGTAGACGAACATCTTGGTGGGGATGCAACCCACGTTCAGGCAGGTCCCGCCGTAGATGCTCTCCTCGAAGATCGCGATCTGCTGGTCTTCGAACCGCTCGTCGGGAATCGAATTACCGGTACCCGATCCGATGATCGCCAGATCAACCAATGTCGGTTCAGGCATTCTGTCCACCTCGTATTCGTTTTTGGTTGCTCTGCAACCAGTTGTCCATCTCGGCGTACGCGAGTTCGCGTACGCCCGTTTTCGACAAGAAGACGTCATGCCGCGCGCCGGGTACGGGGACCACGCAGACGCGGTTGCCCAGGCACCCGGCCCAACGCGCGATCTGGCGGGTGTCCAACACACCGTCGGCCGAATCTATGTGCGGAACCACGCCGTCCGGGCCGGGCCCGGCCAGAGTGGTCGCGTCGGAGCGCAACACCAACGACGGGACGCCGACGTCGAGGCCTTGGTGCAGGCGGGCCTGGCCGTGGCGGACCGCGCTGAGGAATCCGAAGGTCACCGGATATCCGTCCAGCGGTTTGTAGTTCAGGTCGTAGTCCCATTCGCCGTACACCGAGTTGTGCAGGCTTCGGCCATAGGCGCCCTCGAGCTTGCGCGGGATGGCTGTCGTCGGCCGAACGCGGGCGACCGAATTGATCACCGTGGTTCCGACGGTGCGCAGGAGCGGTGCACCCTGCAGATCGAACCAGGGGGAGTTGAGGATCAGCCCGGCCGGCCTGCCGACCGCGGTACCGGGACGCGCGCGGCGCCGGTCGAGCCAGAGTGGAGTGACGAGGCCTCCGGTGGAGTGGGCGACGACGATCACCGGCGCTGAGGCGGTGTCGGAGTTGATCTGGGCCATCGCCAGGTCGAGTTCGGTGTCGTAGGCCGCCAGGTCGGTGATCTGGTGTGGCGTTTGTCCCTGGCGTTGGGAACGGCCACATTTACGCAGGTCCAACGCATAGAATGCGTATCCGCGCGAGGTGAAGAACTCAGCCAGTTCGCGCTGGAAGAAGTAGTCGGTGAATCCGTGGACATAGAGGACTGCTGCCGTGGTCGCCTCGGGCCGCTGGTGCCGGATCAGGGTTGCGACGATCTCGCCTTCTCCGTCGGGATCGGTTCCCAGGTCGAAGGTCAGTGTCGAGAAGTCCGGGCCGAGGGCGTCGGGCTGCCAGGATGAAGGTGCCACGGTTGTTCACTGTAGCCAGCGCCGCGGGCGGCGGCGTCGTGGTGCGGCAAGGGCGGACCAGTTGCAGTGCACCGGGACTGATGAGAGACAATGGTCGCCACACGTAGATAGGCTGGAACAGGAAGTTGAGCTGGAGTGTCTGAGTCTGCAACCCCGCGCGACGGTGGAGTGATCACAACCGACATTGCGCTGGTAGGCGCCGGAATCATGAGCGCCACGCTGGCGACGCTGTTGCATCGTCTGCAGCCGGAATGGTCGATCAGCATTTTCGAGCGACTCGACGCGGCCGCTGCCGAGAGCAGTGATCCGTGGAATAACGCGGGTACAGGTCACTCAGCGTTGTGTGAGTTGAACTACACCCCGCAGACCGCTGACGGCGATGTCGACATCACCAAGGCGCTGACGATCAACGAACAGTTCCAGGTGTCTCGGCAGTTCTGGGCCAATTCGGTCGAGACCGGTGTGCTCTCCTCTCCCGAGGAGTTCATCAACCCGATCCCGCATGTGAGCTTTGTTCACGGCCAGTCGAACGTCGATTATCTCCGCAAGCGTTACGACAACCTTGCCGGGGAGACCCTCTTCAAGGGCATGGAATACATCACCGACCCCGCCGAGTTCACCAAGCGCCTGCCGCTGATGTCGGCCGGTCGCGACTTCTCGGATCCGGTGGCGCTCAACTGGTTCACCGGCGGCACGGACGTCGATTTCGGTGCACTGACCCAGCAACTGCTCGGCTTTGTCGGTCGCTCCGGGGCCACCGTCAACTTCGGTCATTCCGTCACGAACCTGAACAAGGAATCGGACGGCAGCTGGCAGCTGAAGGTCAAGAACCTGCGTACCAAGGAGAAGTCCACCGTCAAGGCGGGCTTCGTGTTCGTCGGTGCCGGTGGTGGCGCACTGCAGCTCCTGCAGAAGTCGGGCATCAAGGAGGCCAAGGGATTTGGTGGCTTCCCGGTCAGTGGCGCGTTCTTCCGCTGCACCAACAAAGAGTTGATCGCCGAGCACAGCG
The DNA here is from genome assembly GCF_056786495.1 of Williamsia sp. Y853. Classification (NCBI taxonomy): domain Bacteria; kingdom Bacillati; phylum Actinomycetota; class Actinomycetes; order Mycobacteriales; family Nocardiaceae; genus Williamsia; species Williamsia sp. Y853. The sequence goes on from NZ_JBXCJC010000003.1 coordinate 173,086, forward strand.
CCAAGGTGTACGGCAAGGCGGCGGTGGGCGCACCTCCGATGTCGGTCCCGCACCTCGACACCCGCGTGATCAACGGCACCGCGGGCCTGCTGTTCGGTCCCTACGCCGGCTGGTCGCCGAAGTTCCTCAAAGAGGGCAAGAACACCGACCTGCTCGCGTCGATCAAGCCGGGCAACGCGATCCCGATGCTGTCGATCGCTCCCAAGGAATTCGGTCTGCTGAAGTACCTGATCAGTGAACTCGCCGCCGGTCCCGCGGACCGCGTGGAGACACTGTCCGAGTTCGTGCCGCGCGCTGCTGCCGAGGACTGGGAAATGATTGTCGCCGGTCAGCGGGTGCAGGTCATCCGGAAGAAGGGTCACGGCGGTGCGCTCGAGTTCGGCACCGCGGTGATCGCTGCCGAGGACGGCAGCATCGCGGGTCTGCTGGGTGCCTCACCGGGCGCTTCGACGGCGGTCCCGGCCATGCTTGACGTCCTGCAACGCTGCTTCCCGAAGCATTTCCAGTCCTGGGAGCCACTGCTCACCGAGATGATCCCGTCGTACGGCACCAAGCTGAACGACAACCCCGATCTGTTCGGTCAGGTGTGGGATTGGTCATCGAAAGTACTGAACTTGGTCGACAACAACGGTCAGGGCACCGGTGAGGCATCTGCTCACCTGGCAGCACCTGCCGGCGTGTGATAGGTATCCCATATGACAGCCACCGCTAGCCTGCACCGCAGCTGGGCCCAGGACATCGACATGCCGACGCTGTACAAGATTTTCCAGTTGCGGCTGGAGGTGTTTGTCGTCGAACAAGCCTGTCCGTACGCCGAACTCGACGGTCGCGACCTCGATCCCGACACCCGGCACCTGTGGCTGGAAGAAGACGGCGAGATCATCAGCACCCTGCGTCTGATCGAAGAGCACGACGGTGGCAAGTCGTTCCGGATCGGCCGACTCTGCACCGAGCGTTCGCGTCGTGGCCAAGGTCACACCAGTCGTCTGCTGCAGACCGCTTTGGCCGACGTCGGATCAGACCTGTGCAATATTCACGCACAGACCTACCTGGTCGATATGTACGCCAAGCACGGGTTTGTCGTCGATGGTGAGGAATACCTTCTCGACGGTGTCCCGCATACGCCGATGAAGCGTGGCGGATATCGCTGACGGTGTGACAACTCGGGCGGAACCGGATATCCGGTTCCCGTTCAGCGCGGTGGTCGGATCGGAGCAGCTCAAGCTTGCTCTGATCCTGTCCGCGATCGCACCGTCGATCGGTGGGGTGCTGATCCGCGGCGAGAAGGGGACAGCCAAGACGACGGTGGTTCGTGCACTGGGTCCATTGCTGCCCGGGCACGGGGATTCCGCGGCGACGGTTGTCGAACTACCGATCGGTGCCACCGAGGACCGTGTGATCGGTTCGCTGGATCTACAGAAGATCCTCGCCGAAGGGGCAAAGGCTTTCACCCCCGGGCTGCTGGCCCATGCAGATGGCGGAGTCCTCTACATCGACGAGGTCAATCTCCTCGCCGATCATCTTGTCGACGTGCTGCTTGACGCGGCTGCGACCGGCCGGGTGGTCATTGAACGAGATGGTGTGTCGCACACCCAATCTGCGCGATTTGTTCTGGTCGGCACGATGAACCCCGAAGAGGGTGAGCTGCGACCGCAGCTGCTGGACCGATTCGGGCTGGCCGTCGATGTGACCGCACCGCGCGAGGTGTCGCAGCGCGTTGCGGTGATCGAACGCCGGATTGCGTTCGAATCCGATCCCGCGGGATTCGCTGCGGAGTACGCCGACGCCGACGCCGAGATCGCCGCTGCGATCGAAAAGGCAAGGGCTGCACTTGTATCGGTTGTCCTTCCGACTGCGCAGCTGCACCGGATCGCGGCGATCTGCGTTGAGCTCGAGGTCGACGGTCTGCGGGGCGACCTGGTGGTCACCCGCACTGCCCGGGCCCATGCTGCGTGGCGCGGAGCTGTGGAGGTCGAGGACATCGATGTTCGCCGCGCCGTCGAATTGGCACTGCCGCACCGACGTCGGCGAGATCCGTTCGATGAACCCGGCCTCACCGAGCAGCAGATCGACGATGCCCTCGAGAGGGCTGATCAGCAGGCGCCACAGGACCCCGGCACCGAGAACAACGATGCCCCAAATGAATCGGCACCACAGGATTCGGCACCACCCGATGCCGGGGCGCCCGAATCCGGTGAACCTGATCCCGATCCGGACAACCCCGGAGGCGGTGGTGTGCCACCACCGGGTCCGGGTTTCTCGCCGGACCGCCGTGGTGGCGCGGTAAAGGCACTGCGCGCCACCGGCGTCGGCAACGGCGAACCGGGGCGACGGTCACCGTCGCTGAGCAGTCGGGGACAGGCTCTCCGTGGGGTGCGCGATGGCGGCCATGGGGTGCACCTGATGGGCACGATCCTGGCGGCCGCCGACGAGCACATCGAACGCGGTCAGGCCCGACTGCACGTGCTGCCGCAAGACATCCGGTACGCCGAGCGGCGGGGCAAAGAGGGCAATCTCGTGGTGTTCGTGCTCGACCTGTCGGGTTCGATGACCGCGCGCAAGCGACTCGATGCCGTGTCCGGCGCGGTCGTGTCGATGCTCACCGATTCCTATCAGCGCCGCGACCGCGTCGCGGTGGTCACCCTCCGAGGCGCAGGCGCCGAGGTCACCGTGCCACCCACCCGTTCGGTGGACGCCGCTGTGCGCAGGCTGACCGGTGTGTCGACGGGTGGCCGGACGCCGCTGGCAGAAGGGCTGATCGCGGCTCGAGACGTGGTGCGCCGCAATGCTTACAAAGAACCGAACCGGCGACCGCTGATGGTTGTGCTGACCGACGGCCGGGCCACCTCGGGAAGCGGAGCCCTGGCTCGCGCCGGTGCCGCCGCAGACCGACTGCGTCGTGACGGCACGTCGGCGATCGTGGTGGACTGTGAACAGGGTTTGGTCCGCCTCGGCCTGGCCCGGTCGCTGGCCGGCCAGTTGGGTGGCGATTGTGTGCAGCTTGCCGATCTGACCGCCGGTGGCGTCGCCGCAGTTGTCAGATCGGCGGCATGAGCGACTCGGATGAGTCCTCGGCGAGTCGTGGTGTAGAAGGGAAATGTTGTGCCCCAGGGTGTTCCATCTGTTATTCCGAACGACGGACTGACCACACGTGCGCGGCGCAATCAGCCGGTGCTCGCTGTGCACACCGGCGACGGCAAGGGTAAGTCGACCGCGGCCTTCGGAATGGCCATGCGCGCCTGGAACGCCGGTCTGGACATCGGCGTCTTCCAGTTCGTGAAGAGCGCGAAGTGGAAGGTCGGCGAGGAGAGCGCGCTCATCGCGCTCGGAGAGCTCCACAGCACCACCGGTCAGGGCGGTCCGGTGCAGTGGCACAAGATGGGCGAGGGCTGGTCGTGGATACGCCACGCAGGCGGCGATGCCGACCATGCCGAGCAGGCTGCGCAGGGATGGGCCGAGATCCGCCGACGCATCATCGCGGGGGAGCATCAGTTCTATGTCCTCGACGAGTTCACGTATCCCATCAACTGGGGATGGATCGATCTCGACGATGTCCTCGACGTGCTGGGCAGCCGCGAGGGTAAGCAACATGTGGTGATCACCGGTCGGCGGGCGCCTGCCGCGCTGATCGAGGCCGCCGACCTGGTCACGGAGATGGTGAAGGTGCGCCATCCCATGGACGCCGGGCGCAAAGGTCAAAAGGGCATCGAATGGTGAGCTCGTCTCCCCCTGCGATAGTGAGCTCGTCTCCCCCTGCGATAGTGATCGCGGCCCCGTCATCGGGGAGTGGAAAGACCACGATCACAACGGGTTTGATCGGTGCGCTGGCGCGGGCGGGGCATCAGGTCGCACCGTTCAAGGTGGGGCCGGACTACATCGATCCCGGCTACCACGGCATCGCCGCCGGTCGGCCGGGCCGCAACCTCGATCCGGTTCTGGTCGGCGAGGAACGGATCGGTCCGCTGTACCGATCGGGTTCGACCGGATGCGACATCGCGGTGATCGAAGGCGTGATGGGCCTGTTCGATGGCCGGATCACCGAAGACCACATGCCCGCGATCGCTCCCGGATCTACAGCGCAGGTGGCCAACCTCCTCGGGGCGCCGGTGGTATTGGTCGTGGACGCATCCGGGCACAGCCAGTCCCTGGCAGCGATCCTGCACGGGTTCGTCAGCTTCGACCCGGGCATCGACATCCGTGGCGTGATCCTCAACCGGGTGGGATCACCGCGACACGAATACGTACTGCGACAGGCTTGCGACCGCGCCGGACTTCAGGTTTTCGGTGCGGTGCCGCGTAACCCGGAGATGGCGGTGCCCTCGCGTCACCTCGGACTCATCCCGGCCGCCGAACGCGGCCCCGAAGCAATTGCCGCCATCGACGCGATGACCGAATTGGTCGGTGGCGCAGTGGATGTGCCGGCACTGGTGGCGGCGGCCGACATCGGGCCTGCCGGCCGTTCCGGTCCGATCTGGTCTGCTGATGAGGAGGTCGGAACACCGGAACAGCAGGGCCCGCGGCCGGTGATCGCGGTTGCCGCCGGTGCGGCGTTCACATTCGGCTATGCCGAGCACAGCGAACTGCTCCGGGCGGCCGGTGCCGACGTGGTCACCTTCGATCCGGTGGTCGACCTCCTCCCGGACGGTTGCACGGCAGTGGTGATCGGAGGCGGATTCCCCGAAGAACACGCCGCGGCGTTGGCGTCGAACAGACCGCTGCTCACCGCGCTGCGTGCGGCGGCCGGTTCGGGGATCCCGATCCATGCCGAATGCGCAGGCCTGCTGTATCTGTCGCAGAGTCTCGACAACCACGCGATGGCCGGAGTGCTGCCGTTGCGGGGCACGTTCGGCAAGAGGCTGACGTTGGGCTATCGCGATGCGGTGGCCATCACCGATTCCGTGTTGTTCCCCGCAGGCACGAGGGTTCGGGGACACGAGTTCCATCGCACCACGGTTACGGCAGTGGATGATTCGGTTCCCTCGGCCTGGGGCTGGCGCCGGGACGGGGTGGCCGAGAGGGAAGGCTGGACCTCGGCTCGGCCGGGTGCCCAGGTTCACGCGTCATACCTGCACACGCATCCGGCGGGAAATCCGGAGGCGGTGTCGCGTCTGGTGGCTGCCGCGCGCCGAGCCCCTGTGGAGCAGCGATGAGCGGTGGATCAGCGGAGCTGGATCTGACGGCGGGCCTGTTGGCCGGGATCGACATGTCCGAGCTCAGCGACAGTCCGGTGGTCATGCGGGAGCTGCTCGAAGCGGTGCTGGCGGTCGGCAGCGGCCTGGATCTCGACGCCACCCTGCAGCGGATCATCAATGTCGCCGTGGATGCACTCGATGCCCGGTACGGCGCGCTCGGTGTGCGCGGTGATGACGGGCAGCTCTCGGCTTTTGTTCACACGGGCATCGAACCTCAGGTGCGGGCGACGATGGGCCATCTGCCGGTGGGCCGTGGTGTGCTGGGGCTGCTGATCAACCATCCGCAGGTGCTGCGTATCGACGAGTTGGGTGCGCACCCGAGCGCGGTGGGATTCCCCGCCAACCATCCGCCGATGGCGACGTTCCTCGGGGCGCCGATCATCGTCCGCGGCGCGGTGTTCGGCAGCATCTATCTCACCGAGAAGGTCACCGGCGGGGGTTTCAACGAAGCCGATGAGGTGGCGGTACGGGTGCTGTCGGCGGCGGCCGGTGTCGCGATCGACAACGCCCGGCTGTTCGAGAGTGCACGCACGCGGGAACGCTGGATGCGGATGCTCGCGCGCCGGGGAGCCGGACCGCTGGTGGGGGCCGCGCTCGAGGACACCCTCACCGCGCTGGCCGTCGACCTTGCGGACTTGGCCGGGGCCACAGACGTTTTCATTCTCGGGACCGATGACAATCGGGCCAACGTGCTGGCGCACACCGGCGAACTACCGCGTTTGGGCGCATTCGAGCTGGGTCAGTTCTCGGGTATCGAGGTCGCCCCGGCAACTGATGTCCCGGCACCGTTGGTGCGCGGCGGGGCGGCGTGGGTGAGCATGGTGCCGCTGCTGCGCGCCGGTGGGCGTTTCGGCGTGATGATGCTGACGCACACCGCGCGTCCCGTGTGGGCCGAGGAGGAGGAGTCGGGTCTGATCGCCACGGCCGACATCGCCTCGATGGCACTGGCATACGAGCTGCAGCAGGCGGTGACCAGGGAGATGCACATGCTCACCGATCGCCACCGGATCGCCAGGGACCTCCATGATCACGTGATCCAGCGGTTGTTCGCGATCGGGATGTCGTTGCAGTCGTTCTCGTCTCGGATCGGTGACGATGGTCAGCTCAGCCAGGCGATCGTCGACCTGGACCGGACCGTCGAGCAGATTCGCACGTCGATCTTCGATCTCAACACCTCGGGGGAGAGCGCCCAGGATTCGGCCACCTTGCGGCGTCGGGCACTGGACATCGTCACCGAGTTGTCGGCTCATGCACCGATCTCACCGTCGGTGCGCTTTGCCGGACCCGTCGACACCCTGGTCCCGTCGCGGCTGGATGGGCATATCGAAGCTGTTCTGCGCGAAGGTATTTCCAATGCGCTACGGCATTCGAAGGCAGAACGGATCGACGTCCTCGTCTCTGCGGACGAAGTGTTGAGTATCTCGATCACCGACAACGGAACAGGGATCGGTGCGACCGTGGCGCACAGCGGATTGAACAATCTCGCGCGCCGGGCCGAACAGAACGATGGCACGTTCGCCATCTCCGACACCGCCGGCGGCGGGACCACGATCAGCTGGACCGTGCCGCTGTAACTCCGCTAGGACTGACGGCCGCGCTCGTTCTTTTCCTTCAGTTTGGTGGCCATCACCGCAACCTGTGTCCGCCGCTGCAGATCGAGTTTGGCAAGGATCCGGGACACGTAGTTCTTGATGGTCTTTTCGGCGAGGAACATCTTCGCCGCGATCTGGCGGTTGGTCATCCCCTCGCCGACGAGTGCAAAGACCTCACGTTCCTGACCGGTCAACTCGGCGAGTGGATCGACGCCGTTGCCGTCGGCCCGCAGTTTGGCCATCAACGCGGCGGTGCTCCCGGCGTCGAGCAGTGATCCACCGGTGCCGACCGTGCGCACCGCGGCCACCAGGTTGTGCCCCAGGATCTGCTTGAGGACGAACCCGGCGGCGCCGGCCATCACAGCAGCCAGCAACGCTTCGTCGTCGGCGTAAGAGGTGAGCATCAGACACTGCACCGACGGTGTGGCACTGCGGATCTCGCGACACAACTCGACGCCGTTGCCGTCGGGCAGCCGGACGTCGAGGATGGCCACGTCGGGGACCGCGGCGGTGATCGCAACCAATGCCTCACTGACACTTGAGGCCTCACCGACCACCTCGATGTCGTCTGCCGTCCCGAGGAGATCGCGGAGTCCGCGGCGTACCAGTTCGTGATCATCGACCAGAAATGCCCTGATTTTCGCCGTCATGGATTTCAAAGTACCGCACCACAAAACGAGGCGATCGCCCCGGTGAACAGGGACTTTTGACCCACGCGCGGACAAGATGTCCGGAGGCAGACTCGGATGCATGAAAACGATGTCCGGGTCGGATCTGCTGCGCGAGTTGTTGCCTGTCTGCGAAGGAGAGGTCAATCGGCATCTGGCGATGTCGAAGGATTGGCACCCGCACGACTTCGTGCCGTGGGATCAGGGACGGAACTTCGCCGCACTCGGTGGAATCGACTGGGATCCGAGCCAGTCCCAGTTGGACGAGACGGCCAAGGCGGCGATGTTCACCAACCTGCTGACCGAGGACAATCTGCCGTCCTATCACCGGGTGATAGCGCAGAACTTCACCCTCGACGACGCCTGGGGTTATTGGGTGGGCCGGTGGACCGCGGAAGAGAACAAGCACAGCGTGGTCATGCGTGACTACCTGGTCGTCACCCGTGGTGTCGATCCGGTGGCGTTGGAAGAAGCCCGGATGATCCACATGACCCAGGGTTTCAACCCGATGCCCGCCGACGACGGGAATCGAGATCGGTCCTCGGACATGCTGTTTGCGGTGGCCTACGTCACCTTCCAGGAACTCGCGACGCGCGTGTCACACCGCAACACGGGCAAGGCGTGTGGCGACCCGATCGCCGACCGGATGCTCGCGCGGGTTGCCGCGGACGAGAACCTGCACATGCTGTTCTATCGCAACATCCTTGCAGGCGCGCTCGACCTGACTCCCGATCAGACCATCAAGGCGATTGCCCTGGTCCTGTCCATGTTCCAGATGCCGGGTGCCTCGATGCCGGGGTTCCGTCGCAACGCCGTGCTGATCGCCAAGGCCGGGATCTACGATCTCCCGCAGCACCTGCACGAGGTTGTCGAACCGGTCCTGCGCAAGTGGAACATATTCGAGCGCACCGATTTCGGTCCCGAAGGCGAACGCACCCGCGACGAGTTGGCCGTATTCCTCGAAGACCTGCAAGGCAAAGTCGATCGATTCGAACGGTCGCGTGCGCGCATGCTCGCACGCGATGAACGGGAAGCGTCGTGACGATCGAGGACGTCGGGCAACGGAAGGTTCCGTTCGACGCGGTGATCGCGATGGCAGAGGCTGCGCATTGCGGGAACATCAGCTGGTGGAACCAGATCCGTGCGGATTCCGCGGACAGTACCGAAACCGAATACCTTGCCTCGCGCATGCTGGCCCGGATGATCGCATCGGCTGCACATCGGCAGGGGATACCCACCGCCGACGTGTGGGCCCGGATCCGGGAGACCGGGGAACTGCCTCTCTGAGACTGCGTGGTCGGTGTCCACTCAGTTGCCGCCGAAGGCCCACAGTACGGTCTACGCATGACCGAATCGACACCCGAGATGGGCCACGACCACTACCTCGTCGGGCTGAATCTTGTTGGCAGGCGGGTGGTGATCATCGGCGGCGGCTCGGTGGTGCAGCGCAGGCTCGGCACACTCGCCGACAGCGGCGCCGACATCCACGTGATCACACCGGAGGCCACGCCAACGGTGGAGTCGTTTCCCGGCATCACCCTGCACGCCCGTCCTTATGAACCCGGTGACCTCGACGGCGCGTGGTACGCCCTGGCCTCTACCGACGACCCGGACGTCAATGCCGCCGTGGTTGCCGAGGCCGAGCAGCGCCGGATCTTCTGTGTCCGCGCCGACGACGCCCGCCACGGCACCGCCGTCACGCCCGCCTCGCTGCGTCACGACAATCTGACGGTCGGCGTCCTGGCAGCTGGTGATCACCGTCGCTCGGCCGCCGTGCGGACGGCCATCGGTCAGGCGCTCGGCGGCGGAGAGCTCGGCGCGGCCGGGCTCGAAGCCGCCGCTCAGGAACGGCAGCCGGCCGGTGTGGCGCTGGTCGGTGGCGGACCCGGCGACCCGGATCTGATCACCGTGCGGGGACGACGTCTACTTGCCGCTGCCGATGTTGTTGTTGCCGACCGGCTCGCGCCACCGGCATTGCTGGCCGAACTGGGGCCCCACGTCGAGATCATCGATGCCGCGAAGGTGCCCTACGGCCGTGCGATGAAGCAGGAGGCCATCAACGACGTCCTCATCGACCGTGCCAAGGCAGGCAAGTTCGTGGTCCGGTTCAAGGGCGGCGATCCGTACGTCTATGGGCGCGGCTTCGAAGAACTCGAGGCGTGCGTTGCCGCAGGCGTCCCGGTCACCGTGGTCCCCGGGATCACCAGTGCCATCGCCGGACCATCGGCGGCCGGCATCCCGGTGACCCACAGAGGCGTGACCCACGAAGTCGTGATCGTTTCCGGGCACATCCCGCCTGATCATCCCGATTCCCTGGTCAACTGGCCGGCACTGGCGCAGATGCGGGGGACCATCGTCCTGATGATGGCGGTCGAACGTCTCGACATCTTCGCCGACGCACTGATGGATGGCGGCCGTGACGCGACGATCCCGGTTGCCATCATCGAAAACGCCACACTGAGCAGCCAGCGGGTAGTCCGGACAACGCTCGGCGAGGCTGCGGTGGACGCCAAGAACGCGCAGGTCCGGCCACCCGCGATCGTGGTCATCGGACCGGTTGCCGGTTTTGATGCGGCGCTGTGACACGTCGACCACCGTACGATCGTTACAACCATGATTGTGAAGCGGGAGTCCGGCACCGGTAGCCTCGATCCCCATGACCTCATCACCAGCCGTGGCCGCTGACGTCGGCCAGACCCGTGTGTGGGGCCCGCAGATCGCCGTGCTGGGCGGAATGCAACTGCTGGTCGTGCTCGATGGCACGGTCGCGGCGCTGGCGCTCCCCAGAATCCAGAACGCGCTGGGCCTGTCCGACAGCGGCGGCGCCTGGATCATCACCGCCTACGTGCTGGCCTTCGGTGGCCTCATGCTGCTGGGCGGACGGTTGGGTGACACCTTCGGTCGTAAACGTATGTTCGTCGCCGGTGTTGCCGCGTTCACGGTCACCTCACTGCTGTGTGGTCTGGCCTGGGATCCGATCAGCCTGATCATCGGACGCGCCTTGCAAGGTGCGTCTGCGGCGGTGGCCGCACCGACCGCGATGGCGCTGGTCGCGACCACATTTGCGCCCGGCAAGCCACGGAACCAGGCGTTTGCCGTGTATGCGGCGATGACCGGCATCGGATCGGTCGCCGGGTTGATCGCAGGCGGAGTGCTCACCGAACTCTCATGGCGCCTGGTGTTCCTGATCAATGTGCCCATCGGCCTGCTGGTCGTGCTCGGGGCGGTCATGTGTCTGCGCGAATCGCAGGGCGAGCGGATGTCCCTCGATGTGAAGGGCGCGGTCCTGGCAACGCTGGGCTGCACCCTGGTCGTGCTCGCTGTGAACGAAGGACCGGGCGGCTGGCTGCGTCCGGTGGTGGTGATCCCGCTGATCGTCGGATTGGTCTCGCTGATCGCGTTCGTATTCGTCGAGCGCCGCGCCGCGAATCCGATCCTGCCGTTTTCACTGTTCGCCAACAGCAGCCGGGTGGCGGCGCTGGTGGCGATCCTGCTGGCAGGTGCCATCATCATGTGCATGGCGGTGTTCATCTCGCTGTACCTGCAGGGAATCCTGAAGTATTCGCCGATCCAGAGCGGTATGGCAGTGGTGCCCTTTGCCTTCGGGCTCGGTACCGCGGCGGCTATCGCCTCCAAACTCGCGCTCCGATACCAGCCACGCTGGCTGGTCCTCGTCGGCGGTCTGGTGGTGGTTGCCGGCTGCGCGTACGCGGCGAGCATCGCGCGCGATGCCCCGGCGTACTTCCCTCACATCTTTGTGCCGGTCGTCGTGATCGGTGCAGGCGTCGGCATGGCGGTCATCCCGCTCACCCTGTCGGTGGTGGCCGGAGTCGGCCCCAACGAGATCGGCCCGCTGACCGCTCTTGCCCAGGTGGCCCAAAACCTCGGTGGTGCGATCGCGTTGGTCGCGGTCGGTGCGATGGTGACCAGCCGCACCCTCTCCGAAGGCGGGACCACCGGGCCGATCGACGAGATGGATGCGAGCCAGCTCGATGCGTTGGCAAGCGGCTACGGACTGGCTTTCGTCTGCTGCGCGTTGATCGCGGTTGCGGCCGGAATCGTCGTCCTGTTCATGCGCTTCACACCGGAGGACGTGGCCGAAGGGCAGGCGGCCCAAGAAGTCGCCCACACCTCGGTCGATCCCGACGAGTTGACGGCCTGAGCGCAGGTCGAAGCCGGTCAGTCCGTGAGGATGATCAGCTCGCGGTCCGAGCCGATCTCGGCACGCTGACCGCCCGCGACGGCAACCGCCGCCAACGAGTTGACGTCGCGTACCTGCTTGCGGGAGCCGAGCAGCGATCGCGTCAGCACCCCCTTGTGATGCTTGTTGAAGTGGCTGACCACCGTCCGGGTGCCGTTCGCTGCCTCGGTCAGCACGGTGACCGTGATGGCATCGGGGACCGGCCCCAGTTGCTGGTAGCCACCTGACCGCAGATCGACGATCAGATCCTCGTCCAGGCCGACGAGCGCATCGGTGAGCACCGGCTTCCAGTTGGCCGCGAGGGTGCCGAATCCGGGCAGTTTCGACCCGGCCGACAACCGATATGCGGGAATCGGGTCGGTGGCGCGCACCACGCCGAACAGCGCCGAACCGATCGCCAACCGATCTGCGGCCTTGGCTTTCGCGGACCGCGTCAGTGACTTGTAGTCGAGGGCGTCGAACAACACGCCCGTGTACCGCTCGATCGCCGGGCAGGTCGGACTCGACCACAACTGGGCGTTGCGCTCGATCTCGTCGAACTGGGATACGCCCAGCCCCAGCGCCTTCTGACTGGCTGCCGCGTCGCCGGCCACTGTGACGAGCGCGTCGGCGATCTTGCGGCGCAGCGGCGTCAGGGTGGACAGCGAGAGCAGGTCGAGGTCGAGGGGAGCGCCACGGCCACCGGTGGCCTTGGTCTCTGAGGGGGGCAGCACGATCAACACAGTGATAGACCGTATCGGTCCACCCCGGCCACCGCCCCGGCCCGGTCTGCTCGGAGGGCCTGCGCTTGGTCCGGTTCGAGAGATGCAGCCGCCTCTGGTCACAGGGATGCAGGGCCGGTGTGGTCGCAGAGATATGGTGTCTGACGTGATCACACGCATGTCGACCCTTTTCCTGCGCACTCTGCGCGACGATCCTTCCGACGCCGAGGTGCCAAGTCATCGGCTGCTGGTCCGCGCCGGATATGTCCGCCGCGTCGCCCCCGGCGTCTACAGCTGGCTGCCACTGGGACTGAAGGTGCTGCGGCGGGTCGAGGCCGTCGTCCGTGAGGAGATGGACAACATCGGTGGCCAGGAGATCTCGTTGCCTGCGCTGCTGCCGCGCGAGCCCTACGAGACCACCGGACGATGGACCGAATACGGCGACGCGCTGTTCCGGCTCAAGGACCGCAAGGGTGCCGACATGTTGCTCGGACCCACCCACGAAGAGTTGTTCGCCCAGCTGGTCAAGGGGGAGTACTCGTCCTACAAAGATCTGCCACTGACGATCTATCAGATCCAGACCAAGTACCGCGACGAAGAGCGTCCCCGGGCCGGCATCCTGCGCGGGCGCGAGTTCATCATGAAGGACTCGTACTCGTTCGATCTGAATCTCGACGGTGCCAAGGCGTCCTACGACGCCCACCGCGAGGCCTACCAGGAAATCTTCCGCCGTCTTCAGGTCAAGTACGTGATCGTCGCCGCCACCTCCGGTGCCATGGGCGGTTCGGCATCAGAGGAGTTCCTGGCCGAAAGTGAAGTGGGCGAGGACACTTACGTGCGCAGCCCGGGGTCGGGTTATGCGGCCAACGTGGAGGCCGTCGTGACCCCGGCGCCGCCGGCACTGCCGATCGAGGGTCTGCCCGCGGCCACCGTGTACGACACCGGCAACACCCCGACCATCGACACGCTGGTCGCCTGGGCGCAGGAGACGTTCCCCGACCGCGGCTTCACCGCCGCGGACACATTGAAGAACGTCGTGGTGAAGTTGCGTCGGCCCGACGGCAAGACCGAACTGCTGGCGATCGGTATCCCCGGTGACCGCGATGTCGACATGAAGCGGCTCGAAGCCGCCGTCGAACCGGCCACCGTCGAAATGATCGGCGACGCCGACTTTGCCGCCAACGCATTCCTGGTTCGTGGCTACATCGGCCCGAAAGCATTGCAGGACAACGGGGTGCGTTACCTGGTGGACCCCAGGGTCGTCGAAGGTACGTCCTGGATCACCGGTGCAAATGAACTGGGCAAGCATGTTGTCGACCTGGTGGTCGGCCGGGACTTCGTACCGGACGGCACCATCGAGGCCGCCGAGGTTCGCGACGGTGACCCGTCGCCGGACGGCCTGGGCACCCTTGTCGCAGCCCGCGGTATCGAGATCGGTCACATCTTCCAGCTCGGCACCAAATACACCGATGCCTTCGAAGTCGACGTCCTCGGCGAGAACGGCAAGCCGGTCCGGTTGATCCAGGGCTCGTACGGTGTGGGCGTCTCGCGGATGGTTGCCGTCATCGCCGAGCAGCAACACGACGACAAAGGCCTGCGCTGGCCGAAGTCTGTGGCGCCGTACGACATCCACCTGGTCATCGCGAACAAGGACGAGCAGGCCTGGGCCGGTGCGCAGAGTCTTGCCGCCGATCTCGATGCCGCGGGTATGTCCGTGCTCCTCGACGACCGCAAGGCCAGCCCGGGCGTGAAGTTCAAGGACGCCGAGCTGCTGGGCATGCCGGTGGTCGTGGTCGTCGGACGCGGCTGGGCCAACGGCACCGTCGAGATCCGCGACCGGTTCACCGGAGAGGCGACCGAGGTCGCCTCCGACTCCGCGGTCGAGGCACTGCTCGCCAATCGCTAGTCGGTTCGCGCGATCGGCCCGATCATTGATCGGGCCGATCCGCGGTTCGGCCTACGTTGGGTCGCCGCCCCACCTGGTCGAGCTCCGCTACGCTGCGTCTCCGCCTGGCAGGCCGACGGTTGCCGGTGAGATCCTCAGGACCACCCGCCAATTCGCTGCCCGGAGGGCACTGCCGGTCAGTCCTTGAAGGCCGAGCCGGCGACTGCCTACATCGGACGCCCGCTCGAGCAGGCTGCGATAGGCCACTGCACAGTCCTCTTCGGCGGCCAGCGCGACTTTCAGCGCCGACGCGGGATCGGTGACGGCGATCGGCAGGTTGTAGCCGGCCGCCGCCGGTGGTACCGGGGCGCCGACCGCGGTCAGAGCCGTTTCCAATTCGGTTCGCAGTGCGCGGTGTTCGGCGGTGTATTCGCTGATCGCCTGCTCGCGCGAGGGCGCCGCGTGTGCCGCAACTACGCCGTACGTGAAAATTGCGGCGTTCTCCGCGGTCACGGCAACGGCGAGTGCATCGGTCGTTGGGGTCATGAGAGCTGCACCGCCGCAAGAGTTGTGGTCCCGGCGCTGATCGACCCGAGAAGGCCGGCGACGTAACCGTAGAGTTCGATGGCCAGGTTTCCGGCGGAGTTCGCAGACGCCGTGAGCTGCGTTCGGAGTTCATCGATTGTCGGTGGTGCGGTCACCGCGGGGCTCGGTGTCGCTGAACTCGACGCGATCCGCGCCCGGCCGGAGTCGAGCCGGGTGATCTCGTCGGTCAGTGCGACCGAATGGGCTGTTCGCTGTTCGGCGATGACGGTGAGTGCCGCCGCCCGGTCCGGGTTGCCCGCAATCGCCGCCGTCGCGGCGGCGGCGTCGGTATTGGCCGCGGTGACCTGGGGTAGCAGCTGATCGGCCAGTTGTTGCTGCGCGCTTGTCGTGCCGTCCGATCCGCAGGCCGCGACCGCAGAGATCGCGCTCGCGCCCGCGGCGAGCGCCACTGCCGATTGCAGGAAAGTGCGGCGGGAGGACGTGATTCCCCGAATGCCATCTGATGGTGAAACTTCACTGACCGTCACACGGTCAATAGTGCCAGCCCGCGTCGGCGAGGGCAGATCCCGCGCACCGCTCGGCGGTTCGCCGTCCGACTGTGGCCCATTCGTCACCGGATGGCGCAGTCGATGGTCAAGGACAGGCGGTCAGGGGCGTTAAGCTGTTCGGAGTAAAGACCTGACAACTGCACATGGAGGAGACACCGATGCCCGGGGCAATCGACCACGAACGGATCAGTGGACTGATCGAACCGGCAGTCACCGACAAGGGGTACGACGTCGAGGAACTGTCAGTGGTGGCGACGGGCCCGGAGAACCTGGTGAAGTTGGTCGTCGATCGCGACGGCGGCGCGTCGCTCGATGAGCTGGCCGAGCTGAGCCGCTCGGTCTCGACGATCCTCGACGGTACGGACGACGAGACCGGCGCCGAGGGTGACGACGCGTTGGCCGCATTACCGACCTACACCCTCGAGGTCACCTCGCCGGGTGTCGACCGCCCGCTGACACAGCCGCGGCACTGGCGCCGCGCAGCCGGACGCAAAGTGGTGGTCGACCTCATCGCCGATCCGCCAGAGCGACTCTCCGGCCGGATCGGGGCACTCGACGACAACCAGTCGAGCGTGCAACTGGTCACGAAGACAAGCAAGGGTTTCGCCACCACGACCGTGGCATTGGCATCAGTACGCAAAGCGTTTGTACAGGTCGACTTCGGTGAGCCCAGTGCTGCCGAACTCGAGGTGTGCGGCCTTGATCCCGAGCAGATCGAGGCAAGAAGGAAAGGGAACAAATGAATATCGACATTGCAGCGCTTCGTATGATCGAGGCCGAAAAGGGCATCACGATCGATGCCGTCATCGAGACCATCCAGTCGGCATTGCTGACGGCCTACCGGCACACCGACGGGTTTGCACCACACGCGTACATCGATGTCGATCGCAAGTCCGGCAAGGTCCGCGTGATGGCGCAAGAGCGTGACGCCGATGGCAACGTCATCTCCGAATGGGACGACACCCCTGAAGGTTTCGGGCGCATCGCGGCCACCACGGCCCGCCAGGTGATCCTGCAGCGCCTGCGAGATGCCGAGCACGACAAAAACTTTGGCGAGTTCTCCACGCATGAGGGTGAGATCGTCGGCGGCGTGGTGCAGCAGGACGCGCGCGCGAACGCCCGCGGCATGGTGGTCGTGCGCATCGGTAGCGAAGCCACCGGCCAAGAAGGTGTACTGCCGCCTGCCGAGCAGGTACCCGGTGAAACCTATGTGCACGGCGAGCGGATCAAGTGCTACGTCGTCGGCGTCGCACGCGGATCCCGCGGCCTGCAGATCACACTCTCGCGTACCCACCCCAATCTCGTGCGCAAGCTCTTCGCACTCGAGGTCCCCGAGATCGAGGACGGGTCGGTCGAGATCGTCGCGGTGGCCCGGGAGGCCGGTCATCGGTCGAAGATCGCCGTCCACACCGGGGTTGCCGGACTCAACGCCAAGGGTGCCTGCATCGGACCGATGGGGCAGCGTGTCCGCAACGTCATGAGCGAACTCGCCGGCGAGAAGATCGACATCATCGACTACGACACCGACCCGGCCGTGTTTGTCGGCAACGCACTCTCGCCGTCGAAGGTGGTATCGGTCACAGTCGTCGATCCAGTGGCAAAAGCCGCCAGGGTCGTGGTGCCCGATTACCAGTTGTCGCTGGCCATCGGCAAGGAAGGGCAGAACGCCCGCCTGGCTGCCCGCCTCACCGGATGGCGCATCGACATCCGTAGCGATGCCCAGACCGACTCGGATTCCGAGCCGTCTGCGGCAGGTGCGAGCTGAGCAGAAACGCGCCGAGACGGGTGTCATTAGCATCTAGCTCGCCGTGGACGGTAGACTCACCGGTGGTCCACAGTGATCCTTCGCGCCACCGCGAAAATCTGCCGATGCGTACCTGCGTCGGATGTCGACAGTGTCACCCGGCCGCCGAACTCGTTCGGCTGGTCGTGCGGCGCGACGACAGCGCAAAGGTGGTTGTGATGGACCATCGGAAGACCATGCCAGGGCGTGGTGCCTGGCTGCATCCGGATCCCGATTGTTTGGGAACCGCGATTCAGCGGAAGGCTTTCGCCAGGGCATTTCGGGTCGGCGGGTTGACCGTCGATACCGATCTACTGAGCCGAGAAATCGAAACGGTAGCCAAACAGAGAGGCCGGCAGCAGTCGGCCACTAAGGAACAGGTAGCAGAAGACATGAGCACACCGTGAAGTTCTTGCGATGAGCACGTTTCGGACGTAAACCGAGGTCGTAGCGGGCAATGCCGCTCGACCTCCAAGTGAGGAGAGCAGTGGCAGGCAAGGCCCGCGTGCATGAATTGGCCAAGGAACTGGGAGTGACAAGCAAGGAAGTGCTTGCACGTCTCAGCGAGCAGGGCGAGTTCGTAAAATCTGCGTCGTCGACCGTTGAGGCCCCCGTGGCCCGGCGACTTCGCCAGTCCTTCCCAGGACAGGACACCCCCGCCGGTAACGCCGGGGGACAAGCAGGATCCGCCGGAGGCGATGCCCCGGCCGGAAAACCATCACCGGCAAAGCCGGGCGCAGCGCGTCCGGGACCGGTATCCACCAGCAATGCAGGTGCTCCGGCAGCACCGTCCACCGGTGCCAAGCCCGGTGCACAGCGGCCGACCCCTGCGCCAAAGGCAGCTCCGCGCCCCGCTGCGCAGGCTCCGGCCCCGTCGAAGCCCGTGTCCAGCGCACCGGCGCCGAGTGCACCCGCACCGGCCGCACCGGCCAAGAGCACTCCCGCTCCGGCCGCGCCCGAAGCACCGGCCGCCGCCGCAGCAGCAGCAGCAACCCCGCCTGCCGCAGCTCCGTCGCGTCCGGCTCAGGCACCGCGTCCCGGTGGCCCCAAGCCCGGCCCGCGTGCACCGCGTGTCGGCAACAACCCCTATTCGAGTGCAGCACCGGTAGAGCGCCCCGCTGCGCGTCCGGCACCGGGTGCCGGTGGACCCCGCCCAGGCGGGGGACAGCGTCCCGGCGCCGGTGGCGCAGCCGCCGGTGGCCGTCCGGCCCCGGGTCAGGGCGGTCCTCGTCCCGCACCGGGACAGGGCGGACCTCGTCCTAGCCCCGGCAGCATGCCTCCTCGCCCCAACCCGGGTGCGATGCCGGCACGTTCGGCACGTCCCAGCGGTCCAGGTGGACCCGGCGGCGCTCGTGGTGGACCCGGCGCAGGCCGTGGTGGACCCGGTGGCGGCGGCGGTCGTCCCGGTGGCGCAGGCGGCGGCGGTGGCTACCGTGGCGGTCCAGGTGGCGGCGGTGCCGGTGCCGGTGCACCCACAGGTGCACCCGGTGGCCCTCCCGGTGGATTCCGGGGTCGTCCCGGCGGCGGTAACCGTGGACGTGGCGGTGCCGCAGGTGCCTTCGGTCGTCCCGGTGGTGCCGTTCGTCGGGGTCGCAAGTCGAAGCGGGCAAAACGCGCCGAGTACGAGAGCATGCAGGCTCCCGCAGTCGGCGGCGTCCGGTTGCCACGTGGCAACGGCGAGACAATTCGCCTTGCTCGTGGAGCTTCGCTGTCCGACTTCGCAGACAAGATCAATGCGAACCCGGCAGCACTTGTGCAGGCGTTGTTCAACCTCGGCGAGATGGTCACGGCGACCGAGTCGGTCAACGACGAGACGCTGGAGCTGCTCGGCGGCGAGATGAACTACACCGTTCAGGTCGTCAGCCCGGAAGACGAAGATCGCGAACTGCTCGACTCCTTCGACCTCACCTACGGCGAGAATGCCGGTGGCGAGGAAGATCTGGAACAGCGTCCGCCGGTGGTGACCGTCATGGGTCACGTCGACCACGGTAAGACCCGACTGCTCGATACGATCCGTAAGGCGAACGTCCGCGAGGGCGAAGCCGGCGGCATCACACAGCACATCGGTGCCTACCAGGTCCTCACCGAACTGGATGGCAACGAGCGCCTGGTCACCTTCATCGACACCCCCGGTCACGAGGCGTTCACCGCCATGCGTGCCCGTGGTGCGAAGGCCACCGACATCGCGATCCTCGTGGTCGCGGCGGATGACGGCGTCATGCCGCAGACGGTCGAGGCGATCAACCACGCACAAGCGGCCGACGTGCCGATCGTGGTGGCGGTCAACAAGATCGACAAGGAAGGCGCCGATCCGCAGAAGATTCGTGCCCAGCTCACCGAATACGGGCTGGTTGCCGAAGACTTCGGTGGAGATACGATGTTCGTCGACATCTCGGCCAAGCAGGGCACCAACATCGACGCATTGCTCGAAGCAGTGCTGCTGACCGCGGATGCCTCGCTCGACCTGCGGGCGAACCCGGACATGGACGCGCAGGGTGTTGCCATCGAGGCGCACCTCGACCGCGGTCGTGGCCCGGTGGCCACCGTGCTCATCCAGCGCGGAACGCTCCACGTCGGCGACTCGATCGTGGCCGGCGACGCCTACGGACGTGTCCGTCGGATGGTCGACGAGCACGGCGAGGATGTCACGGCGGCCACGCCGTCGCGCCCCGTCCAGGTCATCGGCTTCACGTCGGTTCCCGGTGCAGGCGACAACCTGCTCGTGGTCGACGAGGACCGTATCGCCCGGCAGATCGCCGACCGTCGCAATGCGCGTAAGCGCAACGCGCTGGCCGCACGCGGCCGCAAGCGGATCAGCCTGGAAGATCTGGATTCGGCACTGAAGGAGCACTCGCAGCTGAACCTGATCCTCAAGGGCGACAACTCGGGAACCGTGGAAGCCCTCGAAGAGGCACTCATGGGTATCGAGATCGACGACGAGGTGCAGTTGCGCGTCATCGACCGCGGTGTCGGTGGCGTCACCGAGACCAACGTCAACCTGGCGTCGGCGTCGAACGCGATCATCATCGGGTTCAACGTCCGGGCCGAGGGCAAGGCGACGGAGCTGGCGAACCGCGAAGGCGTGGACATCCGGTACTACTCGGTGATCTACCAGGCCATCGACGAGATCCAGGCCGCACTCAAGGGTCTGCTCAAGCCGGTCTACGAAGAGGTCGAGCTGGGCCGGGCGGATATCCGTGCGATCTTCCGGTCGTCCAAGGTCGGCAACATCGCCGGCTGTCTGGTCACCTCGGGCATCATGCGGCGTAACGCCAAGGCTCGTCTGCTGCGTGACAACAAGGTCGTGGCCGAAAACCTCACCATCTCCTCGCTCAAGCGTGAGAAGGAAGATGTCACCGAGGTTCGCGACGGTTACGAATGTGGTCTGACGATCACGTACAACGACATCAAGGTCGATGACGTGATCGAGACCTACGAGTTGCGGGAAAAGGCACGGGACTGATAGTCCCGGCAGGCTGAGATGTTCGTCGGTTCACTGGAAATCGACCTACTGCTCGGCGACATCCACTCGCTCAAGCAGAAGCGCTCAGTGGTGCGACCCATCGTCGCATCACTGGCGCGTCTGCGGGTGTCGGTCGCCGAGGTCGACGATCATGACCTTCACCGTCGTGCCCGTATCGGTGTCGCCGCAGTTGCCGGCGACACCCGGCACGTCGGTGAGGTTCTCGACGCCTGTGAGGCTTTGGTCTCGGGTCGCCCCGAGATCGAAGTATTGTCGGTTCGACGCACAGTTCGCGGCAGCGACGATTGAGACTGTTCGCGGCAGCGACGATTCAGACCGTGCGCGGCAGCGACGCTCGGCGAAGTGCTTGCGACAACGACGATTGCGGATGAGAGACAATGGGTGATCCGGCTGGCGCCGGATGCACCGGAAACCAGGAGAGTGAGCTGCCATGGCAGACCCAGCACGGGCACAGCGGCTGGCCAAGCGGATCTCGACGATCGTCGCGTCGGCGATCGCCGGTGAGATCAAGGATCCCCGGCTCGCCTATGTGACGGTGACCGACGCCAAGGTCACCGGCGACCTCCATGAAGCGACGATTTTTTACACGGTGATGGGTCCATCACTTGATACGCCGCCCGACTATTCGTCCGCAGCGGCCGGATTGGCCAAGGCCACCGGAGTTCTGCGGTCCAAAGTCGGTGCGGGAACCGGTGTCCGGTTCACCCCGACGCTGAGTTTTGTGCTCGACCGGATCCCCGACACTGCGCGGGAGATGGAAGAGCTGCTCGAACGTGCCCGTCTTCAGGACGAAGAGGTGGCCCGCCTGGCGCGGGATGCCGCTCCGGCCGGAGAAGCCGACCCATACCGTGAACCACGTGCTGATGATGACGACGAGGATTCCGGGGACGGTGCCCCGGGCTCAGGCGAGCGGTGAGTAGCACCCCGGTTCCGTCCGACCCGGTCCTGGGCTCTGTCGCCGAGGTGTTGTCGGCGGCTCCGGAGGTCACGGTTCTCTGCCATACCCGGCCCGACGCCGATACGATCGGCAGCGGTCTGGCGATCGCGGATGCGTTGCGGCGGTTGGGTGCTGTCGTCGAGGTGAGTTTTGCCGGACCCACGGAGCTGCCGACAGCGCTGGCCCAACTACCCGGCGCAGATCTGATCATCGATCCCGCGGATATCGTCGGCTATCCCGTGGTGGTTGCAGTCGACTGCGCGAGCATTTACCGTCTCGAAGCACTTTCGACGGTGGTCGAGGCGGCGACGCATTCGATCGTCATCGATCACCACGTGTCCAATGCCGGTTTCGGAACGATCAATTATATTGATCCGCAGGCAGATTGCACCGCAGAACTCGTCTTGTCGATCATCGACGTGCTCGGTGTCGATATAGGGCTCGACATGGCGACCTGCATCTACGCGGGCGTTGTGACGGACACCGGATCCTTCAAGTGGGGCAGGCCGAAGTCGCACCTGATCGCTGCGCGAATGCTCGAAGTCGGTGTCGACGGTCGGCGATGGACCAGGACTCTGCTCGACACCCATAGATTTGGCTGGCTTGCCATGGTCGCAGCCGCACTCGAATCCGCGGTACTGGTGAAGACGGCCTTTGACGGACTCGGACTGGTGTACGCCGTGGTCGACCATGCTTCCGCGGCCGAATTGGGCTGGGAAGAAAGTGAAAGCGTGGTCGACATCGTTCGGACCACCGCTGAAGCAGAAGTCGCCGTGGTGTTCAAAGAGTCTTCCCCCGGCCAGTGGACTGTGTCGATGCGGGCGAAGTCGAAAGTTGATCTGGTGCCCATCGCACTGATGCATGGTGGCGGTGGTCATCAGCTCGCGGCCGGCTTCGGAGCCTCCGGGACGGCCGCCGAGGTGGTCGAGCAGTTCCTCTCCTCCGTGTGAGTACGGAATCCGGAGGAACCGGAGTCGCTGAATCAGCGTCGGAAGTAATGCCGACCAATAGGCGGATCCTGCGACTGTCGATGTCGGCCCTGGTGGTCTTGATCGCCGAACCGCTGTATCTGATGCTCGACCTGGCGGTGGTCGGCCGGCTCGGTGGTACCGATCTCGCCGCACTGGGGGTCGGCGTCCTGGTGTTGGGGGTGGTCAGCACCCAACTGACGTTCTTGTCGTATGGGACAACTGCACGCGCCGCACAGAAGTTCGGTGCGGGTGATCGCGCCGGCGCCGTATCCGAGGGAATGCAGGCGTCCTGGATCGCGCTCGGGGTTGGCACCGCCATCGTCGCGCTGGTCCAGCTCGGTGCGCCGTGGATTCTGGACGTGTTGACCGGTGGGGGATCGGTGGCGCAGGAGGCGACCGCATGGCTACGGATCGCGGTGTGCGGGGTACCCCTGATCTTGCTGTCGATGGCAGGCGACGGGTGGATGCGAGGTGTGCAGGACACCCGTCGACCGATTGTGTATGTGGTTGTTGGACTGGGTATCTCAGCTGTGTTGTGTCCGCTGCTTGTACACGGTCTGCTGGGTGCACCCGAGATGGGCCTGGAAGGCAGCGCGGTTTCGAACGTGGTCGGGCAGGGCGTCGCCGGCGTCTTGTTCGCGGTGCGTGTGGTCGCGGAGTGTGCACGAGAGCAAGTGCCGAGTCGTCGGCCCCGGTGGTCGGTCATCATTTCGCAATTGGCATTGGGACGCGACCTGATTCTGCGGAGTCTGTCTTTCCAGATCTGCTTTCTGTCCGCCGCTGCGGTGGCCAGTCGTTTCGGGGTGGCGGCGGTGGCCTCGCATCAGTTGGTGTTGCAGCTGTGGAACTTTGTCGCGCTGTTGCTCGACTCGTTTGCGATCGCCGCCCAGGCGCTGGTCGGTGCGGCGCTCGGTGCCGGTGCGGTTCCGGCCGCCTGGCGGGTGACCCGCCGCGTGACCCAGTGGTCGGTCGGGGTGTCGATCGTGCTGGCCGTGCTGTTTGCGCTGGGGAGTTCGCTGGTGCCGAAGATCTTCACCTCTGATCCAGATGTGCTCGATGCGGTCAGCACACCCTGGTGGTTTTTCGTCGCAATGTTGCCGGTCGCCGGTGTGGTGTTCGCCCTCGACGGTGTTCTCCTTGGCAGCGCGGACGCGGCATTCCTGCGAAATGCGACATTGGCATGTGCCCTGTTCGGATTCTTTCCGTTGATCTGGTTGTCGCTGATCTTCGACTGGGGTCTGGCCGGAATCTGGTCGGGATTGGTTGTGTTCATGGCACTTCGACTGATCACGGGCGTGTGGCGGGTCCGTGGTGGCCGGTGGACTGCGGTGGCGAACGTGCATTCGCCGCAACGTTAACCTCCAACCTGGGCATTTGCGGCCTAGTATTTATCCGTGGCTCGCACATGGCCGTTGATAGAACGCGAGCGGGAGTTCAAGACGATCCAGTCGGCTCTCGCGTCCGAGGCACCAGACCTCGGTGTTGTCCTCACGGGTGAACCCGGCGTGGGCAAGACCACTCTGGCGCGCTATGCCACCGGCACGTTGTCCGGGCAGGTGCGCTGGGTGGCCGGAACCGAATCGGCGCGGAGCATCCCGCTGGGTGCGTTTGCGCATCTGGTCGGGCCGTCGACGTCGACCGACCCGGTCACATTCATGTCCGCTGCTCGTGCGGCCCTGCTGGCCGGTGGCGACACGGTGATCGGTGTCGACGACGCGCACCTCCTCGATGAACTGTCCGCGACATTGCTGCATCAACTCGCCATCGATCGGGCGGTCCGGATCATCGCGACCGTGCGCAGTGGTGAAGTGGTTCCCGACGCGGTGACCTCGCTCTGGAAAGACCGGCACCTGGTGCGTCTGGTGCTCTCACCGTTCTCCAAGGAGCAGAGTGTCGAGCTGATCGAATCAGTCCTCGGCGGCCACCTCGAAGGTCTGAGCGCCGACGTGATCTGGAACGCCTCCGGCGGCAATGCCCTTTTTCTGCACCACCTCGTCGAAGGCGCCCTGGAGTCCGGTGCGTTGCGGCAGGTCCGCGGCGTGTGGCAATTGCGGGGGCGGGCCGCGGTCACATCCGAGCTGGCATCGTTGCTCGAGAGCCGGATCGACCAACTCGAGGACTCGTCGCTGCAGGTGCTCAAGCTCCTGACGTTCTGCGAACCGTTGGACATGGACGTGTTGAGCGAACTAGCCGGTGACGCGGCCGTCGACGATTCCGAGGCCCGAGGACTGATTCGGGTTGCGCGTGAGGGTTCGCGGTTCAACGTCCACTACACACATCCGCTGTTCGGTGATGTAATCCGACGCCGGCTCGGTATCGCGTCGTCACGCCGGCTGCGTGGTCAATTGGTGAAAGCGCTGGCCGGCCGGGAAGTCGGCGGCCCGGCGGAGCGGATCCGGTTGGCGGAGCTCTCCCTCGACAGCGACGAGAAGGTGGACGCCGAGTTGCTCGGCCGGGCGGCCAATGATGCGATCTCCTTGGCGAATGTGCCCCTCGGTGAACGTTTCGCGCAGGCGTCGCTTGATGGCGGTGGAGGTCTTGCTGCAGCGAATCTGCTTGCCCGGGCACTGCTTTGGCAGGGACGGGCCGAGGCCGCCGAGAAGACTCTCACCGCCTTCGACCCGGACGAGATGGATCCGGTGCAGCTGGTGCAGTGGGGGTTGACCCGCATCAGCAACCTGCTGTGGTCGATGGGCGAGAGCCGTCGCGCCGATGAGGTGCTCGCGTTGGTGTCCGAGCGGGTCGATCATCCCGCGCTGGAGCAGGCGGTCGACGGCATCGCGTCGGCCTGCGCTCTGTTCGAAGGGCGCCTGGACGAGGCCCTGGAGCGGTCGCAGCGGGTACTCGAGGCGCCGCAGACGTCTCCTTGGGCGTTGGAATGGGCTTGTTTTGGTGGTGGCTGTGCGCGGGCTCTCAGCGGGCGTGGCTCCGAAGTTGCCGAGATCTCCGCACGCGGCCGGGAGGTGGAACTGAAGATCGATGGTCTGCTGAAGTTCATGGCCGGATACGGAGGCGTTCTGGGCTTGGTCTACACCGGGCGATTCGATGAGGCCGAGGAAGAGGCCGGCCGCAATCTGCAATTCAAGGCTGCGGGGCAGTTCCTGGGTTGGGCGATAGCCAACGTCGTGATGGGTTTGGTCGACCTGGCCCGAGGGCGCCTGGAGCCGGCCGTCGGCCGCTTCGAACAATCTCTGGCCGCCCTCGAGACCACCTCTGCTGCGGCCTGGACCTTTCCGGCCAGAATAATGTTGTCCCAATGCTATTCGGCGCTGGGTCGCGATGCCGATGCGCTTCGCGTCCTGACCGATGCCCAGCAGCGGAGTGGTCGTTACGTGAGTGTGTTCGGCCCGCAGGTGCAGCTCACCGCGGCGTGGCTCGCCGCGGCACAAGGGGTCACGGGCGAAGCGATCTCGGGTGCCCGCGCGGCGGCCGAGCAGGCAGCCGACGCGGGCCAGTACAGCATCGAGGCCGAAGCCCTGCATGCCGCGGCCCGGTTCGGTGACGAGACCGCAGCACCGCGGCTGACCGTACTGGCAGGTCAGATCGACGGTGTTCTGGTCGGTGCGTACGCACGTCACGCCAATGCGGTGACCGCAGGCGACGGTGCCGCACTGGACGCCAGTGCCGACGAGTTCGCGCAGATCGGTGCGCTCGTATCTGCCGCAGACGCAGCCGCGCAGGCCGCCACCGTCCACGACGCCGCCGACGAACGGGCAGCGATGGCGGCGTCGGCGTCCACTGCGGCCCGGCTCTCCGCGGAATGTGGCGGGTTGCGGACCCCGGCCATGATCGCGGCCGCCCATCCGTTGCCGCTGACCGCCCGGGAACGGGAGATCGCCACGCTGGTCGCGGCAGGTTTGTCGAACAAGGCGATCGCCGAGCGGCTGACGGTATCCGTGCGCACCGTCGAAGGACACATCTATCGGGCGTGCACCAAACTCGACCTCTCCGACCGCGCGGACTTGGCGACGTTGCTGAAAAACGAGAACTGACAACTGCTTCGGGGGAGGGCATGGCGTGAAGAACCTGGTGGTGTGCTGTGACGGCACGTGGAAGAACGCCGATGACAAGGACGTCTCGAACATCGAGAAGATCGCCCGGGCGATCGAGACCACACCGAAAGATCTTCCGGTCCAGATCGTCTACTACGCCGCCGGGGTCGGTACCGGTGCCACGCGATTCGAGAAGCTCGTCGGCGGCGCCTTCGGTCTGGGACTCGACGCGGCGATCGTCGGGGCCTACCGGTTCCTGTCATTGAATTACGAAAAGGAAGACCATATCTACGTTTTCGGATTCAGTCGCGGTGCCTACACGGCGCGGAGCCTGGTGGGGATGATCGATGCGATCGGTCTGCTCACACCCGACGGGCTGGCGGAGAACAACCTGTCGAAGGTGATGGGGCTGTATCGGGGACGACCGGCCGACGGTGAGAAGCCCACCCCCGAATGGTCCAGGAGTGTGGCCGATTTCCAGACCGACTGTTACGACCAGAATGACGTCATCGTCCGGTTCCTCGGGGTGTTCGACACGGTCGGGACCCTGGGTGTTCCGGGTGTGACACGCCGGAACTACCGCTTCCACAACGTGGCGCTGACACCCCAGGTCGCGACAGCCAGGCACGCCTTGGCAATTCACGAGCGTCGGCGGGCTTTTGCGCCGGCTCTGTGGACGGAGAACAAGAAAAAGAAGGCGACCCCAGACGTCAGACAGATCTGGTTCGACGGTGTGCACAGCGATGTCGGCGGGGGCTACGAGGAGTGCGAGCTCGCGAACAGATCACTCAAGTGGATGGTCGACGAGGCGCGTGCGGCAGGGCTGGTGTTCGCGGACAGTCGGCTCGTCACCGAGCCGCAGGACGTGATGCTGCACAAGACGTTGAAACTTCCCTACCGGGTACTGAACGCACTGAGTGCGATGGTCGATTCGTTGACGCCTGCGAAACGGTTCGGTTCACGTTTCCAGCGCGGATGGCGGGTACTCGAACGCCGCGCCGGGACGTATCAGGACGCCGACGTCGCCGTGGACCTGGCCGACGACGTGTATCGGCGGTGGGTTGTCGAGCGCGGTGGCTCGCTGCCGGTTGCCGGTGTCAAGTGGTGGATCGATGGCGTCGGTGACGACCGATATCAAACCGTCGCAGCACAGCTGACGACGCGGGTCGCCGAAGAGCCCGGACACAGCACCGTCCGGTAGTCGACTACCCTCGCGTGTTGGGGCAAACCGCCTCTTTCAGGCGCGCGCGAAGGGATATCCATGGCGACATTGTGGGCGATCAGCGACCTACATGTCGCACATCGCGGCAACGAATCGGTGATCGACAGGATCCAGCCGCAGAGCGAAGGTGACTGGCTCATCGTCGCCGGTGACGTGAGTGAGCGCACCGACGACCTCTCTGACACGCTGCGCCGCCTGAAGACAAGGTTCGAGACCGTGATCTGGGTCCCGGGCAACCACGAGCTGTACACCACAGCCAAAGACCCGATGCAGATCTTCGGAGTGGCGCGATACGACTACCTCGTCCAGATGTGCCGCGACCTCGGCGTCGTCACGCCCGAAGACATCTATCCGCTATTCGATGCCGGTGACGGGTCGACCCCGGTCCGCGTGGTCCCGATGTTCTTGTTGTACGACTACACCTTTCGCCCGGCAGGAACCACGAACAAGCTGCAGGCGCTGGCTGTGGCCCGTGAGAACAACGTGGTGGCCACCGACGAGTTCCTGCTCTCGCCAGAGCCCTACCCGACCCGTGACGCATGGGGACGCGCCCGGATCGAGCAGACCCGAAAGCGGTTGGATCAACTCGATCGGACCGAGCCCAAGGTGCTCATCAACCACTGGCCTTTGCGTCGTGAACCGACCGACGCACTCATGTATCCCGAGTTCGCGTTGTGGTGTGGCAGTGAGCTGACCGCCGACTGGCACACGCGATACAACGCGTCGTGCTGCGTGTACGGACACCTGCACATCCCACGGACCACCTGGTACGACGACATCCGCTTCGAAGAGGTATCGGTCGGCTATCCCCGCGAATGGAACCGGCGTGGTCTGCCCGAACCCTTGCTCCGCAAGATCGCGCCCGACGAGGGTCTGCGGCCCGAGCACCTACCCGAACACGGCGCCCGGTTCGAATTACCGCCCGATTATCGGGAGCGGGCGGCGGAGTTCACCGAACAATTGACGCGCAAGCGTGAAGACATCAAGGCGCGCAGAGCGCAGCGTGAAGAGAATCGAGGCGGGACACCATGATCGAAAAGCTGTTGCCCTCCGGGGTTGCGGTGGCCGAATCGTTTGGTGAGATGCCCGATCTTGCACCCTTGGCCGCCGAGGCCGGGTTGGTCGCGCGGGCTGTCGAGAAGCGTCGCAAAGAATTCGTCACCACGAGAAATTGTGCACGAGAAGCTCTGGGCCAGTTGGGGATCGAGCCGGTGCCGATCATGCGTGGCGACAAGGGTGAGCCGTTGTGGCCGCGCCAGGTCGTCGGCAGCCTGACCCACTGCGACGGCTATCGTGCTGCCATCGCGGGATATTCGATGCAGGTGCGGTCGCTGGGTGTGGATGCCGAACCGCACGCACCGCTGCCCGAAGGGGTGCTCGACGCGGTGAGTTTGGAACCGGAGCGGGAGGTCTTGGCAGCACGGGATGATTCCATGCACTGGGATCGACTCCTGTTCTGCGCCAAGGAGGCAACGTACAAGGCCTGGTTTCCGCTGACCAAACGATGGCTCGGTTTCGAGGACGCACACATCACTTTCCAACAGGCAGAGACGGGGACCATGGGCACGTTTCGCAGCGAGTTGCTCGTCGACGGTGCCACGATCGACGGCGGCGAACCGCTTCTCGGGTTCGACGGCCGGTGGCTTGTCGAGCGCGGACTGATCATCGCGGTGATCTCGCTATGAGCACATTGAGTTCGGGCCTCGACGGCGCCGGCCTGCTGATCGTCGACAAAGCCCAGGGGCTGACCAGTCACGATGTGGTGGCCGCGTGCCGAAAGCTACTCAAGACCAGGAAGGTCGGGCACGCAGGCACTCTGGATCCCATGGCCACCGGCGTGCTGGTGATCGGCGTCGAGCGGGCCACCAAGATGCTGGGCCTGCTGTCCCTGACCACCAAGGCGTACACGGCCACCATCCGTCTCGGGGCGGCAACGGACACCGATGATGCCGAGGGGCAGATCATCTCGTCGACCGACGCCGGGCACATCGACGTCGGCCAGATCACCGAACAGGTCGCGGCCCTGACCGGCGACATCAGCCAGATCCCGGCGCGTGTCAGCGCCATCAAGGTCGACGGCCGTCGGGCGCATGCACTGGCCCGCGACGGTGCCGAGTTCGAATTGAAGGCCAGGCCGGTCACCGTGTCGCGTTTCGAGGTCGGGCAGGTCCGTCTGGTGCCGCCCGGCGAGAACAATCCCGATGGCGTCACCTACACCGATGTCGATGTCGAGGTCGAATGCTCGGCAGGCACGTACATCCGGTCGCTGGCCCGCGATCTCGGGAGCGCACTGGACGTCGGGGGACACCTGACGGCATTGCGCCGCACCAGGGTTGGGCCGTTCGGACTGGATGTCGCCCGTACCCTCGAAGAAGTCGCCGATGACCCGGGTGTCTCCCTCGACATCGACGCGGCCGCACAGTTCGCCTTCCCGCACCGGAACATCACAACCGAAGAAGCCGAATCGATCAGCCAGGGTCGCTGGTTGGAGCCCATCGGTTTGGAGGGCACCTACGCAGCCATCGACCCGGACGGTCACACGATCGCGTTGCTGCAAGAGAAGGGCCGTCGCGCCAGTTCGGTCATGGTTGTGCGGCCGGCGACCCTGCGCGGGCATTGAGCTCCGCTAGGCGGTGACGAGCCAGATCGCCCGGGCGGCAATGTCTCCCAGGTCTATGGGTGTGCCTTCGTCGATGCTGATCTCGATGGTTCCGGCGAACGGCCGCAGTTCGCGGATGGTGACCTTGCGGTCGAGAGCGATACCGACGGAATCGAAGTAGCGCAGCATCTCCGGATCGGTGTCGGCGATCCGTGCGATGCGTCCTCCGGCGCCGACTTCCAGATCTGCCAACAGCGAGGCATCCGGGGTGGGGACCGAACCGTCTATGGACGGGATCGGATCGCCGTGCGGGTCGCGGGTCGGATGATCGAGTTTGATGTCCAGCCGTGCCATGAACCGGTCGGAGACCGCGTGTTCGAGAACCTCGGCCTCGTCGTGGACCTCGTCCCAGCTGTATCCGAGTTCTCGGACCAGGAACGTCTCGAGCAGACGGTGGCGGCGGACCATCAGGATCGCGGCGGTACGGCCGGTGTCGGTCAAGGTGATCGACCCGTAGCGCTCGTGCACCACCAGACCCTGGTCCGCGAGTTTGCGGATCGCCTCAGAGGCCGTGGACGGGGACACACCGAGCTTTTCGGCAAGCATCTTGGTGGTTATCTTCTCGGGCTTCCATTCTTGCCCGGTCCAGATGACCTTCAGATAGTCCTGGGTGACCGTCGACAGCTCGGAAACCGCCTTCAGCCCGGCCAGGGTGGCGGCGTCCACCGTGGATTCGGGGGGAGTCTCTGAGGAGGGCACCGATCGAGTTTATGACGACCGACTGGGATCTGTGTCATTGCCGCACCAACAGTGCGCCGTTTCCGGGTCTGGACGCGTGGACAGAGTGTGCGCTGTCGCACCCGGCGGTGCGGGGTCGTACGCTTGTGCGGTGTTGCGTTGGCGAGGGCTCGACGATATCCCCGCGGACTGGGGCAGATGTGTGGTCACGATCGGCGTTTTCGACGGCGTCCACCGAGGACATGCGCAATTGATCACCAGGGCTATCCGGGCGGCCAAAGAACGTGGCGTGCCTGCGGTCCTGATGACGTTTGACCCCCATCCGGCCGAAGTCGTGCGTCCGGGAACCCATCCGCCGCAGCTCTCGACCCTGACGCGTCGGGCCGAATTGGCCGAAGAACTTGGCATCGACGTCTTTTGCGTCATGCCGTTCACGCCCGTCCTGGCCGCACAGTCACCCAAGGATTTCGCGCACGAGGTGCTCGTCGAGCGGTTGCATGCCCAAGTCGTGGTCGTCGGCGACAACTTCACGTTCGGCAAGAAGGCCGCAGGCAACGTCGACACACTGCGCAAGTTCGGTGAACGGTTCGGCTTCGAGGTCGAGGCCGTCTCACTCCTCGGAGAACATGCGGTCACGTTGTCGTCGACGTACATCCGATCGTGTGTCGACGCCGGTGACGTCGCGACCGCCACCGAAGCGCTCGGACGACCGCACCGCGTCGAAGGTGTTGTCGTGCGCGGCGACGGCCGTGGCCGCGACCTCGGATTCCCGACAGCCAATATCGCCCCGCCGATGTATTCGGCGATCCCGGCCGACGGTGTGTACGCCGCTTGGTTCACGGTCCTCGGCGCCGGTCCGGTGGTGGGACAGGTCGAACCGGGGGAGAGTTACCGCGCAGCGGTTTCGGTGGGTACCAACCCGACGTTCTCCGGCCGCACCCGAACCATCGAGGCGTATGTCCTCGACACCTCGGCCGATCTGTACGGCCAGCACGTGGCGGTCGACTTCGTCGCCCGGATCCGCGGTCAGGTGAAGTACGACGAGGTCTCGAACCTGACCGACCAGATCTCCGCAGATGTGGACCAGACCCGACTGCTGCTCCCATAGCCCTGCTGACCGCAGATTCCGGACGATTTGGACGGGCGGTCACGCCGCCGGTAGAGTCATTCGTTGGTGTGCGCTGCGGTTCGCGGTGGCCGCACCGGTGCACGCGGCGTTCGAAAGACCGCCGGGTGTTCTCACACTCACGCGCGATCGTCATAACCAGGAGTTTTTGTGGCACTGACCGTTGAAGAAAAGAAGACCATTCTCGCCGAGTACGGCTTGCATGAGACCGACACCGGGTCTCCCGAGGCCCAGGTCGCAATGCTGACCAAGCGGATCGTCGATCTCACCGAGCACCTCAAAGAGCACAAGCACGACCACCACAGTCGTCGTGGTCTGCTGCTGCTCGTCGGTAAGCGCCGCCGGTTGCTCAAGTACGTCGCCAAGGTCGATGTGCAGCGCTACCGCACGCTGATCGAGCGCCTGGGTCTGCGCCGCTAGTTGCCGTCGGCGACTCGCCCCGGCGATTCGCCAGGTAAAGCGTGTCTGACCGGCCAGCCCGGACAGATGTAAACCCCAAGATCGTCAAAGCCGAGGATGTCAAGTGATATCCTCGGCTTGGCTTTTGTGTCAGGAAAATGTTCGTCTGTGCGTCCGCACTGGTGAGCGGTCTTCGGTAGTGGCTCCCGGAACGTAGGTATTTTCGTCCGGCGGCTTCGATCGACGGCCGTCACACGGCGACAGCCGCACATTCTCCTGGCGCAGGGCCTACTCGCGTGTGTTTGCCCGCGAGCCGGCCGACTGTTTGCAGGTCGGTCGCGAACCTGAAAGCCAACAGTAGGAGATTCCCACACATGACCGACGTCACCAGCACAGACGCTGTGGAGTACGACGACGAGATCACCGAAGCGACCGCCATCATCGACAATGGCACCTTCGGCACCCGCACCATCCGTTTCGAGACCGGACGTCTCGCACAGCAGGCAGCCGGCGCAGTTGTCGCCTACCTCGACGAAGAGACCATGCTGCTCTCGGCCACCAGCGCCGGCAAGCACCCCAAAGAACAGTTCGACTTCTTCCCGCTGACCGTGGATGTCGAAGAGCGGATGTACGCCGCAGGCCGCATCCCCGGATCGTTCTTCCGCCGCGAAGGCCGTCCGTCCA
This sequence comes from Williamsia sp. Y853, assembly GCF_056786495.1. Taxonomy (NCBI): domain Bacteria; kingdom Bacillati; phylum Actinomycetota; class Actinomycetes; order Mycobacteriales; family Nocardiaceae; genus Williamsia; species Williamsia sp. Y853. The sequence continues at coordinate 206,354 of NZ_JBXCJC010000003.1, forward strand.
CCGACGCGATCCTGACCTGCCGCCTGATCGACCGGCCGCTGCGCCCGTCGTTCGTCGACGGCCTGCGTAACGAGATCCAGGTTGTCGTCACCATCCTGAGCCTCGATCCCAAGGACCTGTACGACGTCGTCGCGATCAACGCGGCTTCTGCGTCCACCCAGATCGCCGGACTGCCGTTCTCCGGACCGGTCGGTGGCGTCCGCGTCGCCCTGATCCCGACCGACGAGAACAAGGCCGGCCAGTGGGTTGCATTCCCCACCGTCCAGCAGCTCGAAGGCGCAGTCTTCGACATGGTTGTCGCCGGCCGCATCGTCTCCGGTGAAGGAGACAGCGCAGACGTCGCGATCATGATGGTCGAGGCCGAGGCCACCGACAACGTGATCGAGCTCATCGAGGGTGGCGCCCAGGCGCCGACCGAGGCGATTGTCGCCGAGGGCCTCGAGGCGGCCAAGCCGTTCATCGCCCGTCTCTGTGAAGCACAGCAGAAGCTCGCCGCCGAGGCTTCCAAGCCGACCGGCGACTTCCCGCTGTTCCCGCCGTACGGCGATGACGTCTTCGCCGCAGTCGAAGCTGCCGGCGCTGCGCGTCTCGGAGAGATCCTGAGCATCGCAGGCAAGCAGGAGCGCGACGACAAGACCGATCAGCTGAAGTCGGACATCGTGAGCGACCTCGCAGGCAAGTTCGAAGGCCGCGAGAAGGAAATCGGCGCTGCATTCCGCTCGCTGACCAAGAAGCTCGTGCGCAAGCGCATCCTGACCGACCACTTCCGGATCGACGGACGCGGTGTCACCGACATCCGTTCGCTGTCCGCTGAGGTCGCGATCATCCCGCGTGCACACGGCAGCGCCCTGTTCGAGCGCGGCGAGACCCAGATCCTGGGCGTCACCACCCTCGACATGGTCAAGATGGCCCAGCAGGTCGATTCGCTCGGACCCGAGACCAGCAAGCGCTACATGCACCACTACAACTTCCCGCCGTACTCGACCGGTGAAACCGGTCGCGTCGGTTCGCCGAAGCGTCGCGAGATCGGGCACGGCGCACTCGCCGAGCGCGCTCTGATGCCGGTGCTGCCGACCGTCGCGGAGTTCCCGTACGCCATCCGTCAGGTATCCGAGGCGCTCAGCTCCAACGGATCGACCTCGATGGGCTCGGTCTGTGCATCGACGATGTCGCTGCTGAACGCCGGTGTGCCGCTGCGCGCGCCGGTTGCCGGTATCGCCATGGGCCTGGTCACCGACGAGGTCGACGGCCAGACCCGTTACGTGGCACTGACCGACATCCTCGGCGCCGAAGATGCCTTCGGTGACATGGACTTCAAGGTCGCAGGCACCAAGGACTTCGTGACGGCCCTGCAGCTCGACACCAAGCTCGACGGCATCCCCTCGAGCGTGTTGGCCTCGGCTCTGGCCCAGGCAAAGGACGCGCGGAACACCATCCTGGAGGTCATGGCAGAAGCCATCGACGAGCCGGACGAGATGAGCAAGTACGCGCCGCGCGTGACCACGGTCAAGGTTCCGATCGACAAGATCGGCGAGGTCATCGGGCCCAAGGGCAAGATGATCAACTCGATCACCGAGCAGACCGGTGCGAACATCTCCATCGAAGACGACGGCACCGTGTTCGTCGGCGCCACCGATGGACCGTCTGCCCAGGCCGCGATCGACATGATCAACGCCATCGCCAACCCGCAGCTGCCCAAGGTGGGCGAGCGGTTCCTCGGAACCGTCGTCAAGACGACCACCTTCGGTGCGTTCGTCTCGCTGCTCCCGGGCCGCGACGGCCTCGTCCACATCTCGAAGCTGGGCAAGGGCAAGCGGATCAGCAAGGTCGAAGACGTTGTCAACGTCGGCGAGAAGATCCGCGTCGAGATCGCCGACATCGACGATCGCGGCAAGATCAGCCTGGTCCCCGTCGAAGACGAGCCCGCTGCTACCACCGACGCTGCTACAGAGGCGAAAGCCTGAGCCGCACAGCAGATTTAACCGGGACGCATAAGTCTGTGTCCTCAGTTACCCACCGGGCAGTACGGAGATCCGTACTGCCCGGTGGGCTCCGGGTGGTCACCGAGTATCTTCCTGGCGTGCGTTCGGCGTCGGTGGGACTCTGGGTCGCGGTTGGATCAAGAGACGAGAAGCCCTCGGTTGCCGGGGCGGCACACTTCCTTGAACACCTGTTGTTCAAGTCGACGCCGACCCGATCTGCGGCGAGCACTGCGCAGCAGATCGATGCAATCGGCGGAGAGCTCAACGCCTTCACAGGTAAAGAGCAGACCTGCTACTACGCCCACGTCCTCGACGAGCACATGGCAACAGCCATCGACATCGTCGCCGACGTCGTCCTGCGGGGCGAATGCCGAACCGAAGACGTCGGGATCGAGCGCGCGGTGGTCCTCGAAGAGATCGCCATGCGCGACGACGATCCCGAAGATCTGCTCGCCGACCTGTTCATGACGTCGATGTACGGCAATCATCCGCTCGGACGGCCGGTCATCGGTTCGGCCGAGTCGATCACGTCGATGACGCGCACGCAGGTGCGTTCCTTCCACCAGCGCCGCTACACGCCCGACAAGATGGTTTTGTCGGTCGCGGGCAACGTCGACCATGCCGAGGTTCTTGCCGCGGCCCGAGCGACGTTCGCCGGACATCTGGACAAGGAAGCGAAACCGGCACCGATTCGATTGGGTGCCAAAGCGATCGGCGGCCGACCCACGCTGGAGGTGTCCTATCGCGACACCGAGCAGGCGCACCTGTTGCTGGGCGTGCGGGCGCCGGGTCGTGGCAGCGGCGACCGCTGGGCACTGTCGGTCCTCAACACCGCAGTGGGTGGGGGACTGAGTTCCCGGCTGTTCCAAGAGATTCGCGAATCGCGGGGACTGGCCTATTCGGTGTATTCGTCGGTTGACTCGTTCGCCGACGTGGGTGCGTTCTCGGTGTACGCGGGCTGCTCGCCCGACCATCTCGCCGAGGTCACGTCGGTCATGACCACAATCCTGACCGAGGTGGCAGAACACGGGATCACCGCAGAAGAGCTCGACCGTGCCAAGGGGTCGCTCCGTGGGGCAATGGTCCTGGGCCTGGAGGACTCGCAGTCCCGGATGCACCGCAATGGTCGCGGTGAGATCAACTACGGCAAGCGGATGACGGTCGACGAGGCGTTGCGCAAGATCGATCGTGTGAACGCTGCCGACACCACCAGGGTCGCTCGGGAACTGCTCGGACAACCGTTCGGTGCGGCCGTGATCGGTCCATACCGCAGCCACCGCCAGCTACCCAAGTCATTGACCTCGCTGGTGAATTGACGGGCGCGGCGCGCTGCGGCCGGCGACCTGGCACGATTGCGCCATGACGTCGATCGCCGAGTTTCTCTCCGGGCACCCGCCCTTTGATGCGCTCTCCGGCGACGAGTTGGCGACGGTCGCTGCCGTGTCGCGGATGGAAGACCACGGATCCGGCAGCACGATCATGAATGGCTTCACCGAGCCGATCGAAGAGCTTGCGGTGGTGGTTTCCGGGCAGGTCGAATTGTGGAACTCTCCCGATCACAAACCGGACGGACCCGACGAGATCTTGGGCCCGGGCGGTGTTTTCGGCTACTCGGGAATGCTCACCGGATCGTCCATCGGCCCGCTGGCACTTGCGGCCGGTCCGGTGCGGGTCTGCCGGATTCCGGGCCACACCGTGCGCCCGGTCTTCTCGTCACTGGCCGGTGCGGAGTTCCTGGCGCGCAAACTCACGGTCGCGCAACGTGCCGACTCACCGTTGGTGAGCAACTTCGGGACAGTCGACGAACTGATCCGGACGCCGCCGGTGGTGGGGACCGCCGACATGACCGTCCAGCAGGCCGCGCAGAAGATCACCGAACACCACAGCGGCTATATCGTGATCCCGTGTCCGGACGGCCGGTTCGGGGTACTGACCGACCGTGACATCCGCGCCCGCGTGGTGGCGACCGGGTCGGACCTGAATCAACCGGTCCATCAGGTGATGTCCTATCCGGCGGTCACGGCACTGACGACGACCCCGGCATCCGATGTCCTGGTGGACATCCTGGACCGTGGGGTCACCTGCGTACCGGTGACAGACCCGCACGGGACGCTGCGCGGTGTGGTGGTTCCGGAGGACTTCGTCAACGCACCGGCCGGCGCCGGTGTCTCCCTTCGCGAACAGATCGCGCGCGCCGACTCTTTCGATACGTTGGCCGAGCGAGGTCGGCGGATGCGCTACGTGGCAGCCGATCTCCTGCGTCGGGGACGGCCGTCCTATGAGGTGACCGCGGTCCTGTCCGTGCTGACGGACGCGGTGGTCCGGCGGGCTCTGGAGATCGAGCTGACCTCGCGCCCCGACCTCGACCCGGCCGCGCTGACCTGGCTGTCGTTGGGTAGCAACGCACGTCGGGAGTCGGTGCTCAGTTCCGACGTCGATTCGGCGGTCTCATTCGACGAGTCGGTGTCCGATCCCGAACGGATCGCCGCCTACCGTGCCGCGTTCGCCGACGTCGGCGAAGTGCTGCGCCGCAGTGGACTCGGCGTAGACACCAACGGTGCCACTGCGGACATGCCTCTGTTCTCCAGGACCCACAGCCAATGGCGCGAGGTTGCCGAACAGTGGCTCGAGTCCCCGCTCGACAACAAGGGGATGATCCTGGCTTCGTTGCTACTCGACGGCCGTCCGATCTGGGGTGACCCGGGAGCGACCGCGGTCTCCGAGGTGTTCCGTGATCTGCGCCGACACCCTGGGACGATGCGGCTGCTGCTTGCCGAATCATTGTCGTACAAGGCGAAATTGCGGTCGATGCGCGACGTGCTGGCGCGGCGGGGTGGAACGTTCGACATCAAAAGTCATGCGCTGGTTCCGGTGATCAATATCGCCCGGTGGGCAGCGCTGAGCGTTCAGAGTCCCGAACTCGGAACCCGCGGACGGCTGTCGGCGGCCGCCGGGAGCGCAATGCTCAGCGAAGACAACGCGAACACGCTCATCGAGGTGTTCGAGGTGCTGCAGAAGATTCGTCTGACCTACCAGGTCGCGCAACTCGATCATGGCGAGGCAGCATCGGATGTGCTGACCATGCAACGCCTTTCGCCGCTGGACCGCAGCCTCGTCGGACAAGCGGTCCGTGAGGTGTCGGCAGTCCAGCGGCGAATGGACAATATGTCCCACTACATGTCGGTCCGGCAATGGGCCGAGCCGGACGGGTCAGATCCGCAGGGGTGAGACGCCGAGCGGGATGTCCAGAGCTTCGGAGACGTGCGCGCAGAGCAATTCACCCTGATGGGTGGAAAGACCCTTGGCCAATGCCGGATCTCGCCGCAGGGCTTCGGTCCAGCCGAGATCGGCGAGGCGCAGGACGTAGGGGAGGGTCGCTCCGGTCAGCGCCATCGTCGAGGTGCGGGCCACTGACCCGGGCATGTTGGCCACGCAATAGAAGACCGAATCGTGAACCATGAACGTCGGGTCGTCGTGAGTGGTCGGCCGGGAGTCCTCGAAGCAGCCGCCCTGGTCGATGGCGATGTCGACCAGTACGGAACCGGGCTTCATCTGTGCGACCAGGGAATTGGAGACCAGGACCGGTGCCTTCGCGCCGGGGACCAACACGGCTCCGATGACGAGATCGGCCTGTTTGATTGCCTCGTCGAGGTCGAACTTGGTGCTGTAGCGGGTGTGGACCCGACCGTTGAAACGCGCGTCGATGGCCCGCAGCTTGTTGATGTCGAGGTCGAAGACCGTCACTTCTGCGCCCATCCCGACCGCGATCGTGGCTGCGTTGACTCCGCTGACGCCGCCGCCGATGACAACAACGTCCGCCGGCACGGTTCCGGGGACGCCGCCCATCAGTACGCCGCGGCCACCGGCTGAGCGCATCAGATGGTAGGCGCCGACCTGCGGGGCGAGTCGTCCGGCGACCTCGCTCATCGGGGCGAGCAACGGCAGCGATCCGTCGGCTTCCTGCACGGTTTCGTAGGCGATCGAGGTGGTGCCGGACTGCAGCAGGGCGTCGGTGCAGGCCCGGCCGGCAGCGAGATGCAGGTAGGTGAAGAGCGTCTGGCCTTCGCGCATGAGTTCGTACTCCGAGGCGATCGGCTCTTTGACCTTCAGCAGCAGTTCGGCCTGCTCCCACACTTCCCGGGCGGTGCCGAGGATCTGCGCTCCGGCCTCCTTGAAATCTGTGTCGGCAATCGCGGACCCGGTGCCGGCTTCGTGTTCGACGATCACTTCGTGGCCGCGGCGGGTGAGTTCGGCTACACCCGCAGGCGTGATGGCAACTCGGAACTCGTTGTTCTTGATCTCGCGGGGGATGCCGACGCGCATGAATGACTCCTCGGTAGTGGTGGGGCTCGGCCCTGACTTCAAGGGTGAAGAAACAGCGGAAAGCCTGCAAGATCAGTGACAAAGATTCTCAAATAGGTAGTCTCTGGTGAAGATGTTGCGGGAATGGAGGTCGTGATGGCTCTTGAGTCGAACAATATTCGGGCCCGCGCGGCCGGGCTCGACGACATCGATCGGCGACTGCTTGCCCTGCTGCAGGTCGACGCGCGCATGCCGAACAGTGCGTTGGCAGCGGAGGTGGGCATCGCGGCATCGACATGCCATGGGCGGATCCGGCGTCTGATCGACATCGGGGTGGTGCGCGGCTTCTTCGCCGACATCGATCCGGCTGCTGTCGGTCGGCCGTTGCGTGCCATGGTCGCGGTGAGTCTGCAGTCGGATGCGCGTGGCCAGATCCGGCGACTTGTGGCTGAACTCGGCCGGAAAGATGAGGTCATCGACGTCTTTTTCCTGGCCGGGGCAGACGACTATCTTCTGCATGTGGCCACCGCGGACACCGAGGCGCTACGAAAGTTCATCGAGACGCTCAATGCACGGCCCGAGGTGGCCGGAACGACCACGTCGCTGGTGTTCGAGCATCTTCGCGGTTCGGCGCCGATCTTCTGATCGGATGTCAGGTCTCCCTGGTCGGAGTGGCCGCGTCGAGCTGACTAGACTCGGCGGGGTGACTGACCAGATCAAAGTAGGTGTCCTCGGTTCCGGCGGCAAAGTGGGCCAGGCAATCGTGGCGGGTGTCGAGGCCGCAGCAGACCTCGACTTCAGCGCAGGTGTCGACAAGGGCGACCCGTTGTCGCGGTTCGTCGAGACCTCGACCTCTGTCGTGGTGGACTTCACCCACCCGGACGTGGTGATGGACAACCTGAAGTTCTTGATAGAGAACGGGATCCACGCGGTTGTCGGCACGACGGGCTTTGACGACGCGCGACTGGACACTGTTCGCGGTTGGCTTGCAGCCAAGCCCGGAGTCGGGGTCCTGATTGCACCGAACTTTGCCATCGGCGCGGTGCTGAGCATGCGATTCGCCAAGCAGGCGGCACGCTTCTTCGATTCGGTCGAGGTGATCGAACTCCACCACCCGCACAAGGCCGATGCGCCGTCGGGTACTGCATACCGGACTGCGGCCTTGATCGCGCAAGCTCGGGCCGAAGCCGGCGTGCCGATCAGCCCGGATGCGACCACAGCCGAACTCGAGGGCGCCCGCGGTGCCGATGTCGACGGCGTCCGCGTGCATTCGGTCCGGCTCGCCGGATTGGTCGCCCATCAAGAGGTCCTCTTCGGGACACAGGGTGAGACCCTGACGATCCGGCACGACTCGATCGACCGCACCTCGTTTGTCCCGGGGGTGCTGCTCGGTGTCCGTGAGATCGGTGACCGTCCGGGCCTGACCGTGGGTCTCGACGACTTGATGGACCTGTGAGCGGGCCTGAGGTGGTGAGCGAGAAGCAGAAAGACGCACGGCCGATCGTCATCGGGATCGTTGTACTCGTCCTGGTGCTCTTCTTCTACTTCTTCTTGCTGGGGACTCGTGCCGTCGATCTGATGGCCACTGGCGAAGTGGTCGGAATCGGTCTGGGTATCGGGGTGATCATCCTGCCGTTGCTCGGTGTCTGGATGGTGGTCGGTGCGCTGCGGTCCGGTATCGCCCATCAGCGACTGGCCCGCCGGATGCGCGAGGAGGGTCATGAACTCGACGTCTCGGCCCTGCCCAAGCGTCCTTCGGGTCGCATCGAACGTGAGGCCGCCGATGAGCTGTTCGCTCAGGTCAAGGCGGAGTGGGAAGCCGACCCGAGTAACTGGCGGTCGACGTACCGCATCGCACGCGCCTACGACTACGCCGGCGACCGCAGCCGTGCTCGCGAGATGATGAAACGTGCTGTGGCGCAGGAGAAAGAATCCGAGTCGTAGTACAGGGGAGCGTTGATGTCGCGTTTGTTGATCATTCACCACACACCGTCGCCGCATTGTCAGGCGATGTTCGAGGCCGTGGTGTCCGGCGCGAGCGATCCCGAGATCGACGGCGTTGACGTGGTGCGCCGGGCTGCGCTCACGGTGTCACCTGCCGAGATGCTCGAGGCCGACGGTTACGTACTCGGAACGCCCGCCAACCTGGGCTACATCAGCGGCGCGCTCAAGCATGCGTTCGACGGTGCGTACTACCAGATTCTCGACTCGACCCGCGGACGACCGTTCGGGCTCTACCTTCACGGCAACGAGGGCTCCGAAGGGGCCGAACGGGCTGTCGATTCCATCACCACGGGCCTGGGCTGGTCCAAAGCCGCCGAATACGTTGTGGTGTCGGGCAAACCCAGCAAAGACGATCTCGAAGCCTGCTGGGAACTCGGGGCGACGGTTGCTGCGCAGTTGATGGGGTAGACAAATGCACCTGTTCCAGTCATTTACACACGTTGCAACATGTGCAAATGACTGGAACAGGTGCATTTGTCTCGGATCCAGTGTCGCTGTCTAGGCGCGGCTGGGGCCGCGATGTGCAGAGATGTCGGCGTCGCCCTTTAGACTTGGGCCCGTGAGCGACGCGGTGAACATTCCGACCCCTTATGAAGATCTGCTGCGGCTGGTCCTGGAAACGGGGACTCCCAAGGCCGACCGCACGGGCACCGGCACCCGGAGCCTGTTCGGTCACCAGTTGCGTTACGACCTATCTGAAGGGTTTCCGCTGATCACGACCAAGCGGGTGCACCTGAAATCCATCGTCTACGAGCTGCTGTGGTTCTTGCGCGGCGATTCGAACGTGCGGTGGCTGCAGGAACACGGCGTCACCATCTGGGACGAGTGGGCCGACGCCAACGGCGAACTCGGACCCGTCTACGGCGTGCAGTGGCGCAGTTGGCCGACACCCTCGGGCGAGCACATCGACCAGATCAGTGCTGCGCTCGAGATGTTGCGCACCAATCCGGACTCGCGACGCAACATCGTCTCGGCATGGAACGTCGGAGAGATCCCGCAGATGGCACTTCCGCCGTGTCATGCGTTCTTCCAGTTCTATGTCGCCGACGGAAAACTGTCCTGCCAGCTCTACCAGCGCAGCGCCGACCTGTTCCTCGGAGTGCCGTTCAACATCGCGTCCTACGCACTGCTCACCCACATGATGGCGGCGCAGGCCGGCCTCGAGGTCGGGGAGTTCGTCTGGACCGGCGGCGATTGTCACATCTACGACAACCATGTCGAACAGGTCACCAAGCAGCTCTCCCGTGACCCGTACCCGTACCCGACATTGGCTCTGGCGCAACGTGATTCGATCTTCGACTACCGCTACGAGGACATCGAGGTGCTCGACTACAAGTACCACCCGGGGATCAAAGCGCCGGTGGCGGTCTAGAACCTGTGACCATCGCACTCATCTGGGCCCAGACTGTCGACGGTGTGATCGGCCGCGGCGGAGACATGCCGTGGAAGCTGTCCGAAGATCAAAAGTACTTCCGGCAGGTGACCGGCAAACATCCGGTGGTGATGGGCCGTCGCACGTGGGATTCGTTGCCGCCGAGGTTTCGTCCGCTGCCGGGGCGCGAAAACCTGGTCGTCACCCGGAAGCGGGACTGGCTCGGCGAAGGCGCTCGCAGCTTTCCGGATGTCGAATCGGCGATCGCCGCCGGGCGCGAACTCGACACCACGGTCTTTGTGATGGGTGGCGGTGAAATCTACCGGGCCACTCTGGATCTGGCTGACATCGTCTACGTCACCGAAATCGATATCGAGGTGCCCGATGGTGATACCCGGGCACCAGATCTGGAGCCGCAGCGCTGGGAACTCTCGGCCGATGAGCCGTGGCAGGAATCCGGGAACGGTCTTCGCTACCGTTTCCTGAAATACACGGCCAGGGCGTAACAGTGGCCGGCCGCGATCAGCTGTCAGGTGCGCAGGCGCGTCGAATTGCCTTGGCGGCACAAGGTTTCACCGATCGACTTCCAGCCGGGCCGGTGACCCGTAAACACCTGCAGCGGGTACTCGAACGAACACGACTGTTGCAGATGGACTCGGTGAGCATTGCGGTCCGTGCCCACTACATGCCGGTCTTCAGTCGTCTCGGAAACTACGACCGCGCGGTACTCGAACAAGCTGCCTGGGAACCGGGTCCGCGCCGGCCAACTCTGCTCGTCGAATACTGGGCGCACGAGGCGGCGCTGGTCCCGCTCGAGCACTGGCCGCTGTTCCGGTGGCGGATGGAAGACTTCCGGCACGGCCGCTATCGCCAAGCGGTTGGAGACCGGAACTCATTGGCGATGCGCGCGGTCATCCGCGACACCATCGCAGAGATCGGGCCCAGTACCAGTGGGTTGATCGAAGACCACCTCGGCCACGAGAAGCGTCCGAAGAAGGGCACCTGGTGGGACCGCAGCCAGGTCAAACACCTGTGTGAGGTGATGTTCGCCGCCGGAGAACTCTCGGCGATGCGGCGCAACGGATTCACGCGCTACTACGACCTCGCCGAGAACGTGGTGGGGGAGCACTTGCACGTCGAGATCGCACGCGACGACGCGATCCGTGAGCTGGTGCGGGGTTCGGTGACCGCGCTCGGAGTCGGCACCGAAGCCGACATCCGCGACTACTACCGGCTCAAACCCCAACCCGCGCGGGACGCGATCGCCGACCTGCTGTCGGCAGGGACGATTCAGCAGGTGACGGTGGAGGGTTGGTCCAAACCGGGTTACCTCGACCCGGCCGCGCGGATCCCACGCACGGTGACCCGAAGCTCGTTACTCAGCCCTTTCGACCCGCTGATCTTCTTCCGGCCCCGTACCGAGCGGGTTTTCGACTTCCACTACCGCATCGAGATCTACGTGCCCGAGCCCAAGCGGGTCCACGGCTACTACGTGCTCCCGTACCTGATGGGCGACCAGATCGTCGCCCGCGTCGACCTCAAGACAGACAGGGTCGGGGATCGGCTGCTGGTTCTCGGAGCCTTCTGCGAATCCGGGCCCAACCCCACGGTGGTGGCGCAGTCCCTGGCCGCAGACCTCCACGCGATGGCGCTCTGGCTCGGTGTCGGCCGCGTGGAGGTCGGCGATCGGGGCGATCTTGCTCCGGTGCTGGCAAGGGCCATCGGGTCAGCAGCTTTCAGATGACCTGCTGTCAGATAAACCGCTGTCGGACGAGCCGCCTCAGACGAGCAACGTGGACTTCAACGCGCTGACGTCGTCGTCGCCGAGGCCGAGCCCGGCGCGCACGTAGTTGTCGAAGCTGCCGTAGACGTCATCGGCGGTGTCGAACGAGGCACGCAGCCAATCGATGTTCACCCCGTTGAGTGGATCGTCGGCACTGGTGTGGCGGTACGTGTTGCTGGCCAGGAAGTCGGCTTCGACGGTCGCGCGATCCACGCCGAGCAGGGTCAGCAGAACTGCGGTCGTCCAGCCGGTCCGGTCTTTGCCCGCCGAGCAGTGATAGAGCACGGCCTTGCCGTCGGCGGCCGCGGTCTTGATCTCAAGCAGCGTCGCCGCGAACGCTGCGCGGGCGCCGCTGTCGGTGACAAATGCGCGGTACGCCGCCGCCAGATCGATGAGGCTGGTCGGCGGGAGGGCGCCGAGCACGTCGTTGGACTCGGACGTCGTGCCGGCAATCGGCTTGTTCGGTTGCAATGCCCGTTCGAAGACGGTCCGCAGATCGACGACCGCGACAACCTGCTGAGCCTGCAGAATGCTGACATCGGAAGCTGCCAGCTTCGAGAGATTGTCCGAGCGCAGGACGCGGTTCTCCCTGACCACGGAACCGTCCGCGGTACGGAAGCCGGCCAGTGTCCGGGTGTTCTCGGTACCCTCGAGGTCGATGAGTCGTCCGGCCAGTGAGGACGCTGCGGTCCCGGAATCGGAGACAGTCGGTATTCCACCACCGAGCGCGACGCCGGTCATCACCGGTAGCGCAGTCGGACCGAGCAGGAATCCGGTGGTCAGGAGGACGGCGGTCAATCCGCGACGGGTACGCATTGCGCTCACTTTCGGGCGAAGAATCAACGCCGGATGTGTGGCGCGTTGTCACAGTAGAGGGTTCTGTGGCGGCCCGGACCCGGTTTCGGCTCGCCGATCCGTCGATGTTCATCGTCGGGAACGGCAGCGTTCATCCGCGCCGGCGGGCCCTGACCCGGCAGGTGAGGTCGATAACATGTGCGTCTCCACGGTGGTGGACAATCGATGGGGTTCGAACCCACAGGAAAGAGGAAGTGCAGTGTCGGAATTGGTGCCGTTGAAGGTGCAACTGGTGGCGAAAACGTCGTTCGACGCTCCCGCCGATGTGCCGTGGAGCACTGACGTCGACGGCGGGGAAGCGTTGGTCGAGTTCGCGGGCCGGGCCTGCTATCAGAGCTGGGACAAACCGAATCCCCGGACAGCAACCAACGCCGGATACCTGCGTCACATCCTGGAAGTCGGACATCTGTCGCTGCTCGAACACGCGACCGTGACGTTCTACATCGCCGGGATCTCGCGTTCGTGCACCCACGAATTGATCCGGCATCGTCATTTCTCGTATTCGCAGCTCTCGCAACGCTTTGTGCCGGAGCACGATTCGAACGTCGTACCGCCACCGGCCATCCGCGGCGACGCGGAACTCGAGGCACTGTTCATCGAGGCCACCGACGCCAGCCGTAAGGCGTACTCGGAACTATTGACCGCGTTGGAAGAGAAGTTCTCGGACGTACCCAACAACATCCTGCGGCGTAAGCAGGCCCGGCAGGCAGCCCGAGCGGTCCTTCCCAACGCCACCGAAACCAAGATCGTCGTGACCGGTAACTACCGCGCGTGGCGTCATTTCATCGGCATGCGGGCCACCGAACATGCCGATGTCGAGATCAGGCAACTGGCGATCGAATGCCTGCGTCAGCTCATCGATGTCGCGCCAACTGTTTTCGGAGACTTCGAGATCGGGACACTCTCGGACGGCACCGAAGTGGCCACGTCGCCGTTTGTTCTCGAAGGCTGAAACGCCGCGGCGCCCCACAGGTGCCACGGATTAAGCGACTGGCCTGTGCTCCGGTAACCTTAACGACCATGATCACCGGTGCGACGCAACCACAGAGCTTCCCCTTCGGGACTGTCAGTGTTGCGATGGTTACCCCGTTCACCGCTGACGGATCGCTGGACCTCGAACGAGCTGCTGAACTTGCCGACCGGCTCGTTTCCGGTGGCTGCGACGGACTGGTTGTCTCCGGCACCACAGGCGAATCGCCCACCACGTCTCCGGCCGAGAAGCTCGACCTGCTTCGGGTGGTCCTGGACGCGGTCGGCGACCGCGCCCGGATCGTGCAGGGCGCGGGCAGCTATGACACTCGCGAGAGTGTCTGGTTCGCGAAGGAGTCGGCAGCGATCGGTGCGCACGGCCTGTTGGTGGTGACCCCGTACTACTCGCGTCCGCCGCAGGCAGGTCTGCTGGCGCACTTCACCGCCATCGCCGACGCCACCGACGTGCCGGTGTTGCTATACGACATTCCTCCCCGGTCGGTCATCCCGATCGAGCACCGAACCCTGTTGGAGCTCTCGCGCCACCCGAACATCCGCGGCGTCAAAGACGCCAAGGGTGATCTGAACTCGGCGGCATCGCTGATGGCCGACACCGGCCTTCAGTATCTTTCCGGCGAAGACGCATTGAACCTGCCGTGGCTGTCGATCGGAGCAGCGGGTTTTGTCAGCGTTATCGGCCACCTGGTTCCCGACCGCTTGCGTGACATGCTCGACGCGGTCAACAAGGGCGATCTCGTCCGGGCCCGTGAACTCAATTTGTCGATGATCCCGCTCGTCAACGCGATGGGCCGTCTTGGAGGCGTCACGATGGTCAAGGCAGCGTTGCGCATCCTGGGTATGGATGTCGGCGACCCCCGGTTACCGCAGGTGCCGGCGAACGGTCCACAAATCGAAGCGCTGATCGCGGATCTGCGTGCAGCGAAGGTGCTTTCATGACATCTCCAGATTCGTCCGGCCGTAAGCGCGGCAGAGTGATCCGCCGCAAGGCCGGACCACCGGCAGAGCCGAAACCACAGACGATCCCCGCTGCGGCGGAACCGAAGGCGGACAACATCCCCGAATCGAACGCACCCAAGTCATCAAAGTCGGTCGCACAGAAGCGGTCTCCGCGGAATCGTCGTGGCGGTCAGGGACAGTCGGCAGCGAAACGGACCGATGCCCGGGTTGTCGAGAACAGCAACAGGCTCGGCACCCCGCCGAAACTCCCGGCCAACGGCATGCGCATCGTTGCGCTCGGCGGAATCGGTGAGATCGGCCGCAACATGACCGTTTTCGAATACGACGGCAAGTTGCTGATCGTCGACTGTGGTGTGTTGTTCCCCGAGGATGCCCAGCCCGGTGTCGACCTGATCCTGCCGGACTTCCGGTACATCGAAGACCGGATGGATGACGTCGAGGCGATCATCCTGACGCACGGACACGAAGATCACATCGGCGCCGTGCCGTTCCTGCTCCGGTTGCGGTCGGACATCCCGGTGATCGGCGCGAAGTTCACGCTTGCCCTGCTGGCGGCCAAGTGCAAAGAGCATCGCCTGCGGCCCAAGCTGATCGAGGTGTTCGAAGGCGAGTTCACCAAACACGGTCCGTTCGAGGTCGAGTACTTCGCGGTCAACCATTCGATCCCGGACGCGCTGGCAGTGGCCATCCGCACGGGTGCCGGCGTGGTCTTGCACACCGGCGACATCAAGCTCGACCAGTTGCCACTCGACGGCCGTCTCACCGACCTGGCCGGTTTCAGCCGGCTCGGCGATGAAGGCGTCGACCTCTTCCTTGTCGACTCGACCAACGCCGAGGTTCCCGGATTCGTCACCCCCGAACGTGAGATCGGTGGCGTTCTCGACCAGGTGATCGGCAAGGCCAAACACCGTGTGATCGTGGCGTCCTTTGCCAGCCATGTCCACCGGATCCAGCAGGTTGTCGACGTGGCCCACGCCCACGGGCGCCGGGTGACGTTTGTCGGACGCTCGATGGTGCGCAACATGCAGATCGCCCAGGAACTCGGCTACCTGCGGGTGCCCGACGGCGTGGTGGTCGACATGGACACCGCCGCCGCACTGCCCGACAACAAGCTCGTGCTCGTCTCGACCGGATCGCAAGGCGAGCCGCTCTCCGCGCTCTCGCGGATGGCCAAGGGCGAACACCGGCAGATCAACATTCACGCCGACGATCTAGTGGTCTTGGCGTCATCGCTCATCCCTGGCAACGAGAACTCGGTGTTTGCCGTGGTCAACGGCCTCGCGCGACGCGGTGCCACCGTGGTCACGCAGCAGAGCGCCAAGGTGCACGTCTCCGGACACGCATCGGCAGGAGAGCTGCTGTACCTGTACAACGCCGTCCGGCCGTCGAACGTGATGCCGGTCCACGGTGAATGGCGTCACCTGCGTGCCAACGCCAAGCTGGCCGAGGCCACCGGTGTCCCGTCCGATGCCGTGGTCCTGGCCGAGGACGGCGTGATCGTCGATCTCGTCGACGGTCGCGCATCGATCACCGGCCGGGTTCCGGTGGGCTTCGTGTACGTCGATGGACTGTCTGTCGGAGATGTCGGCGAGTCGACGTTGTCCGAACGACTTGTCCTCGGTGAAGGCGGCTTCATCGCGATCGCGGTGGTGATCGACGCCGACACCGGTCGAGCGGTCAGCCCACCCGAGGTCTCCGGTCGTGGATTCTCCGATGATCCGGCAGCGCTCAAAGAAGCGGCAAACCTGGTCGACCACTCTCTGGAGCAGCTGGCCAACGAAGGTATCACCGACGCGCATCGGATCGCGCAGACCATCCGTCGGGTGGTCGGCCGTTGGGTTGCCGACAAGTACCGCCGCCGGCCGATGATCGTGCCAACGGTTCTGACAGTGAGCGACTCCGGCAACAGCTAGTTGTTATGCGCCGCAAGGGTGGTCGGCGCCACATAGGGTGGTGCCATGACGATTGCCCGAGATGAACGTTCAGCGCTTGTGACCACTCTTCGTGCGGTCGGACCCGACGCGCCAACCCTCTGTGAGGGATGGACGGCCCGGGATCTGACCGCTCACATGATCGTTCGTGAGTATCGCCTCGACGCGGCGCCGGGGATCCTCATCCCGGCCTTTGCCGGGCATACGAAGTCGGTCCAGGACAAGGCTGCGAAGGCCGACTGGGATTCGATGGTGGCAAAATTCGCTGCCGGGCCCCCGCTGTATTCGCCGATGAAACCGCTCGATCGCTTCGCGAACGTCACCGAGATGTTTGTGCACCACGAGGATGTCCGCCGTGGGGCGCCGGGATGGGAGCCTCGGACCCTTGGGGCCGATGAGACCAAGGCGATTCTCACGCCGCTGAAGGCGATGGCGAAAAGGGCGATCGCAAAGTCACCCGCGACTGTTGAATTGGTCACCCCTGATGGTGAACAGATCGCAACCGGAGGCAGCGGGCCTGCGGTTCGGATCACCGGTGAACCGCTGGAACTGTTGTTGTTCACGTTCGGACGAGCCCAGACGCGTTTGGTTTTCGAGGGTGACGCCGAGGCGGTCGCGGCGGTGAAGGCAGCCAAGCGCGGTTTCTAGCAACAATCACGAATTCGACACGCAAGCCCGATACACGTGTTGTAGATGAGGTTTGTGTGACTGTTGCCGACTAAGGTGGCACCCATGGCAACCAAGTCCACCGCTCGTTCTGGCGCGCCCGCTCGCAGTTCTGCGGCCGGGAAGAAACCTGCCGCCAAGAAGGCTGCCCCGCGTAAGGCTCCGGCGAAGAAGGCCGCGGCGTCGGCCAAGAGGCCCGCTGCGAAGAAGGCGCCAACAGCCAAGAAATCAACCGCAGGCGCCCGGGCATCGAGCAGGTCGGCAGCGACCTCGGCCCGGACCAAGGCATCGGCGCCACCGCGGCGCTCGGCCCTCAAGGCTGTGGGCGGTGGTGTCGGTGCGGGATGGGGACTGCTGGCCAAGGGTGTCGGTGCGGTCGCCCGGTCCGGTTCGCGTGGCGGTGACCCCCACTACGACGAGCGCCAGTACAGCGGCGACGACGGCTGGGACGACCAACCGAACGATGCTTTCGACGATTCGTCCGGCGGGGGAGCGGACCAGAACGTCCATACGCAGGGCCGCGACGGACTCGCGCTCGTATTGATCGCATTGTCGATCGTGGTCGTCGCTGCAATCTGGTTCGACGCCGGAGGGCCGGTCGGCGCGTTTGTCGATTCCGCAGCCAGGGCTGTCATCGGCACCGTGGCCATACTGCTGCCGCTGATCTTCATCGTTGCCGCATTTGTGCTCATGCGGCATGCCCCGAATCCGCGCAGTCGTGGTCGGTATATCGGCGCTGCATTGTTGATCGGGCTTCCACTGCCCGGGCTGTGGCACATCTTCGCCGGCCGCCCGGCTGAATTGTCGGAGCGTCAGGACGCTGGTGGATTCTTCGGGTTCGCCGTCGGCGGACCTCTCACCGACGGGTTGACCGCGTGGATCTCCGTGCCGATTCTGTTGCTGTGCATGGCATTTGGTCTGCTCTTGCTGTCCGGGCTGACGGTGCGCGAATTGTTCGTCGTGGTCGGGTCGTACCTCGGTCTTGGCGTCGCCCAGGAATGGGATGAAGAGGGCGACTACGAAGACGACGACTTCGGCGCGGACAACTCGTTTGGCGAGGCGGCCTACGGTGACCCGTACAACAACTACCCACCGGATCTTCCGCCGCTGCCTGCCCGCACCGAGTCGCTGAGCAGGCCCCGTCGGCGGACCCCGCCGCCGGTGACCGCCGCGGAGGCATTGACCGAAGAGATCATCGACGACAACGGTGCACCGACAGCGGTCACCGAAGCCCTGCAGACGCCTCCTGCCGGAGCCAAGCCGGTCCGCAAACGACCCGTCGCCAAGCCGACCCCGCCGCCGGTCCCGGCCGACGACGACGAAGACGACGACATGCCGCAGAACGGGATGTTGGTCGATCGTGCCGTGGAGGGCGACTACAAGTTGCCGCCGGCCAGCCTGCTGATCGAAGGCGATCCGCCCAAGCTGGGCAGCGCCGCCAACGACGAGATGATCGACCGGATCTCCGCGGTTCTCGAGCAGTTCAAGATCGACGCCGCCGTCACCGGCTTCACCCGGGGGCCCACGGTCACCCGGTATGAGGTCGAACTCGGACCGGGTGTGAAGGTCGAGAAGATCACCGCACTGCAGCGCAACATCTCCTACGCCGCGGCCACCGACAATGTCCGGCTGCTTGCCCCGATTCCCGGCAAGTCGGCCGTGGGTATCGAGGTCCCCAACACCGACCGTGAGATGGTCCGACTGGCCGACGTGCTCACCGCAGCGTCGACCCGCAAAGACAAGCACCCACTGGTTGTCGGCCTTGGCAAGGACATCGAAGGCAATTTCGTTGCCGCGAACCTGGCGAAGATGCCCCACCTTCTGGTCGCCGGCTCCACCGGTTCAGGTAAGTCGAGCTTCGTGAACTCGATGCTGGTCTCGCTGCTGACCCGTGCGACACCGGAAGAGGTCAGGATGATCCTGATCGACCCGAAGATGGTGGAACTCACACCATATGAAGGCATTCCGCACCTCATCACGCCGATCATCACCCAGCCGAAGAAGGCCGCCTCCGCACTGGCCTGGCTCGTGGAGGAGATGGAGCAGCGCTATCAGGACATGAAGTCGTCGCGGGTGCGTCACATCGATGACTTCAACGCGAAGGTGAAGTCCGGGGAGATCACCACACCGCTCGGCTCGGAGCGCATCTACAAGCCGTATCCGTACATCCTGGCGATTGTCGACGAGCTCGCCGACCTGATGATGACGGCCCCGCGCGAAGTCGAGGAATCGATTGTCCGGATCACCCAGAAGGCGCGCGCCGCGGGTATCCATCTGGTCCTGGCCACGCAGCGACCCTCGGTCGATGTGGTCACCGGTCTGATCAAGACCAACGTGCCCTCCCGGCTGGCGTTCGCGACGTCGTCGCTCACCGACTCCCGGGTCATCCTCGACCAGCCCGGTGCCGAGAAGCTGATCGGTATGGGTGACGGGTTGTTCCTGCCGATGGGAGCCAGCAAGCCCATCCGGATGCAGGGTGCGTTCATCACCGACGAAGAGATCCAGGCGGTGGTGGATTTCGCGAAGGAGCAGAGCGAGCCCGACTACACCGAGGGTGTCACCATAAAGAAGGTCGCGGACAAGAAAGACATCGACGACGACATCGGTGGCGATCTCGACGACCTGCTGCAGGCGATCGAGCTTGTGGTGTCGAGTCAGTTCGGATCGACATCGATGCTGCAGCGCAAGCTCCGCGTCGGTTTCGCCAAGGCCGGACGCCTGATCGATCTGATGGAGACCCGCGGGGTTGTCGGACCGTCGGAGGGTTCGAAGGCGCGTGAGGTGCTCGTAAAACCCGAGGATCTCGCCGGTGTCATCGCCTCGATCACCGGTGGTGGCGGTGCCGACGACACGGACGACGACCCGGACTTCTAGGGGCAGACCAGGGACTTCTGGCGGCGAGCAACCTTCCGCGACCGTCAGATTGATCTGAAGGTTTTATCGTGGTAGCAGGTGGCCGGTCGCACAGTGTGCGCGGGTCTACGTGAATCGATGCGTAAAGTAGTCT
The DNA here is from genome assembly GCF_056786495.1 of Williamsia sp. Y853. Classification (NCBI taxonomy): domain Bacteria; kingdom Bacillati; phylum Actinomycetota; class Actinomycetes; order Mycobacteriales; family Nocardiaceae; genus Williamsia; species Williamsia sp. Y853. The sequence continues at coordinate 226,203 of NZ_JBXCJC010000003.1, forward strand.
TTACTATTCGTTCGACTGCCGCTTGGAGGCTTCAACTGTGCATGTGTCACCCATTGTGTGGATCATCACCTGTCTGGTGATCTTGGGGTTGTTCGTCTTCGACTTCTTTGCTCACGTACGGGTCCCACACGCCCCGTCGATCAAAGAATCCGGATTCTGGTCCGCTTTCTACATCACCCTCGCCCTGATCTTTGGCGGGTTCGTGTGGTGGAAGTGGGGCTCGACGTCGGGTACCGAGTACTACGCCGGCTTCGTCACCGAGAAAGCACTCTCGGTAGATAACCTGTTCGTCTTTGTCATCATCATGGCGAAGTTCGCGGTACCGCGTGAGTATCAGCAAAAGGTGCTGCTCCTCGGAATCGTGATGGCTCTGGTGATGCGCGGTGCGTTCATCGCAGTCGGTGCCGCCGCCATCGATGCCTACTCGTGGGTGTTCTACCTGTTCGGCGCCTTCCTGATCTTCACCGCCATCAAACTTCTGCGCGAATCCGACCACGTGGTCGAAGCCGAGGAAGAGCGCGAGAGTGCCATTCAGCGCTTCGTGAAGAAGGTGCTGCGCACGTCGGACAACTACGACGGCGACAAGCTGTTCACCAGGGAAAACGGCAAGCGGCTGGCCACGCCGATGCTGATGGTGCTGATCGTCATCGGATTCACCGATGTGCTGTTCGCGCTCGACTCGATCCCGGCGATCTACGGACTCACCGAAGAGCCCTACATCGTGTTCACCGCGAACGCTTTCGCCCTGATGGGTCTGCGCCAGCTGTACTTCCTGCTCGGCGGGCTCCTCGACAAGTTGGTCTACCTGTCGTTCGGACTCTCGTTCATCCTCGGCTTCATCGGTGTGAAGCTCGTGCTGCACGCACTGCACGAGAACACCCTGGGATTCCTCAACGGTGGTGACCCCATCTCGGTGCCGGTGATCTCGACACCGGTGTCGCTGTCCGTGATCGTCGGAACCCTGGTGATCACCACGGTGGCGAGCCTGCTGAAGACGAAGTCGGACGATAAGAAGGCCGCCGCCAAGTCAGACGAGACACCCCACGGTCGGGATCTGAACGGGCGGTGACCTGGATCAGTCGGTGATCGGTCCGATCACCGGGTTCCACCCGCGAATCGACGTGGCGTCGATGGCCGAGACCGGAACGTACGGATCATCCTGGATCAGGGCCTTCACGGCGGCCTCGTCCTCTGCCCGGAATATCAGCAGAGCGCCGAGGCCGTCCGGGAACGGTCCGGATGCCTTCAAGATGCCGTCGTCGCACAGACCCGACAACCAGGCGCGATGCGCCTGCCGGGTCTCGTCGCGGATGGCCGCGGTGCTGGGGGAGAAGGTGTACTCGACGAGAAACGTTGCCACGGTGCTTCTTTCAGTTGGAAGAGCGGTCGGGTCCTAGAGGGTGGCCAACATCCGGGTATTGCCAAGGGTGTTGGGTTTGACGAAACTCAGGTCGAGGAACTCGGCGACACCGGCGTCGTACGACCGGCACATCTCCTCATAGACCTCGGCGGTCACCGGGGTACCGGCGATTTCGACGAAGCCGTGTTTGCCGAAGAAGCGGGTTTCGAAGGTGAGCACGAACACTCGGCTCAGTTGGAGTTGCCGCGCCATGTCGAGCAGTCGGCTCACCAATCGGTGGCCGATGCCGTGCCCGGCCATCGACTGGTCGACGGCGACGGTACGGATCTCACCGAGGTCGGCCCAGAGGACGTGGAGCGCGCCGCAACCGACCACGCGGCCGTCGTCCTCGGCGACCCAGAACTCCTGGACGGCCTCGTAGAGCGTCACCAAATTCTTCTCGAGGAGGATCTTGCCCGCGTACTGGTCGATCAGCTCTTTGATGCGCGGCACATCCGAGGTTCGTGCCCGGCGCACAATCGCGTCAGCCTTCGAATCGGTTGCAGCAGCAGGCTCGTTCGCCGAGCTGTTGTCAGATGCCATGCGTGAAACATTAATACCTGTGTACCCCGGCCCTTCGCCGCAGTCGGGGCAACCTATCCTTGTGCACGTGGGTATTGGGCATCTTGATTCGGCGCTGCAGGGTGCATCGCGTGGCTGATCGTTTGCGTCGCGAGATGAGCGGCGCCGAGCCGGACCCGATTGTGGATCTGGTCAGCGAAGAAGTACCGATCCTCAATCTGGCCAATATCTTGACGATCTTTCGGATCGCGCTGGTGCCGGTGTTTGTTGCGATCCTGTTCATCGACGGTGGTGACAACCCGTGGTGGCGAACACTGGCGTGGGGCGTTTTCGCGCTGGCCGCGATCACCGACCACTACGACGGCCGGATCGCGCGCGAACGCGGCTTGATCACCGATTTCGGAAAGCTCGCCGACCCCATCGCCGACAAGGCGTTGATCGGCTCTGCATTGATCGGTCTGTCGATCCTCGGTGAGCTGCCCTGGTGGGTGACCGGCGTGATCCTGGCCCGGGAACTCGGGATCACGGTCCTGCGGTTCTGGGTGCTGCGGCACGGAGTGATCCCGGCCAGTCGCGGCGGCAAGATCAAGACGCTCTTGCAGGTCTTTGCGATCGGCCTCTACATATTGCCGCTGTCCGGACTGTTGCACTGGATCGCGATCGTGCTGATGGGTGCGGCGCTGGTGGCGACCGTGGTCACCGGCATCGACTATGTATGGCAGGCCTTCGCCAAACGGGCCCAGCGACGCCGGGACGCGGCGACGATACGTCGGGACGAACGGTCCGGGCACCCCGGCGACAGCTCCGCACGGTGAGCGTCGATCCGCTGGCCGGGGAGCCGGCGCGGCGGTTGGTGGCCGAGTTGCGCCGCCGCGAAGAAACCGTGGCCACCAGCGAGTCGCTCACGGCCGGCCTGCTGTCCGCGATGATCGCGGGAGTCCCCGGTGCCAGCGAGGTGTTGCGGGGCGGTCTGATCGTCTATGCAACCGACCTCAAGGCGGCCCTTGCGGGGGTCCGCGCCGATACGCTCGAGGAGTTCGGACCGGTGGCGGCGCGAACTGCCGAGGAGTTGGCGATCGGTGCGGCCACCCGGTGTGGTGCGACGTACGGGATATCCCTGACCGGAGTGGCGGGTCCCGATCCACAGGACGGAAAGGCTCCGGGCACGGTGTTCTGCGGCTTGGCTCGGGCGCGCTCCGATCAGGCGGCCGGGACCATCGGATTCGACACCAAGGTCGTTGGCATGTCGCTGCAGGGCGACCGCTGGGATATTCGTCTAATGTCGTGCACACGGTCAATCGGTGAATTGCTCGATTGGCTCGACTGAGTTCGTGTGAGTGCTGCATCCGCGGCAGTGACGAAAAAGTGCAGACCTGTGGGCAGAGGAATGAACGTGGGTTTGCGGACCGGGAACGGAATCGGACCGTCCTGCGTTGGACAGACTGACGTGTTGAGGAGGACTCATATGGCATTGCTCCTGCGGGAAGCACTCGGTGGCAGCCTGCGGCGGGTTCGGATGGATCAAGGCCGCACTTTGCGTGAGGTATCGACGAGCGCCCGGGTCAGCCTGGGCTACCTGTCTGAGGTCGAACGCGGCCAAAAAGAGGCGTCGAGCGAACTGCTCGCTGCGATCTGCGATGCACTCGAGGTGGAGATCGCCGACGTCCTGCTGGATGTCCGCGACACACTTCGCACCGATCTGGACCACGTTTCGCAGCCTTCCGGGCGCGCATCGATCGCGACCGACACGAAGGTTGTCATACCGCAGCCGGCGTCGGCGCTGGCTGCCGCCTGACACTCGCTGGTGTCACTGCGCGGGCTCAGACGATAGATTGGATCGAGGACTGCTCGGAATCGTACTGAAGACAAGGCAGGGGCAATGGCTAACCCGTTTGTGAAGGCATGGCGTTACTTGATGGCGTTCGGAAACGCCAAGATCGATGAGAATGCCGACCCGAAGATTCAGATCCAGCAGGCTATCGAAGATGCACAGCGTCAGCATCAGGCTCTTTCGCAGCAGGCCGCTGCCGTCATCGGCAATCAGCGCCAGCTCGAGATGAAGCTCAATCGGCAGCTCGAGGACATCGAACGGCTGCAGGCCAACACCCGGCAGGCGTTGACTCTGGCAGACAAGGCGACGGCGGCAGGTGACACCGCCAAGGCGACCGAATACACCAATGCTGCCGAGGCTTTCGCCGCGCAGTTGGTGACCGGGGAGCAGAGCGTCGAAGACCTCAAGGCGCTCCACGATCAGTCGCTGCAGGCCGCCGAACAGGCCAAGCATGCAGTTGAGCAGAACTCGATGATGTTGCAGCAGAAGCTTGCTGAGCGGACCAAATTGCTGAGTCAGTTGGAGCAGGCCAAGATGCAGGAGCAGGTCTCGGCGTCTCTGAACCAGATGAGTGAACTGGCCGCGCCCGGCAACACCCCCAACCTCGAGCAGGTGCGCGACAAGATCGAGCGTCGTTACGCCAACGCACTCGGGTCGGCCGAACTCTCCCGGAATTCGGTGCAGGGCCGCATGATGGAGGTTCAGCAGGCCAGCGTGCAGATGGCCGGGCACTCCCGACTCGAACAGATCCGGGCCTCCATGGCCGGTGAGTCGTTGGCTGCCGGTGAGACCACCGCCGCACCCGCCGCGGAGCCTGCGGCACCGTCGGTCAACGTCGAGAAGCCCCAGTCGAACTGAGCGCGTACTCGGGGTAGTCCCTGAACTTTCCCCCATCTTGCCTGTTCACCGATGACAAACGGGTGCTGTGCTGGCACCGTTGATGTCAACGGATGGATCAACGAGGAGGATGACATGTGGTGGAAGGTGCTGCTGGCAATCCTGGTGGTGTGGTTGGCTTTCGGCCTGATCATGGCGCTGGTGAAGGGTTTGCTGACAATTCTGGTGATCGGCCTCGTGGTGATCGGCGTGATCGCGCTGATCAAGTGGTCGAGTTCTGACAAGAGTCCGACGAACACCGGACTGTGACGGCGGGGCCGATAGGCGAGGAGTCGTAGGTGCGGGTAGCGCTGGTGGCCGGTTCTGATGCCGGTCATGCGTTCCCCATGCTGTCTCTCGCGAACCTGTTGCAGGGCAACGGTTTTTCGCCAGTTGTCTATACGGGTTCGGGTTGGGCACAGGCAGCCGCGGCACGGGGGTTGCAGGTTCGGCAGCTGCCGGGGCTGGCCGCAGAGGCCGACGATGACGACAGCGACGCCGGTGCCAAGCTCAGTGCCCGCGCCGCGCGGATGTGCCAGTTACTGGTGCCTGAACTTGCCGACTTCGACCCCGATCTCGTCATCTGCGATGTCATCACAGTCTGCGGGGGATGGGCGGCCGAGTCGCTGCGAGTCCCGTGGATCGAACTCTCCCCGCATCCGCTCTACCGGGCCTCGGTGGGCCTCCCGCCGATCGGTAGCGGGCTGGAACCGGGGACCGGTCTGTCGGGGCGGATTCGGGACGGATTGATGCGAGCGGCCACCGCACGTTCGATCAGGCAGGGCGATCGGCAACGAGAAGCCGCACGTGCGGGGATGGGATTGCCGCCCCGGGCGCCCGAACCCACCGCCCGGATCATCGCCACCCTGCCTGCTCTCGAGGTTCCGCGTCCGGATTGGCCCGAAGGCGCTGAGCTGATCGGCCCCTTGCTGTGGGAACCCACCGACAAGATCTTCGACCGTCCGGCGGGCGATGCGCCCTTGGTCGTCATCGCACCGTCCACGGCAACAACGGGTTCGGTGGGTTTGATCGAAGTTGCATTGATGGCACTGGACCCGGATGTGCTCGGCATGCCGGTCCGCGCCGTCGTCTCGGGACTGGCGCCGCAGGTCGATGAACTGCCCGTCTGGGCCGTCGCCGGGCACGGCAGGCAGGACGAGTTGCTCGCCGAGGCGACGCTGGTGATCTGTGGTGGGGGCCACGGGATGCTCGCGAAATCAATGCTCGCCGGCGTTCCGCAGGTGCTGGTTCCCGGTGGCGGAGATCAGTGGGAGCTCGCACAGCGGGCCCGGCGATGGGGATGCGCGGAGGTCGTCCGACCGCCGACAGTCGATGCGATGGCGTCGGCGGTTCGAAAAATATTGCAGAACAATTCATTTGCCATCTCTGCCCGCCGGGCAGCTCAGAGCAATGCCGATGTCCTCGATCCGGTGGCGTTGTGTGCCCGTGCGGCGGGCCCACAACCGTTTCGCTAGCCTTGACGGCGTGCGACTCACCGAATTCACCGAACTTCTGACCACCGAGTTCGGCGCCGCCACGGCCGATTCGATGCTTGTCGACCATGCGCTCATGGAGTTCGGCGGCAAGACGGCCGCGCAGGCTCTCGAATCCGGGGTGGATCCCCGTGACGTGTGGGTGGCCCTGTGCCGGGACTTCGATGTGCCTCGCAATCGCTGGTAGAGCGCTTCTACGCCAGACCCTCCTTCGGCGTGTCGCGTGCGATGGTAGTTGACTCGAACAGATGTTCGCCTACAGTGGTGGGCAAGCAACGTTGGGAAACGTCGGGACTCCGGACTGCGAGTCGAGGAATTGTCAGAGGGTTGATCTAGCGTGACGTCAGTGCGCAAAGAGATGCCGAATACGCGAAAAAAAGATCGCTCCCGCCAGACCGGCGGCACCACCGCCGAGAACTCGGCCAGACCACTAGGGGAAAAAATGGCAGCCCAACCAGACCGCGAAAAGGCACTCGACCTGGCCTTGGCCCAGATCGACAAGAATTACGGCAAGGGCTCGGTGATGCGACTCGGCGAGAACGCCCGCCAGCCGATCGCCACCATCCCGACCGGATCGATCGCACTCGATGTCGCTCTGGGTATCGGCGGATTGCCGCGTGGCCGGGTCGTCGAGATCTACGGCCCGGAATCCTCGGGTAAGACCACCGTGGCCCTGCATGCGGTTGCCAATGCGCAGAAAGCCGGCGGTATCGCAGCCTTCATCGACGCCGAGCACGCGCTCGACCCGGACTATGCACAGCGGCTCGGTGTCGACACCGACGCGCTGCTGGTCTCGCAACCCGACACCGGTGAGCAGGCCCTCGAGATCGCAGACATGCTGATCCGGTCCGGTGCCCTCGACATCCTGGTCATCGACTCGGTGGCAGCGTTGGTTCCGCGCGCGGAAATCGAAGGCGAGATGGGCGACAGCCACGTCGGCCTGCAGGCCCGTCTGATGAGCCAGGCGCTGCGCAAGATGACCGGTGCCGTGAGCAATTCCGGTACCACCGCGATCTTCATCAATCAGCTCCGCGAGAAGATCGGTGTCATGTTCGGATCGCCGGAGACCACCACCGGTGGTAAGGCGCTGAAGTTCTATGCGTCGATACGACTCGACGTCCGCCGGATCGAGACCCTCAAGGACGGAACCGACGCGGTCGGTAACCGGACCCGCGTCAAGGTGGTCAAGAACAAGGTGGCACCGCCGTTCAAGCAGGCCGAGTTCGACATCTTGTACGGCCTCGGCATCAGCAAGGAAGGCTCGCTCATCGATATGGGTGTGCTGCACGGATTCGTCCGTAAGGCCGGCTCGTGGTTCACCTACGAGGGTGAACAGCTCGGCCAGGGCAAGGAAAACGCTCGTAAGTTCCTGCTGGAGAACACCGAGATCGCAGATGAGATCGAGAAGAAGATCAAAGAAAAGCTCGGAATCGGTGCAGTGCTGACCGCGGACGACGCCGTGGCGCCGGCACCGGTCGAGTTCTAAAGGGTCAGCAACAGGTGAACGAACCTGGGGGAGAGGATGTCCGCGCTGACATCGCCGAGCTACGATCGGCGACCGCGGAGATCCTCTCCCGACCTGTATCCATCGACGCCCCGGTACCAGAGTGTCGGGGCCCCGTCCTCGAGACGCCGCCGCTGTCGGCATCCGCACCCGAGTCGAGATCGTCTGCGTCGAGCACCGGTGCGTCGGCATACGACGCCGCGCTTCGGTTACTCGGTGTCCGGGCGCGTAGTCGTTCCGAACTGCGAGGGCGGCTGCAGGACAAAGACTTTCCGGCGGCCGAGATCGATTCGGTGATGCAACGGCTCGAACGTGCCGGTCTGCTCGACGACGTGGATTTCGCCGACCAATGGGTACGTTCGCGCCACCTGCACAGCGGCAAGGGACGTACCGCGCTGCGCCATGAGCTACGCCAGAAAGGCGTGGTGGACACGGTGATCGAGCAGGCCGTCAGTCAGGTCGACGACGAAGCCGAGCGTGAGCGGGCCGCGGAATTGCTCCGACGCAAAACAGCACGACTCTGTGCCGAGGACGTGTCAGAACGCGAAAGCCGCGACAAGCACACACGCCGACTGGTGGCGATGCTTGCTCGTCGCGGCTATGCGCCGTCGCTTGCGTTTGATCTGGTGAGGGCCGAACTCAGCGATCTGCGGTGATCGCGTCGTCCTCGATGGTCACCTTGCCGACGGAGCCCCTGCGCTTGCCCTCTCGAACACGACGCTCGACCACGGTGGCCAGATTCGACAATCCGAAGTTGAGGATGATCATCACAATCGCGACAACCACCAGGGCCGGCAGGTAGTTGCCGTAGAACGATGCCGACTGGATTCCGGAGCGCACCACTTCGATGTAGCCGATCGCGTATCCCAGAGCGCTGTCCTTCAATGCGATGACCATCTGCGAGATCAACGCCGGGAGCATCGCGGTGATCGACTGCGGCAGCAACACCATTCGCATGGTCTGCGATTTACGCAGACCCAATGAATGGGCGGCCTCGGATTGTCCGGAGGGCAGCGAATTGATGCCGGACCGCAGGATCTCCGCGATCACGGAGCCGTTGTACAGGGTCAGGCCCGTGACCACGGCGGCAAACGCCAGCTGCTCGGCGGGGAACACCGCATACTCGGCAAACAGGTAGTACGCGAAGATCATCAGGATCAGCACCGGGATGGCGCGGAAGATCTCGACAGTGCCGCCGCTGAGCATCCGGATCCACCGGTGTTCAGAAAGCCGGCCGATGCCCAGGAGCGCTCCGAGGATCAGAGCGAACACGATGGAGAGCACCGCCGCCTTGATCGTTCCCCACAGACCCGGCAACAGGTAGGTGGTCCAGGTGTCGGCCTTGATGAACGGATCCCACTTCTCGGCAGTGAGCTGCCCGTTGTCCCCGAGTGCCACCATCACGTAGACGAACACCGCGAGCAGGACCACGCCGAACGCGATCGCGATCAACAGGTTACGTCTGCGGGCCTTCGGTCCGGGTGCGTCGTACAGAACAGTTGCGCCGCTCATCGCTTGACCGCCAATCGCTTTGCCAGGTAGCCGAAGACAAAGCCTTCGGTGAGTGTGATCACCATGAAGCCGGCGGCGATGATGACGAAGATCCAGACCACCTGATCCGCGTGGTTCTCGATCTCTTCTTTCATCAGCAACGAGGCCTCGGCCACACCGATCGCCGAAGCGATGGTTGTGTTCTTGGTCAGGGCGATCAGTACGCTGCCCATCGGTCCGATCACCGATCGCAGGGCCTGAGGCAACACGATGATTGAAAACACCTTGGAGAACGGCAATCCCAGCGATCGAGCGGCTTCGGCCTGGCCGATCGGCACGGTGTTGAAACCCGACCGCAGAGTTTCGCAGACGAACGTCGAGGTGTAGAGCACAAACCCGAGAACGGCCAGCCAGAAGTTGTTGTTCTTGACGAAGTTCTCGTTCTCAGGTGCCAACGCAAGACCGAGGTTCTGGTACAGCCCCACCGAACAGAAGATGACGATCAACGTCAACGGGGTGTTGCGCACGATGTTGACGTACCAGGTGCCGAACACGCGCATCACCGGAACCGGCGACACCCGCATGCCTGCGAGAATCGTTCCCCAGATCAATGCGCCGATGGCGGAGTAGAACGTCAGCTGAATGGTCACCCAGAACGCAGGCCACAGTGCAGGTCCGATGTCGGACCACAGCTCGCTCATGAGAGTCCTTCCGGGCACGGCGTCGGTGTGGAGTCGAGGAAAGCCAGATCACCCGGCGTCGGGGTGAACGTGTACTTGGTGTCGGTTGTCTCGGTACGGGCGATCATCGCGTCGACCTCCGAATCACCGATGGCCTCGCGTAGCGCGAGCTCCCATGCGGACGGTCCACCCCCGGGAGGCGGCGTCATCATGTTGATGAGCGATTCGTTGACCGCCGCCACTGCTTCCGGGTACTCCTTGGCCAGACCGATGCCGTAACGCTCGGTCGAGAACGGGGTCCCGGCCTTCTTCAGCGATTCGGGATTGCCCGCGCAGGCGTCTTTGGGGTAAGTCATGTCGACCAGCTTGAATTCGCCGGGATAGAAGTTCGAGAATCCGGCGAGGATCGCCTCGTCGGTGGTCAGCGCGTCGACCTTGCCGCGGCGCAGGGCCTCGACACAGGACGAGTACGAATCGAACTCCTGCAGCTGGACATTCGGCAACTGGTTCTTGACGTTCTGGGCCGAGGTCGAGCCGGTCACCGAGCACAGTTTCTTGCCATTGTTGAGGTCGGTGAGGGTCTGGATCTCATCGTCGTCTTCGCGGACCAGCAGACCCTGGTAGTTGATCAGGTAGGGACCGGCAAAGGCGACCTTCTTGGAACGCGCCGCGTTGATCGAGTAGGTGGCCGCGATCATGTCGACCTCACCGTTGGCGATGAGCGTCTCGCGTTGTGCCGACGGTGTTTCTCGCCACTCGATCTTCGGCTTGTCCCAGCCGTTGGTCTCGGCGATGTTGTTGACCACATACTCCGACACCGAGACATCGAATCCGGTGAACGACTCGTCGGGGTGACGCAGGCCGAGTCCGGGCTGATCGAACTTCGTGCCTGCGATCACCGACCCGTTCTCGATCGACTCGAGCAGGTTGCGTGGATTGGTGTTGCCACAGGCGGCGAGCCCGGCCGTGACCAGCACCGCGGCGAGCGCCAGACCGATCAGTGTGGTCAATCGTTTTGGTCGTGCTCTTTTCGTGAGGCGCATGTTGTTCGTCTCACTCATCAGTGGCCCAGGATCTTGCCGAGGAAGTCACGGGCCCGGTCGGACTTGGGCGCAGTGAAGAACGTCTCCGGATCGTCGTCCTCGACGATGGCTCCATCGGCCATGAAGATCACCCGGTCGGCGGCTTTGCGGGCAAAGCCCATCTCGTGGGTGACCACGACCATGGTCATACCCTCCTTGGCCAGCGAGACCATCACGTCGAGCACCTCGTTGACCATCTCGGGATCGAGCGCAGAGGTGGGCTCGTCGAACAACATCACCTTCGGCGCCATCGCCAGCGAACGGGCGATGGCCACACGCTGCTGCTGACCACCGGAGAGCTGGGCTGGGTACTTGTCTTTCTGGCTGGCGATCCCCACCCGCTCCAAGAGCTCGAGCCCGCGCTTCTCGGCCTCGGCCTTGCTCTTGCCGCGCACCTTGATCGGTGCGAGCGTGACGTTCTGCAGGATTGTCTTGTGGGCGAAGAGGTTGAACGACTGGAACACCATGCCGACGTCGGCACGCAGCGCCGCCAGCGCCTTGCCTTCACTGGGTAGGACGCTCCCGTCGATCCAGATCTCGCCGCTGTCGATCGGCTCGAGGCGGTTGATCGTGCGACACAGGGTGGACTTGCCTGAACCCGAGGGGCCCAGGACCACGACCACCTGGCCGGCGGGCACGTCGAGTTGGACGTCTTTGAGCACATGTAGATCGCCGAAGTGCTTTTGCACGTTCTTCATGCTGATCATGGTGTTCGCGGTGCCGGCCTGAGATGTCGGGACCGACTTCTCGGCGTCCGAACCGTCCGAAAATGCTGTCATGAATACCGACCCTATTAGTATGACCTGGCACTCGGCAGCGCAACCCCGGCAACAGACCTGGGCCGGTCCTGGGTGGTTGCTGATGCCTAGCAGTGGACTAAGCAGCTGACCGGCGTCATTTCGCCAGGTCGAACATGGCAAGTACCCTGGGGCAGGTGACAATCTCGTTGACAGATCCGCAGGCCACGGACCGTACCGTCGGCCAGATCGCCGAAGGCCGTTCCTATGAGGTCCGCACCTACGGCTGTCAGATGAACGTCCATGACTCCGAGCGGATCTCCGGGTTACTCGAGGAAGCCGGCTACGTCCGGGCCGACGCCGACGCCGAGCCCGATCTGGTTGTTTTCAACACATGCGCGGTCCGCGAGAACGCGGACAACAAGCTGTACGGCAATCTTTCGCACCTGGCCCCGGTGAAGGCCCAGCGCCCGGGAATGCAGATCGCTGTCGGTGGTTGTCTGGCGCAGAAGGATCGCAGCACCGTGGTCCAGAAGGCGCCGTGGGTCGATGTCGTCTTCGGCACGCACAACCTCGGTTCGCTGCCCGTCCTGCTGGAACGGGCGCGCCACAACGAGGTCGCGCAGGTCGAGATCATCGATTCGCTCGAGGCCTTTCCGTCGACGCTGCCGGCCAAGCGTGAGTCTGCGTATTCGGGCTGGGTGTCGATCTCGGTGGGGTGCAACAACACCTGCACGTTCTGTATCGTTCCGGCGTTGCGTGGCAAAGAGGTCGACCGTCGCCCCGGGGACGTGCTGGCCGAGGTGCAGGCACTCGTCAACGAAGGTGTCCTCGAGGTGACGCTGCTCGGCCAGAACGTCAATGCGTACGGGATGTCGTTTGCCGACCCCGAGCTCGGACGTGACCGTGGGGCGTTCGCGGCGTTGTTGCGCGCCTGCGGTGAGATCGAAGGGCTCGAGCGGGTCCGTTTCACCTCTCCGCATCCGGCCGAGTTCACCGACGACGTGATCGAGGCGATGACGCAGACCACCAATGTGTGTCCCCAGTTGCACATGCCACTGCAGTCGGGTTCCGATCGAATCCTCAAGGCGATGCGGCGCAGCTACCGGAGCACCAAGTTCCTCGGAATCATCGAGCGCGTCCGGGACGCGATGCCGCACGCGGCGATCACGACCGACATCATCGTCGGGTTCCCCGGAGAGACCGAAGAGGATTTCCAGGCGACTCTCGACGTGGTGGCCAAGGCGCGGTTCACCAGTGCCTTCACGTTCCAGTACTCACCTCGGCCGGGTACTCCCGCAGCCGACATGGTTGACCAGATTCCGAAAGAGGTTGTCTCGGAGCGCTATATGCGCCTGACCGATCTGCAGGACCGGATCTGTCTGGAAGAGAACCAGAAGTTGATCGGAAGCCCGGTCGAGGTCTTGGTGACCGCCGATGGGCGCAAGGATTCCGGTCGGATGACCGGACGCGCTCGCGATGGGCGACTGGTGCATTTCGAGACCAGCGACCCCGCGATCCGTCCCGGCGATCTGATCGACACCGACGTGACAGGTGCGGCACCGCACTACCTACTTGCCGACTCGGGTGTGCGGAATCACCGCCGCACCCGCGCGGGCGATGCGCATGCCGCCGGCACCACACCCCAGACCCCGCCGATCGGGGTGGGCCTGGGACTGCCGACAATCGGAAAACCAATGGAAGCGCCGGTTGAATCCGGCTGCGGCTCGGGATGTGAGAACTGATGGCCAGCAAAAACCGAAGCGACGATTTCGAACAGTTCGAAGGCGACCTGCGCAAAGCCGAGCGGAAGGTCGCGGGGGAGATCGATCCCGGCGCCCGCGCATTGGTGGTCGCGGGCGCGGTGCTGGTGGTGATGTTGTCGATTGTGTTGCCACATACCGGTTCGGTCAGCGGTATCGATGTCCTGACATTCAACTCCGAGGCCGTGGCGGAAAACGTCACCATCACCTCACGTATCTCGGTCTGGCTCCAGCTGATCTTCGGTATCGGCTTCTCGACGCTCGCCCTGCTCACCCGGCGCTGGTTCTTTGCGTGGATCGCCCTGTGCGGCTGCGCGGTCGGCTGTGTCGCGGGCATGCTGGCCTGGTGGTCGCGCAACACCCCCGGCGTATCGGGCTTCGACCCGCCGAGCGGGATCGGCGCCGGACTCGTGGTGGGTTGGCTGGCGATGTTCGTCCTGACCTTCCACTGGGCGCGCGTGGTGTGGGTACGCACCTCGGTGCAGCTGTCATTGGAAGCGCAGCGGCGCGACGATGCAGCCGCGCAGGAGCTCAAGGCTGTTGCGCTGCAGCGCAAGTCGGCTACCAAGCATCCCAAGAAAGACAACTGACCGACGCGTTGAAGTACCGATCGTACAAAAAATGACCGGGCCATCGGCCCGGTCATTTTTGTATCTGTATGAAGGTCAGTCGTTGATCGCACCCTCGGCCGCGCTGGCCCATTCACGCCACTGCTCGGCCTGCTCGCGGAGCTTGCGGGCGTCCTTGGCCTTGCCGTTCGCCTCTGCCTTGGCTGCCTGATCTTCGAGCTGGGCAACGCGGTCGGCGAACTGCTGGGCGCGGGCCTTCACGGCCGGATCGGTGCGCTCCCACTGTGCGGACTCGGCATCGCGGATACGTTTCTCCACGGCCTTGATCCGGGCTTCGAGGGAGTGCATCTGGTCGCGGGGAACCTTACCGATCTCGTCCCACTGATCCCGGATCGAGCGGAAGTCACGACGAGCGGCCTCGAGATCACCATCGGGATCGATCGTTTTCTCGGCACGGACGAGGAGTTCGATCTTTGCCGCGGCGTTCTCCTCGAACTCTGCATCGCGTTCTGACGATGCCGCGTTGCGGGCGCTGAAGAACACGTCCTGGGCGGCTTTGAACCGGGCCCACAGTGCGTCGTCCTGATCGCGGGGTGCGCGGCCTGCGGCTTTCCACTGGGTGAGTAGATCGCGGAACTTTGCCGCGGTGTCGGTCCACTCGGTGGAGGACGAGAGCCCCTCGGCCTCTGCGATCAGCTCCTCTTTGCGGGACCGCGCGCCTGCGCGCTCGCGGTCCATCTCGGCGAAGTGGGCACCGCGCCGCCTGTTGAAGGTGTCGCGGGCCTTTGAGTAGCGCTTCCACAACAGGTCATCGGTCTTGCGATCGACACCCTTGATGGTCTTCCACTCGTCGAGAATCTGACGCATCCGGTCGCCTGCGACCTTCCACTGCGTGGATTCGGCGCCGATGGACTCGGCCTCTTCGGCCAGCTCGTTTTTGCGGGCGACGGCCTTGGCCCGGGATTCGTCCCGTTCGTGCTTGACCTTTTCGGCAGCGCCTTCGGCCCAATCGATGATGGCCTGCAGGCGAACCGCGACAGCGTCGACATCACCGATGACCGCTGCGGTCGGAAGCGATTCGAGTAGTGCTGCGGCGCCGACCTTGGTCTTACGCGGATCGCCTGTGCCGGCGTCGAGTCGCTCCTCGAGCAGTTCGACCTCGACGACCAGGTCGTCGAAGCGGCGTCCGAAGTGGGCGAGACCCTCGGCGGCGGTGCCGGCCTGCCAGGAGGCGATCTGGTGCTCTCCGGCGGAGTTCTTCAGCCACACCGCACCGTCATCGTCGATGCGTCCGAACTCGGACGGATCGGAAGCCTGCCTACCGGGCTCGACGGGTGCGGGATGAGGATGGGCCGGCGGATGATGGCCGGGCCGCGGACCGGGCCGGGGGCCCGGCTTGGGACCCGGTTTCGGGCCCGGAGACGGGGTGGGGTTGTCGGTGGCTGCCGGCTGCGGCGTGTGGTCGGTCATGTCATTCCTTATCCCTGCCGCGCGACACGGCTGCCAGTCACATCTGATGCCGACGGTGATTCACCTCCACCGCCCACACCCATTGAAGCAGGTCACCGGCACGGGTGGGGACAGTCGCCGACAAATGACCGGCGGATCCCCGGTTGCGATGGCGTCGGCAGTGCGCCCTGCGGCCGGTCGACTAGCGTTGCGCAAGTGTTGATCGCTACCGCCTTTGTGCCCTCCGCACCCGCTCTGGTGCCCGAACTGTCCGGGTCGCAGGTGCCGGAGTTGGTGCCTGTTCGGGCCGCGACGCTGCAGGTATGTGCAGATCTGGCCGTTCGGTGTCGCGATTGGGTGATCGTCGGAGCGGGCGATCCGGCGAAGCCGATCGCGCCGCGAGGGAGCTTTATCGGCTTCGGGGTGGACATTCAGGTGGATCTGGCCCCCGAGGCGACCGGCCCGGCCGACCCGGAGATGGATCTGTCGTTGTTGATCGGCGGATGGCTTCGCAATGAGGTCGATCCGGAGGTCCGGATGACCACCGAATTGGTGTTCAGCTCGAGTGGTCCATCGGCCTGCGCGCAGCAGGGGCACACGCTGGCCCGCTATCTGGCGACGCGGCCGTACCCGGTGGGACTGCTGGTGGTGGCCGACGGGGCCAATACGCTCGGCCCCAAGGCTCCCGGTGGCGTCGCCGATGGCTCCGAGGCGTTCCAGGACGGCATCGACAGCGCCCTCGGTTCGGGGGACCGCGCCGCACTTGCCGCCCTCGGGCAGCCGGAGTGCGAGATCTTCGGTGTCGATGGTCGGGGCCCGTGGCAGGTCGCCGCGGCAGCGACGCAGGGTTTTGCGGTCACACCCGAATTGCGTTATGCCGGAGCGCCGTTCGGTGTCGGATATAGCGTCGCCCTATGGGATCTGACACCGGGGGACCTGACGCCTGGGGACCCCGCATGGTGACCCCGATTGCCGTGATCGGTCCCACGGCCAGTGGCAAATCTGATCTGGCACTCGACATCGCCGAAGCACTCGGTGGCGACATCGTGAACATCGACGCGATGCAGCAGTACAAGGGGATGGACATCGGCACCGCAAAGGTGCCGGCCGGCGAGCGCCGCGGCATCGTTCACCATCAGATCGACGTCCTCGAGGTCACCGAGACCGCGACCGTCGCGCGCTACCAGCAGGCGGCGCGGGCCGACGTCGAGGCGCTGCTGGCGCAGGGTCGCACACCGGTCGTGGTCGGTGGGTCGATGATGTACATCCAGGCATTGCTCGACGACTGGAAGTTTCCGGCGACCGATCCGGAGATCCGCGGGCGCTACGAGGCCGACCTGGAACGGCTGGGTTCACTGGCGCTGCACGATCAGCTGGGCACGGTCGATCCCGAAGCCGCCCGCAACATCCTCGACACCGACGGCAGGCGCATCGTGCGCGCGCTGGAGGTGGTGGAGCTGACCGGGCAACCGTTTGCCGCCTCGGCACCGACAATCGGTGAACCACGTTGGGACACAACCATCATCGCGCTTGATCGCGATACCGCAGAGCTCGACGACCGCATCGCGTCGCGGACCGAACAGATGTTTTCGCAGGGGTTTGTCGATGAGGTGCAGGCGCTGTTGTCGCAGGGCCTGCGCGAGGGTGTCACCGCGGCGCGGGCGATCGGATATTCGCAGGTGATCGCCGCCCTCGACGGCGAATACGACCTCGCACAGGCGCAGGAACTGACGTTCATCGGCACCCGCCGCTACGTGCGCAGGCAGCGGTCGTGGTTCCGGCGCGACCCGCGGGTGCACTGGCTCGATGCGGCGACACCCGATCTGCTCGGTCAGGCGTTACGCGCCGCAGGCAGGTGAGAACCGGACAGACCCCAGGACGGGTAGTCTTGACGAAATGTTCGGGCGTGTTGATTTTGTGAAGGGGCACGGCACGGAGAACGACTTCGTGCTGTTGCCCGATGCCGGGGTGCAACTGGATCTGACACCCGATTTCGTGTCGGCACTCTGTGATCGCCACCGTGGTATCGGTGCTGATGGTGTGCTCCGAGTGGCCACTGCAGGCGCACTGCTCGGTGCCGGAGTCCTCGAGGTGCTCCCACCCGGCGTCGCCGGGGATGACTGGTTCATGGATTACCGCAACGGTGACGGATCGGTTGCAGAGATGTGTGGCAACGGGGTGCGGGTTTTTGCGCACTACCTCGCCGCACACGATCTGGTGACCGGGCGGACCTTCACGGTCGGCTCGCGCGCAGGTGGGCGCGAAGTGACCGTCCACCATCTGACCGAATCCTCGGCCGACGTCAGTGTCCTGATGGGCCGGGCCCGCGCCGGCGTCGAAAGCAAGGCCACCATCGGAGACCAGACGTATTCGGGTTTGTCGGTCAACGTCGGCAATCCTCATCTGGCCTGCGTTGTCGAGGGCCTCACTCTCGAGCGTTTGAGGAACATCGACCTCACCGCGCCGATTGCCTTCGACCACAACGACTTTCCCGAAGGCGTCAACATCGAGCTGATGACACCGCTGGCCGAGTCGGCCGACGACGCGGTGGTCGGTGAGGTGTCGATGCGGGTGCACGAGCGCGGTGTGGGAGAGACCCGCAGCTGCGGCACCGGCACCGTCGCGGCGGCAAATGCGGCTTTGCGGTCGGTCGGGCGGAGCACCGGTGCGGTGGTCGTGAACGTTCCCGGTGGTGCGGTGACCGTCACTGTCGGTGAGAACGACAACGAGCTCCGTGGACCCTCGGTCTTGGTCGGTGCCGGAATGCTCAACGCAGGGTGGCGTTAAATCCGTTATGCAGCAGACCTGTCCGAATGTCACGATGTTCATCTCATGACTGAACACGAACCCGACTCGAACAAAGCCGACGCGAACGAAGCCGACGCGAACGAAGCCGATCCGAATACCCCCTACTCGGACGGCCCCGACGCAGACGGCCCCGACTCAGACTTTCCGGAGTCGAAAGCCCGAGCGCCACGCGCCCCGGAGGTTCACCTGCCGAACTTCCACAAGGGTCCGACGATCGGCGACATGCAACTCGACGATCGTGCGTCGTTGCGACGGGTTGCAGGTCTGTCCACCGAACTCACCGACGTCACCGAGGTCGAATACCGGCAGCTTCGCCTCGAACGGGTCGTTCTGGTCGGTGTCTGGCTGCAGGGAAGCACCACCGCCCAGGCGGAATCGAGTCTTGCCGAACTCAAGGCCCTGGCCGAGACCGCCGGGTCCGAGGTGCTCGAAGGTCTCATCCAACGTCGGGACAAGCCGGATCCGGCCACCTACATCGGATCGGGCAAATCCCATGAACTTCGCGACATCGTCGAGGCCACCGGTGCCGACACCGTCATCTGCGATGGTGAACTGACGCCCGCACAGCTCACCGCGCTGGAGAAGGTGGTGAAGGTCAAGGTCATCGACCGCACCGCCCTTATCCTCGACATCTTCGCCCAGCACGCCACGTCGCGCGAGGGCAAGGCTCAGGTCGCGTTGGCCCAGATGGAATACATGCTGCCGCGTCTTCGCGGTTGGGGTGAATCGATGTCCCGTCAGGCCGGTGGCCGGGCGGGCAGCAACGGTGGCGTGGGTCTGCGTGGTCCCGGTGAGACGAAGATCGAGACGGACCGCCGCCGTATCCGCGAGCGGATGGCGAAGTTGCGCCGCGAGATCCGTGAGATGAAGACGTCGCGAAACACCAAGCGCACCAAGCGGAAAGAGTCCGCTGTCGCATCGGTCACGATCGTCGGTTACACCAACGCGGGCAAGTCCAGTCTGATCAACGCGATGACCGGATCAGGTGTGCTGGTGCAGAATGCGCTGTTCGCCACCCTCGATCCGACAACCCGGAAGATGTCCCTCGACGACGGTCGAGAAATCGTGGTCACCGACACCGTCGGATTTGTCCGGCACCTGCCCACCCAGCTGGTCGAGGCGTTCCGTTCGACCCTGGAAGAGGTCATCGACGCAGATCTGCTGTTGCACATCGTCGATGGTTCGGACCCGATTCCCACCGAGCAGATCAGCGCGGTGCGCAAGGTCGTCGATCAGGTGATCCAGGACGAGAAGGCAACCGCACCACCGGAGCTTCTCGTGGTGAACAAGATCGACGTCGCCGATCCGACGGTCCTGACACAGCTTCGCAGTCTGTTCCCCGACGCGGTCTTCATCTCGGCGGCCACGGGCGAAGGTATCCCGGAACTGCTCGAGCGGGTCCGCGAGTTGGTGTCGCGGCATGACGTCCATGTCACCGTCCGGGTGCCGTACTCCCGGGGTGACCTGGTCTCACGCATCCACGCCGAAGGCGATGTGTCGCGGGAGGAGCACGGAGCCGATGGCACGGAGATCGTCGCCAGTGTGCCTTCTGCGCTGGCCAGCCAGCTGGCCGAGTTCGCCGCATCTGATCTGTTCTAAAAATCCAGGCCTCCAGGCCCTTGGGCAAAATGTAGAATCCCGTTACAGTTACTGGCACGTCCGCGTTTTGACACCTCGTTATGGAGACCTTGATGGAACGTACGATTTTCGAGCCTGAACATCTTCTGTACCGCGATTCGTACAGAAGCTTCCTCGAACAGCATGTGGCGCCGTATCACGCCCGCTGGGAAGAGCAGAACATCGTCGATCGTGATGTGTGGATCGAAGCGGGTAAGAACGGCTTCCTGGCCGTGGACGCTCCCGAAGAGTTCGGCGGCGGCGGAGTCGACGACTTCCGCTACCAGGCCATCGTCTCCGAAGAGTCCGCCAGGGGTGGGTACAGCGGTTTGGGCTTCACCCTGCACAACGACGTCATCGCGCCGTACCTGCTGGAACTGACCACCGAGGAGCAGAAGGCGCGCTGGCTTCCGGGATTCACCTCCGGCGAGCTCATCACCGCCATCGCCATGACCGAGCCCGGAACCGGTTCGGACCTGCAGGGCATCAAGACCAACGCCAAGAAAGACGGCGACCACTGGGTGCTCAACGGATCGAAGACCTTCATCACCAACGGCATCAACGCCGACCTGGTGATCGTGGTCGCGCGCACCGACCCCGAGGCCGGCGCGAAAGGTTTCAGCCTGCTGGTCATCGAGCGTGGCATGGAGGGCTTCGAACGCGGCCGCAACCTCGACAAGGTCGGCATGAAGGCGCAGGACACCGCCGAACTGAGTTTCGACAACGTCCGTGTGCCCGCCGAGAACCTGCTCGGTGAAGAAGGCCTCGGCTTCATCTACCTCATGCAGAACCTGCCTCGCGAACGCCTGTCGATCGCTGTTGTCGCCGCGGCGGCGATGGAGCAGGTGCTGGAGACCACCGTTCAGTACACCAAGGACCGCAAGGCCTTTGGTCGCTCGATCGGGAACTTTCAGAACACCCGGTTCCTGCTGGCCGAACTGGCGACGTCGACCACGACGACCCGCGTCTTCGTCGACCACTGCATCGGTCTGCTGAACGAGAAGAAGCTGACCGTCCCGGATGCCGCGATGGCCAAGTACTACGCCACCGAGAATCAGGTGCACCTGGTCGACCGGTGTCTGCAGCTGCACGGTGGATACGGCTACATGCGTGAATACTCGGTCGCCAAGGCATTCCTCGACTCTCGTGTGCAGACCATCTACGGCGGGACGACCGAGATCATGAAGGAAGTGATCGGACGTAGTCTCGGGGTCTGATCACCCAGTGGTCCCCTGAACTCGAAAGGCGGGGTGTACCGGGATATCCCGGTACACCCCGCCTTTGATCTGTATGAGAGTGATCTGCCTACGACTCGGAGGTCAGAGCCGACGCATCACAGTGACGACCTTGCCCAGGATGACGGCATCGTTACCCGGGATGGGATCGAACACCGGGTTGTGCGGCATCAGCCACACGGCGTCCTTGGTGCGCTTGAACGTCTTGATCGTGGCATCGCCGTCGATCATCGCCGCCACGATGTCGCCGTTGTCGGCAACATTCTGCTGGCGTACGACCACCCAGTCGCCGTCGCAGATCGCGGCGTCGATCATCGATTCACCGACGACCTTGAGCATGAACAGCGAACCTTCGCCCACCAGCTCTTTGGGGAGTGGGAAAACGTCTTCGACAGCTTGTTCGGCGAGGATCGGACCGCCGGCCGCGATCCGGCCGAGGACCGGGACGAACGTCGGCGTCGGCAGGGATTCGTCCGGTGCCTGAACCTGTCCGGCGGCTGTGGCCGGATTCAGATCGGTGTCCTGGATGTTCACCGCGCGAGGCCGGTTGTTCTCGCGCTGCAGGAAACCCTTGCGTTCCAGCGTGCGGAGCTGATGGGCGACGGACGATGTCGAGGTCAGGCCGACAGCGTCACCGATCTCCCGGATGCTCGGTGGGTAGCCGCGCTCGCGGACCGAGGTACGGATGACCTCGAGAACCGCTTTTTGGCGGGGGGTCAGTGAGCCCTCGGCGAGTGGTTCGGTGGCGACAACAGTGGTCGCGGTCCCGTCCGCCGGTGTCGGGGGCTGGGTTCTATCGGCCATCAGGTCCTCCAGTTCATGCGGTGTCGGGCGGGGTCCATGTCGACAAAGATAGTGCAAATGGTCACAAGTCTCAAACATTTGTTCGATCAGGCGTGGCGCTTTGTCGGAGGCCCGTGGTACTAATCGAACACTCTTTCAATCGAACGAGTGATCGAATAGGGATCGAACCGATGACCGAGGACTGAACCCCATGACTGCAGCCACCACCATTATCCGGCCGGCCACAGCTCGGCCTGTTCACCACCCCGAGAGCGGTACCCGCACGCGCACCACGCGCCCGGTACGGCCCGAGGACACATCACGCCCGGCCGGTCGCCGTCTGCCTGCGCAGCGCCGGGTGGCCGTCTCGTGTGCCGATTCGCGTAACTCCGAGCGGCGGATACCGACCGCTCGCGAGATGGTCTTCGCCCGCAGGCGCGCCTGGGCGGGCGCAGCGGTCGCCGGTGTCGGTCTGATGCTCGTGGTCGCCTTCATGACCTTCTTCGGCGGGGTCATGCAGCAGTCCGCGGATCCGGCCCGCGTCGGCACCGAGGTCGTCCGGGTCCAATCGGGGGAGTCGTTGGGCGCCATCGCCTCCCGCATCGCACCCGAGATGCCGACCGAAGCCGTGGTGGCGAAGATCATGGAGCTCAACGCCATGAACAACTCGGCACTGTCGGTGGGCCAGGCATTGGTCACGCCCGTCTACGCGAGGTAGACGTGGAGGGGCTGCAATCCCGGACGGTATCCTCGGAGTCACAGTGTCTGGTCACTCCGCCCAGGCCGTCGACCGTCGAGGATTCGTGCATGCATTGCCCGTTTTGCAAGAACGAGGACACCCGCGTAGTCGATTCGCGAGTGGCGGACGAGGGGCAGGCCATCCGTCGCCGCCGCGCCTGTTCGCAGTGTGCACGCCGTTTCACCACGGTGGAGACCGCGGTGCTCTCGGTGGTCAAACGGACCGGCGTCACGGAACCGTTCAGTCGCGAGAAGGTCATGCGCGGCGTCCGCCGGGCCTGCCAGGGCCGTTCGGTCGACGACGACAAATTGCAGCATCTTGCGCAGCAGGTGGAAGAAGCAGTGCGGGCATCAGGTTCGGCGGAGGTACCGGCCAATGAGGTCGGCCTGGCCATCCTCGGCCCGCTTCGCGATCTCGACGAGGTCGCATACCTGCGGTTCGCCTCTGTCTACCGGTCATTCGACTCGGTGGACGATTTCCAGAAAGAAATCGACGACCTCCGATCAAGCAAGTCCTAGCGTCACTACCGCAAGTCCTAGCGCCGCTACCGTAAGTCTCGGATTGCCTTGATGGCACGCTTTTCTGAAATCGGGTACGCAGTTCGCAGCTGTTGAGCAAACAGTCCGACGCGCAATTCCTCGACAATCCAGCCTGCAGCCTCGCTGACCGCATCGCGCCGCTGCGGCGGGATCATCCGCAGATGGTCTGTCCATGCGGCCACTACGCGATCGATGGCTGCCATCGACGCGGCGTCCCGTGCGGCGGAGGCAGGCAGCTGTTCCAGCCGGGCCAGGGCGGCATCCAGATACCGCGGGATCTCGGGGAGGTGTTCGGCGCCGGTGGCCGAGATGAATCCGTCGAAAACAAGATCGCCGAGTTGATCCCGCACGTCGTCGGCAGCGTCGGCCACCGTGGTGGCCGCGATGGCGGTGCGCAGCGGAGCCACCCGGGTCAGGATCGCCGCGGCTTGGCGCAGTTTGGTCGTGGCCCGGCTCGTGACCTGCCCGGCGACATGGCTTTTCAGGGCGGTGTAATCGGCAGCGGTCCAGACCTCCGGCTGCGGGGGGACCAGGTCGATCACGGCCGCTCGTACGCAATCGGCAAGCAGCGCCTCTCCGGTTGGGTAAGGGCTTTGGCTCAGCGCCAGCCGCTCCGCGGTTCCGAGAACAGAAGTCGCGTTGTGCCGTAGGCCAGGTACATCGTTGATCAGCAGTCCGATCAGGGCGTTGTACATCGCGCTGCGCTGCTCGGACTCGGTCGACATCGGTGCGACGGTGAAGCCACCTCTGCGGGGCACCAAGGCCGGGTAACTCGTGATCTCTTGTCCGGCAACAGTGTTGCGGACCGAGCGCGCGATTGTTCCGAACGTCTTGTCTGTCCAGGTGGTTGCCACCGGCGTCGACTCGGTCGCGGCCTCTTTCTCCAGAGCCGCGCGGGCCTTGCCGCCGAGTCGTTCTTGGAGCTCTGTCAACGATTTGGAGTGGCCCAACTCCTGGCCGTCCGGGCTGAGCGCCACGAACGTCATCCGCAGGTGGTCGGGCAGTGCGGTCGGCCTCAGATCGGCGGCTGCGATTCTCACTCCGGTGAGCCGGGTGAGTTCGGCGGCGACGCTGGACGTCAGGGGCTTGGCACGCGGTGTGACCGCATCAAGGATTTGTGAGGCCAGATCCGGCGCCGGACCGATCTGGCGCCGAAGGGTTTTCGGCAGGGTGCGGATCAATTCGGTGACCAGTTCGGTGCGCATACCGGGGACCAGCCAGTCGAAGCCCGAAGGCCGCGCCCGCATCAGCAGGGGCAGCGGAATCAGCACACTGACGCCGTCGTCCTCGGCGCCGGGCTCGAAGTGGTACCGGAGATCGTACGTGGCATCAGCCTGGCGCCAGGTGTCCGGGAAACCGGCCGGATCGCCTGAAACAACGTCGGCGGGATCGAGATCGAGGAGGTTCGGGTCCTTCTTGCGTGCGGTTTTCCACCAGGTGTCGAAGTGCCTGCCCGAGACCACCTCTTGACCAACGTGGCGGTCGTAGTGCGCGAACAGGGTGTCGTCGTCGACCACGACATCGGTGCGCCGGACCCGGTGCACCGACTCTTCGGCATCGTCGAGCAACGCCCGGTTGCGATGGAAGAACGGATGCTGGGTGCGCCAGTCTCCTTCGACGAGGGCACTGCGGATGAACAGCTCGCGGGCTGCCTCGGGGTCGATGGATCCAAAGTTCACCCGACGTCTGGTGACCAGGGGAACGCCGTAGAGCGTGACCCTTTCGTAGGCCATCGCCGCAGAGTGTTTGCTCGACCAATGTGGTTCGCTGTATTGGCGTTTGACCAGATCGCCTGCCAGTCGCTCGGCCCATTCGGGTTCGATGCGGGCGACGGTCCGGGCCCACAGGCGGGAGGTCTCGACGATCTCGGCCGCCATCACGAACCGAGGCGGTTTGTTCGACAGATGTGAGCCGGGGAAGATCATGAACTTCGTCCCGCGAGCCCCGAGGAACTCTTTGGATTCTCCTTCGCGGACGCCGATCTGGCTGAGCAGACCCGACAGGACCGATTGGTGGACGGCGACCGCCGTCGCCGAATCGGATTCGGGCGTCTCGAAGTCCGCCGGGACGGTCCAGCCCAGATCCCGGGCGATCCGGACGAGTTGCGAATGTAGATCACGCCACTCGCGGATGCGCAGTCCGTGCAGGAATTCGCGGCGCATGCGTTTGCGGAACTGGCTTGAGGACAGCTCTTTTCGCGTGTCCTCGAGATACGTCCACAGATTGAGGAGGGTCAGGAACTCGGAGCCGTCTGCGGCGAATCTGCGGTGTGACTCGTCCGCCGCCTGCCGGTGTTCGGCGGGCCGTTCCCGGACATCGGGTAGCGACAGTGCGGCGGTGAGTACCAGCATCGGCCCCAGGACACCTTGCTTGTCGGCCTCGACCAGCATGCGGGCCAAACGCGGGTCCACCGGGATCCGCGCCAGCGATCGGCCGATCGGCGTCAGCTGCCGTACCGGGTTGTCGGGGGTGGCAGGGACGAGCGCGCCGAGTTCTTCGAGAAGTTGCTGTCCGTCGCGGATGGCCTTGGGATCGGGAGGCTCGACAAACGGGAACTTGCCGACATCGCCGAGACCGAGCGAGGTCATGTTCAGGATCACCGCGGCCAGATTGGTCCGCAGGATCTCGGGCTCGGTGTATTCGGGCCTGCTCAGAAAGTCGTCTTCGCTGTAGAGGCGGATGCAGACACCGGCGGCCACACGACCACAACGTCCGGCACGCTGGCGGGCGCTGGCCTGCGAGATCGGCTCGATCGGCAGTCTCTGAACCTTGGTGCGGGTCGAATAGCGCGACATGCGAGCGGTTCCGGCGTCGATCACATAGTGGATGCCCGGCACCGTCAACGAAGTCTCGGCAACGTTGGTGGACAACACGATCCGTCGGCCCTTGTGGGAGGCGAACACGCGGTGCTGATCAGCGGCGGACAGACGGGCGAACAGCGGGATCACCTCGACACCACGCGCTTCGAGGTGTTTGAGGGAGGCAGCGGTATCGGTGATCTCGCGTTCGGTGGGCAAGAACACGAGGATGTCGCCGGGCCCCTCGGCGAACAACTCGTCCACTGCGGCGCCGATCGCCTGCAACTGATCGAGGTCGGCTTCGTCCTCGTCCTCGACGACAAGTGGCCGGTAACGGATCTCGACCGGATAGGTGCGCCCGGACACCTCGATGACGGGAACGGGTCGATCTTCGGTGGCAAAGTGATCGGCAAATCGACCGGGTTCGATGGTCGCCGAGGTGATGATCACCTTCAGATCGGGACGCCGGGGGAGTAGCTGTTTGAGATATCCCAGGATGAAGTCGATGTTGAGGCTGCGTTCGTGGGCCTCGTCGATGATCAGTGTGTCGTAGTCGCGCAGCATGCGGTCCTGGGAGAGTTCGCGCAGAAGGATGCCGTCGGTCATCACCTTCACCAGGGTGTCGCGTGACGCCTTGTCGGTGAACCGGACGGAATAGCCGACCACACCGCCGAGTTCGGTGCCGGTTTCTTCAGCGATGCGTTCGGCGACCGACCGTGCTGCGAGCCGTCGTGGCTGCGTATGGCCGATCTTTCCCGCGACCCCGCGGCCGAGTTCCAGGCAGATCTTCGGGAGCTGCGTGGTCTTGCCCGACCCGGTTTCACCGGCGACAACGACAACCTGATGCGCTTCGATCGCGGCGGCGATCTCGGCGCGCGCCGCCGACACCGGGAGTTCCGGCGGATATTTGAGCACCGGGACCAGCGCGCGACGCCGTGCGAGCTCCTCGGGGCTGGGGCCGGCGGGTGTGCGCGATCCAGTTCTGGTCGAGCCGGATTTGGTGGACGAAGGACGTCCGCGGCGTCGGCGCTGCCCCGATGTGGTGGGCTGCCCGGACGCGGCGGGCCTGCTGGGCTGATCGGGCGCGGTCGACATATCGCCTCAATGGTAGTCGCCGGAGTCCCGGCATCGTCTCGCCACCTGGACAGGCATGATGTACCCCATGACTGCTTCTTCTTCTACCGGTCTCTGGCACGGGTTTGCCGACATGGGCGCCGTGAGCGCCTCGGGACCATTTGTTGTTGCCAGGGGCGAGGGCGCCTACATCTGGGACGCCTCCGGAAACAAATACATCGATTCCACGGCCGGTCTGTGGTTCACCAACGTCGGACACGGGCGGACCGCGATCGCGGACGCCGTTGCCCGCCAGCTCGGCACGTTGGCGCACTATTCCGGGTTCGGCGACATCACCTCCGATGTGACCGCCGCACTGGCCGACCGGCTCTCGGCGATCGCCCCGATCCCGGGGAGCAAGGTGTTCTTCACCTCGGGTGGTAGCGACTCGGTCGACTCGGCGGTGAAACTCGCCCGCCGGTACTGGCACGAGATGGGCAAGCCGGAGAAGAAGATCGTTGTCGGCCGGACCAAGGCCTACCACGGCATGCATGTCGGGGGCACTGCGCTCTCGGGCCTGCCGCCGAATCGCGAGAACTACGGCGAGCTCATGTCCGACGCCGCAACCGTCGACTGGGATGACGCCAAGAGCCTGCTGGGCCTGATCGAACGGATCGGCGCCGACAACATCGCCGCGTTCTTCGTCGAGCCGATCATCGGTGCCGGTGGCATCTACCTGCCGCCGGAGGGTTACCTGGCCGAGGTTCGGCAGATCTGCCGCGACCACGACGTGCTGTTCGTCGTCGACGAGGTCGTCACCGGATTCGGCCGGATCGGTGGATCCTGGTTTGCGTCGAGCCGGTTCGGGCTCGAGCCCGACATGATCACCACCGCAAAGGGTTTGACGTCGGGTTACGTCCCGATGGGCGCGCTGTTCATAGCCCCGAAGATCGCCGAACCGTTTTATGCGGGCGGCGTGTGGTGGCGCCACGGATACACCTATGGCGGACATGCAGGCGCAGCGGCTGCGGCGATGGCCAACCTCGACATCATCGAATCCGAGGGTCTGATCGAAGAGGCCGCACGGCTCGAATCGGATCTGCACATCGCGCTCGCGCCGCTGGCCGATCTGCCTGCTGTCAGCGAGATCCGCAGTGGCCTCGGCGCGGTTGCCGCCGTGCAGCTGGCTGATCCGACGACGGCTCCTGCGGTCATCGGCGCGCTGCGTCGCCATGGCGTCAGTGGACGGGCGGCCGGGCAAGGCGCCCTGCAGATCTCGCCTGCCTTCGTGATGACCAGTGCTCAGGTCAGTGACATGGCGGCGCGGATGGCCGATGCGCTGACGTAGCGAGGGCAGAACGTCGAAAAGAGCAGGGACCCCGGTCGGGGGTCCCTGCTCTTTTTGTTACGTCAGTGCCTGTGGCAGCGAGGTTTCGCTATCCGACAAGTACCTCGGCAGTACTGAGTGCTGCAGCAACGCCTGCGATGATGGACGCGACCTTCAGCGATTCGAGAATCGCTTCACGCTCGACGCCGTCTTCGCGCAGGGTGTTCTCGTGGGCGGCGACGCAGTGGCCGCAACCGTTGATCGACGAGACCGCGAAGGACCACAACTCGAAGTTGGCCTTCTCGACGCCGGGGTTGCCGATGATGTTCATCCGCAGTCCGGGACGCAGGTCGTCGTACTTGCCATCCAGGAACCCGCGGCCACGGTAGAACACATTGTTCATACCCATGATCGATGCGGCGCCAAGGGCGGCGTTGTACGCCTCCGCCGACAGGTTGTCGGCAGCTTCGTCGGCGATCTCCTTGAGGACGGTCGCGTTCTTGCTCGCTGCCGCGGTGGACAGCAAAGTGCCCCACAGCTGCTCTTCCTTGAGGACGGTGGTGCGTGCGATGGAACCCAGGTTGAGCTTGAGGTCCTTCGCGTACTCCGGCAGTGCTTCTTTCAGATTATCAATGCTCATCTGTATTTCCTTCTACGAGCAGGCGATCAGACGCTGGCGGTCAGCAGTTCGCCGGCGTCGATGGTGGGATCGCCCTTTTTCCAGTTGCAGGCGCACAATTCGTCGGACTGCAGTGCGTCGAGAACACGGAGGACCTCGTCGACGTTGCGGCCGACCGAACCTGCGGTGACCGAGACGAACTGGACCTCGTTGTTCGGGTCGACGATGAAGGTTGCGCGGTCCGCAACGCCGTCGGCGTTCAAAACACCGGTGGCCTCGGCGAGTTCACGCTTGAGGTCCGAAAGCATCGGGAACGGAAGGGTCTTCAGGTCGTCGTGCTGTGCGCGCCACTGGAAGTGCACGAACTCGTTGTCGACGGACGCACCGAGAACCTGGGCGTCACGATCGGCGAATTCTTCGCTGAGCTTGCCGAAAGCGGCGATCTCGGTGGGGCACACGAAGGTGAAGTCCTTGGGCCAGAAGAAAACAATCCGCCACTTGCCCGCGTAGTCGTCGCTGGTGACGGTGGTGAAGTAGTCGTCGGGCTGCTTGGCGTCAACCTTGGAGAGGTCACCGCCGATGACGGCCGTCAGGTTGTAAGCGGGGAATTGATCACCAATTGTCAGCAATGGCATGAATGCTCTCCTTAGGGGTCTGTTAAAGCAGCGTGACTAATACTGCCCTGAATCCACTGAGAATGATACGTGATGAGTAGCACTATAGTGATAGGCATGACCGATCAAACTTATCAGCCGACGATCGCCGGCCTCAAGGCGTTCGCGGCCATCGCTGATAAACGCCATTTTGGTTCTGCCGCAGAGAGTTTAGGAGTGAGTCAACCCTCGCTCTCACAGGCCCTGGCGGCACTGGAATCGGGGTTGGGATTGCGGCTGGTCGAACGCTCGACCCGGCGTGTCTTCTTGACTAGTGAAGGCGATGCATTATTGGCGCGGGCTGCTGCGGCAATCGAAGCGGTGGATATGTTCACCGCGGCCGCCGGGGGTGTCGCGCGACCGTTGTCAGGCACGTTGCGACTTGGCCTGATACCGACGGTGGCACCGTACGTGCTACCGGGCGTCCTGCGCAATCTGGCGAGCGAGCTCCCGGACCTGACGCTGCGGGTCGTCGAGGATCAGACCAGTCGATTGCTGGATGCATTGCGCCGCAATTCCATCGACGCGGCGATGCTGGCATTGCCGGCCGATGCCACCGGCATGATCGAGATTCCGATGTACGACGAAGATTTCGTTCTGGCGTTGCCTCCCGGTCACACGCTGGCCGGACGAAGCCGAGTGGATCCGGCCGCGCTGGCCGATCTGCCGCTGCTGCTGCTCGACGAAGGTCACTGTCTGCGCGATCAGGCATTGGAGGTCTGCCGGCTCGCGGGTGTCCGTCCCGACGTCGGACCGACCCGGGCGGCGTCCCTGGCCACCGCGGTGCAATGCGTCGAGGGAGGTCTGGGCGTGACGCTCATCCCGCAGACCGCGGTTCAGACCGAAACTGCGCGTGGGGCTCTGGCCATCGCCAGCTTCACCCGGCCGCGGCCCGGTCGCCGGATCGGGCTGGTCATGCGGGCCACCAGCGGGCGTGAGGTCGAGTATCGCCAGCTGGCACAGGTGATCACGGCCGCCATCGTCGGGTCGGGCAACGGTGCCGCGCGGCCGGTCTGAGCTCTCGTCAATCCGGCAGCGATTCCAGCGATTCGAGGGCCGCCGACAATTCGTGGAGCCCGGCCACGATCTTGCTCCAGCGCTGCGTGCCCAGAATTCCGTTGAGGCGCAACGCGAGTTCGGCATGCTGCGGATCGATGCCGCGCACGGCCTCGCGGCCTTCGGCGGTCACCTCGACGAGTTTGGCTCGCCGATGCGCGGGATTGCTGCGATAGGCGACAAGACCGGCTTCGGCGAGCAGATCCGCGGTCCGCTGCACACTTTGCCGGGTGATCCCCATGACGCGGGCGATGTCCGAGACCGACAGTGGTTCGGGCAGAACGGCGCCCAGTACCTGCCATCTGGTGGCGGTGAGCCCGACCGGCGCGGCCAGCGCTTCGGCAACCGCCAGGAATTGGCCGTTGAGCCGGAACGCGGTGAGGGCGGAGTCGCTGAGCAGTGACTGCGGGTCGCTCATGCGGTTGCGGCCATCAGGTCGTGGTATCCGGCCGGGTCGCCGCTGTACAACTTGAACCAGGCGGCGAGTGTCTCGGGGGAGTAGAGGTCGAGTTCGGCGAAGATTTCGCGGGCGAAGGGCACGGGATGCATTGCGGCAGCGGTGATCAGGTGCCCTGGGCGGCTGCGATCCGTGACAGCCGGTGCATCGACATAGCGGTCGGCGCCCGCGTATTCGGTCCAGGCCAGCGCCTCTGCGGCGTTGCTCGTGTGTTGCCGGTCGTCGAGGAGGCCGGCCTGGGCCATCGCGACCGTTGCCCCGCAGATGCCCGCCACGGGTACACCCGCGTCGAGGAATTTGCGGGCGGTGTCGATGAACTCGGTCAATTCACCGCTCAGGTACGCCGAGGCGCCGGGCAGGATCAGCATTGCGCTGGCCGCCGGATCGAGGTCGGCGAGCGCGAGGTCGGGAACAATACGCAATCCGCCGGTGGTCACGATCGGCTCGGTGGTCGGGCCCACCGTGCGGACCTGGTAGGCGCCGGGGCGGATCTGATACTCGGGGTTGTTGATGTGTGCAACGGCGTGACCGGTTTCCCAGTCGGCGAGGGTGTCGTAGACGGCGAGGTGAACGGTACGTGGCTCAACTGATGATGTGCTCATGACAATATGCTGTCAGTATGACAGAGTGCTGTCAACGACTGTTTGGGCCGGGTGTGATCAGCCGGGGATGATCTCCATGTCCAGGAGTTCGGGTTCGTCGTCTGCGGTCTCCGGCATGCTGAAACGTGCCAGCAGTGACCATCCGTGGTGGCCGTCCGGGTCGTCGAGAACCTGTCGGGCGAGCCACTCGCCGTCGTCCTCGGTCAAACTGAACAGCGCCGGTCCACGCGCTTCCGGACCGGCTTGCACCGGACCGTATTCGTCGATGAAGTCGGCCATCTCATCGGCCCAGTCGAGATCGGGATAGCTTGCCTGCAGACCGGACCAGTCGCGGCGCGACAGCATATTCACGAAGCGGAACATGGTGTTGCGCAGATGCACCCGGGTGGCACGCAGGTTGACGGGGCGGCCGATCGGCGGCGGTGCCAGGTCTGTGGGTCCGGTGATGTCGGCATCGGGGTGGGTGAGTTGTTCCCATTCGTCGAGCAGGCTCGAGTCGACACGGCGAACCAAATCGCCGATCCACTCGACCACGTCGTCGATCTCGTCCGTGCGCGCGGCATTCGGAATGCTCTGGCGCAGCGTCCGGTAACAGTCGGTGAGGTACCGCAGGACCACACCTTCGCTGCGCGCCAGGGAGTACCGGGAGATCAGGTCTCCCCAGTCCATGCCCTCTTCGATCATCTGTCGCAACACCGATTTGGGGCGTGGGGGTGTGTCGATGACCCACGGGTGTCCCTGCCGGTACATATCGAACGCCGCGAAGATGAACTCGCGCTCCGGTCGCGGCCAGGTGACCTCGGAGAGCAACTCCATGCGCTCTTCGTATTCGATGCCGTCTGCCTTCATCTGCGCGATGGCTGTGTCGCGGGCAGCCTTCTGCTGGCCCATGAGGACCGGTCGCGGATCGTCGAGGGTCGATTCGACAATCGAGATCAGGTCCATCGCATAGGTCGGCGAATCAGGATCGAGCAACTCGAAGGCGGCAAGAGCAAAGGGGGACAGGGGATTGTTGAGCGCGAAGTTGTTCGGCAGGTCGACGGCCAGGACCGCCATGCGGCCGTACGCGTCGGGTTCGTCGAGGCGTTGCACCACACCGCTGTTGACCAGTGATCGATACAGCTTCAGCGCCCGCAGGATGTGACCGCGCTGGCGGGCCCGCGTCTCGTGGTTGTCCTCGAGGAGATGGCGCATCGAGGTGAAGCAATTGCCCGGCCGGGCAATGACTTCCAACAACATCGAGGTCGTGACCTTGAACCGGGAACGCAACGGTTCCGGCGGCGCGACGATCAGCTTCTCGAAGGTTGCCTCACTCCAGGAGACGAAACCTTCGGGGGCCTTCTTGCGCTGGATCTTCTTGAGCTTCTTCGGATCGTCGCCGGCTTTCGCCACCAGTCGGGCGTTCTCGACGTCATGGTCCGGTGCTTGCGCAACCACGAATCCGCGGATGTCGAAGCCGGCCCGGCCTGCGCGCCCGGCGATCTGATGGAACTCGCGGGCCCGCAGGTGTCGTTGCCGGATTCCGTCGAACTTGGTGAGTCCGGTGAACAGCACCGTTCTGATGGGGACGTTGATCCCGACCCCGAGGGTGTCGGTGCCACACACCACGCGCAGTAGTCCCTGTTGCGCAAGGCGTTCGACGAGACGCCGGTAGCGCGGCAACATACCGGCGTGGTGGATTCCGATTCCGGCCCGCACGGTCTTCGACAGGGTCTTGCCGAAGCCGGTGCTGAACCGGAAATCGCCGATCTCCGCGGCAATGGCGTCACGTTCGGCGCGGCTGCAGATGTTGGCACTGAGCAGGGCCTGGGCACGTTCCATCGCCGAGAGCTGGGTGAAGTGGACGACGTACACCGGCGCCCGGTCCTTGGCGATCAGGTGCTCGATCGTTTCGTGTACCGGGCGGGTGGAATATGAGTATTCAAGTGGGACAGGGCGAGTGGTGCCCGTGATCGCGGCGGTCTCCCGGCCGGTACGCCGGCTCAGGTCGTCGACGAAGAAACTGACGTCGCCGAGGGTGGCCGACATCAGCACGAACTGACTACCGGTCAACTCGATCAGCGGGACCTGCCAGGCCCATCCGCGATCGGTTTCTGCGTAATAGTGGAACTCGTCCATGACCACGACACCGATCGGCGAGTCGGGACCTTCGCGCAGCGCGATGTTGGCAACGACTTCGGCGGTGGCGCAGATGATGGGTGCGCTGGGGTTGACCGAGGCATCGCCGGTGAGCATGCCAACGTTCTCCGCCCCGAACTGTGAACACAGATCGAAGAACTTTTCGCTGACCAGTGCCTTGATCGGCGCGGTGTAGAACGCTCGCTTGCCCTGTGCCGCAGCAAAATACAGTGCACCACTGGCGACGAGGGACTTACCGGAGCCTGTGGGCGTCGACAGGATGACGTTCGACCCACCGGCGAGTTCGATCAGTGCTTCGTCTTGGTGCGGGTACAGCTCGATACCCCGTGCGGACCACCAGGCCGTGAAGTCTGCATACAACTCGTCGAGATCGGGCCCTGTGCTGTCCGGAAAGGCGAGTGGGGTCGTCACTGACCGGCGTCGTCCCCGGGCTCATCGCCATCTGTCTCGGTGCCGGAATCGGTCCGGTTGCCACCGCCGCTGAGGTGATCGGCCAGGAAGCGTTCGAGTTCGGCGCCGAGTTCGTCGCCGGTTGGCAGATCGCCTTCGGCAGCGAGCAACGACGCCTTCTCCTGCTGAGCCTGCGTGAAGGTGTCGTACTGGGTTTCCAGTGCGGTCACCACCGACTCGACTTCGTGGTTGCCGGAGATCTCGTTGTCGACCTGGTGCCGAACCTTCTCCGCGGCGTTGGCCAACGCCGCCATCGGCAGATTGAGTCCGGCGACCTCACCGAGGCTTTCGATCAGCTTGTGTGAGGCGGCCGGGTATTCGGTCTGGGCCAGATAGTGCGGCACGTGAACCGACAGACCCGCGGTCGTCAATCCATGCTCACCGAGCCGCAGCTCGAGCAGCATCGACGCACTGGCCGGGATCTTGAGTTCCGATCCCCACCGGGGAAATGGTTCGATCAGGTCTTTGTCGTTGCCGTGTGCGGTGATCGTCGAGGGGCGGGTGTGCGGGATACCCATCGGGATCGCATTGAGCCCGATGACCGTCGAGACCCCGAACTGATCGGCCAAACCGGTCACCGCTGCCACAAAACGTTCCCAACGCATGTCGGGTTCGGAACCGGCCAGCAGCAAGAACGGCTTGCCCTCGTTGTCGCGGATGGCGTGCAGGGTCAGCTCGTGCATCGCCACACCGGTGAACTGCTCGCCGGAGAACGTCATGATCGGCCGCCGCGAGCGGTAATCGATCAACTCGTCGGTCGAGAACGTGGCGACCAGCTCTGAATCAAGGCTCTGGCGCAGGTGATCGGCGGCCAGCTTGATGGCGTGCCCGGCGTCAGCGAAGCCTTCGAGTGCGTGGATCAGAACCGGACCATCACCCTCGTCACCAGCCAGCTGTGGTGCCGGGAACTCGAGTTCATAGAGCGTGGACTTGTCGTCCATGGCGAACCTCCTTGCTGCCTGGTCGTGCGGTTGTATTCAACTATTGTCCCCCATCATCACCTTTGGTCCCAATCCCTGTGCCGGGCAGACCATTGGTTCGCACTGTGTAGACAGTCCTATTGGGACAACAGAACCACTCGGGCCGCGATTCCCGGCGCCCGTTCACCGTCGGCGAACGGGCAACTGATGCACACATGTCGACCTGGGCATCGAATAGGGTGATACCGATCGGGACCGGAAAAGCAGTACGGGAAGACCTGGACCGAAAACGGGTGCGGGAACAGACCTGGACCAACAAACACAAGTGCGGCGAGAGGTTGTCATGGCAGAGCAGGTGCGTGGTGTGGTGTCGGCGGGCAAGGGTGCCCCGACCACGATCGAGACCATCACCATCCCGGATCCGGGGCCACGCGATGTGGTGGTGCGGATCCTCGCGTGTGGTGTGTGTCATACGGACTTGGCCTACCGCGAGGGTGGGATCAACGACGAATACCCGTTCCTGCTTGGCCATGAGGCCTCCGGCATCGTCGAGACCGTTGGCGATGAGGTCTCGCTCGTCGCGCCCGGCGATTTCGTGGTCCTGAACTGGCGTGCTGTCTGCGGTGAGTGCCGGGCCTGCAAGCGGGGCCGCCCGCAGTACTGCTTCAACACCCACAACGCGAGCAAGCCGATGACCCTGGCCGATGGCACCGCATTGACGCCGGCCCTGGGTATCGGTGCGTTCGCCGACAAGACCCTGGTCCATGAGGGTCAGTGCACCAAGGTTGCCGCCGATGCCGATCCGGCGGTCGTCGGACTACTCGGTTGCGGTGTGATGGCCGGTATCGGTGCGGCCATCAACACCGGCAATGTCGGTCGTGGCGACAGTGTTGCCGTCATCGGTTGCGGCGGTGTCGGAGATGCCGCGATCGCCGGTGCCCGATTGGCGGGTGCGACCAAGATCATCGCCGTCGACCGGGACGCCCGCAAACTCGAATGGGCCAAGGACCTCGGTGCCACCCACACGATCGACGGTTCGGTCGTCGAGGACGTCGTCGCGGCGATCCAGGAACTGACCGACGGCAACGGCGCCGACGTGGTGATCGATGCGGTGGGCCGCCCGGAGACCTACAAGACCGCGTTCTATGCCCGCGATCTGGCCGGCGTGGTGGTTTTGGTCGGTGTGCCGACCCCGGAGATGACCCTGGAACTCCCGTTGGTCGACTTCTTCTCCCGCGGCGGTGCACTCAAGTCGTCCTGGTACGGCGATTGCCTGCCCGAACGTGACTTCCCGATGCTGGTCGACCTGTATCAGCAGGGCCGGTTGCCGTTGGAGAAGTTCGTGTCCGAGCGAATCGGTCTGACGGACATCGAATCGGCCTTCCACAAGATGGAGGCCGGCGAGGTGCTGCGCTCGGTGGTGGTCCTATGAGCATCAAAGTCGAACACGTCGTCACCTCGGGGCAGTTCAGCCTCGACGGCGGAACCTGGGATGTCGACAACAACATCTGGATCATCGGCGATGACTCCGAAGTGGTGATCATCGATGCCGCGCACACCGCGCCGCCGATCATCGATGCGGTCGGCGGCCGGAAGGTCAAGGCGATCGTGTTGACCCATGGCCACAACGACCACATCACCGCCGCTCCGGAACTGTCGAAGGCCACCGATGCACCGATGTTGCTGCACCCCGGCGACACCATGCTCTGGGATCAGACCTACCCCGACATCACTCCCGACGGTGATCTGGCCGATGGGCAGAAGATCAGCGTGGCCGGAACCGATCTCGTGGTCCTGAACACTCCCGGACATTCACCGGGCTCGTGTGCGATCTACGTACCCGAACTCGATGTCCTGTTTTCCGGGGACACCCTGTTCTCGGGTGGGCCCGGCGCCACCGGCCGCTCGTTCTCGGATTTCGGAACGATCATCGAGTCCATCCGGACCAAGATCCTCACCCTGCCCGCGCAGACCAAAGTCCACACCGGACACGGTGATTCCACCGCGGTCGGGCAAGAAGCCCCACACCTCGAGGAATGGATCAAACGCGGCAGTTAGCTCCCGATCGCCGACAACACCAGGTCGGCGATCGCGCTCTCACCGACGGCATTGGGGTGGAGCCTTACGGCTCCCTGCGGGGAGTTGTAGGGCTCTATCCACCGTTGCGGGAAGCTCTGGCAGGAGTTGTGCGCGACGGTGGGTGTGAACGTGTCCAGCCACTGGACGCCTGCGCTGCCTGCCATCGATCTCAAGGTGGCGTTGAGGTGCTTCTCGATGTTGTTGAGGTACGCGGTGTCCTTGACCGAGAACGGATTTCGCGGCACGCAATTTCCTTGCTGGGGAAAGATCGCCGGATAGCCGAGGACGATGATCCTGGCCGACGGGGCGCGGCTCTTGATGCCTGCTATCGCGTTGGCGATTGCAGGGGCGGTGTACAGGGTGATCGTGTCAGAGAACCGTGATCCATTGCGGGTTTCGCAGGTGAGCATGTCCGAACCGATCTCGCCGAAGGGGTTCTCGGCGCACGAGTTGACGCTGTCGGAAAAGACGAAGCCGTCGTTGTAGCCGATCAGCATCGTCACCAGATCGGTGTTCACGTTCAAGGCTTCGAACTGCGGCGGTTGACCGGCCAACTGGGAAATGATCAGGTTGTCCGTTCGAGCTCCGCCGCAGCTCATGTCGGTCAACTTGTAGCCCTTGGCCTGTGCGACGAGGTGGGAAAAGTTGACTCCGGAGCGACTACAGCCCGCCGGTGTGCCCTGCGCTTTCGGCGGAACTCCGGCACCGGCGGAGAACGAGCCACCGAGGGAAACGTACGAGAATGTGTGGGCACTGGCCGGTGAGACGACGACACAGGTTGCCACCACTGCTGCGACTGCCGCGATGACGATGCCGACTGCTCGGAGCATCCTGTTTTGTCTCACCGATAAAGGCTAGGTCCCGTGTTTGCGGGGCCGTGGAAGAACGGCGGTTTCGTGGTCCAGCTGAGACCGTCCCTATATCGGCGCTCGATCGTCACCGGTGAAACTAGTTTTCGAGTTGCGGAGGCGAACTCATCTGGGTGACCAGGGCGTCGACGAGTTGGAGGTTGATCCCGCCACCGGCCGACAGCGTCGCTGCCACGTTCTCCAGTTCGGTGACCGCTGAATCCGCTTGGGCAACCAGCGATTCGCGCAATCTGCCCGGCGATGCGGCGGCGGCGATCAGGCGATTGTCCAGATCCGTTGCCGCAATCTCGATTCGAACCCGCGCGTCGATGCGGGCGCCGTCGTATTCGAGTTTCGGATCGGACCGCAGCAGTGCGAGAGCATCGCGGATCCGGCGGTGAAGCCGGGCCTCGGGGTCATGTGAACCCGCCCACGATGCCGGAGCGTTGGTGGCCTGACCGGGAATGATCTCGTTGGCCGCCAGCGCGCCTGCCCGGATTCGCCGGGTCATCACGAAGACCCCGGCCACCGCTGCCACGCAGGCGACAAGGACCACCAGCACGATCGCTGTGATCATTTCAAGCCCTGCCAGGCCACGACGACGCCGACGATGAGTATGAGCGCGGCCAGCACGGCAAAGGCGATCTTGACCGTGCTCCACGGGCGCTGCCCCTGGACCTCGCCGGTGACACCGTTGATGAAAACCTGAAAAGGGTTGCCGGCGTACACAACTGTGAGCAGCCAGATCGGCAGCAGCACGTGCTTGAACCTCAACGCGTTGTACCTGGTGTCCTTGTTGTTGATGCGTTGATGATCGCCTCCGATATCCCGCCGGATGGCCGCGTCGATGCCGGCGTTGATCCGTGACTGCGCCACAGGGAAGCACTGCTCGGCATCGAGGTCGTAGGTGCGGCAGAGATGCCC
The DNA here is from genome assembly GCF_056786495.1 of Williamsia sp. Y853. Classification (NCBI taxonomy): domain Bacteria; kingdom Bacillati; phylum Actinomycetota; class Actinomycetes; order Mycobacteriales; family Nocardiaceae; genus Williamsia; species Williamsia sp. Y853. The sequence continues at coordinate 265,245 of NZ_JBXCJC010000003.1, forward strand.
GGCAACGAATTCGGGACTGTACGGGGTGGCCTGCCCGGTCGGCCAGGGTTCGAGCTCGTGGACGCGGTCGGTGTCGAAACCGGTGTTGGCCAGCACTGCGACGTCGTCGAAGTTGTTGTGTAGGACGCCCGATCGATGGCTCCAGCGCGTCCTGGTCTCGGTGCGCCGGTTCTCGCCGCTGCCGGTGGTGACGGTGTAGGTGTCACCACGCATGCCGGTATAGGACGTGGTCGTGTCCGTGTCATAGGTGAAGTACGCGGCGTAAATGCTGGTGAACGAACCGACTTCGCGGTACTTCTTGAACTCCGACGGCGCGAACCAGCGACTGTTGATCCATTGTTCGATGACCTCACGGCCCTGCTTGTCGTCCACCTGAAATGGCAGGATCCCGTCGACCGGCAACCGGAGCGGGGCGTCGTGGATGTCGTCGCGCTGGATCGGAGTGGCGCAGTAGGGGCATCGGGTGGCGGTCAGGGTCCCGCTGAATGTGGTTCTGCCGCCGCAGCTCTGGCAGATGATCTCACGTTCGGTCACCGCTGCCGAGGAGGCAGGCTGCTCGGCCATCAGGCTGCGCAGTTGAGACATCGTGGACTGCAGGTCGTGCTCGACGACACGTCGCTTCGGGTCGAGGACGATCGCGTGCGAGCGACCGCAACTGAGGCACAACAGGGCTCCGGTGGCCGGATCGAAAACCAGTGGTGCACCACAACTGTCGCAGGGGTACGTGCGGGTTTGTTCGGTGACCTGGAATATCGCACGCTGCGGATCAGACGGGCCCGGCTCCGGTACCGGCGGCATCGGAGGTAAAGGCGGTAGCGGCGGTAGCGGCGGTGGCGCCGTATCCCCGCCGTAGTTGTTGTCGGGCAGGGGCGGTGGGAGGTGTGAGTCGGCCATGTTCCTATGCCGTGGGGTTGTTCGGGAGCGGGGGAGGGGTGCTGAAGAGACCGGACAGCGCGGGCACGGTGCCGGCAGGCGCCCAGCCCGGCATGCCCTGGTTCCAGACGAGCGTGGACGCGGTGAACTGACCGGATGCCGCTGCGGCCTGGAGTTGCGCGATCGTGAACGGGCCGGCGGGCTGCCCGCCGTTGTCGATGTGGAATGTCGCGGCGCCCGGCAACGGCGGGGGAACCGGCGCCTGCGCGGGTTGCGCGCCCTGGCCACCGAACTGCCCGGCCATCTGACTGCCGAGCGCAACGCCCATGCCCGCCGACATCATGTCGCCCATCGCGCCGCCGCCCGGGTTCTGCGCCGCGGCGATCATCGCGTCGGCTGCCTTGCCCTGCTGGTACCGGTCGAGATCCCCGACGTTGTTGAGGAATCCGCTCTCCTCGACACCACGGGCCACACCGCGCGTCATCGCGGTGGTGATCTCGTCGGGTAGCGAGATGTTCATGGTGATCGAGTCGATCGACAGACCGAACTCGTCATCGACCCGGTCATTGACGAATGCCTGGAGCTTCTCCGACAACTCGACCTGGCGGCCTTGGAGGTCGATGACCCCGAGACGGGTCTCCATGATCATGTCCGAGAACGCGAGGGTGATGACCCGGCGGATCAACTCGGTGATCTCGTCGACACCGACCGAGCTGTCCGTCCCGATGACCTCGCGCAGGAAGGTCTCAGGTTCGGCCACTCGAACGACACACAAACCATTGGCCCGGACCTGGACCATCGTGAAATCGGGATCGCGGACGGTCACCGGATTGGGCGTGCCCCATCGCAGATCGGTGACCGGACGGGTGTTGATGAAATACACCTCGGAACGGAACGGGCTGTTGAATCCGTGCTTCCATCCCTGCAATGTGCTCAGCAGCGGCAGGTTCTCGGAGGTGAGCGTGTAGTGCCCTGGCCCGAACCGGTCGGCGAGCTTGCCGCGATAGACGAAAACCGCCTGTTGACCTTCGCGAACGATGAGTTCGGCCCCGTTTTTGATCTCGTTGTTGTAGCGGGGAAAACGCCACGCCAACGTGGAGCGTGAGTCGTCGATCCATTCGATGATGTCGACGAGCTCACCCTTGATCTTGCCGATGATCCCCATATTCGGTGTTCTCCCTAGCGATTCGGTTGCTCCCGGCGAGTCTAGTCGTGTCGCGCACACCAATGGGGCGGTCGCGATGGCACAGTGGGCGGGTGAGTCAGGTGTCTTCGAAGCGGACCAAGTCGTGCTGGGTATTGCCGGCAGCGTTGGCTGCTGCCCTGTTCCTGGGTGCGTGCACGAATGCGGTGGACGGTGATCCGGTCGCGGCGCCGCAGAGCGCGGAACTCTCGTCTGAACCGGGGGCCTTCCCGTCGGAGGAGATCGACGTACGCGAGCGATCGGTGACCGCCGAGGACTTCCCGGCCGCGTACAACGCGACCGAGGTGTCGGCCGACAAATTGGCCGCGGTGCTGGCAGATACCGCAGGATTTCCCGTCGGCGGTCTGGTGTCGCCTGCGAGTTGTGCGCCCACCCCGTTGCCTGCGACGTCCGATGAGGCCGTCGCACTGACGGCCACCGGCGCGGCCGCCAACGCCGGCATCCTCACCGCGATCACAGTGCTGACCGACTCGCCGTTGTCCGAGTTGGAGGCACAGCTCGAGGCGTGTCCGACATATACGACCACCAATCAGGGTGTGACCGCCACGGTGACCACGACGGTGCTGCCGCCGTCACCCGCCGACTCGCAGGAATCGCTGGCTTTCCGGCGTGTCACGGTGTCGGGGTCGATGACCCAGACGATGACCGCACTGGTCGGCCAGAACGATGGGGTGCGGGTCTACGTCACCGTCATGGCGCCGGGGTCGGGGCCGGTACCCGACGGTATGGCACTCGACGAGCTGTTCACCACCGCGCTGGAGCGCTCGCGCGGCTGAGCCCGCTTGTGGATGATTCCGCTTGTGGATGATTAACCGTGGGGTGGATAAGCCGGCCAATGTGATAGTCGGCCTTGATATCCGGTCTGCGGTGGGACCGACCATCGCCACATGACATCTGACGAATACACAACTTCGGTATCCGGTCCGGGCGCACTGATCACGGCGGTCCCGGCCTTACTCGGCTTCATTCCGGACCGGTCACTGATCCTGGTGACCTTCGATGGTGACGGGACCGAGATCGGCACGACGATGCGCCACGATCTGGCGTTCGGCGACGACGGTCTGCCCACACCGCCGACGCTGAGCGTGATCGAGCATCTGGCTGCGGTCTGCGAATCGTACGACGTGGTCCGGGTGGTCGCGGTCATCGTCGACGACACCTATCCGATCGACACCGGTGAGTACCGGCGGCTGGCCGCCATCATCGACCGGAATTTGTCGGCGACCGGCGGCCTGCACGGAGCCTTCGCCACTGCCGCCATCACACAGGGCAGTCAATGGCACACCGTGTGGGACAACCGGTCGCCCGGCGAATGGTCTGGGGCGCCGGTGTATTCGGGACCTCAGACGGGACTGGTGGGCGACCCGAAGATCAGCCCCGTCGCCGTGGCGCGGGCGGTCAGCAAGGGCAGGCGGGTGTTGAACACCCGCAGCGAGATGGTCGAACATCTGGCGCCCCTGCCGCACTGTGGTGACGACGATTGTGACGCGCACATGCTCTCGGCGGCCGACGACCTGGCCTACCGCGATCTCGCGGCCGACCGGGCCGGTCGGAGCGGGACCACCTTCGACGGCGAAACGGGTTCGGTGGACCAGACATTCATCGACCGATGGGTGCTGGAAGATTGCGTCGATGCGTTCGGGATCGGTGCGTTCGGGGAGCATCGGACTCCACTGGACGTCGTTGTCGAGCACATGCGGCGCCTGCAGGAACGAAACGATCTCGAGTTCGCGCTGTCCGTGATCTACCGCGGTGATACCGGTGCACTGACCTGCGACGAACTGCGGATCTTCGACAAGGCGCTGCGGGAACTCTGTGTCCGCGACGCGCTGATTGCGTTGGCCGTCACCGCCATCTGGATCGAGGCCGAGCAGGTGTGGGCGACGCTCTGCCGTCGGCTCCGGGGCCGCAGTCAGGCGGCCGCGGCGACACTCCTCGGGTTTGTGCACTATGTGCACGGCAACGGGGCGATGGCAGGCATCGCCTTCGACCGTGCACTCGAGGCGAGCCCGGGCTATTCGATGGCGGTGCTGTACAGCGACGCTCTCACCCGGGGGATACCACCGAACGTGATCGGCGAGTGTGCCCAGACCGGCTATCTCGTCGCCCGGTCGCTCGGAGTGGAACTACCCGAAGCGGTGATGCACCCGGCGGCCTGATCAGACCGTCGAGTGGGCGCGCACGCCGAGCGAGCGGGTGTAGTCCCAGGCATCGGCCACGATCACCGACAGGTCTGTTTTCGCCGGGTACCAGCCGAGGTCGGCGATGGCTTTGTCGCTCGATGCGATCAGCACCGCCGGATCTCCGGCACGCCGCGGCGCATCGACCACGTCGATCGTCAGTCCGGTGACCTCTTCGACCGCCGAAATAACCTGCCGCACAGAGAAACCGGTGCCGCTGCCGAGGTTGAAGATTTCATGGCGGCCGGCAACTGCGGCCTCGAGGGCCAGCACATGCGCAGCCGCGAGGTCTTGCACATGGATGTAGTCGCGGATGGCCGTGCCGTCATCGGTGGGGTAATCCGTGCCGAACATCTTGATGTGGTCGCGGTGACCGAGCGCCACCTGCAGGATCAGTGGGATCAGGTGCGTCTCGATGACACGGTTCTCGCCGGCACCGCCGTAGGCACCGGCGACGTTGAAGTACCGCAGACTCGTTGCCGCGAGGCCGTGCGCATGCGCGTACGACGTGATGGCGTGGTCGATGGCCAGCTTGGTGGCGCCGTACGGATTGGTCGGCCGGGTGGGCGCCGACTCCAGGATCGGGACCGCTTCCGGTTCGCCGTAGGTGGCCGCCGTGGACGAGAAGACCAACCGCGGAGTACCCGAGATCCGGATCGCCTCGAGGAGCGAGAGTGACTCGACTACGTTGCCGTACCAGTACTTCTCGGGCTGTTCGACAGATTCACCGACCAGCGACTGTGCGGCGAAATGCAGAACACCGTCGAACGACTGTCCGGTCAGGACACCGGCGGCGACATCGCGGACATTGCCCTCGACGAACGCGGCTCCCTCGGGGAGCGCATCGGCATTGCCGGTCGACAGATTGTCGATGATGGTCACGTCGTGACCATGTTCGATCAGGACACGGGCACAGACGCTACCCACATAACCGGCTCCGCCGGTGACAAGGAGTTTCATTGAGGTCCGGTATCAGACTTTCTCGACCTGGACGGAATGCGCCATCTCTTCCGAGAGCTGCAGTCCGGTATGACCCGGAGTGCTGATCACGATCGAATCCGGCAACACCGTGACGTTGACGCGAGCGCTTGGAACGACGCCCGCTTCCTGAAGGGCGCTGATCAACTCGGGGTCGGCCTGTGCGTGCTCGGACAGCCTGCGCACGATCACCGCAACCGGTTCACCTTGCGGCAGTTCGGAGATCCGTGTCATCGCGGTGGGCGCGTTGGTCGGGGAGTAGCCAAGCAGTTCCAGTCCGGGAATCGGATTGCCGTACGGCGACGTGGTCGGATGATCGAGAACCTCGAGCAGCCTGCGCTCGACGTTTTCACTCATCACGTGCTCCCAGCGGCATGCCTCGGCGTGTACGTCTTCCCAGGGCATCCCGATGACGTCGACCAGGAGCCGTTCGGCCAGGCGGTGTTTGCGCATCACGGACGTGGCCAGATTGCGGCCCTTGTCGGTCAGTTCGAGGTGGCGGTCTCCGGCAACGAGTACCAGGCCGTCGCGCTCCATCCGCGCTACGGTTTGTGACACGGTCGGTCCGCTCTGCTCGAGACGTTCGGCGATCCGTGCCCGAAGGGGAACAATGCCTTCTTCTTCGAGGTCGTAGATCGTCCGGAGATACATCTCAGTCGTATCGATCAGTTCGTTCACGATCTCCATCCCTTTCGTCTTGACCCAGGTTACCTGCCCGGAAGGGTGTTGTTGGTAGCCCCGCGGGAGGTCGTGGGTCACATCAACGTGTGGTGTCGAGCAGGACACTAGGCTCAATTCATGAGTACTCGGTCACATACGTCGAATCCCCAGTCCGCGGCAGTGATCTGGAGCGACGAATTCCTGCGCTACCGGTGGACGCCCGCACACCCGATGAACCCGGTCAGGCTGGCGCTGACCATGTCTCTGTCGCGGTCCCTCGGGGTGCTCGACGGTATCGAGACCCGTGCTCCGATGCCGGTGGACGACCGGCTGCTGCAGACCGTCCACACCTCGTCCTACCTCGACGCGGTCCGGGCCGCATCGAACATCGACGACCACAGCAAGGGCGCCGCGCACCTACTGGAGCGTTTGTTCGGGCTCGGCAGCGCCGACAACCCGGCCTTCGAGGGCATGCACGGCGCGGCGAGTGTGTTGGTCGGGGGAACGATGGCTGCAGCGGCGGCGATCGCCTCCGGGTCGGTGAAGCGGGCCGTCAACATCGGCGGTGGCATGCACCACGCGATGCCCGGGCACGCGGCAGGTTTTTGCATCTACAACGACTGTGCGGTCGCGATCCGCTGGCTCCTCGACCAGGGCTACGACCGGATCGCGTACATCGACATCGACGCCCACCACGGGGATGGCGTCCAGAAGGTGTTCGCCGCCGATCCCCGCGTGCTGACGGTGTCGCTGCACCAGCATCCGGCAACGCTCTGGCCGGCGACCGGCTGGCCCGAAGAGGTGGGTGAGCAGGACGCGCGGGGGACGGCGGTCAACATCGCCCTGATGCCGGAAACCAACGACAAACTCTGGCTGCGGTCGTTCAACGCGATCGTTCCGGCCATGATCGACCAGTTCCGTCCGCAGCTCATCGTCAGCCAATGTGGTGCCGACAGTCACGTCCGCGATCCGCTGACCGACCTGTCGCTCACGGTCGACGGTCAGCGCGCCGCGATCCTGACAATGCGTGATCTTGCCGACAAATACTGCGAGGGCCGGTGGCTCGCCGTCGGTGGTGGCGGTTACGGCATCGTCGATGTGGTGCCCCGCAGTTGGACTCATCTGATCGCCGCGGTCACCGACAACGACATCGCACCCGATACGATCATCGATGAAAGTTGGCGCGAGGCAGCCAAAGTCGAAACGCAGTTGCTCGACGAGTCGCTCCGCGGTGATCCGGCACCCACCATGACCGACGGTGGCGACCTGGACTACCTACCCTGGAACGGTGACGGTGGAGGCCCGCTCATGGAGGGTGTCACCGAGGCGGCTCAGACCCGCCTCGACGCCACCATCATGGCCACGCGTCGAGCTGTGTACCCGATGTGCGGTCTAGACCCGGAGGATCCCCGTGACTGACAATTCTGAGATCAGCGATCCGGTGACCGAGAACGTCCGGCCCGATCAGCGTGGACCGCACGACTATCCGCGCCACTGGATCGCCGATGTGCTTGCCAGCGACGGTGGTGTGGTCCACCTGCGGCCCATCGTGCCGGAGGACGCCGACGCGCTGGTCCGGTTCCATTCGGGACTCTCCGAACGCACGCGCTACCTACGATATTTCGGCCCCTTCCCGCACATCCCGGCACGCGAACTCGCCCGGATGACGACCGTCGACCACTACTCGCGGGTGGCGTTCGTGGGTGTCCTGGGCGGTGAGATCATCGCCATCGGGATCTACGAGGGTCTGGCCGCGAGCGGCAAGCCCACCACGGCCGAGGTCGCCTTCGTCGTCGCCGACGAGCATCAGGGTCGCGGGCTCGGTCCGGTGCTGCTCGAACATCTCGCGGGCGCGGCCGCCGAATGCGGGTTCGAGAAGTTCGAGGCAGAGGTCCTCGCGGAGAACCCGAACATGGTCGCGGTGTTCCGTGACGCCGGTTATCAGCTGCGCCGCAGTTTCGACGGCAGCACCATCCACGTCGAGTTCACCATCGACCCCACCGAGGCGTTGTTGTCGGTGCGCAATGCCCGCGAACGCGCATCCGAGGCACGCAGTGTCGCCAACCTGTTGCGTCCGGGGTCCGTTGCGGTGATCGGCGCATCGGTGGACCGGCTCAAGGTGGGAAATGCGGTGCTGGCCAATGTGGTCGCAGGCGGATTCACCGGCCCGGTCTTCCCGGTCAACTCCGAACACCGTGCGGTCCGCGGCATCCGGGCCTACTCCACGGTGCGGGACATCCCCGACCCGGTGGATCTGGCGATCGTCGCGGTTCCGGCCGACGCCGTCGAAGAGGTGCTCGACGACTGTCTTCACAAGGGCGTCAAGACGATGCTGGTGCTCTCCGCGGGATTCGGTGACACCAGCGATTCGGGGCTCGCCTCGGAGCGGCGTCTGGTCGAATCGGTTCGGGAACACGGCATGCGCCTGGTGGGTCCCAACGCGCTGGGCGTGGTCAACACCGACCCGGCGATCTCCCTCAACGCCACGCTCGCCCCGCATGTGCCCGGTCGCGGTGCGGTCGGATTCTTCTGTCAATCCGGCGCTTTGGGCATCGCGATCCTCGACACCGCCGCCCGCAGGCAGCTCGGCCTCTCGACATTCGTCTCGGCAGGCAACCGCGCCGACGTGTCGGGCAACGATCTACTGCAGTACTGGGACACCGATCCCGACACGGAAGTGGTGCTGCTGTACCTCGAGAGTTTCGGTAACCCGCGGAAGTTCACCAGACTCGCGCGACGGGTCGCCAGTGGCAAACCGGTGGTCGCGGTGAAGTCGGGCCGCGGTGCGGTACCGCCGGCGATGGCAGCTGCCGACCATTCGCTCGACGACGCCAGTACCCGCGCGCTGCTCGCCCAGGCCGGGGTCATCCAGGTCAGCACCATCGGCCAACTGTTCGACTGCGCAACGGTTTTCGCCTATCAGCCGTTGCCCCGCGGGCCGCGGGTGAGCATCGTCGGGAACTCGACGGCGCTCGGTGTGCTGGCGCAGGAGGCGGGCAGTCACTTCGGACTGCAGGTCGTCCAGCGCGTCGATCTGGGGCCGGGAGCAACGCCGGAGACCTTCGAGGAAGCGGTGCGTACCGCCGCCGCCGATGACGACGTCGACGCGCTCATCGCCGTGTTCGTGCCGCCGGTCGCGGTCAGTGTCGATCGATACGCGCAAGCACTGATGACCGGGATGTCCGGGGCCGACAAGCCGGTGGTCACCACATTCCTTGCGGTGGAGGGTATTCCGCAGCATCTGACGGTCCTGGGGCCATACGGCACCCCGGCGCGTGGCTCCATCCCGTCCTATCCGAGTCCAGAGCGGGCCGCCGAAGCATTGGGACACGCCTGGCGGTACGCGCAGTGGCGTTCGCGTCCGGCATCGCAGGTCAAGCGTCCGGTCGACGTCGATCCCGATCTGGCTCGGCGACTCGTCCGGGAAGCGGTGGAAAGAGCAGGCGGCGCGGTCATCGATCTCGATGATGAGCTCACCGCGCAGGTCCTGCGCTGCTACGGAATCGAGATCGTCCCGTTCCGGGAGGTCAGTACGGTCGAAGAAAGTGTCGCAGCGGCAAACGAACTCGGCTATCCGGTCGTGGTCAAGGCATTCTCGTCGGTGTGGCGCGGGCGGGCCGACCGCGAGGGCGCCCGGCTGGATCTGCCGGATCAGCACGCTGTGGAACTCGCGATGGTCGAACTCACGGAGGTCACCGGAGAGTCCCGGTTGCACGTGCAGAAGATGGCTCCGAAGGGCATCAGCACCGTTATCCGGGTTCAAGACGATCCGTCTTTCGGTTCATTGATGTCGTTCGGACTCGCCGGCGTGACCAGTGATCTGCTGGGGGACCGCGCCTACCGGGCGCTGCCGTTGACCGAGAACGACGCCGCCGATCTCATCGAAGCGCCGCGCTCGGCGCCACTGTTGTCCGGGTACGGCGGATCCGAACCGGTCGACAAGGAGGCCCTGATCGACCTCGTGATCAGGATCTCGGCACTGGTCGACGACATACCCGAGACGCGGGACGTGGTGTGCGATCCGATACACGCCACCCCCGGCGGCGTTGCCGTGCTGTCCGCCCGGATGACCGTGGGGCCGGTGCCGACCAAACACGATTCCGGACCTCGCCGGCTCTGACGCACCGGGGCCCGGATTTTCGGGCCGGGTCCGCCACAGCGATCAGCCGCCACCGACGATGTCTGGTGGCGGCTGATCTAGGCGATGAACGTTGTGTGTGTCAGCTGGCGTAGTCGCGCAGGCGCTCGGCCCGCTCACCCTGGCGAAGCTTCGACATGACCTCGCGCTCGATCTGGCGAACCCGCTCGCGGGACAGACCGAACATGCGGCCGATCTGGTCGAGGGTGCGCGGCTGGCCGTCGTCGAGTCCGAAGCGCAGGCGGATGACCTGCTGTTCGCGCTCATCGAGCGTGGACAGGACGGACCGCACGTCGCTGTGCAGGAGTCCGGCGATCACGGCGTTCTCGGCCGAGGTTGCCTCGGCATCCTCGATGAAGTCGCCCAGTGGTGCCTCTTCGTCGCTGCCGACGGGCATGTCGAGGCTCACCGGGTCGCGACTGTGATCGAGGAGATCGGCGATCTTCTCCGCGGGGATGCCCGACTCCGACGACAACTCGTCGTCGGTGGCCTCACGTCCGAGCTGCTGATGCAGTTCGCGCTTGATACGGGCCAGCTTGTTGACCTGCTCCACGAGGTGGACGGGGAGCCGGATCGTGCGGCTCTGATCTGCCATACCGCGGGTGATCGCCTGACGGATCCACCAGGTGGCGTAAGTCGAGAACTTGAAGCCCTTGGCGTAGTCGAACTTCTCCATCGCACGAATCAGTCCGAGGTTGCCTTCCTGGATCAGGTCGAGCAGCGGCATGCCGCGACCGGTGTAACGCTTGGCCAGCGAGACAACCAGGCGCAGGTTGGCCTCGAGGAGGTGGGCGCGTGCCGACTCGCCCTCGCGGACCAGCTGGGCCAGGTCCTTCTTCTTCACCGCGGACAGACGCTTACGCGTCGCCAGTACGTGCTTGGCGTAGAGACCGACCTCGATCTGCTTGGCGAGATCGACTTCTTGTTCGGCGGTGAGCAGCGCGGTGCGGCCGATCCCGTTCAGATAGACACGGACCAAATCCGAGGCCGGGCTCTGCGCATCCAGGTCCTGTTCGGTCATCGCCGGACGGATGGTGGTGGTAGGGCTGGACATGTCGGCCTCCTCAAGTGCGGTTGCTTTCACACTGTTCAACGGAGGGGCCGGTGCAGATAGTTCCGAACCAGGATCCCGATGTGAACCCTGTGACCTGCGTCTTTCGAGAACCGGGCTGAGAAGTTACTGAGAGTGTACTGAAGTTTTCTGGCTGAGGGGCTCCCAGTGGGCAGGCAGGACGATGCCGTGGCGCACCAAACCCTCGACCAATTCGTGCACGGCCGCGGCATCGATGTGCTCTTCGCCGGTCGCCACCGCGAGCAGTTCGGTGATCTCGTCCAGACACAATCCATCAGGGTTCAGACCGGCGAGCAGAGACTGCCCCAGCTCGTCGATCTCGTGGCTCCAGCGTGGACCGTCGGGGCGGTGGATGCGCGTGATGATGCGCTCCCAGCCACCTTCTTCTGCCAGCGTCGACACCTGCTCGAGAGCAACGCCGTCGGCGACCGAGAACTGTTCGTCGCCCACGTCGTGGCTGCGCAGCCAGGCGACACGGCGCAGATAGTCGGTTGCCTCGGGGCCGAGCGGGTCCTCGAAGGTATGACTGAGTTCTTCGGCCAGCAGGTCGGTGGGCTCATCGGTGCGGCGCATGAACACAAAGCCGAATCCGATGCCGCGTACGCCCGCCTTGTGCAGGTGGGTCAGCCATCGGTCGGCCATCTCGGCCGAAGCCGGATCGCGCGGATCGTGGCCGGCGTCGCGCAACCACGTGCCGACGTACAGCGCCGGATCGGCGACATCACGTTGGACCACCCAGGCGTCGACACCCTCATCGGGGATCCACTGCGCGATCCGCTCACGCCAGTCGTCGCCGGTGATCACCCAGGAGGCGAGCATCGACGCGGTTCCGCCCTCGTTCAGGAAGTTCGGTGCGGTCCGGCACATCAGTTCGCTGGCACCGTCGAGATCGAGCCCGGAGTCGCGGTACGTGTGGGTGACCTTCGGTGGGCCCACGACAAAAGGTGGGTTCGCGACGATCTGATCGAACTTCTGTCCGCCGACCGGACCGAACCATGGACCTTTGAGCAGCGAGTACCGCGAGGGGGCGATGTCGTTGATGGCCATGCCCGCGCGGGTCAACGCCAGCGATCGGTCCGTGATGTCGGTGGCTGTGAGATGTCCGGCGAAATCCGCGGCGTTCACGGCCTGCACACCGCAGCCCGTGCCGACGTCGAGCAGTCGGCCGACTGGCTCGGTGGGGGTGGCCCGGAGCAGTGACAGGGAGGCGTGGCCGACACCGAGGACGTGGTCCTCGGTGATGCTGTGGCGTCGGAGCGTGCCGTCGAGATCGGAGAACAGCCACCGGTTGCCCGCACCGAAGTCGAAGGGCCGCAGGTCGATGGCGGCGTAGAGCCCGCGGTCGTCGCGGCGGACGATGCCATGTCGGAGCGCGTCGTCGACCGACACCGGACGCAATGCGGCGCTGACCTCAGATTCCGAACAGGTATCGCCGAGCAGGAGTAGTCGGACCAGGACGCCGAGTTCGCCGCCATCGGCGCATATTCGGCGCGCCGGGACGGGTTCGCCGCGACCGAGGGCCGCATGCGCCTCTTCGCCGAGCAGGCGCAGCACACCATCGGTGGTGTAGTCGGCGCGCAGGAATGCCTCGTGTAGGCCGTCAGCCTGGGTGTACAGGTCGGCCGTTTGTTCTGTGATGGTCACTCTTTGCGTCGATCGATTTCGTGGAAATCGTTGCCGTCGGTCAGTCTCCGTGAATACGGACCGCTGTACTTGTAGTGGAGCACTTCGTCTTTGGAGCGTGGTGGCCGGTCGTTGGCCATCAGTACCGCGATCCATGGGATCGGGATGGACAGCACGATCACGCCGAGTGCCAGGAGTCCGTTTTGTGTGGTCGCATAGACGATTCCCGCGATGACCAGTGCCGGAATGCGAAAAGCCATCAACGTCAGGTATCTGCGCACGCGAGCGCGATGTTGTTCTTCCAGGGAGGTCTGTGCCTCGGTGATGAGAAACGTTTCGGGCGCGTCATCTTTCGAACCCACGATTTCTACTATCCTCTTTCTGCCCTGCGTCGGCCACATCGGGTCGATATTGGCCCGGCGGGCCAGGTCGATGCAGAATTGATCTCATGGATACCCAGACACTCGACAAGCCAGACGTCACCACCGACGAAACCACCGAGGAAGACACCCCGAAGTTCTTCCACTACGTCAAGAAGAACAAGATCGCCGAAAGTGCGGTCATGGGCAACATCGTCGTGGCGCTCTGCGGCGAGACGTTCCCCGTCACGCGTTCGGCCAAGCCGGGTTCGCCGGTCTGCCCGAAGTGCAAGAAGATCTACGCGAAGATGAAAAAAGGCGAGTAGTCGCGCAGGCCGGTGGCCGGTCTTCAGGCCTGCGGTGAGGGACCTTGATCGTCTGCCGGCCTGTTCTTGATCGGGTCGGGCTTCTTCTGGATCGGACCGGTCGGCAGCCATTGGGGAGTGCTGCGGAACTGATCGGTGATGTCGCTGGTCTGCTGTGACACCCAGTCGCGCATCTGGTCGATCTTGGTGGGATTGGCCGGCCACAACTGCTGCACGATCGAGTTGAACTCGGCGCCGACCACGATGGCAAAACCGAGGAAGAACGTGAACAGCAGGAACGCGATCGGTGTGGCCAGCGCGCCGTAGCTGTATCCGGTCTGGGTGATGACCGCCAGATACCAGCGCAGCACCGCGCTGGCGCACCAGAACACCAACCCGGCCAGCAGCGCGCCGCAGACCAGCCGGTGCCAGGGCAATGGTTTGGCAAGGGCCACCCGATAGAGCGTGGTCAAGCCCGCGATCAACAGCAGCGCGACGGCCGGGAAGTAGCCGTACTCGATGGCCACGGTGCTCGCCGGATGCCACGAATCGGGGATGACGTCGCGTACGTAGGTGGGCCCGAGTGCGACCAGTGGCAGGGTGAGCACCGCGAGTACCAGGAAACACACGTACAGCCACAGTGCGAACAGTCGCTGGGTGACCGGATGCCGCACGTTGTGCTGGCCGTGTGCGATCACGATCGAGTCGACAAAACTGGCCATGGCTGACGATCCCGCCCACAGGGACAGCAGGAAGCCCAGCGAGATCACTTCGGCGCGGCCGCTGACCAACACGTTGTCGACGGTGGGCCGGATGATCTCGTCGACGACGTTCGCGCTGAAGGTCCGATCCGAAAAACTGATGATCCGGTCGGAGATGATCTCTTCGGTGTCCGGCCCGAACCAATTTGCGATATACCCCACAGTGCCCAGCAATCCCAGGAGAAGCGGGGGTAGCGAGAGCGTCTGCCAGAACGCCGCCTGCGCTGCCATCGCGAAGATCGAGTCGTCCCACGACTTCGTGATGGTCCGCCAGAGCATCCAGGGCAGGCGCTTCGTGACCCCCGAAATCGTGGGTCTATCTGCGTCATCACCACGGGTCTGTGTCGACGGCGTGGGGTCGGGAACGGAATCGGGGGCGGGCCCGGCTGATGCGCTGATGGTGTCAAGCATTGCCGAAGTTCCGATTCGATGCGTGTTGCCGCGCCGCCACCGCCCTGCACCCGATCGCCTGTCGATTCGCGGTAGCATTCCCCGATGCCTGGGCTCGCCGAGCGCTTCGTCGCCGACACCGACCGCCAGGCGCACTCGTCCGACTTCGTCGAACGGTGCACCACTGTTCAAACCTCAACTGCGTCAAGGAGTTGTGCTCTGCCGTGACCCGACCCACAGCCGTTTCCGAGCCATCGACAACCACCCCGGCCCCGGCGCCGGCAGCGTCGTCGCTACGGACCTGGCAGCGACGGGCGCTGACCAAGTACCTGTCGGCCGCGCCGAAAGACTTCTTGGCAGTGGCCACCCCGGGTGCCGGTAAGACCACCTTCGGTCTGCGGATCGCCGCCGAACTATTGGCCGACCGCACGGTGGACCAGATCACGGTGGTCGCACCCACCGAACATCTCAAGCATCAGTGGGCTGGTGCGGCAGCGCGCGTGGGTATCGCCCTGGATCCGAACTTCAGCAACTCCGCGGGCCAGACCAGCTCCGACTTCAACGGCGTGGTCCTGACCTACGCCCAGGTTGCGGCGCACCCGTCGCGACACCGCGTCCGCACCGAGAATCGCCGCACCCTGGTGATCCTGGACGAGATCCACCACGGCGGTGACGCCAAAAGCTGGGGTGATGCGATCCGTGAGGCCTTCTCCGACGCCACCCGGCGGCTCTCACTGACCGGAACACCCTTCCGGTCCGACGACAGCCCCATCCCATTCATCACGTACGAGCCCGAGCCCGGCGGCGGCGCCCGATCGGTCGCCGACTACACCTACGGCTACTCCGACGCGCTCGCCGACGGCGTTGTGCGCCCGGTGGTGTTCCTGGCCTATTCAGGTGAGGCGAGTTGGCGCAACAACGCGGGCGAAGAGTTCACCGCCCGGCTCGGTGAACCACTGTCTGCCGAACACACCGCACGCGCCTGGCGCACCGCACTGGACCCGCACGGCGACTGGATCCCGGCCGTCCTGCAGGCGGCGCACACGCGCCTGAGGCAACTACGCAGCACCGGTATGCCCGATGCCGGCGGTCTGGTGATCGCGACCGATCAGACCGTCGCGCGCGACTATGCCGAACTGCTGGAGGCGATCACCGGAAAGATGCCAACGGTGGTGCTCTCGGATGATCCGAAGGCGTCGGGGCGGATCGCCTCGTTCAGCGAATCCAAGGACGAGTGGATGGTCGCTGTCCGGATGGTGTCCGAAGGTGTCGACGTTCCGCGTCTGGCCGTCGGCGTCTACGCGACCAGCGCGTCGACCCCGCTGTATTTCGCCCAGGCCATCGGCCGATTCGTGCGATCGCGGCGACCGGGGGAGAACGCCAGCGTGTTCCTGCCGTCGGTGCCGGTGTTGTTGCAGTTGGCCAGCCAGCTCGAGGCGCAGCGCGATCACGTGCTCGGCAAGCCGCACCGGGAATCCGACGGCCTCGAAGATGCATTGCTCAACGACGCCAACAAACAAAAAGACGAAGCGGGTGAGGACGAGAAGGGATTCGAGTCCCTGCATGCCGATGCCGAACTAGATCAGGTCATCTTCGACGGGTCGTCCTTCGGTACCGCGACGTTCTCCGGTAGCGACGAAGAAGCCGACTACCTCGGCCTGCCGGGGCTCCTCGACGCCGACCAGGTGCGTGACCTGCTCCGGAAGCGGCAGTCCGATCAGGTGGAGAACCGAAGCGCGGACTCTGCGCCGACGCCGCCCGTCGAACGGGCCCCGTCCGTGGGCAAACAGCTCACCGCCATGCGCAAAGAACTGAACAGCCTGGTGGCCATGCATCATCATCGCACCGGGCGGCCTCACGGTCAGGTGCACAACGAGCTGCGCGAACGCCTCGGTGGTCCACCCACCGCGATGGCCACGGCCGAGCAGTTGCAGGAGCGGATCGACGCACTGCGTAAGTGGCGCTGAGGCCGGGCTCGGCCCTCGTCACCGCCCGATGTGGCGAACACCGGAGATACAACACTGCCGCGGTCCACCTGAGGTGAACCGCGGCAGTGTGCTTATTTTGATTTGTCTTAGACGAGCTCGTCCTCGGATGTAACTGTCGCGCCCATGTCAACAAGTCGTGCTTCGTGCTCGTTGAAGTGGTGACGGCAGAACAGAAGCTCTCCACCGGTCGAGAGCGTGGCGCGCACTCGTGCTGCGGCACCGCAACGATCACAGCGGTCAGCAGTGGTCAGTTGCATGGCGATCGGGGGCGTGGTGATGGTGTCTGACATTTTTCCTCCGTCCCGGGCCTGCGTGGCGCGGTTCCCTTCGCGAGCTAACACACCGGGGCGGTGTATCCAGGTCTCACTCTCTCAGACGATTTGCGAATCGTCTTTGTTCCCGAGGTCCTTCGGGTGTGTCGTCACTCACCCGTAACAGCGGACCCGCGATCTGCAACATATGTAACCGGGGCGGTGTGACGCAAATCCCACGACACCTGGCACTTACAGTGAATCGATGCCCCGGTCCGCCAACACCATCCCGCGCTCAGGTGGACGCGTCGCACTGTTGCCCCTGTTGTTTGTTGTCGGGGCGATCTGTCAGTACGTCGGCGCCTCGATCGCCGTCCCGTTGTTCGATGACCTGAACCCCGCGGCGGTTGCCTGGTTGCGAACGTTGGGGGCAGGCGCCACGCTCTTGGCGATCTGGTGGCCGCTGGCCGGATGGCGCTGGCCGCGCGTTGGTGTGTCGTTCGGCCGCAGACGGCTGCTGATCGCCTCGGCCTTCGGTCTGGTGACACTGGGCATGAACGTGGCGTTCTATCTGGCCATCGATCACATCGATCTCGGTGTGGCCGTGGCGATCGAGTTCCTGGGGCCGATCGTTGTCGCGGCGGCCGGCTCGCGGCGGGTGGCGGACGGCGTTGCGGTGCTCGTGGTCCTGGTCGGTGTGGTGCTCCTGAGCGGTGCCAGTTTCTCCGGATCACCCATCGGAGTGGTGTTCGCGCTGATGGCCGCTGCACTGTGGGCGGGCTACATCCTGATCGGGAAGTTGGTTTCGGGCAACGGAACCTCGGAGCAGCCCTGGCGGGACGGCATCGACGATCTGGCGATCGGCTTGTCCATGGCTGCTGTGATCTGCGCCCCGCTGGTGATCGGGGTGAGCACGGCCACCGACCCCGGGGCACTGTGGGATTGGCGGATATTGGCACTCGGTATCGGAGTCGGTGTGCTCTCGAGTGCGATTCCGTACCTGCTCGACCAGATCGTGTTGGCACGCCTGGCCCGGGCTCGATTCGCACTGCTGTTGGCGTTGCTCCCGGTGACGGCGACGGTGGTCGGCGCGCTGATGTTGTCCCAGATACCGTCGCCAACCGAACTGTGTGGCATTGCACTGGTCATCGCGGCCATCGTCTTCACGGCTCGCGACGAACGCCGCCACGGCGCGGGTCGTGAAGTTACTCCTGGCGCCGGCGATGAAATTGCCCCTGGCGCCGGCGATGAAATTGCCCCTGGCGCCGGCGATGAAATTGCCCCTGGCGCCGGCGATGAAATTGCCCCTGGCGCGCTGCCGGGCTGATACGGCAGGCTGGTGGGGTGAGCGCAGGAACGAGCCTGGTCCATCTCTGTTCGATCTCCGACTGGCTAGAGGCCAGGACGACGGGATCGATCGAACCCGCGTCCCTGGCCGAACAGGGTTTCGTGCACTTGTCTGAACGTCGGCAGGTTCACATCCCCGCGAATCTCCTGTATCTGGATCACTCCGATCTGGTGTTGCTGACCATCGATCCGCTTCGGGTCGGCGCCGAAATCGTGTGGGAGGACGGAGATCCACCCGACCCGTCGGGGTTGCAGTTCCCTCACCTGTACGGCGCTCTGCCGGCTGGTGCGGTGACCGCGGTGGAGCGCTATGACGTCGACGGGTCCGGGCGTTACCCGCAGCTGCACTAGTTTCGCGACACCGTTCCTGCGCGACACCGTTCCTGCGCGACGCCGACCAGAAGTCGCAGCAATCACAACCATCTCGCAATCACAGTCGTTGCAGCAGCAGCTCGGTGCGAAGACCTGTGTCGTGCGATGTCCCGAGCAATGAACAAGCTCTGGCAGTATCGGAGGCGGATTCGTGTTGCGCATCAACAAGAATCGAGACCACGACGGTGTCTGTGTTGGACATCAGGCGCTAGAGCTGACCGTGGCCCGAGCGCAGCGCCAGATAGACACCGCACAGATGGACCCGTCACTGGTGTGCAACTCTGCATCGAGGACGGTCAGACATGGCCGAAGTACGCCGAACATCCGGCGGTCGGAACACGACACGCGCAGTCGGGCGTGATGGAAAGCGCCGGTGTACTCCGATTGATAGCTCAGAATACGAAACCAGATGCAATCATCGGATATCCCGGCAGATGTTGCCGGCATATCGCAGCTGAAAGGAATACATGCCTTCCGAGTTCACGGTCGATTCGAGTCGCGGCGCAACGATTTCGGGTATTCGGTGGGATCCCACCGATGAACCGGTGGCGGCGGTGCTCCTGATCCACGGCATGGGTGAACACATCCGGCGATATTCCGAGACCGCTGAGGCCTTGGCGGACGACGGATACGTCGTGTACGGCTACGACCATCGCGGCCACGGACGATCCAAACTGCCTGACCGCGACCTCGGCGACCTCGGTCCGGACGGTTGGCAACAACTGGTCGCGGACATCGGGCGGGTGGTCTCGATGGTCCACACCGAGCAGCCCGATCTGCCGTTGGTCGTGATCGCGCACAGCATAGGTTCGTTTGCGATGCAGCAATATCTACTAGACGACAGCAACCAGATCGACGCTGTGGTCCTGACCGGGACCGCGGCGCTCGACGGCCTCGAGCCCGCACTCGACCTCGACGCCGAACTCGACCTGAAACTGTTCAACGCGCCGTTCGCCCCCGCCAGAACGGACTACGACTGGCTCTCCCGCGACGACGCCGTCGTCGACGACTACATCGCCGACCCCCTGTGCGGGTTCGGCATCGACGTCGCCTCGGCCCGGGCTATGTTCGCCGGTGCCCGGCGGATCGCGGAACGATCCGCGGTGGCCGCGATCCGGCCGGATCTGCCGATCCTCATCGCGGTTGGCGACAAAGATCCGGTGAACGGTGGGGGAGCGCTGGTGGATCTACTTGCGGCGCACTATCGCAACGGCGGTCTGGAGGACGTCAGCGTCCGGGTCTTCGCAGGCGCTCGACACGAGGTTCTCAACGAAACCAATCGGGCGCAGGTGCGCGGCGAGATCCTTGATTGGCTTGCCGAAGTTGTCGAACAGGGCGAATGACAAATGGCCGGGCCCCCAGGGGGGTCCGGCCAATTGTTCGGTTGCTGCGGGTGTGACTAGTCGAGGTAGTCGCGCAGGACCTGCGAGCGCGACGGGTGCCGAAGCTTCGACATCGTCTTCGATTCGATCTGCCGGATCCGCTCGCGGGTCACGCCGTAGACCTGACCGATCTCGTCGAGGGTGCGCGGCTGTCCGTCGGTGAGTCCGAAGCGCAACCGGACAACGCCGGCCTCACGCTCGGACAGCGTCTCGAGGACTGACTGCAGTTGATCCTGGAGAAGTGTGAACGAGACGGCGTCAACGGCCACGACTGCTTCGGAATCCTCGATGAAGTCACCGAGCTGGCTGTCGCCTTCGTCACCGATGGTCTGGTCGAGCGAGATCGGCTCACGCGCGTACTGCTGGATTTCCAGCACCTTCTCCGGCGTGATGTCCATTTCCTTCGCCAGCTCTTCGGGAGTGGGCTCACGGCCCAGATCCTGGAGCAGCTCACGCTGGATACGACCGAGCTTGTTGATGACCTCGACCATGTGCACCGGAATACGGATGGTGCGGGCCTGATCGGCCATCGCGCGGGTGATCGCCTGACGAATCCACCAGGTGGCGTAGGTCGAGAACTTGTAGCCCTTGGTGTAGTCGAACTTCTCGACCGCACGGATCAGACCGAGGTTGCCTTCCTGGATGAGGTCGAGGAAGGCCATGCCGCGTCCGGTGTAGCGCTTCGCCAGCGAGACCACGAGTCGAAGGTTCGCCTCGAGCAGATGGTTCTTGGCCCGGCCGCCGTCGCGGGAGACCCACGACAGGTCGCGACGCTGCGCAACGGTGAGCTTCTCGCCTGCCTCGGCGAGTCGACGCATCCGCTCGGTGGCGAAGAGTCCGGCCTCGATGCGCTTGGCGAGCTCGACCTCTTCTTCGGCGTTGAGCAGTGCGACCTTGCCGATCTGCTTCAGGTACGCGCGGACCGAGTCGGCAGAGGCGGTGAGCTCGGCATCCTTGCGGGCCTGGCGCAGTGCCTCGGACTCGTCCTCGTCCCAGACGAAGTCGCCGGACGCCTTGTCGGACTCCGACGGTTCGTCTTCGGCCTTCTTGGTCTTTGCGGCAGCCTTGCCGGGAGCTGCGACGGCGACCGCGGGGGTCGCCTCGTCGTCATCGTCATCATCGACTGTGACGTCTTCGAGTTCGTCCTCGTTGACATCGATGTCGTCGATCGAGGCTTCATTCTCGACGCCGTCGCCGTCGATGCCGTCGACATCGCCGTCCTTGGGACCACGCTTGGCGCCGGCCTTCTTCGCAGGCGCCTTTTTGGCGGCCTTCTTGGCCGGGGCCTTTTTGGCGGCTGCTTTCTTTGCGGGCGCCTTGCGTGCCCGCGGCGCGGTCACCGACTCTGATTCCGATTCCGACTGCTCGGCATCTGGTTCAGTTTGGCGGGTCTTCGTGGCTGCCACGTACTACCTTTCGGGCTATCTACACGACACTGTGCCGCGGGGAGGTGCGTCGCGGCGGCAGTGTCAGGCCGAGTGAACTCGGCGAAGCTGGGGCTTGGGGGAACCGGCTCGAAGCCAGCCTGTGTGCCATTGTAACGGCACTCAGGGCCGCAACCCCGCAGCCACCGCCATCGCGGCGCCGACAATGCCGGCCGTATTCTGCAAAGTCGCCGGTACAACCGGTGTTCGGTTGGTCAGAAGTGGAATCCATTTATGGGCTTTGCGGCTGATCCCGCCGCCTGCGATGAACACCTCGGGCCAAAACAGCGCCTCGTAGGCACTCAGCACCTTGGAGACTTCTTTGGCCCAGTGGTGGTACGAGAGGTCGTTGTCTTCTTTGACCTTGGAGGACGCCTGGTGTTCGGCTTCCTTCTTACCGACCTGCATGTGACCGAGCTCGGTGTTGGGTATGAGCACACCGTTGTACATGATCGCCGAACCGATGCCGGTGCCGAATGTCAGCAACATGACCACGCCGTTGTAGTCCTTGCCTGCGCCGTAGTGTTCCTCGGCCATCCCGGCGGCGTCGGCGTCGTTGAGGACCGACAGCGAGCGGTCGCCGAGCTCGGCGGTGAGGAGTTCATAGACGTCCGTACCGATCCAGGACTTGTCGATGTTGGCCGCCGTCCGCGCGATCCCGCCTGTCACCACAGCGGGGAGGGTCACCCCGACCGGACCTGTCCATTCGAAATGGTCGACAACCTCACGGATCCCGCCGGCGACGGCCTGCGGTGTGGCCGGATGGGGAGTGAGGACCTTGAACCGTTCGCCGATGAGCTCACCGGACTCGAGGTCGACGATGCCGCCCTTGATCCCCGAACCGCCGACGTCGATCCCGACGGCCTGGCTCGGGTTGGCTGATCGGGTGGGATTGCCGTCTGCGGATTCACTGGACACGGTTGTGGCTCCTTCGCTCGACTGTTGCGGATAGGGGTGCGCCCTGCGCCGCCGTTGTTCAGGCTAGTCAGCCGGGCCGGGTTCTGCGTGTTGTCACGCGAACTCTCCGCACCTGGTGCGATCGGGCCGGTCCGGCGGTGATGGAGCTCGGTGTGCTCACATGTAGGTGTGCCCCAACTCGATCCACATGAACTGACCGCTGTCGCCATTGCGGTGGCCGAAGAGGCCGCGCGACACGTCCGAGCCAGGCGACCGGAGGTCTTCGGGCACGGCGTCGTGAATCCATCTGCGCCGCAGTCGGTGTCGACCAAGAGTACTGATACGGATCCGGTGACGATCGTCGATACGGAATCGGAGTCGTTGATCCGGGACGTGCTGGCCGCCAGGCGTCCCGGCGATTCGATTCTCGGTGAAGAAGAAGGCGGATCGGTGACGGTCCCGGCCGGGGTGCGCTGGGTGGTCGATCCGATCGACGGGACCGTGAACTTTCTCTACGGCATCCCGGCCTACTCGGTGTCGATCGGTGCGCAGGTGGACGGTCGGACCGTCGCGGGTGCGGTTGTCGACGTCGCCCGCGGTGTGACGTATTCGGCAACCCGCGGCGGCGGTGCCTTTTCGGACGACGGATCGGGACCGGTGCGATTGCGCTGCAACGCTGTCGACGAGGTGGGCCTGGCGCTGGTGGCGACCGGATTCGGTTACGCAGCCTCGCGCCGCGAAGTGCAGGGCGCCTTGATCGCACGACTGTTGCCACAGGTCCGGGATCTGCGGCGGATCGGTTCGGCGGCTCTGGACCTGTGCATGGTGGCCTGTGGGGCCGTCGACGCGCACTACGAACACGGTCTGAGCCCCTGGGACTGGGCGGCCGGATCCCTGATCGCCGAAGAGGCGGGTGCGATCGTCCGGATACCCGCCGCGACATCACGCGGCAGCGCCGGGGACGTGACGCTGGCGATGGCGCCGGGCATCGCCGACGACCTGCGGGCGTTGCTGGCCGAGATCGGCGCGTTGGAGCCGATCCCGGTTCAGCAGGACGCTTCGTGAACCGCTGAGACCAAGGCCGGGTCGGATCCGGTGTTGGGGTCTTGTGGGTTCGCGCTGCGCAGGGTGTCGAGGACGGCCAGTGCATCCTGGCTCTGCCCGTTGTCGCTGAAGGACTCGCCGATGGACAGGTCGACGACCGTGTCGGGGCGCCCGTCGTTGATCAACTGGGTGCAGGGCGCGGCGATCCACAATGCGGCGGCGGCGGCTTTGCCCGCGTCCCCGAAGCGGATCTGCCCGAAGCAGTCCAGATTGCGGTCCGGATAGAGCGGGTCGTCGCCATAGGCGCCCTCGGGGGTTCCCTGGAATCCCAGGGAGGTCAGATCATCGAGGACGGTCTGCGCCTTGCCCTGCTCGTCAGTGGCGTTGAGCACTCTGATCTGGAATCCGGACAGTGCCGCGGGGGAGACTCGGAGCATCTCTTCACGATCGGCAGGTGTGCCGACCACCGGCGCCGGTGATCCGGGTGTTGCTGACGGTGCGGAAGGCTGCGGGCAGTCGACCGGCGCGGCCTCGGTACCGCTCGATGACAGCGCACCGATCCATACGATCGCTGTGATCAGTGCCAACACCACGGCGACGATGATCGCGGGCAGGTAGCGCCGCCGACGGAACGGGCGACCGTGGTCGTCGGTGGGATAGCCATAGGTGATCTGCGAAACCATGGGCTGCTGGTGCCTTCCGCTTCAGATGTGGACGAGCGAGTCAAACTCTAAACGGTCGCGACCCCCGCGTTCGGCAGCGACCGACCGGGAATGTTTTCACCGTGGGAGTGTTGTTGACTCCATGGAGCGGCTGGGCTAGGATTCAGCCGCCTCAGCTTGGATAACCCGAAACTCGGGCATTCAATAAACTGTGGCGAACATCACAATATACTTGCCCTCATGAGCAACGAATCCCTTCGTAGGAGTTGTTGATCAAAGGGCACTGTCGCGGACTTTGCAGACGAGGAACGTGCGCGGCTTGTTGGGACACGCGGGACCTGCTCACATCGGGTACCTCGGGTCGCAGGTGCTTCTACCTAAGGCGGAAATATGGCAACTGATTACGATGCGCCCCGGCGCACTGAATCCGACGAGGTCTCCGAGGACTCACTCGAGGAACTGAAGGCACGTCGGAGTGAAGCGCAGGCGGCCTCGGTCGATGTGGACGAAGGCGATATCGCCGAGTCCTTTGAGCTCCCGGGCGCTGACCTGTCCGGCGAGGAACTCTCTGTTCGGGTGATCCCGAAGCAGGCTGACGAGTTCACCTGCACCAGCTGCTTCCTTGTGTACCACCGAAGTCGGCTGGCAACGGAGAACGGCAACTCGCGCATTTGCGTCGACTGCGCGTAATCACCTGCAGCAGACTGATAGACAACAACACCGCGTCGGTGGTGTCACCCAGGCAAGTGGCCTGGGGACACCACCGACGCGGTTGTGTTTTGGGGCAGCGACGAGTTCGGGTCCGAAACGTGCGACCGCCCGGGACCCGGGTCAGTCGGATGATTCAGACGCCGCGTCGGTCATCCCGAGTGCGGTGACCAGCTCGGCCGGGTGGCGGGTGCTGACGAGCCAGTAGGGCGTCGGGTCGTCGGGATCGTCGAGAACCAGCAGCACCATGGTCTTGACCCAGAACTTGTGGGCGAGGAATGCGGCCGGGTCGAGCTGGCGGCCGAGGGCCGCGCTCTTCGCGCTGGCCGGGATGACCGCGGCCCGGTCGATCAGGTCGATCGGCAGATGGGCATTGCCTGCCCACAATTCGCCGTCGGTGACCCGGATGCGGGTGCGGCCCATCGACCAGAGCAGCCAGGCGGCCAGCGGCGCGAGTATGACGTAGGCGATCGGGCTGAAGGTGCTGTCATGCAGGGCGAGCTGGATCTCGTAGCCGAGTAGGCCGATGACGATTGCCGCGACCAGCCACCACCACAGCGGTACGTGCAGGCGTTCGTCGTGAAGGATCGCCCGGCTGTCGTCGCTGCCGTTGTCATGGGTCTGGAAAGGGTCTCCGGCTGTGTCGGGTGATGGGAATGGAGGCACGGCGCCAGCGTAGTCTTCCCGTGTGGCAACCGATCCTGGCAGCACCCCTGCCGACGCACCATTCCTCGCCGTCCAGCCATCCGGACAGGTCGCCATCAGGCGACTTGATCCGGGCATCGAACTACCCCGGCGGGCACACCCCGGGGATGCCGGCGTCGACCTGTCGAGCGCGATCGATATCGAACTCGCGCCCGGGCAGCGGGCACTCGTGCCGACCGGGATCTCCATCGCTCTGCCCATCGGAACGGTGGGCCTGATCCATCCGCGATCGGGACTCGCCGCGCGCGCCGGTCTGTCGATCGTCAACACGCCGGGCACCGTCGATGCGGGATACCGCGGCGAGATCAAGGTCTGCCTGATCAATCTGGACCCACACGAACCGATTGTCATCGCGCGAGGTGACCGCATTGCGCAGCTACTGGTTCAGCGGGTCGAACTCGTCGACTTCGTCGAAGTCGACGAACTGGACGAAACGAGCCGCGGCGCAGGCGGTTACGGTTCGAGTGGCGGTCACGCGAGGTTGGACGCGAACGCGTCGGAAAGCAGCTGAGAAATGGCACGCGAAAAACGAACTCGGGGTATCAGGCGGGGACACCCCACCGAGGAACCCGACACGAGCACCGGGCCCAAGCAGATCGGCAGTGGTCAGGGTCCGTACGACATCGATGATCTGGCCTCCGGCTCGACATTCGACAACTCACATCTCGATCTCGGTTCGGTCCTCGTTCCGGTGGTCGAGGGCGGGCAGGTGACCGTCGAGATGTCGGTCGACCATCAGCCGCAGTCGGTGTTCCTGGTGACACCTCACGGACGGATCACCGTTGCCGCATTCGCTGCCCCCAAGACGAGTGGACAGTGGCGCGATGTGGTGAGCGAACTCACCGAATCCCTCAAGGCGGAGGGCGCGGAGACGGCCATCGAAACCGGCTTCTGGGGTCGCGAGGTGGTGGCGACCGTTTCCGGTGGAGTGCATCGTTTCATCGGTGTCGACGGTCCGCGCTGGATGATCCGTTGCGTGGCGAGCGCGCCGACCGCGGGCGCCGAGAGCCTGGCGAAGGTGGCTCGCGCGGTGGTCAGCGAGACCGTGGTCCGGCGCGGCGACGACCCGCACCCGCCGCGTACCCCGTTGCCGATCGTCCTGCCGCCGGTACTCGCCGAGCAGGTGGCCGCCGCGCAACAGGAGATGGTGACCTCCGGGACGATGGACGCGAACGCGGCACCCGCGCCTGCGGCAGACAATGCGCAGGCCCAGTCCGCGCAGGCGACGGTGCGGATACAGGGCCAGCCGCAGCCGGCCGCAGCAGAGCCGGAAGAGAAAGCGACCGAGACCCCGCCGCCGGGAACCGGTTCGCGAGGTTCGGCGATGCAGCAGTTGGGTAATCGCCCGAAGCGCTGAAGGTCCGAAGGTCTGAAAGCGTCAAGCGGTCAGTTGACGCCAGCCGGCCAGGCATCGCCTGCCCAGCACGGCGGGATCTGCGCCCAGTTCGTCGAGGGTGATCGTCTGCAGAAGCGATTGCGGGGCCACGTCGCACCAAGCCTGTGCCACCTCGAACGGGTGGACCGGGTCGTCGATGGTCGCGGTGATCGACAGCGGCACAGACAGTTCGGCGATATCTGCGGCGATCGGAGCGTGGTAGCCGGCGGCCTCGCCGAGCATCGCATCCAGGACCGGCGCGGTGGCCCGCCACGACCGCGCCAGTTCGGAGGCCAGCCAGCCGGGTGTGCCCGCCGTCATCGCTTCGATGGTGGCGTCGAGACCGGTTCGGGCGAGCTGGTCACGCGTCAACAGTGCGCTGTGTGCGGCCGGCGCAGTCGCCGGATCTCCGAGCCACGGGGGCAGCGCGGCCAGTACGCCTGCGCACAGGGTCGGGTTCTGCAGCGCCCACCGGACCGCCACACAGGCGCCGATGGACACGCCGGCGGCGAGGACCCGGTGGCCTGCCGCTGCGGCCTCGTCGAGTGCCTGCTCATAGCTACTGATCAGACCGTTGGATGTCGGGTCGACGGCAATCACCGGGATGGTCGCGTCGGCAAACGCGCGACCGGCGAAATCGCCGTCAGAACCTGTTCCGGGCAGGGCCACGATCACCAGATCCCGGTTTGCGGCGGTGGTCTGCGACACAGGCGTGAGCGGCATGTGATGATCTTGCCGCGGCGAGTGGAACTCGGCACTGCCGGGGTCTACCCTGGCGAGAGCAACAGCCCGCCGACCACGTACATCTGGTGATGTGGCGGCACGATTGAATTGGCGAAAGGGTGCGTAGCGCCATGACCGCAGGCGGATATCTCAAACGCCTCACGCGCAGACTTACCGAAGACCTCGAGCAGCTCGACGCCGAGAAGATCTCCGAGCAGTCCCAGCAGAACGGTGCCCAGCGCGCCTGTGATTGTTCAGCCGGTGACGAAGTCACCATGCAGGGCGAACTACGATCCGTGCAGACCTGCGCCAAGACGGTGAAATCAGGTGTCGCCGCAGAGTTCTTCGACGGCACCGACGTGGTCACGCTCAAGTTCATCGGACGCAATCGCATCCCGGGTATCGAGCCGGGACGCAAGATGATCGTCCGGGGCCGGATGGGCGAGCACGACGGCCGCAAGGTCATGTTCAACCCCGATTACGAGTTGCTCGGTGATAGCTGAGCCCGGCGGGCATCGGGAAGTTTCGGCAGAGGTCGACGAACCGCCTGCCCAGACCGTTCTCGAACAGATGGGTGGGGTCTCCGGACTCATCTATTCGTCATTGCCGATCGTGGCGTTCGTCCCGGCCAACTCGCTGTGGGGTCTGACAGTCGCGATCTACGCGGCACTCGCCGTCGCTTTCGCGATCTTCGTACTCCGGCTGGTCCGGCGCGAGCCCATCCAACCGGCCATCTCCGGTGTCATCGGAGTTGCGGTGTGCGCGTTCATCGCCCACCGAACCGGCGACGCCAAGGGCTTCTTCCTCTTCGGCATCTGGACCACACTGCTGTATGCCGGGGTGTTCGCGGTGTCGATCCTGTTCCGGTGGCCCCTGGTCGGGGTCATCTGGAACGGCGTGAACG
Source organism: Williamsia sp. Y853 (assembly GCF_056786495.1). NCBI lineage: Bacteria > Bacillati > Actinomycetota > Actinomycetes > Mycobacteriales > Nocardiaceae > Williamsia > Williamsia sp. Y853. The sequence continues at coordinate 293,570 of NZ_JBXCJC010000003.1, forward strand.
GCAACGGAACTCATTGGCGCAGCCATCGTCGGACCCTGCTGGCCTACGACATCGCCACGGCGGTGTGGGCGGCACTGTTCGGTGTCCGCTACCTGGTGCAGTCATTTCTCTACGACAATGACCAGACCGGCGGCCTGGCCGTGGCGCGCATCGCGATGGGCTGGCCCCTGACCGCTGCCGCCGCCCTTGCCACGGTGCTCCTGGTTCGCTGGGCCCAGAAGAACGAAGACGACGAAGAAGACGAGGCAGCGGCACTGCCGGAAGCCGAGGGCCCGGGCGAGACTAGCGAGCAGGCGCCGCCGGCTCGATGATGGCGGCCCGGAGTTCACCCTCTGCTTCTGCCGGCACGATGAAGACCAGTTCGTCGCCGCCTTCGACGGCGTCGTCGGGTTGCGGAACGATCACCCTGCCACCGCGCAGGATGGTGACGAGTGCGGCATCGCGCGGCAGGTTGAGTTTCCGGACCGGCTTGCCTGCCAGTGAAGTGTTGTCGGGCAGGGTCATCTCCACCAGATTGGCCTGACCCCGCCGGAAGGTCATCAGCCGGACGAGATCGCCCACCGAGACCGCCTCTTCGACAAGCGAGGCGAGCATTCGCGGGGTGGACACCGCCACATCGACACCCCAGTCCTCGTCGAACAGCCACTCGTTCCGGGGGTCGTTCACCCGGGCGACCACCCGCTGGACCGCGAACTCGGTTTTGGCGAGCAGGCTCACCACCAGATTCGCCTTGTCGTCACCCGTGGCGGCGATGACGACGTCGAACTTGTGGAGCTCGACCCGTTCGAGGTTGTCGAGTTCGCAGGCATCACCGCCGACCCAGCGGGCTCCGAGCACGGCTTCTTCGTCGATGTGATCGGGATTGCGTTCGAGGAGGAGCACCTCGTGCGAGTTGGCGAGCAGCTCACGGGCGATCGATCGCCCGACAGCGCCTGCGCCTGCTATCGCGACCTTCATGTTTCTTCCTTCGGTCTGCGGGGGGCTTCGGGTCAGTCGGTTTCTGGGGCGAGGGTGCCCGCCACAGCACGAACTTTGTCGAGATTGTCGATCAACGCTGCAACGAAGACCTGATCATTCTGTTGCAGAACGGATTTGGGACCGGGCAACAGCGGCTTGCCGAGTCGGTTGACGAAGCTGATCCGCGAACCCGTCTGCTCCTGGAACAGCGTGAACGAGGTACCCACCCAGGACTCGTGGATGTTCAGTTGGACGAGCGCGACCTGGCCGGAAGGTTCGGTCCAGGCGACGTCGCCGGTGTCGGCGGCCCCGCCGAGTGCCGACATGAACCGATCCGTGGTCCAGGGCACGGTGGCCACGGTCGGGATACCGAGACGTTCGTAGACGGCCGCGCGTTTGGCGTCGTAAATCCGGGCGACCACCTTGGGCACGCTGAATGTTTCGCGCGCGACGCGCGCGGCGATGATGTTGGAGTTGTCTCCCGACGAGACGGCTGCGAACGCATCCGCACCTTCGATACCGGCTCGTCGAAGTACTTCCTGATCAAAACCGACACCCTTGACGGTGGTGCCCGTGAATCCATCGGGCAGACGGCGAAATGCCGTCTGATCTCGATCGATGATCGCGACCGCGTGCCCGGCATCCTGCAACTGGCCGGCAAGGGACGCCCCGACGCGACCGCATCCCATCACCACAACACGCATGCTGACTCCTCGCTGATCTCACCCGAGCAGATGCTCTCCGGAACGGTACCGCGACCGGCGTGGCCTTACGTCACCGCAGGCCCTATTGTTGCCTGGTGTCCACGGTGTCCAAGGCCTCAACGGCGACGAAACGGTTGTTGCTCGGGCGTCCATTCCGCAGCGACACGCTCGGTCATACGCTGCTTCCCAAGCGGATCGCGTTGCCGGTGTTCGCGTCGGACGCGATGTCGTCGGTTGCCTATGCGCCGCAAGAGATCTTCCTTGTGCTCTCGGTTGCCGGGCTGTCGGCGTACACCTACACCCCGTGGATCGGACTGGCGGTCGCGCTGGTGATGGCGGTGGTCGTCGCGAGTTATCGGCAGAACGTGCACGCCTATCCGTCGGGCGGTGGCGACTATGAGGTGGCCACCACCAATCTCGGACCCACTGCGGGCCTGACCGTCGGTAGCGCATTGCTTGTCGATTATGTGCTGACCGTTGCGGTCTCGATCGCCTCGGCCGCGGAGAACGTCGGCTCGGCGGTACCTTTCGTGCAGGAACACAAGGTCTGGTTCTGCGTGGTCGCGATCGTCCTGTTGACGTCGATCAACCTGCGCGGGCTGCGAGAATCGGGTACCGCGTTCTCGATTCCCACCTATGCCTTCATCGTCGGCATGGTGGTGATGCTGTTCTGGGGGTTCCTGCGCGTTTTCGTGTTCGGGGACAACATCGAGTCCGAAACTGCGGGCTACGAGATCGTCGCCGAAGAGAACCACCTCGTCGGAATCGCATTTGTCTTCCTTGTCGCACGCGCCTTTTCGTCCGGTTGTGCCGCGCTGACCGGGGTGGAAGCCATCTCCAACGGCGTGCCGGCCTTCCAGAAGCCCAAGTCGCGCAACGCGGCGACCACGCTGCTGCTGTTGGGAACCATCTCGATCGTCCTGCTGATGGGGATCATCCTGCTGGCCAAGGAAATCGGTGTGAAGTACGTCTCCGATCCGGCCAAGGATCTGATCGGCGCACCGGCTGACTACGAGCAGAAATCACTCATCGCGCAACTGGCACATGCGGTGTTCGGCGGATTCAGCCCCGGTTTCTACTTCGTGACCGTGGTCACCGCACTGATCCTGGTGCTGGCCGCGAACACCGCATTCAACGGGTTCCCGGTACTCGGATCGGTGCTCGCGCAGGATCGTTACCTCCCACGGCAGCTTCACACCCGCGGCGATCGGTTGGCCTTCTCCAACGGCATCCTGTTCCTGGCCGTTGCCGCCATTGCGTTCATCGTCGCCTTCGGTGCCGAGGTGACCGCCCTCATCCAGCTCTACATCGTCGGTGTCTTCGTGTCGTTCACCCTCAGTCAGATCGGAATGGTCCGGCACTGGACCCGGCACCTCAAAACCGAAGGTGACCCCCGGGCCCGGACCCGGATGATCCGTTCGCGGATCATCAACAGCATCGGACTGGTGATGACCGGGTCGGTGCTGATCATCGTGCTCGTCACGAAGTTCCTTGCCGGAGCCTGGATTGCGATCCTGGCGATGGTCGCGATCTTCGGCCTGATGAAACTCATCCACCGGCATTACGCGTCGGTGCAGGCCGAGCTCGACAATTCCGACTACGAAGCCGTGCTGCCGAGCCGGACCCATTCGATCGTGCTGGTCTCGACGCTGCATCTGCCGACCCGACGGGCGCTGGCGTTCGCCCGCGCCACCCGTCCGGACACCCTCGAGGCCATCACGGTGAACGTGGACGAGCGGGACACCCGAAAGCTGGTGGCGCAGTGGGAGGACAGTGACATCACAGTTCCGCTCAAGGTGATCGCCTCGCCGTACCGCGAGGTGACCCGTCCGGTCATCGAGTACGTCCGGCGGCTACGGCGCGAGTCGCCGCGGGACGTGGTGACAGTCTTCATCCCCGAGTATGTGGTCGGTCACTGGTGGGAGCAGATCCTGCACAACCAGTCCGCGCTGCGGCTCAAGGGCCGCCTGCTGTTCGAACCGGGTGTGATGGTGACGTCGGTACCATGGCAGCTCAGCTCCTCGGATCGGCGAAAGCGTGACCGCACCTACATCGCACCAGGCGACACCCGTCGCGGTGTCGGCTCGCCCCCTGCCGGTCCGACACCAACAGAGAAAACAGGTTTGTAGTGACCGGCTCAGTGCCCAACAACGACGTCAATGGGCCCAACAACGACGTCAATGGGCCCAACAAAGACGTCAATGGGCTCAATCAGGACCTCGATGAGCCCAATCAAGACCCCGATCGACCCGCCCATGCTTCCGTAGGAGCCGGCAAAGGTTGGCTGGGTACCGAATTCGAGATCACCGTCGACCGCTTCGGTCACGGTGGAATCGGGGTCGGCCGGCGCGATGGCCGAGTGGTGTTCATCCGCCACGCATTGCCGGGCGAAACACTGCGGGTGGTGGTGACCGAGGATCGTGGCAAGGGTTTCTGCCGCGCAGAGATCCGCGAGATCCTGCAGGACTCACCGCACCGCATCGACGCGGTCTGCCAGGTGGGTGCCCCGGCGTATGCCGGTGGTGCCGGTGCGGGTTGCTGTGATCTCTCGCACACCACCGGTGCGTATGCCCGCGAACTGAAATCGCAGGTCCTGTCCGAGCTGCTGGGCCGGATGGCAGGTATCGAGTGGAACGGCGAGGTGGTCTCGCTCGACCCCGACGCCACCGAGGCCCCCGAAACCAACTGGCGGGTGCGTGAACGCCTCTTCATCGATGCACAGGGGCGTCCCGGAGTGCGCGGATACCAATCACATTCGGTCATCCCGCGTCTGGATTGCGCGCAGCCCGTTGTCGGGATGGTCGACGGCCTCGACGAGTTCGGCAACCTCGAGCCCGGTTCCGAACTGATGCTGACCGTCGGCGACGACGGTAGCCGCCACGTGGTCCACATCGCCGCCGCGAACGAACCGCACCGCGGTGGACGCGGAAAACGGCCGCAGTCGGGCCGACGACGGACACAGCAGCAGCGGGCACAACGTTCGACCGTGCGCCGTGAGGTGTTGCTGGCGGGGGAGCCGACCGTGCGTCGAACCGTCGGTGGACGCACCTGGGAGCTCCCCGTGACCGGATTCTGGCAGGCCCACCGGCTCGCGGCATCCGGTTACAGCGCCACCGTGCGCAGCCTGCTGAGGTCGTCCGGGTTGCCGCGCTCGGTGGTGGCGTGGGATCTGTACGGCGGGGCCGGGGTGCTGGCGGGGGCTGTGCTCGATGAGAACGACGAGTCCTGGGGTACGGCCCGCGTTCACATCGTCGAGGCCGACCGCGGCGCGACCGCCGCCGCCGACCTCACCTTCGCCGACGACCATCGAGTCAAGGTTCATCGGGGCAGTGTGCTGACAACGGTGACCGACCTGCCCTCGCCCGACGTGGTCATCGTCGACCCGCCGCGGTCAGGTGCCGGCCGTGAGGTCGTCGAACGGATCACGGCGGCCGGGCCCGCAGCCGTCATCGCGGTCGGCTGCGATCCGGCGACATTCGCCCGTGACCTCAGCGACTACCGCCGCGGTGGATACGAGGTCGACACGTTGCTCGGTTTCGACGCGTTTCCACTGACCCACCACATGGAGGCGGTGGCGCTGCTGCGCCCCGCAACTGGGGCGAGCGCGTAACCAATCCCTACTGCTCGCGGTCTCGAAGAATCCGTAGAGTGGAAGATCACAAGTCGTCGCAGCCCGATGGCACCGGTGGCGAAGTACGTCTTTCGCCGCGAGATACATCATTGAGAGGATGTTGGATGAGCGTGCTGGATTCGGTTGATTCGCCCGCCGACCTGCGCGAACTGACCGTTGCGCAGATGCAGGATCTGGCCGGCGAGATCCGCGAGTTCCTGATCGCGAAGGTCTCCGCCACGGGTGGTCACCTCGGACCCAACCTCGGTGTCGTCGAGACGACCCTGGCCATCCACCGGGTCTTCGATTCACCGAACGATGCTGTGCTCTTCGACACGGGACACCAGAGCTACGTCCACAAGATCGTCACCGGCCGCAAAGATCGCTTCGACACCCTTCGTCAACGTGGTGGTCTGACCGGTTACCAGGAACGTGCCGAGAGCGAGCACGACTGGATCGAATCGTCGCATGCGTCCGCGGCCCTGTCCTACGCGGACGGACTCGCCAAGGCCTTCGAGCTGACGAAGCAGGACAGGCACGTAATTGCCGTGGTCGGCGACGGCGCACTCACCGGCGGCATGTGCTGGGAGGCCCTCAACAACATCGCGGCCGGCGATCGCCCGGTTGTCATCGTCGTCAACGACAACGGACGGTCCTACGCGCCGACCATCGGCGGTTTCGCACGGCACCTGTCCGGCCTGCGCCTGCAGCCCGGTTACGAGCGTGTCCTCGACGAGAGCCGGCGGGCAGTGCTGAAACTGCCGTTGCTCGGCCAGATCGCCTACGCCGCGCTACACGGCCTCAAGACCGGCATCAAAGATGCACTGGCACCGCAGGCGATGTTCACCGACCTCGGCATCAAGTACGTCGGGCCGGTGGACGGACACGATCAGGAAGCGCTGGAAAACGCGCTCCGCCAGGCCAAGTCGTTCGGTGGTTCGGTGATCGTGCACACCGTCACCCGTAAAGGCATGGGGTATCACCATGCCGAGAACCATGTCGCCGACCGGATGCACGCGACCGGCATCATGGATCCCGAGACCGGCAAGTCGACCAGCGTCTCGGCGCCGGACTGGACCTCGGTCTTCTCGGCCGCGCTGGTGGAGGCGGGCAGCAATCGCGAGGACGTCGTCGCGATCACCGCGGCCATGCCAGGTCCTACCGGTCTCGCGGCGTTCGGTGAGCGTTTCCCGGATCGGATGTTCGACGTCGGTATTGCCGAGCAGCATGCGCTGACCTCGGCCGCCGGCCTCGCCCTCGGTGGTCTGCATCCCGTGGTGGCGCTCTATTCGACATTTCTGAACAGGGCCTTCGACCAGTTGCTGATGGACGTTGCCCTGTTGAAGCAGCCGGTGACGCTGGTGCTCGATCGGGCCGGGGTCACCGGACCCGACGGTCCGAGTCACAACGGCATGTGGGATCTGTCGCTGATGTCGATCGTGCCGGGGATGCGCGTGGCCGCGCCCCGCGACTCGGCGCGTCTGCGTGAGGAACTGGCTGAAGCGCTGGAGACCAACGACGGACCCACCGCGCTGCGATTCCCGAAAGGTGCAGTCCCGGAGGACATCCGCGCGGTGGAACGACTTTCCGACGGCACCGATGTGCTGCACCGGCCCGCACGCGGTGAAAGCGCTGACGTGTTGATCGTCGCGGTCGGACCGTTCGCGTCATTGGCGCTGGACACCGCGGCCCGACTCTCGCAGCAGGGGATCGGTACCACTGTGGTCGATCCTCGCTGGGTGCTGCCGGTGCCCGAGTCGATTGCCGGACTGGCACAGGCGCATCGATTGGTCGTGACGGTCGAGGACGGTGGCGTGCACGGCGGTGTCGGTTCGTCGGTGTCGGAAAAGCTTCGGGCCGAGAACATTTCGACGCCGGTGCGGGATGTGGGCATCGAGCAGAGGTTCTTGACCCAGGCTTCGCGGGGTGAGCTGCTCGACGAACTCGGCCTGACCGCACAGGATGTGGCCCGCGCCATCACCGCCATGGTCTCGAGTATGCAGGCACCGCTGTCGAGCGCCGACGAACAAGATCTCAACGACATCAGCTGAGCGGAGATTCGCTCCACTTACGCACAAACGCTCCGGTTGCAACCGGAGCGTTTGTGCGTAAGTGGAGCGAATCTATTCGGCGGGTGGGGCAGTCGCGGGAGGAACGGTCGCGGGAGGAGCGGTCAGCGCTTCGGCGATCACGGGTGCGGTCAGTTCGACCTGCCAGGGGCGAGCGCCGCCTGCCGTCAATCGCTCGGCCACCGTGTCCGTCGACGGCGAAGCGATACCCTCCCAGCACAATTGGCGGACGAGCTCGGGCAGCAACAGGTTCTCAACCGGAACATCGACCCGTTCGGCGAGTTCGGTCAACCCGGCGCGAACAGCCGTATAGCGCGCTGCGGCCGCTGGTTCTTTGCCTTCCCACCGATTGACCGGCGGCAGACCGGTGGTCGGCGGCCGTCGCGAGGGGAGTTCGCTGTCGGGCAGGGTGCGTGCGGTCTCGAGCGCGTCCATCCAGCGTCCGGCGAGCCGGCGTTGGCGAGGACCACCGAAGACCGGCAGTTTGTAGAGTTCGTCCAGGGTTTTCGGGTCTGCGACCGCGGCGGCCACGATCGCGGAATCCGGAAGGATGCGACCCGGCGCGGTATCGCGCCGACGGGCCAGGTCTTCCCGCGTGTTCCACAATTGCTGCACCGCGGCCAGGGTCCGGGGTGACTTGATGGTGTGGATCTTCGAGACCCGCCGCCAGCGATCAGGGCGGGGTACAGGATCGGGCCGGGCCAGGATCGCCTCGAATTCCTGTGCGGCCCAAGTGTCTTTACCTGCCTCGACCAGTGCTGCCTGTACTGCGTCCCGCAACTCGATCAGGACCTCGACGTCGAGCGCCGCATAGTTCAGCCACTCGTCCGGCAGTGGGCGACGGGACCAGTCGGCGGCGCCGTGACCCTTGACCAGTCCGAGGCCGAGGAAGTGTTCGACCATGGCGGCCAGGTTGACCCTGGGGATGCCGGCGAGCCGGCCTGCCAGCTCGGTGTCGTAGAGCGCCGCGCACCGGAAGTTCAACTCGCGCAGGCACGGGAGGTCCTGGTCGGCGGCGTGCAGGATCCACTCCGGACCGTCGAGGACGTCGGCCACCGGACCGAGTGCCTCGGGGTGCTCGATCGGGTCGATCAGCATCGTCCCGCTGCCGTTGCGCCGGATCTGGATCAGGTAGGCGCGTCCGGAGTAGCGAAAACCCGATGCGCGTTCGGTGTCGAGGGCGATCGGGCCGGTTCCGTCGGCCAGCCGCTGTGCGGCGTCGGCAAACTCCTGCGGTGTGGTCAGGACCGGCGGAACACCGTCGGCCGGTGCAGTCAGCGGGATGGCCGGAGGCCCGGCGGGTTCTGCCGCCGGCTCCGGTGTGTCGGGATCGGTCACGCTTCGGCAAACCCGAGACGTGTCACGCCGGTCGGCGGGAGTCCGGCAGCGAGTGAGAGCACATTGCAGAAGGCTTCGACGTGGCCACTGAGGTCGTCGTTGGTGGCTGTCCACGACGCGCGCAGTTCCAGCTGATGCGCACGCGGGGGACCGGCGATGTCGCCGTAGCGAACCGAGGTCGTTGACGTGACGGTGCCGCCAAGGGCGGTCACGTCCACGCGGTCCGACTTCTCGAGCGCCTCGGTCAGCCAGCTCCAGGCAACCTCGGGCAGAAGTGGATCGGTGGCAAGATCCGCCTCCATCTCGGCCTGGATGAACGCCACCAGGCGCATCGTGCCGTTCCAGGCCTCATGGCCGTCGGGGTCGTAAAGCAGGATCAATCGGCCGAATGCGGTCCCGTCGGAATCTGTAGCGATGTCGCCGTCGTCAGGTTGGGTCACCTCTGCGCCGACGGCGTAACTGTAAGGCGCAAGTCGTTGTGGTGGACGTATGCTGCCGAGTTCGATCTCCGACCGGACCTTGGCCGCATGCATCGATTCGATTGCGCTGCGAAAGACCGCAGGCTCGGTCGAGGCTCCGGATGTGGTCACTGCTCGACCGTAGGGCCGATCAGGTCGGACGCAGCGGAGGCGCGCCGAGGGGCGCATGGCAGCATGTGGAGGTGATGTCTGAACATGATGCTCGCACTGTCTCTCCGCTGGTTGCGGCTGCCCGGGGGCAGGTTCCCAGTCGCCGTCCGGTGTGGTTCATGCGCCAAGCTGGGCGTTCGCTTCCAGAGTACCGGGAGATCCGCGCCGGTCGCGGGATGCTCGAGGCCTGCTTCGATCCGGAGCTGGTCTGTGAGATCACGATGCAGCCGGTCCGCCGCCACGGTGTTGACGCCGCAATCCTGTTCTCCGACATCGTTGTTCCACTCAAGGCCGCAGGCATCGACCTCGACATCGTCTCCGGTGTCGGTCCGGTGATCGCCAATCCGGTGCGCACCCACGCCGATATACAGGCCCTGCCGATCCTGAGGCCGGAGGCCGTTGGTGCGGTCTCGTCAGCGGTCAAGCTCCTCAAGGCAGAGCTCGGTGACACCGCGCTGATCGGGTTCGCCGGTGCACCGTTCACCCTGGCGTCGTATCTGATCGAGGGTGGTCCGAGCCGCAACTACGAGAACACCAAAGCGCTGATGTACTCCGAGCCCGCGGTGTGGCACGAACTGGTCGGCAAACTCGCCGACATCACGATCGCGTTCCTGCGGGTACAGCTCGAAGCCGGCGTCGATGCCATCCAGTTGTTCGACTCCTGGGCCGGGGCCCTGTCGGTCGCCGATTACCGCACCTACGCCAGGCCACATTCGGCTCGGGTGTTCGCCGAACTCGCGTCCTACGACGTACCGCGCATCCACTTCGGTGTCGGAACGGGTGAATTGCTGCACGACATGGGTACCGCGGGCGCCGATGTGGTGGGTGTCGACTGGCGGATCCCGCTCGACGAGGCTGCGCGTCGCGTCGGACCCGGCAAATCACTGCAGGGCAATCTTGATCCGGCGTTGCTGTTCGCGCCGTGGGAGGTCGTGGAAACCCACGTCCGTCGCATCGCCGCGGAAGCCGACGCCGCAATGGCCGCCGGTGCTGCGGGCCACATCTTCAACCTCGGTCACGGCGTACTGCCGACCACAGACCCGACCATGCTGACGCGGGTGGTGGAGCTGGTGCATTCGCTGTGAGCCCATCGCGGTTGGCAGTGATCGGTGGCGGTATCTCGGGTCTGACGGCTGCGTATCGTCTGCGGGCACTGCTCGGGCCGAACGCCACCATCGACCTTTTCGAGGCCACCGACCGGCTCGGCGGCACCCTCAAGGGTGTCGACCTGGCCGGCGTGCGGCTTGATGTCGGCGCCGAAGCGTTCCTGGTGCGTCGCCCGGAAGTCCCGGCGCTGCTGGCCGAACTCGGCATCTCGTCGCGGATGGTGCATCCGGGCACCCTCGGTCCCCGGATTCTGGCGCGTTCGGTCCTGGAACCGATGGCGCGGCCCACACTCATGGGCATCCCCGCCGATCCGGCCGTGGTCGCGCACCTCGCCGAACCCGCCGATCTGGCGTTGATGACCGACGAATCCTCCCGCCCGCTCGAGTGGACGTCCGGTCAGGACGTCTCCATCGGGGGATTGGTCGCGCAGCGTTTCGGCCGCTCGGTGGTCGACCGCAGTGTCGATCCGATGCTCTCCGGCGTCTATTCGGCGCGGGCCGACGATCTGGGTCTGCGTGCGGTGCTGCCCGCGCTTGCCGCGAAGTTGGATGCCGGGGTATCCAGTCTCACCGCAGCTGTGACCGACCTGCTCGGCGCCGCATCGGGGCAGGGGCCGATCTTCGGTGCAATGGCGGGTGGATACCCCGAACTCATCGACGTTCTCATCGAGCGGTCCGCGGCGACGCTGCGCACCGGGACCATCGTCACCGACATCCGTCGCGGCGACGGCGGCTGGCTTGTCGACGGCGTCGCCTACGACGGGGTCGTCTGTGCGCTCACCGCGCCAGCCGCAGCCCGGGTCATGAACTCTGAGCCCGACCTTGCGAAGCCGCTGTCGCGCGTCGACATCTCCGGATCCGCCGTGGTGGCACTGGCTTTGGGGCCGGAGGTGATCTTGCCGGAGTTGTCCGGAGTGCTGGTGGCCAGCGATGAAACCGTGGTGCGGGCCAAGGCGTTCACCTTCAGCAGTCAGAAGTGGCCGCATCTGGCAGGCCACGGCGCCCTCGTCCGCGCGTCCTACGGCCGGTTCGGCGCGTCCGTCACCGACATCGACGACGATCAGCTCATCGACTGGGCCAGGCGCGACCTGTCCACCGTCATCGGGATCTCCGGTGGCCGCGGCGAACCTCTGCGTCCGGTCGACGCCGTGGTGCAGCGATGGCCTTCCGGGCTGCCGCGCTACGGGACCGGGCATGCCGAACTGATCGCCGAGCTCGATCGCAGACGTCCGCGCGGCCTGGCCCTGGCCGGTGCCAGCTACAACGGGGTGGGGGTCCCGGCCTGTGTCGGCCGGGCCGACCTGGCCGCGCGCCAACTCGTCGCCGACCTGACCGCCTGACCTTCCGCGCATCGGTGCCCCTGGGCTGCCGAGACGGTGTCGGTGGGTGGCAGTATGAAATCCATGACCCGCCTGGATTATGCCGAAATCAATGCCACCGTCCGCTATCTGATGTTCTCAGTTTTCTCGGTTCGCCCCGGAGAACTGGGTGACGATCGGACCGAGGCGATTGCCGACGCCACCAAGTTCTTCGATTCGTTGGAAGAGCGCGGCGTCGTGGTCCGCGGTCTCTACGACGTCGCCGGCCTGCGAGCTGATGCCGACTTCATGATCTGGTGGCATTCGGAAGAGGTCGAACAGATCCAGGCCGCCTACGCCGACTTCCGCCGCACCACCATCCTGGGCAAGGCCAGCAACTCGGTGTGGAGCAATGTGGCCCTGCATCGCCCGGCCGAGTTCAACAAGAGCCACATCCCGGCCTTCCTCGCCGGTGAGGAAGCGGGCAAGTACATCTGCGTGTACCCGTTCGTGCGTTCGTACGAGTGGTACCTGCTGCCCGACGAGGAGCGTCGCAAGATGCTCGCCGACCACGGCAAGGAAGCCCGCGGATACAAGGACGTGCGCGCCAACACGGTCTCGTCGTTCGCTCTGGGCGACTACGAATGGTTGCTGGCCTTCGAGGCACCCGAACTGCACCGGATCGTCGACCTCATGCGTGATCTGCGGGCCACCGAGGCCCGCATGCACGTGCGCGAGGAGACACCGTTCTACACCGGGCCGCGGGTCGAGGTCGACAAGTTGATCGCCTCCCTGCCCTGATCTGGCGGCACACATAGACGAGCCGGATATACGAAGACGAGCCACACATATGTGGCTCGTCTTCGTATATCCGGCTCGTTTGCGCCGGTGGTGTCAGGTTTGTGGCCGTGGCGTCAGGCCAGTTGTTCGGCCTGGATCGGTTGATCTCGCTTTCGAAGATCGAGGTACCGGAAGAGCAGCGAACAGAACACCGCGATCATCAGCAGTGACCAGCCCCAGGTGACCTTGTTGTATTCGATGGCCCGACCGAGTGCTTCCCACCGAATCGAGTAGTAGGCGTCGAAGGTGAAGCAGCCGTAGATGCCCAGCCAGGCCGGCCAGTTCCGGATGGCCGAGCCACGCATCAGCACGGTCATCAGCAGCGGGAACAGGAGCATCGAGTAGTAGCCCTGGCCGAGTGAACCGACCAGCCACGAGGTGCACAGCAGAACGCCGGACGAGGTTGCCATCCACAGCAATTCGTCGGTTTTCCGGTAGTAGCGGTACAGGAACCAGAGACTGAACGCCGCCATCGCCACAAAGGCCAGACGCAACAGCCAGACCAACCAGGTGTCGACCCCGAAGTAGGCGCCGCTGCCGACGATCGAACTGTTGTAGTAGTCGCGGGCCTCGAAGAGGTACGGCGCTGTGCGGGTGAAGAAGTCCATGGGGTCGGCCGACAGCGGCCAGGCCATCGCGGTCAGCAGGATCGGCATTCCGATCGCGCCGATGAACACCTTCCACTGCCGGTTGAGCAGGGGCAACAGGAGCAGCACGGCCAGAACCGGTTTGACCGCGATCGTGATACCCAACGGGATACCGGCCCACAGATCCTTGCGTTTGAGTGCCCAGGTCATGAACAGCAATTCACCCAGCAGTACAAAGGAATTGAAGTTCACGAAGATCAGCGTGTGCGCGACGCTCTCGGACAGGAAGAACACGAACAGCACCACCGGCATCACCGGGGAGCGCCACGAATACCCGAACATCCGGGTGATCAGGAAGGCGCAGAAGACCAGGACTGCCGCCGAGGCGAAGATGAAAAGCCAGCGGGCTTTTTCCGGGTCGAGATACCCCAGCGGCGCCATCAGCATGGTGCCGGACGGCGGATACAGGTAATGCGGATCGACGGTGTTGTAGTTGCCGTCGTAGACGGGTTCGTTGCGCAGAAACGCGAGCGCGGCCTGGTACACCGGTGCGAAATCGTCGGTTCGATCGCCGTTGACACCCAGGATCAGAGACCGCTGGATCACCATCAGGATGGCCGCAGGCCACAGCACCATCGTCACTATGCGGCCGATGTCGACCTGCGGAAACAGCAGCCGATCACGGATCGTTGCAGGGCTGGTCGTCACATGTTCGTCGTCGCGGGTGTCATTCATCGGCACTGCCGCACCGTACTACGGTCGCCGGTGGTCGCGGCGGCCGACACGGGACTCAGGCCGGACATGCGCCCGTCGTCGGGGGCTCCCCGGAGCGGGCGTACGACATGACCGCCTCGCCTGCACAGTCGGAGTGGGCGGTCACCGAGTACCCGAGCCCTTCCCACGTCAGCATCGAGAAGTCGGCGCCGGCCGCCACCAAACCGCCGTTGACGCCGTCCGTCGCCACGGGACCGTTGATCGGGTCGCCTGCGCCCCGGAGGACCAGGACGGGCACCGGCAGCTCGCGCAGGGACGGCGCGGCGTCGCCGGAGGGGAATCCGTTGCATCGCAGGAGACCGAGCGCCGTATTGCCTCCGGTCAGGGGGTACTGCTGACTCCACTGGGTGATGAGGTCCGCGACCTGGTTCTGGCCGACGGGTTCGGTGGTGTCGTTGCAGCGCGAGAGCAGCTGACCGTCGCTGCCGCGCAGCTCCCTGGCCTGCTCGATCGCCGCGCGCAACGGACCGATAGTGCCGTCGTCGGCCTTGCTCAGCATGTCGGAGGTGGCCGCGATGACATCGGGCCGGTCACCGGGTGTCAGCGCGATGGTGGTGGTCAGCGCGAGCAGGATGTCGGTATCGGAGAGCCCGCCGACCTCACCGGCACGGGCCCGGTCGAGGAGCCCGGCGATGGTGGCCGCGGGATCGGCGCCGAGTGAACAGCTCACCGCCCGGCACTGTTCGGCGAAGGTGCGCAGGGCGGCAGTGGTTCCCTCCGCGATCTGCTGGCCCGAGCTCTGGGCGTTGGCGCCGTATGGGGCCGGGGTGTCGAGGATCAGCCGTGCAACGTGGTCGGTGTACAGACCGGCGTACGCCAGTGCCACAGCGGCGCCGTTCCCGACCCCGATGATCCCGATGCGCTCGACGTCCCACAGGACGCGCAGTTGCTCGAGGTCCGCGGCTGCGTTGTTGGTGGTGAATTGCACCTGGTGGGGGCTCAGGGTCTCCGTGCAGCCGTCGGATGCCGACGTCGCGGCGGCGGTGAGGCGGCGTTCGCGGTCCGCGGTCGCATCGGCAGGCACGCTGAAGCCGTTGCTCAGGAGCGTGTTGCGTTCGAGGTTGGTCATGCAGTCGAGGGGGAGCGACTCGCCGGTGCCCCTACGGTCGACGGCGACCACCGGGTTGCCTGCCAGTAGGGCGGCGCCGTCTCCGGAGGCCAGCGACACCAGGGTTCGGGCCGAGGCGAGATCGGTGCCAGAGGTCAGGACCAGCGGTGGCGCGTCGGCAGGAGTCGCCGATGATCGGGCCCGCACCGCGGACACCAGGACAGAATCCATGCTCTGGACACCGGGTGTGACCGAGTTCGTGTAGTTCGCGCAGTCGAGGGTGATGCCGTCGGGCAGCGAGGCGACGCCGAAACGATCGACCGTTTGGTCGGTGCATTCGCTCCAGTTGAGGTCCGATGCGGGCGCGTCCAGTGGAGGCGGGGCCTTCGCGGTCGATGGCGCCTGCTCCCCATTTCCGTCCTGCTTGATCACCAGATCGGGGCCGGGGTCCGGACCGGCGGAACAACCGGCGAGCGTGCCGATCGTCACCGCCATGGCAACCGCGCACAGTCGGAGCCGGCGGCGGATCACGGTGGGGCGTCGCATGATGGCGAGGGTACTGGCCGCCGGTGTCATCGCGGATCGCGCACCCAGCGCACGTACAGGTAGTCCTGGTCGTCGGCGAGGACGTGTGCCCGTCGCATCCGGCGGCCGGCGGTGCCGCCCGCGGTGAGGTGCTTGGTATCTCCGGCGGTGAGCAGCGGTGCGACCGTGACACACAACTCGTCGAGCAGATCCTGTTCGAGCAGTGTGCCGAGCAGCGACGGACCGCCTTCGCAGAGGACCCGCGGCCTGCCACTGCGGGCCAGGTGGGCGGCAACCGCGGTCATGTCGACACTGTCGGTGCCGCAATCGACGAGCGTGGCACCGGCCTCGAGAAGGCGTGCGCGCGCGTCAACGGGAGCGTTGCGGCAGGTGAGGATTTCGGTGTCGGCATCGGTGATGAGCGGATTGTCGGAGGGGATGCTGAGCGAGCTGCTCACCAATGCCAGTGTCGCCCTCGGGGATTGACCCAATCCGGTGCGACGCTCGGCGAGGTCGGGGTTGGCCTGCACCGGCCCGTAGCCTTCCGCGATCGCGGTTCGAGCCCCGACGACGACCACGTCGGCCAACCCGCGCAGCACCATGAACAACTGGTGGTCGCCGTCGCCGCCGAGGCCACCGGAAAGGCCGTCGACCACCGCGGCGCCGTCGATGGAACCGATCATGTTCGCGCGCATCACCACGCCGTCGGCCGGCGCCGGGGGATAGGCGTAGAGGTCCGCGAGAGCCTCGGAACCGATGTCCGCCACCGTGGTTTCCGCGCTGTCGTTGCCCCGGGTTCCTGTGAGCTGGGTCGCTTTCGTCAATGGGTGCACGGAACCATTCTGACCACTTGACTAGGCTCTCGACATGCCAGCACGTCTGAGCGACCGCACGCCGCAGGTCGCACCCGAGGCCCTCATCGGTGAGATGGTCCCGCCGTCGATGTTCGACGAGGTCAGTTTCGATTCCTACATACCCGATCCCAACGAGCCGAGCCAGGCTCAGGCGGTTGCTGCTGCACGCGCATTCGTCGAACGTGCCAAGAAGGTCAAGGGCGGCAAGAAAGGCCTGTTCGGACGCAAGTCCGCATCGCAGGCCGGAATCGGGCTCTACCTCGACGGCGGATTCGGTGTCGGTAAGACCCACCTGCTGGCCTCGATCTATCACGCGATGCCCGAACCCAAGGCGTTCGCGACGTTCGTCGAGGTGACGCACGTGGTGGGTGCCCTCGGTTTCGTCAACGCCCTCGAGCGACTCTCGGACCACACGGTGCTGTGCATCGACGAGTTCGAACTCGACGATCCCGGTGACACGATGCTGGTGTCACGGTTGCTGACCGAACTCTCGGCGAAGGGCGTCTCGATCGTCGCGACGTCGAACACGTTGCCCGGACAGCTCGGTGAGGGCCGTTTCGCAGCCCAGGACTTCCTGCGGGAGATCAAGAAGCTGTCGGCGGTCTTCGAATCCATTCGCGTCGACGGCCCCGACTATCGCCATCGTGACCTGCCGCCCGCGCCCGATCCGCACTCGGATGCCGAACTGCGGGAACTGGCGGAGAACACTCCGGGCGCCACCCTCGACGACTTCGACGAGCTGTGCGCGCATCTGGCCAAACTGCACCCGTCGAAGTACAAGGCATTGGTCGAAGGCGTCAGCGTCGCCTGCGTCTCCGGGGTGCACCCGGCCGCCGATCAAACGGTGGCATTGCGGATCGTCGTCCTGGCCGACCGGTTGTATGACGCGGGTATCCCGCTGATGGTCTCGGGCTCGAAGCTCGACGAGATCTTCACCGAAGAGATGTTGAACGGTGGTTACCGCAAGAAGTACCTGCGAGCGACCTCTCGTCTGCTGGCGCTCTCGCGGTTCGCCGAATCCAGGTAGCCGGCAGCGACTCGATCCGGGGTGGGTCGTCCTGGCCTTAGGCTGGTCAGATGGCTGACCCCGAGGCACCCCACGTGCACCCCACCGATCTGGCGGCGTGGAGTCGGTGGCTCGCAGACAACCACGACACGTCACCAGGTGTGTGGCTTGTGTTCTGGCGCAAAGAGTCCGGCAAAGTGCCCCTCGACTACGACGGGGCCGTCAGAGAGGCACTCTGCTGGGGCTGGATCGACGGCCACACCCGATCCATCGACGATGAGCGTCGTGGATTGTGGTTCACCCGCAGAGGGCGCAGCAGTGCGTGGGCGGCATCGAACAAGGCGCGAGTCGCCGATCTGATCGCGGAAGGCCGAATGCGGCCGCCGGGACAAGCAGTGATCGACGATGCCAAGGCCACCGGCTTGTGGAACCTCCTCGAGGACGCCGAGGCTCTCATCGAACCGGCGGAGCTGGCATCTGCGCTCGACGCCGCTCCGACGGCCCGCGGTCACTGGGACGGATTCCCGCCCAGCGTGCGGAAGTTCGCGCTGACGCAGATCGCCATGGCCAAGAGGCCGGAGACGAAGCGTAGGCGCATCGCCTCGATCGTCGAGAAAGCTGCCAGGGGCGAGCGGCCCTGACCGGGTGTCGGCTCAGACGGAACCGTCTTCTGGCCTGCGCGCGAAGATGAAGTCGTTACACCTGGTGCCGCTGACCTGAAAGGTCTTGTGGCCCACGATGCCGAATCCCATTTTTTGGTAGAAGCGTTGTGCCCGTATGTTTTTCTGGTTGACGCCGAGCCAGACCAGCGCACTACCGGCCTCCGCTGCGTGGCCCAGCGTCGCGGCCATCAACCCGGCCGACGTGTCGCGGCCGTGATGGCCGGGCAGCACGTACATTTTCGACAGCATGGTCACCGGGCGTTCGGTGATGGTGGCCAGCACGTCGCGATCAGTGGGCTCTTCGTCGATGACAAGTGCGTACCCGGTGATCGCCGAGGTGGCCGGGTCGACGGCCTTGAAGACGTGGTGTGTGGGCTCGGCCATGAATGCCAGGAAATGTTCCGTCGTGAGGTTGTGGGCCACGAAGTCGTCGATGTCGGCGATCGTGAGTTCTGGCGGGCACGCGAGAGGGAAGGTCACGGCCGCAACGGCCGCGATCTCCGCGGCGTCTTCTGGCGCGGCGATGAGGATCTGCGCCGTGTCGTATTCGGGCATGTGGCCGGTCATCCTTGTTGGTCGGCTGGGCGGAGGAGGATTTCGTTGATGGCCAGGTGCTGTGGCCGGGTGAGGAGGAATGCAATGATCTCGGCGACCTCGTCCGGGGTGCCGTTGGGGCTCTCGCTCATGGTGTTCCTCCCGTGCGGGGCGTCGGAATAGGACCTCGGCCGCGTAGTTCTCGAGCGCACCCTTTAGTTCATCACCCTTGACGCCCCGACGTCGACGGTTCGGAGTCGACGGTTCCGGTGTCCGCGGTGTCCTCGATGTCCTCGAGTTCGGCGACCAGGGTGCCCGCTGCCGCGTCGCGCCTGATGATCGCGCCGAGTTCGGTTGCGGCCTCGCCGTACGACGGAACCTCCAGGACACGCCGTGTGGCCTCCGCGATCTTCTGTGGTGTTGCTTTGCGCGGCAGCGTGATCCCGGCGCCCCGGGCGCTGACGCGGACGGCGTTGTCGGCCTGGTCCCGGCCATGGGGCATCGCGACGATCGGTACACCGGCAGCCAGGGCGCGGACAACTGTGCCGTGGCCGGCGTGGGTGATGACCGCGTGGGCATGTTCCAGGACCGCAGAGTGGGGCGCCGCGGTGACCACGGTGACGTTGTCGGGGGCGTCCAGGGAGGCGGGATCGATCGCCGGTCCGGTGGTCACATAGCCGCGAACCGGCATCTGCGCGAGCGCGTCGATGATGCGCTGCAAACAGTCCACCTGGTCCTGAAATGTCGATGAGAGGGCCACCAGGACCAATGGGGCATCACCTGGGGGAGGCGTCCACGGAGTCGAGACGGTCCATGCCGGGTCGTCGAGGACAGCTCCGACGTACCGCACGTGGTCCGGCATCTGCGCGGGGAAGTCGAACTCGGCAGAGGTGAGCACAAGGTGTTTGCGTGCCGCGTGCACCTGATCGAAGAACTCCGGCACCGGAGCCAGTCCATAGGCCACCCGCAGTGCGTTCAGCGCCTCGGTGCCCTTGTTCCACTGCCGAAGTGTCAGTGTCCGGACGATGCGATCACGGAGTCGGGTCAGCCGGCCGTCGGCCGGCCGCAGTCCGAGGCCGAACGGCGGCATGTCTTTCGCGGGCAGGAGATAGGCGTTGGCAAACGGCACATCGAACGGAACTCCGCGGGCCTGCGCTGCGACCATCGCGCCGACCGCGAAAAACGAGCAGATCGCCAGATCGGGATGCACCTTGTCGATGGCCGCGACCATGTCGCGGGCGTAGGCGGGAGCCGGGCCGACGAACTGACGATCGCGGAGCCGGGTGAACAACGCGATCGGGTTCGAGCATTCCCAATCCTGCAGAGGATCGTCCTGCGCGCTGCGTGAGGGACGATTCGGTGCGGATGTCCAGGGCACAAAAGTCGCGCCGATGGCTTCGACATCGGCGATCATCGAATCCTCGGCGAGGACGGTGACATGGTGGCCACGTTCGATGAGTCTGCGGGCGGCACCGAGTTCAGGGGGTACCGTGCCGCCGCCGTCGACCAGCGCGAAAAGATACGTGTGAACATTCATGTTCTGGTTCCTTTCAGGACGCCGACGACCAGATCGGCCATCGATTGTTCGGTTGCCGATCGGCTCAGACGGAGATCGCGCCGCAGCAGTTTCCAGACGTAGACATCGGTGGCCGCGTGCAAGGTGTTCAGTGCATGCGCGCGTGCGTCCGGCTCGGTGGGCAGGTGGTCGCCGAACATCGCTGCCAACCACTGCTGGTGAAAGGTCCGGGCTTTGTCCAATGCGGCGGCCAGGTCGGGAAAGCGATCGGCGGACATCGCCCACCGGACGTTCGCATCGCCCATCAGCTCGTACTCGCCGACCAGTGCGCTGATGGCACCACTGATGTCGCCGGGCCGCGCGGCGTGACGGGCAACGTTGGTCTGTTCCGCCAGCGACTCGGCCAATCCGAGGACCACTCCGGCCTTGGATTCGAAATGATTGAGCACGGTCTGGTGTGAGCAACCCGATGCCTTGGCGATCGACGCCAGCGTCACGTCCTCGAAGGACTTTTCCATGAAGAGGTCCTTCGCGGCGGCGAGGATTCGCTCCCGCGTGGCAACTTTGCTCTCGGCGCGGCCGGTCTGGGTGTACGTACGTGTCATTTTCATTTGACTGCCACTCAAGCACTGACTTGAGTGACGGTCAAGCGAATTCCTTCGAAGTATGCAAAAAGCCGGACCGCATGAGCGGCCCGGCTGTGGCTGTAGGTGGTAGTGCACAAGAAAAACCCAGCCGCAGGGCTGGGTTTTTCCTTTCGAACGATGGTGCGCGATACAGGGATTGAACCTGTGACCTCTTCCGTGTCAGGGAAGCGCTCTCCCGCTGAGCTAATCGCGCTTGTTCACGGGGGACTTCGTTCTTTTTGGAGCGGATGACGGGATTCGAACCCGCGACCCTCACCTTGGCAAGGTGATGCGCTACCACTGCGCCACATCCGCATTCGTTGAAGAAGCCCCGGTACAAACCGGGGCTTCTTCAACGATGGTGCGCGATACAGGGATTGAACCTGTGACCTCTTCCGTGTCAGGGAAGCGCTCTCCCGCTGAGCTAATCGCGCGAGACTTGTTTAGTTTTAGCCTATCCAACTTGTGGAGGCGGCGACGGGAATCGAACCCGTGTGCACGGCTTTGCAGGCCGTTGCCTCACCACTCGGCCACACCGCCACGGTGAATCTCGATCGAGCGGATGACGGGATTCGAACCCGCGACCCTCACCTTGGCAAGGTGATGCGCTACCACTGCGCCACATCCGCATTCGGAACCAGGGTCTTGGTCATGCTGTCCTGGCAACGAGGACAAACATTATCGGACCGACCCGCAAAGTCACAAATCGCCTGATCAGCCCGGTTTTCGGTGAAGGCGGCGCCCGTGTTGATCGAGTTTCGGGTGGTGTCGGTGGGGTTGGTGGGATCGACCTTGCGATTTGGTTACGCGCGGGGTCATCGTGTTAATGTCTTCCGGTCGCAACCGAAGGATTTCGGTCACGACAATCTGGTCCCGTGGCTCAGTGGAAGAGCGTCCCGTTCACACCGGGAAGGTCGCTGGTTCGATCCCAGCCGGGACCACAAGGTCAGGCGTTATTTGCAGGTAGTCGTGTAAGTCCCGTGGAGATCCCGGGCCTCATCAGCGAGTGAGTTCCACAGTGACCGTGCCTCCGGTGTTCTCGATTTCCAGCAACTGCGCGTTCGGTGCTGAGGTCACCTGTCCGCCGGTCACCCGGACCGTGTAGCCGCCCGGATAGTGGCGGTCGACGGGGACGAAGATCTCGGTTGGTGCGCGCACGCCCGCACGTGGCGTCCAGTCCAGCACCACGCGTCCCGTTGCCGGATCGTAGGAATAGCGGGTGGGCACCCCAGAGATCGCCTGCGGAGACGGACGTGCGATCACATCCGCCATCGGTTGCCGAATGGTGCTCATGTCATCGGGATCGTCGAACAGGTCGCCGTCGCCGATGCCGCCCGGATAGTCGATCCAGTCCTTGTAGCCCCAGAGCATCCAGCCGGTCAGGTATTTGTCGCTCAGTTGCATGATGCGTTCGATCTCGACCACGTCCTGCGTGTCGCCGAACTCGGTCTGCACCACCGCCGCACCCATCCGGTCGGCCGCACTGATCGCATTGCGGTAGACGGTGTTGTCCAGCTCGGGGCAGGCCGGATACCCGAGCGCTGTGGACTCCTGGTCGGCGCTCTTGGTCGCCAGCGAGGTACCGCAGTAATCGTGGAAGCCGAACACCACCGGCTCGACTTCGGCCGGTGGCGGCTGTAGGAACGTCGGCGATCCGATGTCGGCGATCAGATGCGGCTCATAGAACACCGGGGTGGCGCGGTCGACCGAACGCACCGCGAGGGCGAGTTTGTCCTGCAGCGGTTGTAGCTGGTTCTTGTCGAAGTCCGGACACCCACCCGGCGGCAGACAGCTCGGAAACGCCGTCCCCGGCCATGGCTCGTTGAACAGGTCGTAGCCGAGGAGATGATCGTTGCCGACGTCCTCGGACTGGACCGCTTGCGCGAGGGTGCGCCACGCGCCCGCCATCGCATCAGCGATGCCGTCCCGATTGGCGTAGAGATTGTCGAACGTCCGCTGCAGTGCGGGGTTGGTGAAAGCCGAGGCACCTTGGGTGATCTCCGGTGGATTCGGCCAGTCGTCGGTGAAGGTGGCCCAGTCCGGGAATCCGGCGCCGTTCACCTTTTCGTTGTAGTTGTCCTGATGGAACTCCAGCAGCACCCAGATCCCGTTCCGGGTCAGCACGTCGATCTCGCGGAGGATCTCGTTCAGATAGGCCTGATCGATAACGCCGCGGGTGGGTTCCAAACCCTTCCAGAACCAGGCGAGCCGAACGGAGTTGACGCCCAACGACGTCAGCAGCTCGGCATCGCGATCGGTGACCGCTTCTGCAGGCGGGTGATAGGGAGGCTTCTTGTGGGCGATCTGCAATCCGTGGAGGTAGATCGTGCGTCCGCGGGCGTCGATCAGCCACCGTCCATCCGTGCTGACCCCATCCGTGCCGGCCGAGGACATCCGCGGATCGGCGCTGGATCCGGCCGCGGGGAGTAGCAGTGTCGCGATGGTCAGCATCACGACGAGGGACACCATGGTGCCGGCACGTGGCCGCAACGATCCGGTTGTCATCAGAATCCTTGGTGGTAGCCCATGGACGGGGTTCAGGTTCCGATCAGTCAACCATCCAGGATTCGACGTCGCGCCGTTATCCGTGGCGCATCGCCCATTCGACCAGTGGTGTGCCCGCTCGCCACTCCGCACGCACGCGGTCGACCAGTGCTGGGGTATGGATGAACTCGTCGAACCCGAAGTCGCGGGTGGCGGTGAGGGTCTTGTGGCGCAGCAACGCGATCCGTGGATGGTTCACGTCCCACCCGCGGGGCGCGGTCTTGAGTTGGCTCCCGCCGATGTCCCAACCGTTCGCCCGCATGGCATCGACGAGATGTTCCAGTTCGGGGCCGTAGAGGTCGTTGTCGATCGCGGACCGCAGATTCGCCAGTCGTTCAGCAGGCGAGTCGTAGTAGCCGACGGCGACCTTCACACCCGGAGCGCCGATCTGTACGTAGTAGCCGGTCGCCGGTCCGACGGCCACGAACGCTCCCTGGTGCGTTTTGTACGGCGTCTTGTCCTTGGCGAACC
Source organism: Williamsia sp. Y853 (assembly GCF_056786495.1). Taxonomy (NCBI): domain Bacteria; kingdom Bacillati; phylum Actinomycetota; class Actinomycetes; order Mycobacteriales; family Nocardiaceae; genus Williamsia; species Williamsia sp. Y853. Next base: position 317,268 of record NZ_JBXCJC010000003.1, read on the forward strand.
GAACGTCGCGGTAGGGACGAAACACCTTGGGCGCACCGAACTCGTCGCTCAACGCTTCGGTGAGTTCGTTCATCGGACCTGCGACAGCGAGTTGGTACGTCTCTTTGTGCGCATCCCAGAACGCTCTGGAGTTGTCCTGCTCCAAGTCGTCGTAAAAGTCGAGTGCGGCCTCGGGGAAGCCCTGAAAGCTCATCGTCGAATTCTACGTGGGCGTGATTCGCCGGTGACCTCCACTTGCCCCGGTAGGCCCCGAGCGGCTACTAATTGAATTCTGGATGAGAATTACGTTCTCGCTCAGAGAGATTTGTGTATCCGCAGGTGCGACCGAGGTGAGGACGTCCACGCCCATGTTGTTGGAACTGACTGACGATCAAGAGTTCTTCCGGGACACCACGGACCGGTTCCTGTCCGCCAAGGTGCCGGTTGCCGAACTCCGTCGTCTTCGGGACGACCCGGTCGGGTATCCGTCGGACTACTGGCGCAAAGGCGCCGAGCTGGGTTGGACCAGCCTGCTGGTCGACGAGCGGCACGGTGGTGGATCCATCAGTGGGTCGGGGCTCGCCGACCTCACGTTGGTGGCCCACGAGTTCGGCCGCCACGCTGCGCCGGGCCCGCTGCTGCCCACGAACGTCGTTGCCTCACTTCTGAATACCGACGGCTCCGATGATCACGTTGCGGTGCTCGAAGCACTTCTGGCAGGCACGGCGACCGCGGCCTGGGCACTGGCCCGGCCGAACCCGAAATCATTGGTGGCCGTCCCCGCGACCTCGATCACCATCGACGGCGACGAGGTGGTGGTCCACGGGACCAAGCGCCCCGTCGAAGGCGCTGCGGCCGCCGACCACCTGCTCGTGGTCGGGCGGACCGGTGAAGGCCTGTCGCAGGTGCTCGTCCCGCGGACCGCCACCGGCGTCACGGTCAAGCCCCTGCAATCGATCGACCTGACCCGGCGCTACGCGGCCGTCGACTTCGACAATGTCCGCGTGCCGCGTTCGGCGCTGGTCGGTGAGCCGGGGCAGGCTCGCGAGGCCGTCACCCGCGGTTGTCAGGTGGCGATCGTGATCAGCTGCGCCGAGTCGGTCGGCGCGATGCAGTCGGTGTTCGACATGACACTCGAGTGGGCCTTCGACCGCTATTCCTTCGGCCGGGCCCTGGCCTCCTACCAGGAGATCAAGCATCGCTTCGCCGACATGAAGATGTGGCTCGAAGCCAGTCACGCCGTTGCCGACGCCGCCGCAGCGGCAGTCGCTGCGCAGGTCCCGAACGTTGCGGAAGTCGTCAGTGCCGCCAAGGCCTACATCGGTCAGTACGGCGAAGAACTGATGCAGGACTGTGTGCAGATCCACGGCGGCATCGGTGTCACGTTCGAACACGACCTGCACCTGTACAGCAGGCGCGCGAGTGCCAATCGATCCACCTTCGGTGTACCTGCCGATCACCGTCAACGCATCGCCGACATCGTCCTGCGCCAGGAGGCCACGGTATGACCGCCCCCAATACAGACACCGAGATCGAATCCGTCGAGGAGTTCGGCGCCCGCGCGCGGGCCTGGGTTCAGGACAATCTCAAGCGTTCCGACCCCGCCGCCCACATCGGAGTCATGCGTAATGAGGGCAGCGACGAAGAGGAAGTCGCCCTCGTCGCGCGCGAGCGTGAGGTCCAGCGCATGTTCTACGACGCCGGATTCGCCGGCATCTGCATCCCGCGCGAGTACGGCGGGCGCGGACTCACCCGGGCCCACCTGAAAGCCCTCGACGACGCGCTCGGCGGTTACGAGTATCCGGCCCGTCTGCAGTCGCCCACGTTTGCGCCCTGTGTGGGTGTCATCCTCGACTACGGCACCGAAGAGCAGAAGAAGCAGCACATCCCCGCCATCTTGAAGGGCGAGGAGATCTGGATGCAGTTCCTCTCCGAACCCAGCGGTGGGTCGGATGTGGCAGGCGCGTTGACCACCGCGGTGCGTGACGGTGACGAGTGGGTGCTCAACGGGTCGAAGATCTGGACCACCGGCGCCTGGTGGTCGGACTGGGCGTTGTGCCTGGCCCGCACCAACTGGGACGTCCCCAAGCATCGGGGTCTGACGGTGTTCATGCTGCCGCTGCGCCAGCCCGGCATCGAGGTGCATCGCATCGAACTCCTGAACGGGTCGCGGGAGTTCTGCCAGGAATACCTGACCGACGTCAGGGTCCCGGACAGCGACCGGGTCGGTGACATCGACAACGGCTGGAAGGTCGGCACCGGCTGGATGTTCCATGAGCGGATGGCCCATCACTCGCCGTATACGACGATGCCTGCCGGTTCGGCCCGCGGTGGTTCGCGCGTGCCCGAGCTGGTCGAGGTGCTGCAGGATTCCGGCCGGGCCGACGATCCGATCAGTCGCGATCTGATCGGCGAGGCGCGGATGTTCGATGTGGTCAAAGATGCGTTGCAACAGCGTATTTCGCGCGGTATTGCCAAGAAGACCGTGTCGGATCAGGCGGCCAGCATCGCCCGGTTGATGACCGGTGTGGCCGCCGTACGCTCCACGTCTATCGGATACGAGCTGACCGATGCCTCCGGTGCCGCGTGGGACAGCGACGACGGCGCCGTCGCCGAACGCGGCGTGGACAACCTCATGCGGCAGGTCTCCACGATCGCAGGCGGCACCACCGAGATGGCCCGCAACGCGATCAGCGAGCGACTGCTCGGGATGCCGCGTGAGCAGACTCACGACGTCAACCTGGCATTCCGCGACGTGCCGAGGGGTCGCTCCGGCAGCTGAACCGGCGCACAACTGCTTACGTAAGCTGTCACCATGGATCGAAGTGGGGGCACTGTGGAGCAACGTGACGCCAAGGGCTTCCTGCAGGCGATATCGAACAAGCGCAAAGACATTCGGCATCGGCGCACGCTCAACCTGGTCTATCGCTGCGCGGTCGGGGTCATCGGCGCCGCAGTGTTGGCACTGGGGATCGTGGCCATCCCGTATCCGGGTCCGGGCTGGCTGATCGTCTTCGCCGGCTTGGGCATCTTGGCGACGGAGTTCGCGTGGGCCCACCGTCTGTTGACGTTTGCCAAGGGCAAGTACGACAAATGGATGGACTGGATCTCGGCGCAGCATTGGTCTGTTCAGGCCATATTTTGGTTGTTGACCTGTGCCATCGTCGTGGGAACCCTGTGGGTGCTCGGCGCCCTGGCGATGGCCGCCGGCTGGGTTGGCATCGAGTGGACGTGGTTGGCGAGCCCCGTTTTCTGACCGCGTCTGCTCCCGCCGCAGGCAACCGGACGTGGGTCGGCCGGGTGGTCGGCATTACGATCATGGATTGACATGGAACCCGGCCGGCCTCGGTCGGGTGGTTTCATTCGACAAGGAGTGCCCAGGTGCCAGAAAATCCCGTTCCCGGACCATCAGCCACGATCACGGTGGCGGCCGGGACCACCGCGGGTGCGGCGCTACGCGAGAGCGGGCACCCCAACAAGGGTCCCGAGGCGATTGTTGTCGTTCGCGACGCCGACGGCACCCTGCGTGACCTGTCCTGGGCCCCTGACTCCGACACCGTGGTCGAGCCCGTCGCCGCCAACACCGAAGACGGCCGCAGCGTCATCCGGCACTCGGCGGCCCACGTACTGGCCCAGGCCGTCCAGGACCTGAACCCGAAGGCCAAGCTGGGCATCGGACCGCCCATCGAGAACGGCTTCTACTACGACTTCGACGTCGAAGAACCGTTCACGCCGGAGGATCTGACCGCGCTCGAGAAGAAGATGAAGCAGATCATCAAGTCGGGTCAGCGCTTCTCGCGTCGCGTCTACGAATCGGTCGATCAGGCCAAGGCCGAACTGGCCGACGAGCCGTACAAGCTCGAACTCGTCGAAGACAAGGGTTCGGCCGACGACCCCGAGGTCATGGAGGTCGGTGGGGGAGAGCTCACCGCCTACGACAACCTCAACCCGCGCACGGGCGAAAAGATCTGGGGCGATCTGTGCCGCGGCCCGCACGTGCCGACCACGAAATACATCACCGCCTTCAAGTTGACCCGCAGCTCGGCGGCCTACTGGCGGGGCAACCAGGACAACGCCGACCTGCAGCGGGTCTACGGCACCGCCTGGGAGTCGGCCGAGGCGATGGACGGCTATCTCGAACTGCTGGCCGAGGCCGAACGCCGCGACCACCGCAAGCTCGGCGCCGAACTCGACCTGTTCAGTTTCCCGGACGCGCTCGGTTCCGGCCTGCCGGTGTTCCACCCCAGGGGTGGCATCATCCGCAAGGAACTCGAGGACTACTCGCGCTCACGCCACATCGAAGAGGGCTACGACTTCGTCAACACCCCTCACGTGACCAAGAGCAATCTCTACGAGATCTCCGGCCACCTCGATTGGTACAAGGACGGGATGTTCCCGGCGATGCACCTCGACGCCGAACTCGACGAGAACGGTGAGGTGCGCAAACCCGGCCAGGACTACTACCTCAAGCCGATGAACTGCCCGATGCACAACCTGATCTTCAACGCCCGGGGTCGCTCGTACCGCGAACTGCCGCTGCGGTTGTTCGAGTTCGGTTCGGTCTACCGGTATGAGAAGTCCGGTGTCGTCCACGGATTGACCCGGGTGCGGGGCATGACGCAGGACGACGCCCACATCTACTGCACCAAAGAGCAGATGCGCGGCGAGCTGACCAGCACGCTGAAGTTCGTGCTCGGCCTTCTCAACGACTACGGCCTCGACGATTTCTACCTCGAACTGTCGACCCGCAACCCGGACAAGTCCGTCGGGTCCGATGAGATCTGGGAAGAGGCGACGGCCACCCTCGCCGAGGTCGGTGAGGCGTCCGGCCTGCGCCTGGTGCCCGATCCGGGCGGCGCCGCGTTCTACGGCCCGAAGATCTCCGTCCAGGTGAAGGATGCACTCGGCCGCAACTGGCAGATGTCGACCATCCAGCTCGACTTCAACCTGCCCGAGCGTTTCGAGATGGAGTACACCGGTCCCGACGGTTCCAAGCATCGTCCGGTGATGATCCACCGGGCGCTGTTCGGATCCATCGAACGGTTCTTCGGCGTGCTGACCGAGCACTACGCGGGCGCGTTCCCGGCCTGGCTCTCGCCGGTGCAGGTGGTGGGTATCCCGGTCGCCGACACGTTCGTTCCACATCTGGAAGATGTTGTGGCGCAACTCAAGTCGAACGGTGTCCGCGCCGAGGTCGATCAGAGTGACGATCGGATGCAGAAGAAGATCCGTAACCACACGACGGGCAAGGTGCCGTTCATGTTGCTGGCCGGTGAGCGCGACGTCGAGGCGGGCGCGGTGAGCTTCCGGTTCCGGGACGGTACCCAGGTCAACGGTGTGCCGGTCGCCGATGCGGTCCGCATCATCACCGAGTGGGTCCGTGATCGCCGCAACGAGTCGCCGACTGCAGGCTTGATCGAGGATTCAGGGTTGATCGAGGCGCCGGCGTGATCCGCGACGTGGGGCCGGGGCAACCCGATCGCCTGCAGCGGTTGTGGAGCCCACACCGCATGTCGTACATCACCGCCGCCCCGCGCACCGCGTCCGGCAACGGCGACGACTCCGAGTCGTCGGCGGCATCGGTCCATCCCTTCATCGACATCCCCAGGATGTCCGACGAGGCCGGCCTGATGGTCGCCCGCGGTGAGACGGTCTACGCGGTCCTGAACCTGTATCCCTACAACCCCGGCCACGCGATGATCGTGCCCTACCGTCAGGTCGCAGATCTCGAAGATCTCACCGAGGCCGAAAGCCGTGAACTGATGGTGTTCACGCAGAAGATGATCCGCGCCATCAAGTCGGTTTCCAATCCCGATGCGTTCAACGTCGGTCTCAATCTCGGGACCGCCGCGGGTGGCTCGCTCGCCGAGCACCTGCACCAGCACGTTGTGCCCCGATGGGGTGGTGATGCCAACTTCATCACGGTTATCGGCGAGACCAAGGTGATGCCGCAATTGCTCCGCGACACCAGGGCTCTGCTGGCAGAAGCCTGGCTGAAGCTGCAGGATTGACGGCTGACGACATGATGAAGATGTTTCCAATGGAGAGCGTGCTAAATCTATGTTGAGTGTGCTGGGGCGGGCATCGGTGTCCAAGATCACCCTGCCGCTGGGGAAAGTGCTGATCAAGACCGGTCTGACCCCTGATGCGATGACGATCATCGGCACCGTCGCGACGATCGCGGCGGCGGTGACGCTGTTCCCGATGGGCTACCTGTTCGTCGGGACACTGGCGATCTGGCTCTTCGTCATGTTCGACATGCTCGACGGTGCGATGGCCCGGGCCCGCGGTGGTGGCACCAAGTTCGGTGCCGTGCTCGACTCCACCTGCGACCGGCTCGCCGACGGTGCCATCTTCGCCGGACTCGCCTGGTGGGCCCTGGTGGAGGAACCGAGCAAGCCCCTGTTCATCGCGACGATGATCTGCCTGGTCACCTCGCAGGTGATCTCCTACGCCAAGGCGCGTGCGGAGGCCAGCGGTCTCAACGGCGATGGCGGGCTGATCGAACGTCCGGACCGCCTGGTCATCGTGTTGGCCGGCACCGGTCTGACCGGCCTCGGATTGCCGTGGGCCATCCACATCGCGATGTGGGCACTGGCCGCGGGCAGCGTGATCACGGTCTTCCAGCGGATGTGGTCGGTGTACAAGTCGCCCGGCGCCACCGATCTGCTCCCGATCGCAGCCCCGTCGCCGACACCGGACCCCGGCGGGCCGACGGAGTGACCGGGGCCGCAGAACGGCTCGCGGACCTCGGTTACGCGGCCGGCTGGTCTCTGGTCCGGCATCTCCCGGAAGGTGTCGCCCGCAGTGTCTTCGACGGCGTCGGCACGGTGGTGGGCGGTCGTAAAGGCGGTCCCGATCAGTTGCGCAAGAACCTGGCCCGGGTCCTGCATTGCGAACCCGAACAGGTCCCCGACGACGTGATGAAGGCCGCAATGCGGTCGTATGCGCGCTATTGGCGGGAGTCGTTCCGGCTTCCGTCCATGGATCTGGCCGCCGCGGCCTCGCGGGTACATATGCCCGACATCGACCGTGGCCGCATTCAGACCGCCCTCGACAAGGGCAACGGCGTGATCCTGGCCTTGCCCCACTCCGGCAACTGGGACATGGCCGGTGTCTGGCTTGTCGACTTGCTGGGGGAGTTCTCCACCGTCGCCGAGCGGCTGAAGCCCGAATCGCTGTTCGAGCGGTTCGTCCGGTATCGGGAGAGCCTGGGCTTCGAGATCTTCCCGCTCAGCGGTGGAGAGGCACCGCCCTTTCAACAGCTCGCGGCGCGCCTGCGGTCCGGAGGTGTGGTCTGCTTGCTCGGTGAGCGAGATCTCGCCAAACGCGGCGTCCCGGTGACGTTCTTCGGGGAACAGACCCGCATGCCGGCCGGGCCTGCCAAGTTGGCGATCGACACCGGTGCCGCGCTGATCGCGGTCCACCACTGGTTCACCGGACCCGACACCTCAGAGCTCTCCTGCAGCGAGGTGATCGACACCGCGGGCGGGGTCGAGGCGACCACGCAGGCGATGGCGACGGTGTTCGAGGCCAATATCGCTGCCCATCCCGAAGATTGGCACATGCTGCAACCGCTGTGGGAGGCTGACTGGTCGCACAACCGGCGTCGCATGATCGAGGAGGGGAGAAGCCAGTGAAGATCGGCATGATCTGCCCGTACTCGTTCGACATCCCAGGCGGCGTCCAGGCCCACGTGATGGAACTCGCGCAGGTGTTCATCAACCGTGGACACACCGTCAGTGTGCTCGCGCCCGCCGGCCGGGGCACCGTATTGCCCTCCTATGTGGTGTCGGTCGGTGAGGCAGTTGCGATTCCGTACAACGGCTCGGTGGCCCGCCTGAACTTCAGTCCGAAAGCGTATGGGCGCCTGCGGAACTGGTTGCGGGAAGAAAAGTTCGACGTACTGCACGTCCACGAACCCAATTCGCCGAGTATCTCGATGCTCTCCTTGATGGTGGCGCAGGGCCCGATCGTCACCACATTCCATGCCGCGACCACGAAGTCGTTGTGGCTCAGTCTCTTTCAGGGTATTTTGCGTCCCTATCACGAACGGATCGCCGGCAAGATCGCCGTGTCCGAACTGGCCCGCCGGTGGCAGATGGAATCCCTCGGTTCCGACGCGGTGGAGATCCCGAACGGTGTCCATGTGCGGTCCTTTTCCGACGCGGAGCCGTTCGAAGGCTATCCGCGACGGGGCAAGACGATCCTGTTCCTGGGTCGCTACGACGAACCCCGCAAGGGGATGGACGTGCTGATCGGCGCGCTGCCCGCGGTGGTCGCCCGGTATCCCGACGTCCGCGTCCTGGTGGTCGGGGGCGGTCACGAACGCACGCTGCGCGGTAAGGCCGGGGAGTTCGCCGATCGTCTGGTGTTACTCGGACAGGTCGACGACGAGACCAAGGCCCGGGCCCTGCGGTCGGCCGATGTGTACTGCGCGCCGAACCTGGGCGGCGAGAGTTTCGGCATCGTGCTCGTCGAGGCGATGGCCGCAGGCGCTGCGGTGGTGGCGAGCAAGCTCGACGCCTTCCGCCGGGTACTCGACGACGGACGCTCCGGAGTCCTGGTGGAGGTCGGTGATTCGGAGGAGCTCGCCTTCGGGATCATCGCGGCCCTCGGTGACGACGCGAGTCGCTCCGCCATGGTGGAGCGCGCAGAGCAGCGCGCGGCGCGATACGACTGGTCGCATGTCGCTGACCAGATCCTGCGGGTTTATGACGCGGTCACAATCGGGGCCGGCAAGGTGGTAGTCGAAGAATGACGATTTCAGCTCTGACAATTCTGATTCTGGGAATTGTCGCGGTGGTGGTGCTGGCCGGGCTCGGCTGGTCGTACAAGACGGCCAACCGGCTCGATCGCCTGCACGTGCGGGTCGATCTGTCCTGGCAGGCACTTGATGCGGCGCTGGCCCGCCGGGCCGTGGTTGCCCGGTCGATCGGGGCAGGCCTCGGTGGTGACGGCAAAGCGCTGATCGCGGCCGCCGACCGGGCCGAAGGTGCATCGCCCGGCGAACGCGAAGACGCCGAGAACGTGGTGTCTGCTGCGCTGGCCCAGGTCGACAGTGGCTCGCTGCGTTCACAACTGGTCACCGAGCTCGCGGACGCCGAGACCAGGGTGATGATCGCCAGGCGGTTCTACAACGACGCCGTCCGCGATACCTTGGCGCTGCGACATCGGCGCCCGGTGCGGTGGCTTCACCTCGGTGGTACCGCGCCACTCCCGACCTACTTCGAGATCGTCGAACGCGCAGCGGCCTGATCGACCCCCTGTCGACGGACTGGACGCTGACCTCTCGCCGAGGCGTGTATGCACGCCAAAAGCCCAGAGCATAGACTGAAAGTCCAGGACTTTACTGACTGTGTATCCACTAGTTGTGTAGGAGTAATTGACGTGAGCAGTGCTTCAGACCTTGGTTCTTCGGTGACTCCGGACGCTTCCGGCACCGGCACTGCGCGGGTCAAGCGCGGTATGGCCGAGATGCTCAAAGGCGGCGTGATCATGGATGTGGTCAACGCGGAGCAGGCCAAGATCGCCGAGGACGCCGGTGCGGTTGCCGTGATGGCTCTCGAGCGGGTTCCCGCCGACATCCGCGCTCAGGGCGGCGTGTCCCGGATGAGCGATCCGGACATGATCGATGCGATCATCTCCACGGTGTCGATCCCGGTGATGGCCAAGGCCCGTATCGGACATTTTGTCGAGGCGCAGATCCTGCAGAGCCTCGGCGTCGATTACATCGACGAGTCCGAGGTCCTGACCCCGGCCGACTACGCCAACCACATCGACAAGTGGCAGTTCACCGTCCCGTTCGTCTGCGGTGCCACCAATCTCGGTGAGGCGCTTCGCCGTATCACCGAGGGTGCCGGGATGATCCGGTCCAAGGGTGAGGCCGGAACCGGTGACGTCTCCAACGCCACCACCCACATGCGCAAGATGCGTGACCAGATCCGGTGGCTGACCTCGCTGCCCAAGGACGAGTTGTTCGTCGCGGCCAAGGAGCTGCAAGCGCCGTACGACCTGGTTGTCGAGATCGCCGAGGCCGGTAAGTTGCCGGTCACGCTGTTCACCGCCGGTGGTATCGCCACCCCGGCCGACGCCGCGATGATGATGCACCTCGGCGCGGAGGGCGTGTTCGTCGGGTCGGGCATCTTCAAGTCCGGCAACCCGGCGCAGCGTGCCGCCGCCATCGTGCAGGCCACCACCTTCTTCGACGATCCCGATGTGCTGGCCAAGGTCTCCCGCGGACTCGGCGAAGCGATGGTCGGTATCAACGTCGACGAGATCCCGGAGCCGCACCGCCTCGCAGAGCGCGGCTGGTGATCACGTCCGCTGACTGATCGAGCGCTGCCAGGGCTGCGTCTGCGATCGTCCGGGTGTTGCTCACACCTCAGGAGCCACCGGGCCCGCACGTGCGGGCCCGGTGGCCTCTTTGGTTTCTGCCGACACGCATATCCAATTCACTGCGCCCGGCGGGTCGATTGTGGATGATCAGACCGGGCAAGGTTGCTGCGCTGGGCGAAAGAAGCTTTGACGTGGCAGATTGATACGTGTTGGCGCGTTCGACCAAAAGACCTGAAGGCGGAGCTCGATGAGCATGGAGACAACCGGGGCGGTTCGGGATGTAACCCGCAGCGGTACAGGTGAGTTCGGCCAGGTCTCGATCTCCTGGGCGGTTGTGAGCGACGTCGGCCTGATGCGCGAGACCAATGAGGACGCGGTACTGGTGGCCCCCGGGATGGTCCTTGTCGCCGACGGCATGGGCGGACACGACCGTGGCGAGCTGGCCAGTGAGGCGGCGCTGACCGCGTTGTCGGCCACCGCCATCAGCGGGATCAACCGCACCCGCGATTCCGTCATCGAACTCCTCACCGAGGCGCAACGGCAGATCGAGCGGATCGACACCGAGTCCAACCGCCATGCGGGCACAACGGTCACCGGTGCGCTGCTGGCCGACAACGACGGTGTGCCGCACTGGCTGGTGCTGAATATCGGCGATTCGCGGACGTACCGGTTCTCCGCAGGCAAGCTCGAACAGGTCACCGTCGACCACTCTCAGGTGCAAGAACTTGTCGACGCCGGATATCTGACCGCCGAACAGGCCCGAGTTGACCCGCGGCGCAATGTGATCACGCGGGCGTTGGGTGCCGGCATGGAACAAGAGGCCGACTTCTTCACGTTCCCGGTCGCGATCGGTGATCGCATCCTGGTGTGCTCGGACGGTCTGACCGGAGAGCTCGCCGACAGCGTGATCGCGCAGATCCTCGCCGACAACCCCGATCCGACACTGGCCGCGACCACGATGGTCGCGGCCGCACTCGAATCGGGCGGCCGCGACAACGTGACCGTGGCGATTGCCGATGTCACCGCGGTTCCGGAACTTGTCGAACCCCCCATTCGGTGAGCGTTCCGATGAGTGCGCCGCCGGAGTCGTTCGTCGACTATTGCGGCGAGCGGCACCCGCTGGATCCGGACGAACCCTTCCACATCGGCCGTGACGCCGACCTTGACGTCGACGACAACCCGTATCTGCATCGCAAGTTCCTGATGATCCATTTCGAACAGGGTCTCTGGTGGCTGTCCAATGTCGGCTCGCATCTGTCGGCGGGTGTTGTCGCCGGTGAGGCGGGATTCCAGGCGACCCTGGCACCTGGCGCCAGGGTGCCGTTGACATCCGGGGTGACCGCGGTCGTGTTCACCGCCGGGCCCACCACGTATGAACTCGACATCCATTCGGGCACAACCCCTCTGGTGACCCTGGAACCGCCTGGCGAACCGACGGGCAGTGGTGAGACGACCATCGGTGTCGTATCCCTGACGGAGAGCCAGAAGCTGCTCATCGTCGTACTCGCCGAAGAGGTGTTGCGCCGCAACGGCACCGGAGCGAGTTCGATCCCGTCATCCGCGCGGGCCGCGCACCGGCTCGGCTGGTCGCTCACCAAGTTCAATCGCAAACTCGACAACGTCTGCGACAAATTCGATCAGATCGGTGTCTCCGGGATGCGGGGCGGCTCGGGTCGGCTCGCCAGCAATCGCCGGGTCAAACTCGTCGAGTACGCCGTCGCCTCCCGGGTGGTGACCCGCGCCGACCTCCCGATGATCGAGGCAGAGGCCCGGCGCAGTGGTGTGACGGGCAGCTGAACGCCCGCAAGTGTGCCCGATGGGGCACGCGCTCCGGGTGGTCGTCGTGAAAAGGTGGTCTTACCTGCATCGATGAGGTGGGTAGTTCTCCCCATCGACACTTCGCTCGCAGCGGTTTTAGTGTTGTGACATTCCACAGCCGCGCCGCAGCGCAGTGAGTTGGCCCAACACCTAGTAGGAGACCGTGATGACCGTATTGCACAACACTTTTCACGCGCCGACCCGTCCCCGCATCGGCTACCGGCCGGCGACCCCGGCCCGGCTGACCCGTGAAGAGGCGTTGGCCCGGCTGGCGCAGCGCACGATGCCGCTTCCGGGCCGGCAGCCGACCACCTGCACCACACCGGGTGCTCCGATGTCACCGGCCCGACCGGCGGCGGGCCAGGCCGATTCGGTCGCCACCCGGGCGTACCCGAAGCCCAAGTTGTCGCAACGTGAAATCGAGGTGCTCCGGGCGTGGCTGAACCTCGACTCGAAATCGGCTGTCGCCGAATCGCTCTTCATCTCGCTCGGCACGGTCAACACGCACCTCGCGCGAATCCGTGTGAAGTACAACGAGGTCGGGCGCGGAGCATCGACCAAGGCGGCTCTGGTGGCGCGGGCCATCCAGGACGGGATCGTCTCCATCGACGATCTGTGAAGTAGTCGCCCGCGGGAGCGGGTGGTCGGTCTCTGACGACACGTGGGCAATAATCGTGGTCAGAAAGGGGTCAACCACATGGCGATGATCGAAGAGATCCTCCAGCTCGAGGAGATCGAGAAGGACATCTACCGGGGGCGCGTCCACGAGAGCTTTCTCGTACGCACCTTCGGCGGGCAGGTCGCGGGTCAGGCGCTGGTGTCGGCCACCCGGAGTGTCGAGTCCCGTTTCCAGGTGCACTCCCTACATGGCTACTTTCTCCGCGGGGGCAATCCGCTCGAGCCGACGGTGTACCTCGTCGACCGGATCCGCGACGGCCGGTCGTTCTGCACCCGACGGGTCACCGCGATCCAGGATGGTCTGGCGATCTTCACGATGTCGGCCTCGTTCCATGTCGATGACCAGGGTTACGAACACCAGGACACGATGCCGCGGGTCAAGCGGCCCGAAGAACTCGTCGACCTGCTGACGGTTGACGATCCGGAATTGAAGGCGCCTTACCGCGAATGGCAGAACTTCGACGTCCGGATCGTTCCGCGTGAGGATCTGATCGGCAGCCGGGATCTCGCGGCGCAGCAGCAGGTGTGGTTCCGCTACCGCACGCCGTTGCCCGATGACCAGGTCTTCCACGTCTGCACACTCGCGTACATGAGCGACATGACGTTGCTGGGTTCGGCGAAGGTCCCGCATCCGGACGAAGACGCGCAGTTCGCCTCACTCGACCACGCCATGTGGTTCCTGCGCCCGTTCCGCGCCGACGAGTGGCTGCTCTACGACCAGACGTCACCCTCGGCCAGTGGTGGTCGCTCGTTGACCCAGGGCCGGATCTATGACCATCGGGGCGTGATGGTGGCCGCGGTGACGCAGGAGGGCCTCACCAGGACCGGACGTCCGGTACCGGCCGACCAGCATGCGAAGCGGCCGAGTTGAGCGGCGCACCCCGGATCGGCGTCCTCGCACTGCAAGGTGATGTGCGTGAACATCACGACGCGCTGACCAAGGCGGGGGCCGAGAGCTGCTCGATCCGCCGGCCCGGTGAGCTCGACCAGATCGACGGGATCGTCATCCCCGGTGGCGAATCGACGACGATGAGCAAGCTGCTGGTGATCCTCGACCTGCTCGAACCGCTGCGCAAGGCGCTCGCCGGGGGACTGCCCGCCTACGGTTCCTGTGCCGGGATGATCATGCTCGCCAGCAACATCCTCGATACGCGTCCCGATGCCCAGCACCTCGACGCCCTTGACATCACCGTGCGCCGCAACGCATTCGGACGTCAGGTCGCCTCGTTCGAGACCGACCTCGAACTCGTCGGCATCCCCGGCGGTCCGATGCGTGCGGTCTTCATCCGCGCGCCGTGGGTGGAGTCGACGGGGGAGGGCGTGCAGGTGCTCGGAACAGTCCCCGACGGTCCGGCCGCCGGTCGGGTGGTGGCGGTACGTCAGGGCAATGTCCTGGCGACCTCATTTCATCCCGAGGTGACGGGCGATCTACGGGTCCATGAGTATTTTGCCGAGATGGTCAGAAATACCCGCTGATACTGCGAGTAGGATCGATCCGCACCTCCACGCCAGAACACCAGAGTTGTACGAAAGGGGCTTGCGCCAATGAGCGGCCACTCCAAATGGGCCACCACCAAGCACAAGAAGGCGGTGGTCGATGCCAAGCGCAGCAAGAACTTTGCCAAGCTGGTCAAGAACATTGAGGTTGCCGCGCGCATGGGTGGCAGCGATCCGGTTGGTAATCCCACGTTGTACGACGCCATTCAGAAGGCAAAGAAGTCGTCGGTGCCCAACGACAACATCGAACGCGCCCGTAAACGTGGTGGCGGCGAAGAGGCCGGCGGCTCCGATTGGCAGAACATCACCTACGAGGGTTACGGCCCCAATGGCGTGGCAATTCTGATCGAGTGCCTCACCGACAACCGAAACCGGGCTGCCACCGAGGTGCGTACCGCGATGAGTCGCAACGGCGGCAACATGGCTGATCCGGGCTCGGTGGCGTATCTGTTCACCCGTAAGGGTGTGGTGACACTCGAGAAGGCCGGCCAAACCGAGGACGACATATTGATGGCGGTCCTCGAGGCAGGTGCCGAAGATGTGGTCGACCTCGGCGAGAGTTTCGAGATAGTCAGTGAGCCAACGGATCTTGTTGCCGTCCGAACTGCGCTGCAGGAAGCCGGAATCGATTACGAATCAGCTGATGCCAGCTTCCGTGCATCAGTGGCGGTACCGGTCGACGCCGACGGCGCCCGGAAAGTCTTTCGCCTGATCGATGCACTGGAGGACTCCGACGATGTGCAAGACGTCTACTCCAACGTAGACATCAGCGACGACGTGCTCGCCGAACTCGAACAGGACGACTGACCCGGCGTGTTGCTGCCTCGGCTTGTTCGACGCGGCCGCTAGGATATCGAACAGTTGTTCGTTTCTGGTGGGTCGTTGTCGAAGGTGGAGATGCATGCGTGTGATGGGTGTGGACCCAGGGTTGACCCGGTGCGGGATCGCGCTGGTTCAATCCGGCTCCGGTCGCGCTGTGACGGCACTTGACGTCGACGTGATCCGCACGCCCCCGGACATGCCGTTGGAGAACCGGTTGCTCGCCATCCACACGGCCGCCGAGCACTGGCTCGATGTCCACAGCCCGGACGTGGTGGCGATCGAGCGGGTCTTCGCGCAGCATCAGGTCAGCACCGCCATGGGTACCGCTCAGGCCGGGGGAGTGATCGCGCTGGCCGCGGCCAAACGGGGTGTCCCGGTGCGATTTCACACGCCGAGTGAGGTGAAGGCCGCTGTCACCGGCAGCGGTCGTGCCGACAAGGCACAGGTGACCGCGATGGTCACCCGCATCCTTGGCATGCAGCAGGCTCCCAAACCGGCCGATGCCGCCGACGCCCTGGCGTTGGCGATCTGTCATTGCTGGCGTGGGCCGATCGCCGAGCGCATGGAAGCGGCCCAGGCAAAGGCATTGGCCCAGCAGAAGGCGTATCGCGAGCGAGTCGCCCAGGCGAAGAAGGCGGCGGCGCGATGATCGCATCGGTTCGTGGTCCGGTGGTCGACGTGGCGCTCGACCATGTGGTCATCGATTGCGGCGGCGTCGGATATCAGGTCCTGGTGACCCCGAGTACCGCCGGATCGGTACGCCGTGGCGTCGAGGCCATCTTGTTGACGACGATGATCGTCCGCGAGGACTCGATGACGTTGTACGGCTTCACCGAACCCGACGCCCGATCGCTGTTCACGCTGTTGCAGACAGTGACCGGGGTCGGCCCGCGGTTGGCGATGGCCACCCTTGCGGTCCTCGAGCCGGACGCATTGCGTCAGGCACTCGCCGGTGGCGACACCAAGGCGTTGATCACCGTGCCGGGCATCGGCAAACGGGTCGCCGAGCGTCTCGTCGTCGAACTGCGCGACAAGGTCGAGCGGCCACATGCCGCCTCCGCGGGTGATTCCTCGATGTCGAGTTTCACGATTCGCGATCAGGTGACCGAGGCCCTCGTCGGGCTCGGATTCGCCGCCCCGCAGGCAGAGAAGGCCGTCATCGCGGTCCTCGCCGACCGGCCCGATGCCGATTCGGCAACCGTGCTGCGAGCCGCGCTGGCGTCACTGGGTAAGACCAAGTGATGGCTGAGTCGCCATGATCGGCGCCGGGGACGACAACTTCGGGGACGACAACTTCGGGAACGACGATTTCGGTGAGGGCGACGATTTCGAGGCCGGATCTGATGACTCGTCCAGTCGTACCGTCAACGCCGGTCGGATCACGGCCGACGGTGATCTCGACAACAGCCTGCGGCCACGGAGCCTTGGCGATTTCATCGGACAGCCACGGGTCTGCGAACAGCTCGAACTCGTGCTGCAAGCCGCCCGCGGACGCGGCGGGACAGCTGATCACATCCTGCTCTCGGGTCCACCCGGACTCGGTAAGACCTCGCTCGCGATGATCATCGCGAGCGAGATGGGTGCGGCGCTGCGTGTGACGTCGGGTCCGGCGCTCGAACGGGCAGGCGATCTTGCAGCGATGCTCTCCAACCTCGTCGAGGGTGATGTGCTGTTCATCGACGAGATCCATCGGATCGCCCGGCCCGCCGAGGAGATGCTGTACCTGGCGATGGAAGACTTCCGCGTCGACGTGATCGTCGGCAAGGGACCCGGTGCCACGTCGATCCCGCTCGACGTCGCGCCGTTCACGTTGGTCGGCGCGACCACGCGGTCGGGAGCCCTCACCGGACCACTGCGTGACCGATTCGGTTTCACCGCGCACATGGAGTTCTACGACACCGGTGAACTCGAGCGGGTTCTGAACCGGGCGGCGGGGATTCTCGGGATCACCATGCACCCCGACGCCGGTGCCGAGATCGCCTCCCGGTCCCGGGGCACGCCCCGGATCGCCAACCGGCTGCTGCGGCGCGTCCGCGACTACGCGGAGGTGCGGGCCGATGGTGTGGTCGACCTGGCCGTTGCACGCGCGGCACTGGCCGTGTACGACGTTGACGAACTCGGATTCGATCGCCTCGACCGCGCTGTGCTCGCGGCCCTGATCAGGGGTTTTGGCGGCGGGCCGGTGGGTGTTTCGACGCTTGCGGTGGCGGTCGGAGAAGAACCCGCCACCGTCGAAGAAGTGTGTGAACCGTTCCTGGTGCGTGCCGGGATGATCGCCAGGACTCCTCGCGGCCGGGTTGCGACCGCCGCCGCGTGGCATCACCTCGGGCTGAACCCGCCTGCGGGAGCGCTCAGCGCGGGCTTCGGCGTGCGCGCCCGGGACGATGGCCCCGAGGTGGTTTCGCTCATCGATCCCTCCGGCGAGAACGAGATCTGACAAGCAGCCGTTCGACGCCGAATCTGGCGCAGCGCGGCGAAGATGGCACACTGGTCAGTGATTGCGAGCACTTCTCGCGACCACGAATTACAACCAAGGACTGAACACACCTCATGGAATTGCTATTTCCCCTACTGCTGGTCTTCCTGGTCGGCATGATGTTCCTGTCTGTCCGCCGCCAGAAGAAGGCAGTGGCAGCAGCCAAAACCATGCAGGAATCCCTGCAGGTCGGCGTCCGCGTCCAGACCACGTCCGGTGTCTACGGCACCGTGACCGGACTGGCCGAAGGCACCGTCGATCTCGAGATCACCGACGGTTGCGTCTCTCGTTGGAACCGCCTCGCCATTCGCGAGGTCGTTCAATCCGATGACCTCGCCGACAGCTACCCGGGTGTCGGATTGATCGGCAACAACGATGCCGAGATCGAATACAACGGCATCCACGATGACGACGTAGACCTGGGCAGCTCCGACGGCGGCGACAAAAATGTCAGCCTGGAGAAGCCGCACGAAGACCAAGACAAAGCATAATTACGAAGCCCGTACCGGGGCGCCTCCATGGAGGTGCCGCGACACAACTGTGGTCGCGGCACGTACCGTGGCGGGCGCCCCTGCGGTGTGCATGGGGTATCTAGGACAACCGAGGAGACGTAGGCAGCGTGGCATCGTCGTCGAACCGTGAGGCACCGCCTCTACGGTCTTTGATCGTCTTTTTCTTATTGATGATCGTGGTGTACGGGTTGGTGTTCTTCACCGGCAACCAAGATCCGACACCCAAACTGGGTATCGACCTACAAGGTGGTACCCGGGTCACACTGACCGCGCGTACTCCCGATGGCGCCGCGCCGAGCAATGATCAGCTCGACAAGGCAAAGCAGATCATCGAGCAGCGCGTCAACGGGCTCGGTGTCTCGGGGTCCGAGGTGGTCATCACCGGTGACAACCTGGTCATCACGGTGCCCGGCGACGACGGTCAGCAGGCGCGCACCCTCGGGCAGACCGCCCTGCTGTACGTACGGCCCGTCGCCACCGTTCAGGCGGCGACACCTCAGCCGGCGGCAACCACCCCCGAGAACCAGACGCCGGAAGAGGCGATCGCCGAGGCGAAGAGGTTGCGGCAGGCTCCCGCCGATGCCGACACCACCGCCCTGACCGAGTACATGTCCCAGATGAACTGTGATCCTTCGATTCCGGATCCGTTGCAGGGCAACGACGATCCCGATCAGTACCTGGTGACCTGTTCCGAGGACGGGACGCAGGTCTATCTGCTGGAACCGCAGATCCTCAAGGGCAGCGACATCGACAAGGCCGAGGCAGGTACCACCCAGGGGGCCGGTGCATGGATCGTGCGCTTGGACTACAAGGGTGGCGCCAGCGATCGCTGGGCGAGTTACACGGCCCAGAACATCGGCAAGGCAACCGCATTCACGCTCGACTCCAAGGTCGTCAGCGCTCCCCAGATCAACGGTGCCATCAGTGGCACCACCGAGGTCAGTGGTGACTTCACCCAGACCGAGGCGAAAGACCTCGCCAACGTCCTCAAATACGGATCGTTGCCGTTGTCGTTCGAGGCCTCCGATGCGGAGACGGTGTCGGCAACACTCGGCTGGTCCTCGCTCAAGGCAGGTCTGATCGCGGGTCTGGTCGGGCTCATCGCCGTCTTCATCTACGCATTGCTGTACTACCGCATGCTCGGAATCCTGACGGTCGTCTCGCTCGTGATGTCCGGGATCATGGTCTACGGGATCATGGTCCTGCTCGGCAGGTACATCGGCTTCTCGCTCGACCTCGCTGGTATTGCCGGTCTGGTCATCGGTATCGGTATGACCGCCGACTCGTTTGTCGTCTACTTCGAACGAATAAAGGACGAGATGCGCGAGGGCCGAAGTTTCCGGTCCGCCGTGCCTCGCGGCTGGGCGCGCGCTAAACGGACCATCTGGTCCGGCAACGCGGTCAGCTTGATCTCGGCTGCGGTGCTGTACTTCCTGGCGATCGGTGACGTCCGCGGATTCGCCTTCACACTCGGCCTCACGACCATCCTCGACGTCGCGGTCGTCTTCATGGTGACGTACCCGCTGGTGGTCTACGCATCACGTTCGAAGTTCCTGTCCAAGCCCAACGTCAACGGACTGGGCGCTGTCACCGATGTGGCGCGCGAGCGGCGCAACGCGGCAGCGGCGGATCGTCCGACCTCGACCTCAGGAGGAGTGCGCAATGGCTGAGGTCGATCGCCTGGCACCCACGAGTGACGCGAACTTTGTCGCGGCCACCAATCGTTCGTTGTTTTCACGTCTCTACACCGGTACCGGTGCCTTCGAAATCGTCGGCAGGCGCAAGATGTGGTACCTCATCACACTGGCGTTGGTGGTCATCTCACTGGCCAGTATCGGTATCAGAGGTTTCACCCTCGGGATCGACTTCGAGGGCGGCACCCAGATCTCGCTCCCGATGTCGAGTGAGGTGAGCACCGGAGACGTCGAGGACGTATACACCCAGGCCATGGGCAGTGCCCCCGAATCGGTGCAGACCGCCGGTGCCGGTTCGAGCAAGACGGTGCAGATCCGCACCGAGACCTTGAATGCGCAAGAAGTGGTCAAGGTCAACTCGGCGCTGGCAGAAGCATTCGGCCTGGCGCCGAACGACGTGAGCTCGTCCGAGGTCAGCTCCACCTGGGGTGGTGAGATCACCAAGAAGGCGATCATCGCCCTGATTGTCTTCCTGGTCATCGTGACGGTGTACATCGCCATCCGATTCGACCGAGAGATGGCACTGGCGGCGATGGCCGCCCTTATCTTCGACATCATCACCACCGCTGGTATCTATTCGCTGGTCGGATTCGAGGTGACCCCGGCGACCGTCATCGGCTTCCTTGCGATTCTGGGTTTCTCGCTCTACGACACGGTCGTGGTCTTCGACAAGGTCGAGGAGAACGTCCGAGGCGTCATGCACACGTCGCGCCGCACGTACGCGGAGCAGGCGAACCTTGCGGTGAACCAGACACTGATGCGGTCCATCAACACCACGGTGATCTCGGTGTTGCCGGTGCTGGCGCTGATGATCATCGCGGTCTGGCTGCTCGGGGTCGGAACACTGAAGGATCTGGCCCTGGTCCAGATGGTCGGTGTGATCACCGGAACGTACTCGTCGCTCTTCTTCGCCACACCGTTGCTGGTCACGCTCAAGGAGCGTCGTAAAGACATCGGGGCGCACACCCGCAAGGTCCTTGGTCGCCGCGCGGAGCGTGAAGAGCGCGCGAGCGTCTCCGACGCTGCCGGGTCCGAGGCCGCTGGATCTGCAACTGCAGGGTCCAAGACCACGCTGACCAAGACCGCGCCGGTCACCAAGCGTGCGTCCCGTCCCGGAAGCACTCCGGAACCCGGGGTGCGTCCGTCGGGTAAGCGCAGGCGCAAGCACTAACCTCACGGTTGATGAGAATCCGCGGGCACCTGGCGATGGCAATCGCCGGGATGTGTGTACTCGGGTCGGTCAGCGCCTGCTCCGATCCGCCTGCGGAGGCCGTGAACTACGTCATCGATGGCGCGGTGACGACCTACAACCCGAGTTCGCTGGGTGGGTCCACCGAGGGTGCGCTGATGGCGCTGTCGCGAGTCCTACCAGGTTTCAGCTACCTGGGGCCGGACGGCGGCGCCCTTGCGGACACCGACATCGGCACCTCCGTTGTCACGGACAGCGACGGCGGGGGGCTGGTCGTCCGCTACCAGATCAACCCCAAGGCCGTGTACAGCGACGGGGTGCCGCTGACGTGTGACGCGTTGACGTTGGCCTGGGCGGCGCACAGCGGTGCGGTCGGCGGCTTCGACGTGGCCAGCACCGCCGGGTACCGCGACATCGAGGACATCGATTGCCGACCCGGTGCGCGGACCGCGATGGTCACGTTCAAACACGGTCGCGCATACAAGGATTGGAAGGCGCTCTTCGGCGCAGGCACGCTGCTGCCGCCGCAGGTGATCACCCAGCAGATGGGCATATCGTCCGTCGTCGACGTCATCACCGGGTCCGACCCGCAGGCCAGAGCCGAACTCGCGCGGGTATGGAACACGGCGTGGACGTTGGTGCCCGGCGAGGGCGCGGCCGATCGATATCCGGCGCTGGGACCACTGCGTGTCGAGGAGTACACCCGCGACGGCGGGCTGGTCCTGGTGGCGAACACCCGCTGGTGGGGGGATCCGCCCGCCATGCCACGGCTGACCGTCTGGCCACGGCAGACCGAGATGACGGAGAAGATCGCCGCCGGTGATGCCGGTTCCATCGATGTTCTCGACATCGCGGCCGGGACCTACGGAGTCGACCCGGCGCCACGCGAACAGCGCGAGGCCGTACCGATTCCATCGGGCGGGCGGGCGCCCGTCTCGTCACTGGGTGTCGAACGTCTCGTCTTCTCCGGTGGTGGCGTGTTCGCTGATCCCGCCGTCCGCCGGGCATTTGCCGCCTGCGTCCCACGAGACAGCATGGCCCGCGAGTTCGGCCGCGGAACATCGGTGGTGAACAACCACATACTCGGTCCGGACGATCTGTTGTCCGACGCGGTGAACGCACAGTTCGGCAGCCAGTACCTACAGGCCGATCCCGAACGGGCCCGAGCGCAATTGGCTGCCGCCCGCGCCGGGATGCCACCGCTGGTCGTCCGGGTCGGCTATGTCGCGCCGGACAGTCGCCGGGCGCAGATGGTCGCCGCCATCGCCGCGAGCTGTGGTCGTGCCGATGTGACCGTCACCGATACGGCGGGTCCGGACATCGGTCCGGGAAGCCTCGGACGCGACGTCGATGTGCTGATCACAGCCTCGGGCAACGGTTTTGCGGCCACCGGGGCCGCCGACCCGACCCGGGACAGCTACGCGTTCGTGCGCGGTGAACCGATCAACGTCGGGGGTTACGACAACAGTCGGGTGTCCGCTTTGATCGGTCAGCTCGCGGTGACGGTTCCGTCTGCCGGAAGGCTTCCGCTGCTACGGGAGATCGAGACATTGCTGTGGCGCGACATGCCGGTTCTGCCGCTGTTTGCGGAGGCGCGTACTCGGCTCGCGGGGGACAATGTGAACAATGTGGTGATGGGGATGTCCAGACCGGGCTCGGGCTGGAACATCGACCGTTGGCTGTTGACCGACAATTGAACGAACAAGATTGAGGAAATACCAGATGGACAGCAAGACCCCGATCGGCCACGACGCTCTCGCGGCGATCGAGCGACTCACCCGCAGGGTGGCCGACTTCCCCTCTCCTGGAATCCAGTTCAAGGACCTGTCACCGGTCCTGGCTGATCCGGAGGGATTGCGTGCGGTGATCGCCGGGCTGGCCGCTGGTGGCGCCGACGGCGTCGACCTGGTTGCGGGAATCGATGCCCGCGGTTTCTTGTTGGGATCAGGTGTAGCACTTCACCTCGGTACCGGTGTGCTGGCGATGCGCAAGGCAGGCAAACTGCCGCCGCCCGTGCTCACCGAGAGCTATTCACTCGAATACGGCTCCGCGAGCCTGGAGATCCCGGCCGATGGGCTGGATCTGACCGGACGCCGCGTGCTCGTGATCGACGATGTCCTGGCCACCGGTGGAACGGTCATCGCAGCGGTGAAATTGCTGCGGCAGGCCGGTGCGATCCCCGTGTCGATCGCCGTGGTGATGGAACTCGAAGGACTGGGCGGCCGCGAAGCCGTCAGCGCGGCCTGCGCCGGTGTCGAACTCTCGGCGCTGGCTCCGGGCTGAGGCGACTGGGTTCTGGCCGAGACGACTAGGCTTGATTCGACAAACGGAGGTGACAGATGGCTGACGAGGCTCCCAGGGCTGCATCGGTGACCACCGGTGAGAAAGAGTCCGAAGCGAAGACCGGCGGTGCAGCGGTATCGACGTCTGCCTCTCGGCGGGTGCGTGCCCGCCTGGCCCGGCGGATGACTGCGACGAAGAGTTCCATCAGGCCCGTTCTGGAGCCCCTGGTCGCTCTCCATCGCGATGTTCACCCCAAAGCCGACGTTCATGTGCTGCAGCGGGCCTACGACACCGCAGAGGCGCGCCACAGCGGCCAGTTTCGTAAATCCGGCGACCCGTACATCACCCACCCGCTGGCGGTGGCGACGATTCTCGCCGACCTCGGGATGGACACCACCACCCTGGTGGCGGCGTTGCTGCACGACACCGTCGAGGACACCGGGTATTCGCTCGAGGAGCTTTCCGACGACTTCGGGCAAGAGGTGGCGCATCTCGTCGATGGTGTGACCAAACTCGACAAGGTCACACTGGGCAATGCCGCGGAGGCAGAGACCATCCGCAAGATGATCATCGCGATGGCCCGCGACCCGCGGGTGCTGGTGATCAAGGTGGCCGACCGGCTGCACAACATGCGGACGATGCGCTTCCTGCCGCCCGAGAAACAGGCCCGAAAAGCGCGCGAGACCCTGGAGGTCATCGCCCCGCTGGCACATCGCCTGGGTATGGCAACGGTCAAGTGGGAGCTCGAGGACCTGGCCTTTGCGATCCTGCACCCGAAGCGATACGAAGAGATCGTCCGTCTCGTCGCCGACCGGGCGCCGTCACGCGATACCTACCTGGCGCGCGTGCGGGCCGACATCATCAAGTCGCTCGAGGGTTCGCGCATCACGGCAACGGTCGAGGGCCGGCCCAAGCACTACTGGTCGATCTATCAGAAGATGATCGTCAAGGGGCGCGAGTTCGACGACATCCACGACCTGGTCGGCATGCGCATTCTCTGTGACGACCTCCGCGACTGTTACGCCGCTGTGGGCGTTGTGCATTCGCTCTGGCAGCCGATGGCGGGCCGTTTCAAGGACTACATCGCCCAGCCCCGGTATGGCGTGTACCAGTCGCTGCACACCACGGTGATCGGTCCCGAGGGCAAGCCGCTGGAAGTCCAGATCCGGACCCGTGACATGCACCGGACCGCAGAGTTCGGCATCGCGGCGCACTGGCGGTACAAGGAGACGCGAGGCAAGAACGGCACCAAGCCTGGATCAGAAGCCGCCGAGATCGACGACATGGCCTGGATGCGCCAGCTGCTCGATTGGCAAAGGGAGGCAGCCGATCCCGGCGAGTTCCTCGAATCGCTGCGGTACGACCTCGCGGTCAAGGAGATCTTCGTCTTCACCCCCAAGGGTGATGTGATCACCCTGCCGATGGGGTCGACGCCGGTCGACTTCGCGTATGCGGTGCACACCGAGGTCGGTCACCGCTGCATCGGCGCACGGGTCAACGGACGGCTTGTCGCGCTCGAACGCAAGCTCGAAAACGGTGAAGTGGTCGAGGTTTTCACCTCCAAGGCCGCAACGGCCGGTCCGTCGCGGGACTGGCAGAGTTTTGTGGTCAGCCCCCGGGCCACGGCCAAGATCCGGCAGTGGTTTGCCAAGGAGCGGCGCGAAGAGGCACTCGAGTCCGGCAAGGACGCGATCGTCAAAGAGGTTCGCCGCGGCGGGCTTCCGATCCAGCGCCTGCTCAACAGTGACTCGATGAGTGCGATCGCAAGCGAATTGCGCTTCGCCGACGTCTCGGCGCTGTATGCGGCCGTCGGTGAGGGCCATGTGTCGGCACGACATGTGGTCAGCCGCCTGGTTGCCCAGCTCGGTGGACTCGAAGACGCACAGGAGGCGCTGGCCGAGCGGTCGACGCCCTCGACCATGCCGTCGCCGGTCCGTCAGACCGGTGATGCCGGTGTGGTGGTTCCCGGCGCCGATGGTGTTCTGGCCAAGTTGGCCAAATGCTGCACCCCGGTACCGGGCGACGAGATCATGGGCTTCGTCACGCGTGGTGGCGGTGTCAGCGTGCACCGCACCGATTGCACCAACGCGGGGTCGCTGCGCGAGCAGGCCGAGCGGATCATCGAAGTCAAATGGGCACCGTCACCGTCGTCGGTCTTCCTGGTCGCGATCCAGGTCGAGGCGCTCGACCGGTCGCGGCTGCTGTCGGATGTGACGCGGGTCCTCGCGGACGAACGGGTGAACATCCTGTCCGCCTCGGTGACCACCAGTCGCGATCGGGTGGCCATCAGCAAGTTCACGTTCGAGATGGGCGATCCCAAGCATCTCGGACATGTTCTGAATGTCGTACGGAATGTCGAAGGCGTCTACGACGTCTACCGGGTGACCTCGGCCGCTTAGATCTCGGCCGTATAGATCTCGGCGTTGCCCAGATCCTGCAGTGCTCAGATCCTGCAGTCCGGAATCAACCGAACAAAAAACCCGGCCGCTCCCAAACGGGGCGGCCGGGTCTTTTTGTTGCTCAGTTCGTGACGGTGGATCAGCTCTTGACGGTCGCGGTGAGGATCTCGACCGGCAGCACGGGCTTGCCGTCGGCGGAAGGTGCACCGTCGGCGCCGGGTTCGACTCCGGCGGCCAGGACCTTGTCGAGGACCTGGAGTCCGGCGGGATCGACCGTGCCGATGACCGAGTAGCTCGGTGCCAACGTGCTGTCTTCGATGACCATGAAGAACTGGCTGGCGCCGGTGTTCTCCTGACCACTGTTCGCGACGGCGATCGTGCCGCGAGGGTAGACGACGGACTGGCCGGTCGTGTCGCCTGCTGCAGGCGCAAGGGTCGTGGGCGCCTCGTCGGGGCTCTGCCAACCGGGGCCGCCTGCGCCGGTGGCCGTCGGATCGCCGCACTGCAGCACCTTGATGCCTTCGGTGGTGAGGCGGTGGCACGTGGTGTCGTTGTAGTAGCCCGCCTTGATCATCGTCTCGAAGGCGCCGACGTTGCAGGGCGCGTCCTTACGATCGAGCGTCATGGGCAGCTCACCCTGGTTGGTGGTGAACAACGCGTCGACGATGCCGTTCTTGAGTTGCTTGTCACCGGGGATCGGGGTGGTGCGCTTGTTTGCCATCCCCGCGGTGAGCTCGTCCTTGTACTTCAGGTACTCCGCCTGCTGCTCGGCCGGGACCTGTTCGATCGGCGGTAGCGATGCCAGCGGGTCGGCGTCGTTCGGGGTGTATGCGCAGGCGGTCCAGCGTGCCTTCTCGTTGTCGTCGGACACCTTTTTGACGGCGAAGGCGGTCACGCTCGCGGCAACGATGACAACCACCGCCACCGAACTGCCGATGATGATCAGCTTCCGCTTGCGTGCGGCCTGCTGCTGCCGCTCCAACCGCGTCTCCAGCTTGCGTTTGGCCGCTAGCCGGCGTTGCTCGTTGTTGCTGCTCGACACTGCAGAGAACCTCCGTCAAGTCGTACGTCTGACCGCGCCCCGGGTGCGGGACACCGATGCGAGTCTGCCAGCACTTGCTGAGAGCACGTTATATGGGCGCTGCCCCGGCGCGCCGGACAATATGACGTGGCCGTGGCACATGAGGTTTGGCGGTGCTGGGATGATGGTCGAACACGTCCTTACGACCCAGGAGAACAGACCATGCTGATCACGGGTTTCCCCGCCGGTATGTTCGCCACCAATTGCTACGTGGTGGCGAACGGGCCCGGCAGCGATGCGATCATCATCGACCCAGGTCAGGACGCGGCTCCAGGCGTCCGCGAGATACTTTCCGAGCATCAGCTGAACCCGGTGGCGGTCCTGTTGACCCATGGTCACCTCGATCACACCTGGAATGCCGCCGAGCTCTGCGACGAGTTCGCGATTCCGGCCTACATCCATCCCGCCGACCGGCCGATGCTGGCCGATCCGGGTGTCGGGATAGGTCGGGCGATGTCCCAGATCATCGGCGACACGGTGTTCCGTGAGCCGGAGAAAGTCATCGAACTGACCGACCGCGAATCGGTCGACGTCGGCGGAATTTCCTTCAGCGTCGACCTCGCGCCCGGTCACACCCAGGGTTCGGTGCTGTTCGGTATCGACGTCGTCACCCCGGAGGGCACTGTGCCGGTGTGCTTTTCCGGTGATGTGTTGTTCGCCGGTTCGATCGGGCGGACCGATCTGCCCGGCGGTAGTCATCAGCAGCTCCTCGATTCGATCGCCGACCGTCTGCTGCCGCTTGACGACAACACCGTGGTCCTGCCGGGCCACGGCGAGCAGACCAACATCGGCCGCGAACGCGCCACCAATCCATTTCTCGCCGACCTGACCGCCTCGGGATCGGCCGATCAACCCAAGAAGGGACGTCACGGGCTGTGAATGCCGGATTTCAGGCTCCACGAGGTGTACCGGACTATGTGCCACCGCAATCGGCGCAGTTCGTGGCGGTACGCGACACCCTGACGCGTGCAGCGCGACTGGCCGGGTACTCACACATCGAGCTCCCGATCTTCGAGGACACCGCGCTGTTCGCCCGCGGTGTCGGAGAGTCGACCGACGTCGTCTCCAAGGAGATGTACACGTTCGCCGACCGCGGCGACCGCTCGGTGACGTTGCGCCCCGAGGGCACGGCCGGTGTGATGCGTGCGGTGATCCAGCACGGCCTCGATCGCGGCCAACTGCCGGTCAAACTGTCGTATGCCGGACCGTTCTTCCGCTACGAGAAACCGCAGACCGGTCGTTACCGCCAGTTGCAGCAGGTGGGTGTCGAGGCGATCGGCATCGATGATCCGGCACTGGACGCCGAGGTCATCGCCATCGCCGATGAGGGTTTCCGCCGTCTGGGTCTGACCGGTTTCCGCCTCGAGATCACCTCGCTCGGCGACGACACCTGTCGGCCGCAGTACCGGGAAGCCCTGCAGCAGTTCCTCTTCGGGCTCGACCTGGACGAAGAGACCCGCCGTCGCGCCGAGATCAACCCGCTGCGCGTCCTCGACGACAAGCGTCCGCACATTCGTGAGGCCACGGCGTCGGCGCCGCTGATGATCGACTATCTGTCGGACTCGGCGCGCGAGCACTACGACGCGGTGATCGGTCACCTCGACCGACTCGGGGTTCCGTACGAGAAGAACCCGCGACTGGTGCGTGGCCTCGACTACTACACCAAGACCACCTTCGAGTTCGTGCACGACGGACTCGGTGCGCAGTCCGGTATCGGTGGCGGTGGCCGCTATGACGGTCTGATGAAGCAGCTCGGTGGCAAGCAGGAGCTCTCGGGCATCGGCTACGGCTTGGGTCTCGACCGCACCGTGCTCGCGCTGGAGGCCGAAGGTATTGCCGCCGTCAGCGATGCGCGCTGCGAGGTGTTCGGCGTCCCGATGGGTGAAGCCGCCAAAGACGAGCTGGTCGCGATCACCGGTCGACTTCGGGCCGCGGGCATCCGCGCCGACATCGCCTACGGGGGTCGCGGTCTCAAGGGTTCGATGAAGGCCGCCGACCGCTCGGGCGCACGTTTCGCGTTGGTGCTCGGCGAGAACGAACTCGCCGACGGTCAGGTCGAACTCAAGGATCTGTCCAACGGTGAGCAACAGCGCGTCGCGCTCGATGACGTGGTGGCGCACATCAATTCGGCGTTGGCTGCAGGGTAGGGGCCATGGGGGTGCGGCGTCGGTGGGCGGCGATGGTGGTGGGGGTTCTGATGGCGACCAGCGTCGCCGCCTGCACCTTCACCGTCGACGGTGATCCGTCGCCCGCCCCGCATACGGGCCGGACGTGGGGGAGTTCGGCCCATACGCCGGAGTTCCCCACAGCCGAGAACCCGCCCGGCTAATCGGCGACTCGTTTGTAGGTGGTGGTCAGCTCAGTTCTGCCCGCAGCACATCGAGACTGACACCGCCCAGCGCCAGGGCCTTGCGGTGGAAGTCCTTGAGGGATGCCGTCGGGTTGGTTCGGATGTAGTTGTCGCGGGCCTGTTGCCAGACCCGTTGTCCCAGTGCGTATGACGGGGCCTGTCCAGGCCAGCCGAGGTAGCGGTTGAGCTCGAACCGCAGCACTGTCTTGTCCATCGCGACCGCGGAGCTCAGGAATTGCCAGGCCTTGTCGGCATCCCAGGTGCCGCCGCCCACTGAGGCGGGTGCAGTCAGGCCGCAGTGCACGCCGATGTCGACGACCACGCGGGCCGCGCGCAGTCGCTGCGAGTCGAGCATGCCCATCCGGTCGCCCGGATCGTCGAGCCAGCCCAGTTCGCCCATCAGCCGCTCGGCGTACAGCGCCCACCCCTCGCCGTGGCCGGAGGTGAACGACGCCAGCTTGCGCCAGCGGTTCAGCTCCGGGCTCACCATCGCCGACCCCAGTTGCAGGTGATGGCCCGGGACACCTTCGTGGAAGACCGTGGTGGTTTCCTGCCACGTATGGAAGAGCTGCTGCTCCGGCGGCACCGACCACCACATGCGTCCCGGACGGCTCAGGTCCTCGCTGGGCATCGTGTAATAGATGATCCCGGTCGCCGACGGAGCCAGCCGGCATTCGAGTGCGGTCAGCTGCGGCGGGATGTCGAAGTGCAGCCTGCCGACCTCTTCGGTCGCGCGGTCGGACAGATCCTGCATCCAGGCGACAAACGCGTCGCGGTCGGTCATCTGGTAGCGGGGATCGTTGTTCAGTGCTTCCAGCGCACCGGCCACTCCGGCGCCGGGTGCGATCTCTTGGGCCAACGTCTCCTGTTCGGCCACAATCGATTCGAGGAGATCCAGCCCCCAGGCGTAGGCATCGTCGACGTCGATGTCCGCGCCGACGAACTCGGCCGAGTGGAGCCGGTAGCGGTCGCGGCCGACGGCATCGGTGTCGATGGTCCGGGGCAGGACCTCGTCGCGCAGGACCGCTGCGAGCTCGGTCATCGCAGCACCCACCTGGCCGCGCAGATCGTCGAGCAGATCGACCTGGTCGGTGGTTTCGATGGCGGTGGCGTTGCTGAAGATCGACCCGGTTGCGGCGTCGGCCTGCGTGGCGCACAGACTCACCTGCCGGCTCACCAACGGGGGACCGGTCTGCACGCGATGGCGCATCCCGGTGATGATCGATTCGACGCAGGCGGGCACCTGCGACAACCTCGCGAGGAACAGGTCCTGCTCGGCTGCGGTCGTCGTCGACATCAGATCGAAGACATCGCGAACACCCTGTAGCGGGGATTCGATGACGTTGACCTCGCCGATCCGCAGGCCTGCATCGTCGACTGCGAGTGCACGGCGCAACTGGTCGGACATCGTGGCAACGGTGACGCGGTCGACGTCGTCGGTGATGTTCGCGGACGCCAGCGAACTCAGCGCGGCGCGGCGTTCGGAGACCCGATCTGCCTCACCTTCCGGAGAGAAGTCCGGCAGTTGATCGTCGAAGCCGGCCACCCCGAGGTGGGTCGCCTCGATGGGGTTGAGTGCACAGGAACGTTCGAGGTGGTTGTCGGCGATCTGGTCGATCGCGCTGGACCGGCTCACAGGCTTGCCGCGTCGAAAGTGTTGCAGGAGTTCGGGTCACCCGCGCTGTAGCCCACGTTGAACCAGCGGACCCGCTGGTCTGATGAGCCGTGGGTCCAGCCTTCCGGGTTGGAGGCATCGCCTTGGATCGCGTCGTCGCCGATCGCCTTGGCGGTCTTGATGACGTCGTTGATCTGTTGCTGGGTCAGCGGTTCGAGCATCGCGTCGGCGCCTTTGTCGGCGTGATATGCCCATACCCCGGCCAGGCAGTCGGCCTGCAATTCGATTCGTACCGAACCCGAGTTCGGTCCTGCCGCACCCATCCGTTGACCTTCCTGCAGGGCACCGGTCAGGTATTCGACGTGGTGGCCGTACTCGTGGGCGACGACGTATTCCTGGGCCAGCGGCCCGTCTCCGCCGCCGAGCTGGTCGCTCAGGACATCGAAGAACGACGGGTCGAAGTACGCGGTCTGGTCGCCGGGGCAATAGAACGGGCCGACATCCGAGGTCGCCGGTCCGCAGGCGGTGTCGACGCTGCCCTCGAAGATGACCGTCTTCGGTGGTGCGTAGCCGGGCATGAGTTCCGACCACACCGCATCGAGGCTGTTGGTGGTGGCCACGATCCGGCATACCGTGTCGGTGTTCGCCTTTTCGATGGTGCAGCTCTTGATCTCCTCGTTGATGGCGGTTTGGTCCTGGGATGAGTACGTCGAGGTCGATCCGTCACTGCCCAGGCCCAGAATGCCCGGATCGAATCCGAACAGGGCTGCTGCGATCACGATGATCAGGCCGGCGCCGCCGCCGATGGCGAACTTGCCGCGGCCTCCGCCACCGCCCGAAACGTTGCCGGTATCCAAGGGGCCATTGCCTCGAAAAGTCATGCGGTCAGCATTGCATGAGCAGTGCCGTCCTCGGCCGATCGAGGCAGCCGTAGGATGTTGCACGATACAAAATCGTCAGCTTCGAGAGGACTATTGTGCTGCGCACCCAATTTGCCGGATCACTGCGAGCCGCGAACGCCGGGCAGACCGTGACGTTGACCGGCTGGGTGGCGCGCCGACGCGACCACGGCGGCGTGATTTTCATCGATCTGCGGGACAGCTCCGGTCTCGCGCAGGTCGTGTTCCGGGACGAGGCCGTCGCCACGCCCGCGCACCGGTTGCGCGCCGAGTACTGCGTCCAGGTGACCGGCGTTGTCGAGCAGCGTCCGGCAGGCAGCGAGAACCCCAACCTGAAATCCGGCGACGTCGAGGTCAACGCGACCGAGCTGGTCGTTCTCAACGAGTCGGCTCCTTTGCCGTTCCAGCTGGACGAGAACCCAGGTGAAGAAGCTCGGCTGAAGTACCGCTACCTCGACCTCCGTCGCGAAGGTCCCGGTTCGGCATTGCGGTTGCGGTCCAAGGTCAACCAGGCCGCCCGTAATGTGCTGCTGGAGCAGGACTTCGTCGAGATCGAGACCCCGACGCTGACCCGTTCGACCCCCGAGGGTGCACGCGACTTCCTGGTCCCCGCACGCTTGCAGCCGGGTACCTTCTACGCACTGCCGCAGAGCCCGCAGCTGTTCAAGCAGTTGCTGATGGTGGCAGGCATGGAGCGTTACTTCCAGATCGCCCGCTGCTACCGCGACGAGGACTTCCGCGCCGACCGCCAGCCCGAGTTCACCCAGCTCGACATCGAGATGAGTTTCGTCGATCAGGACGACATCATCGCCCTCGGCGAGCAGATC
The DNA here is from genome assembly GCF_056786495.1 of Williamsia sp. Y853. Taxonomy (NCBI): domain Bacteria; kingdom Bacillati; phylum Actinomycetota; class Actinomycetes; order Mycobacteriales; family Nocardiaceae; genus Williamsia; species Williamsia sp. Y853. Next base: position 349,725 of record NZ_JBXCJC010000003.1, read on the forward strand.
CTGGTCGCGCTGTGGAAGCTGATCGGCTACAACGTGCAGACCCCGATCCCGCGGATCACCTACGCCGATGCGATGCGCCGGTTCGGCAGTGACAAGCCCGATCTGCGCTTCGACATCGAACTCGTCGAGTGCACCGACTACTTCAAGGACACTCCGTTCCGGGTGTTCCAGGCGCCGTATGTGGGCGCGGTCGTCATGCCCGGTGGTGCAAGCCAGCCCCGCCGTCAGCTCGATGCGTGGCAAGAATGGGCGAAGCAGCGCGGCGCCAAGGGACTGGCGTACGTGCTGGTGCAGGAAGACGGCACGCTCGGTGGTCCGGTTGCCAAGAACCTGTCGGAGGCCGAGCGCGACGGCCTCGTCGCCCATGTCGGTGCCAACCCCGGCGACTGCGTCTTCTTCGCGGCGGGTCCGGTCAAGGCACAGCGTGCGCTGCTCGGTGCGGCCCGCGGCGAGATCGCCCAAAAGCTCGGACTGATCAAGGACGGCGACTGGGCCTTCACCTGGGTTGTCGACGCACCGCTGTTCGAGCCTGCCGACGAAGCCACCGCAAGCGGTGACGTGGCCGTGGGTTCGGGTGCGTGGACCGCTGTGCACCACGCCTTCACCTCGCCCAAGCCGGAATCGCTTGAGATCCTCGAGTCCGATCCCGGTGCGGCGTTGGCCTACGCCTACGACATCGTCTGCAATGGCAACGAAATCGGCGGCGGTTCGATTCGTATCCACAAGCGTGAGATCCAGGAACTCGTCTTCAAGATCATGGGTATCTCGCACGACGAAGCGCAGGAGAAGTTCGGCTTCCTGCTCGACGCATTTGCGTACGGCGCACCGCCGCACGGCGGAATCGCCTTCGGCTGGGACCGCATCACGGCGCTACTTGCCGGTCAGCCGTCGATCCGCGACGTGATCGCCTTCCCGAAGTCGGGCGGCGGCATCGACCCGCTGACCGATGCGCCTGCGCCGATCACCCCGGAGCAGCGCAAGGAATCAGGCATCGACGCCAAGCCGGCAGCTCCGAAGCAGCAGCAGGCTCCGGCAGCGGCCGGCGAGAAGCAAGCGGCCACCGAGAAGCAGTAGCTCCCGCAAGAAACCTGGATCGACAGATCGCCGGCGGCCTCGTGCCGCCGGCGATCTGCCTTTGGTGGCCTCACACGGTGACGGCCCTGAAGTCTGGCAAATAAAGGACCTCCGAGGGCGATTTGCCCTCGGAGCCCTGCTATTTGACGGTTTTCAGGGTGTTAGTGAACAGTGCCAACCCGTGGTTGGCCTAGATCCTGTGCCCGGCGGTGGGGCGAAGATTGTGATGAACTTGCAGCCTCACGTTTTGGGACGCATGGAGGTAACGCCAGTTGACGATCAAGGTGGCACTCGAGCACCGGACCACGTACAACTTCGACAGGTTGACGAAGGTCTACCCACATGTACTGCGCCTGCGGCCGGCGCCACACTCGCGGACCCCGATCGAGGCGTATTCGCTGAAGGTCGAGCCCGGCGACCACTTCATCAACTGGCAACAGGATGCCTTCAGCAACTACCTGGCGCGCTTGGTGTTTCCGGAACCGACAACGGTCCTGAGCTTCACGGTGGGTCTGGTTGCCGACCTCACCGCGATCAACCCGTTCGACTTCTTCATCGAGGAATGGGCCGAGAACGTCGGCTTCGAATACCCGGAAGAACTCCGCCGCGATCTCGAGGTCTATCTGCGGCCGGTGGACGAGACGGGCGCGGACCCGTTGGTGGCCAAGTGGGTTGACGACCACCGTGCGTCCGGGAAGATGCGCGTCATCGACTACCTCGTCCAACTGAATTCGGCAGTGCGCGACGACGTCCGATACACGGTGCGACTCGAGGCAGGCGTGCAGGCGCCGGAGTTCACACTCGACAGCGGGGTCGGCTCGTGCCGCGACTCCGCATGGTTGCTGGTTGCGATTCTGCGCCGTCTCGGTCTGGCGGCACGTTTCGTCTCCGGCTATCTGGTCCAGTTGACGTCCGACATCAAGTCGATCGACGGCCCGTCCGGCCCCGACGCCGACTTCACCGACCTGCATGCCTGGACCGAGGTCTACCTGCCCGGCGCGGGCTGGGTGGGCATGGACCCCACCTCGGGCCTCTTCGCAGGGGAAGGCCACATCCCGCTTGCCGCGACCCCACATCCGGGCGCGGCCGCGCCGATCACCGGAGCCACCGGCAAATGCCATGCGGTGATGGACTTCTCGAACGAGGTCTCCCGCTTCCACGAAGATCCGCGGGTCACGCTGCCGTATTCGGGTGATCAGTGGAAGCGGATCGTCAATCTCGGCACCGACCTCGACGAGCGGATGCGTGAAGCCGACGTCCGGCTGACGATGGGCGGTGAACCGACGTTCGTCTCCCTGGACAACCAGGTCGATCCCGAGTGGCTGACCGACGCCGACGGACCCCACAAGCGTTCACTCGCATCCGATCTGGCCGACCGCGTCAAGAAGATCTACGCGCCGAGCGGTTTGGTACAGCGTGGTCAGGGCAAGTGGTATCCCGGTGAACCGTTGCCGCGGTGGCAGATCGACCTGATCTGGCGCGCCGACGGAAAAGCACTCTGGAACAACCCCGACCTACTGGATGACCCGTGGCCAACCAAGTACGCCGCACAGGCCACCATGGATTGGCAGGCGCCGGGTGGACTCGGACCGACCGATCCCGCAACGGCCAAGGCGCCCAAGGCATTCATCTCAGCACTGGCACGACGTCTGCGTCTTCCGGACTCGCAGGTGATGCCCGCCTACGAGGATCCGCTGCTGCGGCTCGCCGAGTTGGTGCGGCTGCCTGCGGGCGCACCGCCGGACTCCGAAGCGCAGGCCGCGGAGGCAACCGAGGACGACCTGACGCCCGACAAGGATTCGACAGATATTCGTAAGCGCCTTCTGGCCGAGCTGGATTCGTCGGTCGGCAGTCCCACCGCCTATGTGATGCCGATCAACCGCGCCGCGGACGGTGTCGGATGGCAGAGCGCACTGTGGCGGACCCGGCGGGGCCGATTGGTCCTGAGTCCTGGCAATTCGCCCGCGGGTCTTCGACTGCCGCTCGATGCTCTCTTCTGGGAGCCGAACATGCAGTTCTTCCCGGCAGATCCCACCGCGTTCGACATCGACCCGCTCGCCGATCTTGCCGCGGCGGATGTGCTGCCGCTACCGCCCGCATCGTCCGAACCACCTGCCGCGTCCGCACCGCAGATGCCACGGACCGGAATGGCGGGGGAGTCGCTGCCCGGCGCCCGCCCGGGCACGTCGGTGGCCGAGGCAGGTGTTCCCGGAGACGGTGAACCGCTGTGGATCACCCCGGAGATGCAGAAGGCCCGTGCTGCTGCCGAAGTGAAGAAGGCCGCAGAAGCAGAAGCAAACGCGGCGGCACAAACACCCCCGGAACAATCTGATCTCGTCGAACCCTCCGGTCGATCGGTCACCGCACTGGTGGCCGAGGAGCGCAACGGTGTCCTGTACGTCTTCCTTCCTCCTACCCAGACCGGCGACGACTTCGCCGAGCTGGTCAGCCTGATCGAACACAGCGCCGCCGAGGTGGGTAAACCGGTGGTCATCGAGGGATACGGCCCACCGTCGGATCCTCGCCTGACGTCCTTGACGATCACGCCCGACCCCGGTGTCATCGAGGTCAACATCCAGCCGACGGCGTCGTTCGTCGAACAGTCCGAACTCCTCGAAACACTCTACGACCAGGCTCGCCGGGTCCGGCTGGGCACCGAGTCGTTCGACCTCGACGGGAGCCACGGCGGCACCGGCGGCGGCAACCACATCACACTCGGTGGCATCCGCCCGGCCGATTCACCGATGTTGCGCCGCCCGGATCTGCTGGTCTCGATGCTGACTTACTGGCAGCTGCATCCCTCGCTGTCGTATCTGTTCTCGGGACGGTTCATCGGCACCACCTCGCAGGCACCCCGCGTCGACGAGGGGCGGGAGAGTTCGCTTTACGAACTCGAAGTCGCCTTTGCCGAAATCGATCGCATCAGCGACGAGACCGCGGCAGGCAACACCTCCCATCACCTGCCATGGGTCGCCGACCGGGCGCTGCGCCATCTGCTGACCGACATCACCGGCAACACCCACCGGGCCGAGTTCTGCATCGACAAGCTCTACAGCCCCGACTCGACGCGCGGCCGGCTCGGTCTGCTCGAGCTCCGTGGCTTCGAGATGCCGCCGCACCACCAGATGGCGATGGTGCAATCGCTGCTCGTCCGCAGCCTGGTCTCGTGGTTCTGGGACAAGCCCTACCGGGCGCGGCTGCAACGCCACGGCGCCGACCTGCATGGCCGACATCTGTTGCCGCACTATGTGATCGACGACATCTCCAACGTCGCCGAAGATCTACGCGAGGCCGGCTACGACTTCGACACCGCCTGGCTGGCCCCGTTCACCGAGTTCCGCTTCCCGCGTCTGGGTACGGTCCACATCCGCGATGTCGAGATCGAGCTGCGCGGCGCGATCGAACCCTGGAACGTCCTCGGTGAGGAGTCCGCGTTCGGTGGCACCGCACGGTACGTCGATTCGTCGATCGAGCGGGTTCAGCTCCGAGTCCTCGGTGGAGACATGAATCGCTTCATCCTGACCTGTAACGGTGTCCCGGTTCCGTTGACGCCGACCGGCCGGGCGGGGGAGACCGTCTCCGGTATCCGGTTCCGGGCGTGGCAGCCACCGAGTGCCCTCCATCCGACGATCACCATCGACAGCCCACTGGTCTTCGATCTCATCGATACCCACAACGGGCGGTCCGTGGGCGGTGCGACCTATCACGTGATCCATCCCGGTGGTCTGGCGTACGAACGTCCACCGGTGAACGCGGTGGAGGCCGAGTCGCGTCGCAATGGTCGTTTCGAGGCCTCCGGCCATCACGTCGGCACCGTCGACACCGCCAAGCTCCGTGAGTATCAGGCCAGGCTGGCGACCGATTCCGGTGTGCCCATGATGTTGGATCTACGGCGAGCACGTACAGTCCTTCGGTGACACCGCCAAGGATCGAACCCGCCGGAGTTTTGGACCGATACCGGTCTGACCGGTACGGATTGTTTGATCTGTCGGCCCTGCCGGGATCCCCGTCCGGACCCTTCGACGAGCTGTTCGACAGCACCGGTGCGATCCGCGCCCAGTGGTCCGGTCTGATCGACAATCTGGAGCGGATGGCCGATGCCGGTCTCCGCCAGGCCGATCGGCGGGTGCGCACACTCATCGACGACGACGGCATCACGTACAACGCCCCGACCGGTACCTCCACGCAGCAGCGACGCTGGGAACTCGATTCTGTGCCGCTGTTGTTCGACGGCGCGCAGTGGCAGAGTCTCGAGAAAGGCATCGAGCAGCGGGCGCGAGTGCTCGATGCGCTCCTGTCGGATGTATACGCCGAGCAGAGCGCGATCACCTCGGGTCTGGTGCCACCGGAGATGATCTACGGGCATCCCGGTTTCGTTCGCAAGGCCGCGCGTTTTCCGCAGGTGTGGCCGCACCTGCTGTTCATGCACGCCTGCGACATCGGCCGGGCGCCGAGCGGTGAGTACCTGGTGTATTCGGATCGGACCCAGGCGCCGTCCGGTGTCGGCTACGCATTGGCCGACCGGCAGCTCATGTCGCGGGCATTCCCGCGGCTCCTGCAGCGGTGTGTGCCGCGACCGATGTCGGCGTTTGCGGCCACGGTTCGGATAGCGACGTTCGAATACGCCCCGCAAGGCATCGAGGAACCCACGGTTGCCGTGCTGACACCGGGCTCCCTGTCGGAGACCGCGTTCGATCAGGCCTACCTGGCCTCGATCCTCGGTTTTCCGTTGGTGGAAGCCGCCGACCTGGTGGTCCGTGACGGTGCGGTCTACATGCGGTCGCTGGGAACCTTCAAACGACTCGATGTGATCATCAGGCGGGTCGACTCCGACTATTCCGATCCGCTCGACCTGCGTGCGGACTCCCGCCTCGGCGTCACCGGGCTGGTGGAGGCGGCGTCGCGCGGTTCGGTCACCGTCCTCAACACCCTTGGCAGCGGGGTGCTCGAGAACCCGGCGTTGCACACCGTTCTTCCCGCGATCAGCAAACATTTCCTCGGTGAGGATCTGCTGCTGAACTCGGTGCAGACCTATTGGGCCGGCAACGATCTCGAACACGGAAAGTTGTCGGCCGACCTGCCGTTGCTGGCCATCACGAACTTCCGGACCGGCGAAGAATTCTCCGGTCCGATGCTCAGTTCGGCCGCGATCGACACGCTGCGCGCCCGGATCGCCACCGAGCCGTGGCAGTGGGTCGGCCGGGTCCTCGAACGGTTCTCGGTTGCGCCGTCGTCCACACCCGGCCCCAATCGAACGCGCGGTACGGGTTCGCCGCTGCGTGCGGCACCCGTCGGCATTCGGTCGTTCAGCGTCGCGCAGGGTTCGGGTTACGCGGTTCTGCCCGGCGGCCTCGGCCAGGTGCTCGCCGAGGGAGCCGCCGGGTCGGCGATGAATGCCGTTGCCGGAAAAGATGTCTGGGTGACCACCGTAGAACCGGCTGCCGGCCAGATCCGGGTGGAAGAATCGGGTGGTGCACCAGAACGCACTCGACCGATCATCGTCACCGGTGCCAGTCCCAGCGCGGTCCGCGCGAGTTCCGATCCGGTGGTCAGCTCGCCTCGCGTGCTGTCCGACCTGTTCTGGTTCGGCCGCTACGGCGAGCGGGCCGAGCTGACCACGAGGATGGTCAAGGTCGCCCGCGAACGTTACGAGGACTACCGCTACCGACCGTGGATGACGGGCACGGCGTCGATCCCGTTGTTCCTGAGCGCAATTGCGTCTGCGTCCGGCAATCGGGCGGTTCTGCAGGACACCGCGGGCCTACTCGACTTCGACAGCAGTAAACCCCCGGACCCGGACGAGGTCCTGGCCGCGACGACGCGCTTGCACATGATGACCACCGCCCGCCGGACCCCGGGTTCGGTTGCCTTTGCAGTCGATCGTCTACAACAACTGGCCCGCGCGATCCGCGACCAACTGTCGACGAGCACGTGGATGGTGCTCGGTTCCATCGACCGTGCACTGAGTGAATTGGGTACCGGACCGGCGGCCGGTGCGAGCGAGGACTCCGAGCGCGACGGTTCCGAACTCGGCCGGGCACACGACGACATCCTGCACGGGCTCCTGGCCCTGGCCGGATTGCAGGCCGAATCGATGGTGCACGACCCGGGCTGGTTGTTCATGGACATCGGGCGCCGGGTGGAACGCGCGCAGATGCTGGCCGGCCTGACCTCGGCCATCCTGGTGCCGCAATATGACTCGGACACCGAACAGGGCTTGCTGGAGGCGTATCTGTCGGCCAGCGAGTCGGTCATCATCTACCGCCGTCGTAACCGGGGCATTGTCCGGCTCAGTGCGGTGGCCGACCTGATGCTGTTCGACGAGGGCAACCCTCGGGCGATGATCTACCAGCTCCAGACACTGCGCGACGACCTGAGCTCGCTGCCGTCGATCGTCCGTTCTGCTGCCGCCGAGCGCATCGTCGAGGATCTGGTGGCAGAACTGCGCCGCGTCGACCCGGCGGACCTGGCCGCGATCGGTGCCGGAGGCAAGCGGGTGGAGTTGGCCGAATTGATGCGCACGCTGGACAAAGGACTCCGAGAGCTCTCGGATGTACTCGGGCGCACCAGATTTGCTTACCCTGTCGACATGCAGCCACTCTGGGGTGCCGGATCGGAGGGAACGCTGTGAACATTGCCGACAACCGACCGCTGCCCACCACAGATCTGATCGAGGGAGCGCCGCGGCGCTACAAGATCACGCACCGGACCCGCTACGACTACGACGACGTGGTCAGCAGCAGTTACGGCCGCTGCCATCTGCAACCCCGCGAGCTGCCCGGGCAGCGGGTGATCGACAGTGCGATCACCATCGACCCCGAGCCCTCGGACCGCTCGACCGGCGTCGACATCTACGGCAACTACGACAGCTACTTCCACGTCCGGACGCCGCATCGGCGGCTCGAGGTGACCGGTGTGTCGACGGTGGACGTGGATCCGCTGGATCAGGAACTGCTCAACTCGGCCGCGGCCCGGGCTCCCTGGGAATCAGCTCGGCCATCCGGACCCGCAGGCGCTCGCGCGGTGGAGTTCCGCCTCGACCTGTACCCGCCTGAGATCAGCGCTGCGGTCATCGACTACGCGTCGACGATATTCACGCCCGGCGCGCCGTTGCTCGATGTCGTGGTGGAACTCACCACCCGCATCTTCCGTGATTTCACCTACCGCTCGGGGTCCACGGCGATCAGCACCAAGGTCGATACGGTCATGGAGCGTCGCGAGGGTGTCTGCCAGGACTTCGCGCGGGTGGCCATCGCATGTTTGCGGTCGCAGGGGCTCGCCGCCCGGTATGTCTCGGGTTACCTGGCCACCGACCCGCCGCCGGGGCGGGAACGGATCTTCGGGGCCGATGCCTCGCATGCGTGGGCGGCGGTGTGGCTTCCCGGCGACCGCTGGATCGCGTTCGACCCCACCAATGACAAGCTCGTCGACGAACGCCATGTCACGGTCGCCTGGGGCCGCGACTACGACGATGTACCACCGTTGAGGGGCGTCATCTATACCGAATCCCGGAAGAGTGAGATCGACGTTTCGGTGGATGTGTCCCCGGAAAATTGATGCTCATTTCCCGTGGCAGTGATTCACGTCCTACCTTTTGGGTAGGTTGTAGGGGATGACTGTTCTTGCCGATAGCCAGAAAACCGGCGCGGTGCAGGCAGCCGAGCGGCTTCTTGCCGCTCGCGCCGGCGCCCCGGTGTCCTTAGCCGAACCCTATGACCTCGGTGGCAGCGGTCGCACCCAAGTCTTGCGTGTTCGAGTCGCCCAGAATCCGTTTTCGGCGGATCGCACGCTGGTGATCAAGGTTCTCGGCGACGGGGAGACCGAATCGGGAGCCTCGTTCTACCGCGAGGTCGCCTCGTACAAGTACGCCAACACGCTGCCGATGGCATCGCGGCCGGGGCCGGCGTTGATCGCCTTTGATCTCGCTTCCCGTGTCCTGGTGCTCTCCGACCTCGGCGACGGCCGTTCGATGACCGAATTGCTGACCAGCAACGACACCGCAGCCGTCGGTGGCTCCCTGAGTGCCTGGGGCCAGGCCCTTGGCCGGATGCACGCGGCCACGGTCGGCGGCGAGAACGACTTCGCGGCACTGCTGCGGCAGGGTGGCGACGGTGTCGCCGCAGATGCGCTGCACAGTCAGTTCGCGGCCGCGGTGGTCTCGGCGCCCCGGGTCGTCACCGAGATGCTCGGGTTGGATCTCGACCCGATCGTCCTCGAATCGCTCGAAGCCGCGCACTCCCTGTTCGGCGAAGGTGAACACCGGGCCTTCAGCCCCTCGGATGTCGGTCCCGAAAACATCCTGATCAACGGCGACGGGGTGCGGTTCCTCGACTACGAGTGGGGCGGGTTCCGCGACGCCACGCTCGACATCGCGTACGCATTGGTGACATTTACACCGTGGCTGTCGCCGAGTTCGGCGGCGGGCCGGGACGAACTCGAAACCCTGATGGTCGATGCCTGGCGCTCCGAGGTGCAGGCGATCTGGCCGAGCCTGGGTTCCGACCGGGAGCTGGCACGCAAGATCGTCCTCGCCCGGTTGGCGTGGGTGTGGCTGTCCACGATGTGGATGCTGCCGGTCGACGACGCCGATGTGGGTCGTGCCGACGAGGCCCACGGACTGGCACTGAGTACTTCGGATCCCCGCGTGATCGTGGACCGGTGGTCCGGGCTGGCCGCTGCCGCCCGTCGGGCCGCCGAGCCAGCGCTGGCCGAGTTCGCGGACTCTGTCGGTCAGGCGCTGGATTCCTCCTGGCTGCACTGACGTCCCAGCAGCCATGACCAATGAACAGGGCGGCCTTTTTGATGCCCCCGCCGCTCCGCCGGAGCTGATCACCAGCGGACTGGCGCGGCCTGCCACCAGTGCGCCGTTGGCTGTCCGGATGCGACCACAAACGCTCGAAGAGATTGTCGGACAAGAGCATCTACTCGAAGCGGGCTCTCCGCTGCGGAGACTGATCGACGGTTCCGGTGCGGCATCGGTGCTGCTGTTCGGTCCGCCGGGCACCGGCAAGACGACCATGGCGGCCCTGATCTCGACCGCCGCCGGAGGCCGCTTCGAAGCGCTCTCGGCGTTGTCGTCCGGGGTGAAAGAAGTCCGTGCGGTGATCGATGCCGCGCGTCGACGGCTCATCGCCGGTACCCAGACCGTGCTGTTCATCGACGAGGTCCACCGCTTCTCCAAGACCCAGCAGGACGCGCTGCTCGACGCCGTGGAGAACCGGATCGTGCTGCTCGTCGCAGCGACGACCGAGAATCCGTCGTTCTCGGTGGTGGCGCCGCTGCTGTCCCGATCGCTGGTCCTGCAACTGCGGTCGCTGAGCAATGCCGACATCCGAAAGTTGTTGGTGCGGGCCGCCGCCGATCCCCGTGGACTCGGTGGTGCGGTCACGATCGACGACGATGCGCTCGACCACCTGGAGAAGATCTCCAGCGGTGACGCGCGGCGCGGACTGACCGCTCTCGAGGCGGCCGCCGACGCAGTCCTGTCGGACACCGACGCCAACGCCGACAGGCCGGCCGCGGTCACACTGGCCTACGTCGAATCCGCGGTTGATCGGGCCGCCGTGCGGTACGACCGCGGAGGTGATCAGCATTACGACGTCATCAGCGCCTTCATCAAGTCGATCCGGGGTTCCGATGTGGATGCGGCGCTGCACTATCTGGCCCGGATGATCAGCGCGGGGGAGGACCCCCGATTCATCGCCCGCCGTCTGATCGTGCACGCCAGCGAAGACATCGGCATGGCTGATCCGACGGCGTTGCAGACGGCAACGGCCGCCGCGCAGGCCGTACAGCTGATCGGCATGCCCGAGGCCCGGCTTGCATTGGCGCAGGCAACGATTCACCTCGCGACCGCACCCAAGTCAGCGGCGGTGATCACCGCCATCGGGGCCGCCGTCGCCGACGTCGAAGGTGGGAAGGCCGGCTCGGTTCCACCGCATTTGCGCGACGGCCACTATGCGGGGGCCGCGAAGCTCGGCAACGCGGTCGGCTACCGGTATCCACACGACGCCCCGGACGGTGTGTTGCGGCAGCAGTATCCGCCAGACGAACTGGTCGGCGTCGACTACTACGAGCCGACCGACCGTGGTCGGGAACGTGACATCGGGGTGCGCCTGGGGCGCCTGCGCAACATCATCCGCGGGCGTCGGTGACGCCGGAGCCGGGTTTGTCTGGTCTCGGGGGTGCGACTCCGGCGCGGCCTTGCCAGTAGTGTGGGTTAGTCACGTTCTAATAAACGGATGCCGATTCGCCTGGAACCAGGTGCAGTCACGGAGTATGGGCCTGGACAACCAGGTGGAGTCACAGAGTGAGGACAGTCAGTGCAGACGCATGAGATCAGGAAGCGGTTCCTGGATCACTTCATCAAGGCCGGACACGTCGAGGTGCCGAGTGCGTCCCTGATCCTCGAGGATCCCAATCTGCTGTTCGTCAATGCCGGCATGGTGCCGTTCAAGCCGTACTTCCTCGGTGAGCAGACCCCGCCGTATGTGCGGGCCACCAGCATTCAGAAGTGTGTCCGCACCCTCGACATCGAGGAAGTGGGCATCACCACACGCCACAACACGTTCTTCCAGATGGCAGGCAACTTCTCGTTCGGCGACTACTTCAAGCGCGAAGCGATTCACTTCGCCTGGACGCTGCTGACCAACTCCGTCGACGACGGTGGCTACGGCATCGACCCGACGCGCCTGTGGCCAACCGTGTATCTCGACGACGACGAGGCCGCCGCGATCTGGCATGACGAGATCGGTGTGCCCGCCGAGCGGATCCAGCGCCGCGGCATGAAGGACAACTACTGGTCGATGGGTGTCCCCGGACCCTGTGGACCGAGCTCGGAGATCTTCTACGACCGCGGCCCCGACTACGGCGCCCCGGGCGGACCCGAGGCCGACGAGGACCGTTACATCGAGATCTGGAACCTGGTCTTCATGCAGAACCAGCGGGGTCCCGGTGGTGGCAAGGACGGCTACGAGATCCTCGGACCGCTGCCGAAGAAGAACATCGACACCGGCATGGGCATCGAGCGTGTCGCCTGCATCCTGCAGGGTGTCGAGAACGTCTACGAAACCGATCTGCTGGCACCGGTCATCGGGGTCGCCGAGCGCCTGACCGGCCGCACCTACGGAGCGGATCCCGCCGATTCGGTCCGTTTCCGCGTCATCGCCGATCACGCCCGCACCGCGGTGATGTTGATCGCCGACGGGATCACGCCCGGCAACGACGGTCGCGGTTACGTACTGCGTCGCCTGCTGCGCCGAATCGTGCGCTCGGCCCGGCTCCTCGGTGCCACCGGCGCCACGATGAAGGCGTTCACCGACGCCGTCATCGACACGATGACCGCGTCGTACCCCGAACTCGCCGACAAGCGCGCCCGGATCGTCAGCACGTCGGTCGGTGAGGAAGACGCCTTCCTCAAGACTCTGACCGCGGGTTCGCGGCTGTTCGACGACGCCGCCAAGACCACCAAGTCGTCCGGTGCCACCCGGATCAGCGGCAAAGACGCGTTCGCGTTGCACGACACCTACGGATTCCCGATCGACCTCACACTGGAGATGGCCGCCGAGGCCGGACTCTCGGTCGACGAGGCCGGGTTCAAAGAACTGATGACCGAGCAGCGGCAGCGCGCGAAAGCCGATGCGACCGCTCGTAAGGCTGGTCACGCGGATCTCAGTGTGTACCGCGAGTTCCTCGATCGTGGACCCACCGTGTTCACCGGGTTCGACGAACTCAATTCGGAGTCAAAGGTTTTGGGTCTGGTCGCCGACGGGCAGCGCGTGCGAAGCGCGTTCGCCGGTCAGGAGATCGAGGTGATCCTGGACCGCAGCCCGCTCTACGCCGAGGCCGGTGGCCAGATCGCCGACATCGGAACCATCACCACGTCGTCGGGCCTGCGCCTGGCGGTCAAAGACGTACAGAAGGTCGGCAAGTCGGTCTGGCTGCACCGCGCCGTCATCGAAGAGGGCGAGATCGCCGAGGGTGACGAAGTCCTCACCCAGGTCGACGCCGCCTGGCGTCACGGTGCCACCCAGGGCCACTCCGGTACCCACCTCGTGGGAGCCGCGTTGCGCCAGGTCCTCGGACCGACCGCAACACAGGCGGGTTCACTCAACCGGCCCGGCTACCTGCGGTTCGACTTCGCATCGCAGGGCGCGCTGACCGAGGCGCAGCGCGGTGAGATCGAAGAGATCACCAACGCTGCGGTCGAGGCGAACTACCCGGTCAACACGTTCGAAACCGGAATCGACGATGCCAAGGCGATGGGCGCGCTGGCGCTCTTCGGTGAGAACTACGGTGACGTCGTCCGAGTGGTCGAGATGGGTGGACCGTTCTCGATGGAACTGTGCGGTGGAACCCACGTCGGTTCGTCGGCGCAGGTCGGCCCGGTCACCTTGCTCGGTGAGTCGTCGGTCGGTTCCGGTGTGCGACGGGTCGAGGCGTACGTCGGGCTCGACTCCTACCGCTACCTGGCCAAGGAACGCGCACTGCTGGCCGGACTGGCCTCGTCCCTCAAGGTGCCGAGCGACCAGGTTCCCGGACGGGTCGAGTCGCTCGTGACGAAACTCAAGGAAGCCGAAAAGCAGATCGAGAAGATGCGGGCCGACGCGGCGAAGGCATCAGTGGGTTCGCTGATCGATGACGCGACGCGTGTCGGTGACGTGTTGGTGGTCGCCGGAAAGCTCGACGGTATGGACGCCGGTGACCTGCGGACACTGGCCGCGGACCTGCGCGGACGCGTGGGCTCGGACAACGCCGTTGTGGTCCTCTTCTCGGCATCGGGCGATAAGGTGCCGTTTGCCGTCGCGACCACCGCGGCAGCCCGCGACGCCGGGATCAAGGCCGGCGATCTGGTTCGCGAACTCGCGCCGCTGGTCTCGGGTCGGGGAGGCGGAAAGCCGGACCTGGCACAGGGTTCCGGTAGCGACGCCGCAGGTATTGATTCAGCGCTGGTTCGGCTGCGTGAACTGGTCGGCTCGGCTCGATGACGCTGACGCCCCGAGGGCGCCGTATCGCCATCGACGTCGGCAGCGTTCGGATCGGAGTGGCCTCGTGTGATCCCGACGGGATCCTGGCCACTCCGGTCGAGACTGTCGCCCGAACCCCCAAAGGTGATGCCGATCTGAGGCGACTCGCCGAAATTGTCGCCGAATATGACGCTGTGGGCGTTATCGTCGGACTGCCGAAAACGTTGCGCGACGAGCACGGTCATGCGGCCGCCCTCGCCACCGAGTTCGGTGACGCGCTGGCCCGGCGCATCTCGCCGGTGCCGGTGATGTACTCCGATGAACGTTTGACAACGGTGACCGCACAACAAGCACTACGTTCGTCCGGTGTTCGGGCGAAGTTCCAGAAATCTGTGATCGATCAGGCAGCTGCCACCGCGATCCTCCAGAACTGGCTGGATCTGCAGGCAAGTCAGGAAGGCCGCGGGTGAGCGACGACGGATCCGACGATCGTCGGGCGCAGGCAGAGCCGGGTCGCCGTCGTCGGCGCGCGGACACTCCCTATGACCCCGATCGTCTGAAGTACTTCACTCAGGGAAACGGAACGGCACCGAACCGCAGACGTGGACCCGAGGTGATCCCACCGCGTGATCCGGCAGCAGGTCGTCGCACACCGCCACCGCCACCTCCGCGGGAGGCGCCACCTCGGCGGGCGAGCGCGCCACCACCGGAAGCCCTGTGGGAGCCCCACCCCGGACCCCAGCAACCTCCGTCGCAACCGATCCCGCGACAGCAACCCCCGTCGCAACCGATCCCGCGACAGCAACCCCCATCGCAACCGATCCCGCGACAGCAACCCCCATCGCAACCGATCCCGCGACAGCGACCGGCTCCGCGGGCTGTCGAGCCTGCGCATCCGCGCGCGTACGACCCCGATCCCAGGCGTGACGCGCGGGCGCCCTACGTCGATCCGGGTCGTGAGGAGTACGCCGACCGCCGCGAAGAGACGGCCCGCGTCCGGTCACCCAAGCGCACCGCCGCGGCGACAGCGCGCCGCAAGAAGCGGAGACTGATCGTGATCTCGGCCGCGGTCGTCTTCATGCTGGCCCTGGTCGGTGGCATCGGATACGCCGGACTACGCGTTGCCGGATTCTTCGGAACCGACGACAAAGACTTCACGAACGTCGCAGGCACCTCGGATGTTCTCGTGTCGATCCCGCAGGATGCGACGCTGACCCAGTTCGGCGAGATCCTCGAAGAAAACGACGTGGTCGGCAGCGTCAACGCCTTCACGCTTGCGGCCGATGACCAGCCGATATCGGCCGGTTACTACAAACTCCGCACCGAGATCCCGGCCAGCACTGCGGTGTCGATGCTGACGAACATGGACAGCCGGGTCGGCCGGGTGGTCATCCCGGAGGGTCTGCAGCTCGACTCCAAGGACGGCATCGACGGCAAGACCACCGCGGGCATCTTCGCCCGGGTTGCCGAGGCCACCACCGTCGACCTCAACGGCGTGACGCAGGGCTCCACGGTCGAGGATCTGGCCCAGGCCGCGGCGACCGCCACTCCACAAGAACTCGGTGTGCCCGAGTGGGCCGTAGATGCGGTGTCGGCGCTTGATGGCGATCATCGCCGCATCGAGGGTCTGATCGCGCCGACGTCGTGGGAGATGATCGATCCCGGCCTCACCCCGGTGCAGATGCTGAACTACCTGATCTCGCGCAGCGCAGACCTGTTCGCGCAGTGGGGTCTACCCGCATCGGGCACCTCGTCGACGGGCCTGAACCCGTACCAGACGCTGGTGTCGGCCTCGATCGTCGAACGTGAGGTCAACACCGCCGAGGATTATCCGAAGGTCGCCCGGGTCATCGCCAATCGGCTCGGCGTCGACCAGGCCCTACAGATGGACTCGACGGTCAACTACACCTCCGCCATCCAGAACATCGATGTGGCCGGTGACGATTTCGTGGCACCCACCAAGTGGAACACCTACCAGCAGAAGGGTTTACCGGTCACCCCGATCGGCGCGGTCGGCCAGCCCGCATTGCTGGCAGCGATCGAACCGCCGGTCGGTAACTGGTTGTACTTTGTCACAGTCGATCAGCAGGGGACCACGCTGTTCACCGAGGACTACGAGCAGCACAAGCGCAACCGCCAACAGGCTTGCGACAATTCGATTCTCCAGACCAACTGCTGATGACGTGCCGTGGCAGAGCTGCCGCGATCCTGGGATCGCCGGTGGCACACTCGAAATCGCCCGCGTTGCATCTGGCGGCGTACCGGGCATTGGGTCTTGTCGACTGGACCTACGAGCGCATCGAGTGCACCGCGGAGCAACTCCCATCGCTGGTCTCGGGTATCGATGAGAAGTACATCGGGTTCTCGGTGACGATGCCGGGCAAACGGGCCGCGCTGGAGTTCGCCGATCACCGCACCGACCGTGCGATTGCCGTGGGCTCGGCCAACACGCTGGTCCGGGTCGCCGGTGGCTGGCGCGCGGATTGCACCGACATCGACGGTGCGGCGGCAGCCCTGGCCGAACTCCAGATCGATCAGGCGCCGACGAGACACGCTGTTGTCATCGGAGCGGGCGGAACTGCCGCACCGGTCCTGGCGGCGCTGGCCGATGCCGGTATCGGCGAGGTGAGCATCGTCGCTCGTAGTCGCGCCCGGGCCGCGGAGGTGCTGGCCGTTGCCGACACGCTGGGCCTGGCCACCGACATCCTGCCGTTCGAACCGACTCCCGAACTGGCGGACCGCGCGGCCACCGCCGCAGTGGTCGTCAACACGGTTCCGGCTGCGGCCGCCGAGCCGCTGGCCCGGGCTCTGGCACCGACAGCACGACTGTTCGACGTCATCTACAGCCCCTGGCCGACCCCGCTGGCCGCCGCTGTCAGCGAATCCGGTGGCGCCGTGGTCGGTGGGCTGGTGATGCTCCTGAATCAGGCGCTGGGACAGGTCGAGCAGTTCACCGGCATGAAGGCGCCGCTGGACGTGATGGCCGCCGCGCTCGACTGACTCGGCCAACAACGACCGATTCGTCCACAGAGTCGGTGCCCATCCACAATCGGGTTGCCGGTGGCCCCCACAGCGGATGCGGCTGCGCGAGGGTGGGTGAATGCAGCTTGTTGTCGGGATCGTGGGGTTCTGGTTTGTGGCGCTGGCCGGAGCCGACGCGCGGACCCGCCGCCTGCCGAACGGTGTGGTCCTACCCGGTGTGCTCGGAGCCATCGCAGGCACGATCATCGCCCCCGGCGCGGGCGCCGGCCTGCTGGTGGCCGGTGTCATCTACCTGATCGCGTTCTGGTTCGGGGGCTGCGGCGGTGGTGATGTGAAGTTGGCCGTGGTGGTCGGCGCGATGGCCGGTTCGCTCGCCACTGCAGTGATCTTGGTGTTGCTCGCGCAGGTGTTGACGCTCGGACAGGTTCTGATCTGCCGTGCGGGTGAAGGCCGTTCGCGCGATACGGCACATGGACCGGCGCTGTGTGCGTCCGCGGCGCTCTGCTGTGGCCTCTGGTGACGGCAGGGGATCTGGTGACAGCACATGTTGATGGGCGTGGAACAATTGGGAACTGTGTTGCGCTGGAGTACTGCCGGAGAATCCCATGGTCCCGCACTGGTAGCCGTCCTGGAAGGGATGGTGGCCGGTGTCGAGGTGACCTCGTCGCAGGTTGCTGACCAATTGGCCCGCCGCCGTCTTGGTTATGGACGGGGTGCGCGAATGAAGTTCGAGGCCGACCAGGTCACCCTGGTCGGTGGTGTCCGCCACGGTTTGACGATGGGCGGACCGATCGCCATCGAGATCGGCAACACCGAGTGGCCCAAGTGGGAGACCGTGATGTCTGCCGATCCGGTCCCGGCCGAAGAACTCGAAGGCATCGCCCGGAACGCGCCGCTCACCCGGCCGCGACCCGGCCACGCCGACTACTCCGGCATGTTGAAATACGGCTTCGACGATGCCCGTCCGGTCCTGGAACGGGCCAGCGCCCGCGAGACCGCTGCCCGCGTTGCGATCGGCACGGTCGCCCGTAACTTCCTGCGTCAGGTCCTCGGTATCGAGGTGCTGTCGCACGTGATCTCCATCGGAGCCTCCGACCCCTACGTCGGTGCCGCCCCGGTCTACGCCGACCTCGAGCAGATCGACGCCAGCCCGGTTCGGGCCTACTCGACCGCGGCGCAGGCTTCGATGATCGCCGAGATCGAAGCGGCAAAACGCGATGGCGACACCCTCGGCGGTGTTGTCGAGGTGGTCGCGACGGGTGTGCCCGTGGGTCTGGGTTCGCACGTCAGTGGCGATCGTCGTCTCGATTCGCGGTTGGCCGGTGCGCTGATGGGTATCCAGGCCATCAAGGGTGTCGAGGTCGGCGACGGATTCGAGACCGCTCGCCGTCGCGGCAGCGCCGCACACGACGAGATGATCCCCGGTCCAGGTGGCGCGGTGCGGTCGACCAACCGTGCCGGTGGGCTCGAAGGCGGCATGACCAACGGTGAGTCCCTCCGGGTCCGGGCCGCGATGAAGCCGATTTCCACAGTGCCGAAGGCGCTTTCGACCATGGACATGACCACCGGTGAACAGGCCACGGC
Organism: Williamsia sp. Y853; assembly: GCF_056786495.1. Lineage (NCBI taxonomy): Bacteria > Bacillati > Actinomycetota > Actinomycetes > Mycobacteriales > Nocardiaceae > Williamsia > Williamsia sp. Y853. The sequence continues at coordinate 368,330 of NZ_JBXCJC010000003.1, forward strand.
CATCCACCAGCGCTCGGACGTCTGTGCAGTTCCGGCGGCGGGTGTGGTCGCCGAGTCGATGGTGGCACTGGTCCTGGCGCAGGCGGCCCTGGAGAAGTTCGGTGGCGATTCGGCCGTCGAGACCGGGGACAACCTCGCCGGCTACCTCAAGCGTGTGGCCGCACACCTGCCTTCGTCGTGACGGGGTCGACCGGCCCGCGGGTGGTGCTCATCGGCTTCATGGGCTCGGGCAAGACCACGGTCGGACAACAGCTCGCGCGCGTCCTGGGTTGCGAGTGGAAAGACAGCGACGCCGAGATCGAGCGCCGAAGCGGCCGGACCATCCCGGAGATCTTCACCGACGGTGAAGAGGCATTCCGTGAATACGAACGCGAGATCGTCGCCGATCTGCTGCGCACCCACACCGGCGTGCTGTCGCTGGGCGGCGGCGCCATCCTGACGGCGGCCACCCGCGAGCTACTCACCGGACACCCGGTTGTCTACCTCAGAGTCGATGCCGAACAAGGTTTTTCGCGGGTTGCGAACTCCAATCGGCCGCTCCTGAAAGTGGACAACCCCAAGCAGGCGTATCGAGACCTGCTGGCACAACGAGATTCGATCTACCAGGGCGTCGCCACGATCGTGGTGGATGCGCACCCGCATCAGCGTGTGGTCGCCGACGAGATCATCACCCAACTGACCGAGCAGGAGGCCACCAAGTGACCGAGCAAGCCGCACCCATCCGCGTACCGGTGAACAGTGAGAGTCCCTACGAGGTCATCATCGGCCGCGGGCTGCTGACCGAACTGGTCGAGGCCGTCGCCGGCGCCGATTCGGTGGCCATCCTGTACCAGCCGTCTCTTGCCGAGACCGCCGAGGTCATCCGGAAGACGCTGGACAAGAACAACTTCAATGCGCACCGGATCGAGATCCCCGATGCCGAGGCAGGCAAAGAATTGTCGGTTGCCTCGTTCTGCTGGGAGGTCTTCGGCCGGATCGGCATGAAGCGCAACGACGTGGTGATCTCACTCGGTGGTGGAGCGGCCACCGATCTGTCCGGATTCGTCGCTGCCACCTGGATGCGCGGAATCCCGGTCGTCCACGTCCCGACCACTCTGCTGGCGATGGTCGACGCCGCGGTGGGCGGCAAGACGGGCATCAACACCGAGGCAGGCAAGAACCTCGTCGGGTCGTTCCACGAACCGCGGGCCGTACTCATCGACATCGCGACACTGGAAACCGTTCCGCGCAACGAGATCATCGCCGGCATGGCCGAGGTCATCAAGACCGGTTTCATCGCCGATCCGGTGATTCTGGACCTGATCGAAGCCGATCCGCAGGCCGCGCTCGACCCGACCGGCCCGATCCTGCCGGAACTGATCGAGCGGTCCGTGCGGGTCAAGGCCGAAGTGGTTGCGGCCGATCTGCGGGAATCGTCGCTGCGCGAGATCCTCAACTACGGACACACCCTCGGCCACGCCATCGAGCGGCGCGAAAAGTACAAGTGGCGCCACGGTGCTGCGGTATCGGTTGGGCTGGTCTACGCCGCCGAACTCGGCAGACTCGCCGGACGCCTCGACGATGCCACCGCCGACCGGCACCGCAGCGTGCTCGAGAGTGTCGGACTGCCGGTCGGATACGACGCCGACGCCTTCCCCGATCTCCTCAAGGGCATGGCGGGTGACAAGAAGAACCGTTCGGGCATGCTGCGATTCGTCGTCCTCGACGGCCTGGCCAAGCCGGGACGTCTGGAAGCTCCCGATCCGGCTCTGCTCGCGGCGGCGTACTCCACCGTCGCCAAGGACGAACCCACCAACGGTGCGGTCCTGCTCTAGCCCCCACCCGCAAACGCTCCGGATATACGAGGACGCTCCACATATTTGTGGAGCGTCCTCGTGTATCCGGAGCGTTTGGGGTCAGGCGTAGGCGTTCTGGTCGTGCGCCTTGGCCTCGTTCTTGCGGTGCTGGCGGCGGGTGAGGAACCGGCCGACCGCAGCGCCGACGAGGGCGGGGACGAACACCAGCAGAGTCGTGAACGAGCCGCCGGCAAAGATCTCGATGGCCAGCGAGTTCTCGCCGATCCCGGACATCACCCAGTTGCCGAGGATCCAGCAGACAACGGCACTGATGAGTCCGGTGAGGAGTCCGGCCTTGAGCCAGCGCATCGTGAGGTCGTTGTAGTCGTCGGGATCGGCATGTGCGTGACCGTCGATCAGACCGTCTATGCCACCCCAGATCAGCGCCACCAACACCACGCCGGCGATGGCGATCGTCTTCCAATAATTTGAGTCCAGGGGCCAGGCCACAATGGCCAGCCCCAGCAGGACCCGGGCACCGATGTGCACCGCCGACATCACCAAACCACGTAACAGCCACGCAACCATGTGAGCAGAGTACCGATGTGGAACGTGTTCATGTGGCAGGGGCCACAAAACGAACGCGGTGTCCGAGTTGATCGTGGAACCGCGCGCGAACCGACCACTGAACTAGCCTGGCTTTCATGACTGTTGAACGAGTGGTCACCGACCTCGGCCCAACTGCGGAATCGGCGCGTCGTGACCGGCTGCGCGCGCTGCTCAGTGGGGCAGGCGTTGACGCCCTCCTGATCACCGACCTGGTCAATGTGCGGTATCTCACCGGATTCACCGGTTCGAACGGTGGTGTGGTGATCACCGCCGCAGGCGATGATCGGATCGCCACCGACGGCCGCTACATCACGCAGGTGGCCGAACAGGCCCCCGATCTGACCGCGATCATCAACCGGGACTGCCCGCGCGCCTTGATCGAGTACCTGGTCGGCTCGGGCGCCCGGATCGGATTCGAGAAGCATGTGGTGACGGTGGCGACCCATCAGCGACTGCTGCCGCTGCTCGGTGGTTCCGAGACGCTGGTCCCGGTGACGCCGCTCGTCGAAGAGCTGCGCATCGTCAAAGACGAGTTCGAGATCGAGCAGATCCGCACCGCCTGCCAGGCGGCCGACCTGGCTCTCGCGGACATCATCACAGCAGGGGTGCTGGTGCCGGGCAACACCGAGCGCAAGGTTGCGCGCGCACTGGAATGGGCGATGTTCGAGCGGGGCGCCGACGCGGTGTCGTTCGAGACGATCGTGGCCACCGGCGCCAACTCGGCGGTACCGCATCACCGGCCGACCGACGCCGAGTTGAGCTCGGGTGACCTGCTGAAGATCGACTTCGGGGCCGTAGTCGCCGGCTACCACTCGGATATGACGCGGACCTATGTGCTCGAATCGTCCGAGTCCTGGCAGCGTGACATCTACGACATCGTCGCGACGGCGCAGAAAGCCGGTCGCGACGCGCTCGAGCCCGGTGTCGAGGCGGTGGGCGTCGACGCTGCGGCCCGGTCGATCATCGACGAGGCCGGCTTCGGTGACTATTACGTGCACGGCCTCGGCCATGGCGTCGGACTGCAGATACATGAAGCGCCGTCTATCGGCGCGTTGAGCACGGGTACACTGCCATGCGGTGCAGCGGTGACCGTGGAGCCCGGGATTTACCTGCCGGGCCGAGGTGGCGTCAGGATCGAAGACACCCTTGTGGTCCGCGACGGCGATCCCGAACTGCTCACCACCACCGACAAGACATTCACCGTCATCTGACGCGCTCCGGCGCCCAGCACAGCAGTTGCGAGTGGAACCATCCGCCCGCAGCTCGAGAGGAAGAACAAGAACGTGGCAAACACCTCGGATTTCAAAAACGGCCTCGTGCTGAACATGGAGGGTCAGCTGTGGCAGATCCTCGAGTTCCAGCACGTCAAGCCGGGCAAGGGCCCGGCGTTTGTCCGAACCAAGATCAAGAACGTGCTGTCGGGTAAGACCGTCGACAAGACGTTCAACGCCGGTGTGAAGGTCGAGACCGCAACGGTCGACCGCCGCGACATGACCTACCTCTACAACGACGGCCAGGACTTCGTCTTCATGGACGGCGACACCTTCGAGCAGCTCAACGTCAGCCCGGAGACCGTCGGTGACGGCGCGAAGTTCATGTTGGAGAACATGCGGGTCCAGGTCGCCACCCATGAGGGTGTCCCGCTGTACGTCGAGCTCCCGGTCACGGTGGAGATCGTCGTCGCACAGACCGACCCCGGCGTCCAGGGCGACCGATCGACCGGTGGCACCAAGCCGGCGACGCTCGAAACCGGCGCCGAGATCCAGGTCCCGCTGTTCATCAACACCGGGGACAAGCTGAAGGTCGACTCGCGCGACGGCAGCTACCTCGGCCGCGTCAACTCCTGACGCTGGTGAAAAAGCCCGGTACCCGACACAAGGCACGCAAGCGTGCCGTCGATCTGCTGTTCGAGGCAGAGGTCAAGAACTGCTCACCCGTCGAGCTGATCGCCCAGCGTCGTGAGCTGGCGGCCACCGACGACAGCGTCGGCAAGATCAATGACTACACCGCCCAGATCATCGAAGGTATCGCCGGTGACACCGCGCAGATCGACGCGGTGATCGCGTCGCACCTGAATGAGTGGACACTTCCGCGGCTGCCCGCGGTCGACCGCGCCATCCTGCGACTGGCCACCTGGGAGCTGTTCAACACCAACGACGTCCCCACGATGGTCGTCGTCGACGAGGCCGTCGAACTGGCCAAAGAGTTGTCCACGGATGATTCGCCGGCGTTTGTGAACGGCGTGCTTGGCCGGATCGTGCTGCTGGCACCGCAGGTGCGGGCGTCACTCGAGACACCGGAACCGCGCTCGCCGGAGGCCTGAGCCTCACCTGATAGTGTTTGCGGTGAAATTGCGATGGTGGCCGGTGCTAATGATGTCGGCCACCATTGCAGTGGCCGACATCCTTTAACGATCCGTCCCGAGAGGCGGAGAAGGAGGTCCCGATAACCGTGCCAGCTCAACAAAGCGACGGTACCGACGCGGGTCGTGAATTACTCGACGACGCCGATGTCGGTAGGACCATTGCGCGGATAGCGCATCAGATCATCGAAAAGACAGCTCTCGACAGCCCCGATTCACCACGGGTTGTCATCATCGGAATCCCGACTCGGGGCATCTTCCTCGCGCGGCGCCTGGCGGCGAACATCGCCGAGTTCGCGGGTGTTCAGGTTCCCGTCGGTTACCTCGACATCACCCTGTATCGCGACGACCTACGCGCCAAGCCGCATCGTGCTCTCGAATCCACCGCGGTTCCGGCAGGCGGTGTCGATGGCGCTCTCGTGGTGCTCGTCGACGACGTCCTGTATTCCGGACGGACCGTGCGGGCCGCCCTCGACGCCCTCCGTGATCTGGGTCGCCCGGCGGCCGTTCAGCTCGCGGTACTGGTGGATCGCGGTCACCGCGAATTGCCGCTGCGTGCGGATTATGTCGGCAAGAACATCCCGACCTCGCGGAGCGAAGACGTCCAGGTCCACATGCGTGAACACGACGGTGTCGACCGGGTCGTCCTGCGGGCAGGGGAGAGTGCATGAAGCACCTGCTGTCCGTCGATGACCTGAGCGCAGACGTGGCCACCGAGATGCTCGACGAGGCCGAACGCTTCGAGCAGGCGCTTGTCGGTCGGGAGATCCGTAAGCTCCCGACGCTGCGGGGTCGCACCATCATGACCGTCTTCTATGAGAACTCCACGCGCACAAGGGTTTCGTTCGAGGTCGCCGGCAAGTGGATGAGCGCCGACGTGATCAACGTCAGTGCGTCGAGCTCGTCGGTGAACAAGGGCGAGTCGTTGCGCGACACGGCCAAGACCCTGCGCGCCGCCGGTGCCGACGCGCTCATCGTCCGCCATCCGGCGTCCGGTGCGGCGCACCAGATCGCCCAGTGGACCTCCGAGGATGGCCCGGGTCCGTCGGTGATCAATGCCGGTGACGGCACCCACGAACACCCGACACAGGCACTGCTCGACGCCCTGACCCTGCGGCAGCGACTCGGTTCGCTGAAAGGCAGGCGGATTGCGATCGTGGGCGACATCCTGCACTCGCGGGTGGCGCGGTCCAATGCCCATCTCCTGGCCACCCTCGGTGCCCAGGTGGTGCTGGTGGCGCCGCCGACCCTGCTCCCGGTCGGTGTCGAATCCTGGCCCGTGGAGATCTCGCACAGCCTTGACGCCGAACTCGCGGCGGTGGACGCGGTGATGCTGCTGCGCGTGCAGGCCGAGCGGATGAACGGCGGATTCTTCCCGTCGGCGCGCGAGTATTCGATCCGATACGGGCTGTCCGATCGGCGGGCGGCGCTGTTGGCCGATCACGCCGTGGTGCTGCATCCCGGTCCGATGTTGCGCGGCATGGAGATCGGCTTTTCCGTCGCCGACTCATCGAAGTCGACTGTGCTGCAACAGGTTTCCAATGGAGTTCATATGCGAATGGCAGTGCTTTTCACGCTGCTGGTCGGAACCGAGAGTGAGGGTGTGGCGTGAGCGGCGACCTGCTGATCCGCAACGTACGGCCGTACGGGGGTGAGATCGTCGACATTCTCGTCCGGGCCGGTGACATCGCCGAGATCGGGGCCGACCTGACGGCCGACGCCGGCGTTGATGTGCTCGATGGTGCCGGCGCGGTCATACTGCCCGGATTCGTCGACATGCACACGCATCTGCGCGAACCCGGCCGTGAAGACACCGAGACGATCGAAACCGGTTCGGCGGCAGCCGCACTCGGTGGTTACACCGCGGTCTTCGCGATGGCGAACACCGACCCGGTCGCGGACAGCCCGGTCATCACCGACTACGTCTGGCGGCGTGGCCAGGAGGTCGGACTCGTCGACGTGCACCCGGTCGGCGCGATCACGGTGGGCCTGGAGGGCAAGCAGCTCGCCGAGATGGGCGCGATGGCCGCCGGTGCGGCCGGCGTGCGGATGTTCAGCGACGACGGCAAATGCGTCGACGACCCGCTGCTGATGCGCCGGGCCCTCGAGTACGCCAAGGGCCTCGATGTCCTGATCGCCCAGCACGCCGAAGAACCACGCCTGACCAAGGGCGCGATCGCGCACGAGGGCGCCACGGCCGCCCGTCTGGGACTGAGCGGCTGGCCACGCGCGGCCGAAGAATCGATCGTCGCCCGCGATGCGCTGCTGGCCCGAGACGCCGGGACCCGGGTCCACATCTGCCATGCGTCCACCGAGGGCACCGTCGAATTGTTGAAATGGGCGCGTGGACAGGGCATCTCGATCACCGCCGAGGTCACACCGCATCACCTGCTCCTCGACGACAGCCGGCTGGAGACATACGACGCCGTCAACAAGGTGAATCCGCCACTGCGCGAAGGCCGGGACAAGGTCGCGCTCCGAGCGGCTCTGGCCGACGGGATCATCGACTGCGTCGCCACCGACCATGCACCCCATGCGGCGCAAGAGAAATGCTGTGAGTTCGCCAACGCCCGCCCCGGCATGCTCGGACTGCAGACCGCGCTCTCGATCGTGATCGAGACGATGGTCAACCCGGGTCTGCTGGACTGGCGCGGAGTGGCCGCGGTGATGAGTGAACGTCCGGCGCAGATCACCGGTCTGCCGGACCACGGCCGTCCGATCGCCGCAGGCGAACCCGCCAACCTGGCACTGGTCGACCCGGACACCGAGTGGACCGTGCAGTCCGACGCACTGGCCAGCCTGTCGGCGAACTCACCGTTCGACGGACTCACCCTGCCCGGCACCGTGATCGCCACGGTGCTGCGGGGCGAGATAACCAACAACGGCGGCAAGGTCAGGTCGCCGAGATGACCGGCGTCGTGGTTGTCCTGATCGTGGTCCTGGCCTGGTGCGGGATCGTCGGTCTGATGATCCTGGGCTGGCGTGGGCGTGGGCGCCGCCAGGAGCAGATGCTCGGGGCGTTCCCCGAAGTGCCTGCCGACCTCGGTCCCCGCCGGCTCGGACCGCACTCAGGGCTCTATGTCGGATCGACCATCGCGCCGAGTTGGCAGGACCGCGTCGCCGTCGGCGACTACGGCGACCGCGCGACCGCCGACATCAGCCGTTACGACGGCGGAATCCTGATCGAACGACGCGGCGCCAACCCGATCTGGATCCCCGCCGACCAGATCACCGCGATCAGGACCGAACGCGGACTGGCCGGAAAAGTAATGACGGCGGACGGCGTACTGGTGATCCGATGGCTGCTGCCGTCGGGAACCGAGATCGACTCCGGCATCCGCGCGGACGACAAATCCATCTACCCGCAATGGGTCAAACCTCTCGAGCAGGACGGAAAAAAGCAGTGACACAGCCAAACCGGGCAACGCCAGCGGTGCTGGTTCTTGAGAACGGCGAGCGTTACACCGGAACCGGATACGGCGCACTGGGACAGACCCTTGGTGAAGCCGTCTTCTGTACCGCGATGACCGGGTACCAGGAGACGCTCACCGATCCCAGTTACCACCGGCAGATCGTCGTGGCGACCGCGCCGCAGATCGGCAACACCGGCTGGAACAAAGAAGACGGTGAAAGCCGGGCCGGCAGAGCCGGAGAACGCGGCGACGATTCCGGGAAGATCTGGGTGAGCGGTTACGCGGTCCGTAACCCCACCCGCCGGGTCTCGAGCTGGCGGGCCACGTCCTCGCTCGAAGACGAACTGGTCGAGCAGGGGATCGTCGGCATCGCCGGTATCGACACCCGCACCGTCGTCCGCACCCTGCGCGATCACGGATCGATGCGAGCCGGGATCTTCTCCGGTGACGCACTCGCCGGTGCCGACGAACTGCTCAAGCGTGTTGTCGACGCCCCGGAGATGAAGGGCGCGAACCTCGCAGGGGAGGTCTCGACACCCGACGGCTACGTCGTCGAGCCCGAGGGCGAGCACCGCTTCACCGTCGCGGCGATCGATCTCGGTATCAAGACCAACACCCCACGGATGTTCGCCAAGCGCGGCGTCCGGGTCCATGTGCTCCCTGCCGGTTCGAGCCCCGACGCCATCGCCGCGATCAACCCCGACGGTGTGTTCCTGTCGAACGGCCCGGGTGACCCGGCCACCGCGAATCACGCTGTCGATCTGACCCGCCACGTCCTGGGAGAAGGGATCCCGCTGTTCGGAATCTGCTTCGGCAATCAGATCCTCGGTCGAGCGCTGGGCCGCGACACCTACAAGATGAAGTTCGGTCACCGCGGCATCAACATCCCGGTCATCGACCATGCGACCGGTGCGGTGTCGATCACCGCGCAGAACCATGGGTTCGCACTCGAGGGTGAGGCAGGCGAGGAGTTCGACTCCGACTTCGGCCGGGCCCGGATCAGCCATACGTGCGCCAACGACGGAGCCGTCGAGGGCGTGGAGCTGGTCAGCGGCAAGGCGTTCTCGGTGCAGTACCACCCAGAAGCGGCGGCAGGCCCGCACGATGCCGCATACCTGTTCGACAAGTTCGTTTCCCTTCTGCAAGGAGCTAGTGCCTGATGCCCCGCCGTTCCGACCTATCGCACGTCCTGGTCATCGGTTCCGGTCCGATCGTCATCGGTCAGGCCTGTGAGTTCGATTATTCCGGCACCCAGGCCTGTCGCGTGTTGCGCGCCGAAGGTCTGCGCGTGAGTCTCGTCAACTCGAATCCGGCGACGATCATGACCGACCCGGAGTTCGCCGACGCCACCTACGTGGAGCCGATCACCGCCGACTACATCGAGAAGGTGATCGTCGCCGAGCGTGACGCCGGATATCCGATCGATGCGGTACTGGCCACGTTGGGTGGCCAGACCGCTCTCAATGCTGCTGTCGCACTGCACGACGAGGGCATCCTGGAGAAATACGACATCGAACTGATCGGTGCCGATTTCGACGCCATCCAGCGTGGTGAGGATCGTCAGAAGTTCAAGGACATCGTCGCCAAGGTCGGTGGCGAGAGCGCCCGTTCCGCGGTTTGCTACACGATGGAGCAGGTCCACGAGACCGTCGCCGATCTCGGCTATCCGGTGGTCGTCCGCCCGTCCTTCACGATGGGTGGTCTCGGTTCGGGGATGGCCTACAACGAGACCGACCTCAACCGGATCGCCGGTGGCGGACTCTCGGCATCGCCGACCGCCAACGTGCTCATCGAGGAGTCGATCCTCGGCTGGAAAGAGTACGAGCTCGAATTGATGCGCGACGGTGCCGACAACGTCGTGGTCGTCTGCTCGATCGAGAACGTCGACCCGGTGGGTGTGCACACCGGCGACTCGGTGACCGTCGCTCCGGCGATGACGCTGACGGACCGTGAGTACCAGGACATGCGTGACCTGTCGATCGCCATCATCCGTGAGGTCGGCGTCGACACCGGTGGCTGCAACATCCAGTTCGCGATGGATCCTGCGGACGGCCGTCTGGTCGTCATCGAGATGAACCCGCGGGTGTCCCGGTCGTCGGCGCTGGCGTCGAAGGCCACCGGTTTCCCGATCGCGAAGATCGCGGCGAAGCTGGCGGTTGGTTACCGGCTCGACGAGATCGTCAACGACATCACCAAGAAGACCCCGGCCTGCTTCGAGCCGACCCTCGACTACGTCGTGGTCAAGGCCCCGCGGTTCGCGTTCGAGAAGTTCCCCGGTGCCGATGACACGCTGACCACCACCATGAAGTCGGTGGGTGAGGCGATGTCGCTTGGCCGTTCGTTCGCCGAGGCGCTGGGCAAGGTCATGCGCTCGCTGGAGACCAAGGCCGCCGGGTTCTGGACCGAACCGGCGACCGACGGGCCTGCCGAGACCCTGCCGGAATTGCTTGAGCGACTGAGCGTGCCCAAGGACGGCCGTCTCTACGGGATCATGCAGGCATTCATGCTGGGCGCCACCGTCGAGCAGCTCTTCGATTCCACGAAGATCGATCCCTGGTTCCTGGCCGAGATCGAGGCCATCTACCAACTGGGACAAGACATCCGGTCGGCGGAGGTTCTCGACGAGCCGCTGCTGCGCCTGGCGAAGAGCAATGGTCTGTCCGACCGTCAGCTGGCGGCACTGCGCGACGACCTCGCCGACGAGGGTGCGGTCCGCGAACTGCGGCACTCGCTGAACGTGCGCCCGGTGTACAAGACCGTCGACACCTGCGCCGCCGAGTTCGAGGCCGCCACGCCGTACCACTACTCGACGTACGAACTCGATCCCGCAGCGAAGTCGGAGGTCGCGCCGCAAACCGAGCGGCCCAAGGTCCTGATCCTGGGATCGGGTCCCAACCGCATCGGACAGGGCATCGAGTTCGACTACTCGTGCGTCCACGCCGCGTTGACGCTGAGCGAGGTCGGCTACGAGACCGTGATGGTCAACTGCAACCCGGAAACCGTGTCGACCGACTACGACACCGCCGACCGCCTCTACTTCGAGCCGCTGACGTTTGAGGACGTGCTCGAGGTGTTCGGCGCCGAATCGGAGTCGGGCACCGTCGCAGGTGTGATCGTCCAGCTCGGTGGTCAGACACCGCTCGGGTTGGCGCATCGCCTGCAGGCCGCGGGCGTGCCGATCGTTGGCACCAGCCCCGAGGCCATCGACCTCGCGGAGGATCGCGGCGAGTTCGGCAAGGTGCTCGAGGCAGCCGGCCTGCCCGCTGCGAAGTACGGCATGGCCACCACCTTCGAGGAGGCCAAGGAGATTGCAGGCGACATCGGTTACCCGGTGCTCGTGCGCCCGTCGTACGTGCTCGGCGGCCGCGGCATGGAGATCGTCTACGACGAGGAATCCCTCGACGGATACATCTCCCGCGCCACGGAGATCAACCCCGACCATCCGGTGCTTGTCGACCGTTTCCTCGAGGACGCCATCGAGATCGATGTCGATGCCCTTTACGACGGCACCGACTGCTACATCGGCGGCGTCATGGAGCACATCGAGGAGGCCGGTATCCACTCCGGTGACTCGGCGTGTGCGCTACCGCCGATCACGCTCGGCAAGTCTGATCTCGAGAACGTCCGCCGGTCCACCGAGGCACTGGCCAAGGGCATCGGGGTGCGCGGACTGCTCAACGTCCAGTACGCCTTGAAAGACGACATCCTGTACGTCCTCGAGGCGAACCCGCGGGCGAGCCGGACGGTGCCGTTCGTGTCCAAGGCCACTGCGGTACCACTGGCCAAGGCCTGCGCCAGGCTCATGCTGGGCGCCACCATCGCCGAGATGCGCGCCGACGGGATGTTGCCTGCGACCGGTGACGGATCCGAGTTGCCCGACACGGCACCGATCGCGGTCAAAGAAGCGGTGCTGCCGTTCAACCGGTTCCGCCGCAGCGACGGCAGCGGCGTCGATTCGCTGCTGAGCCCGGAGATGAAGTCGACCGGTGAGGTGATGGGCATCGACGCCGATTTCGGCCGGGCCTTCGCCAAGTCGCAGACCGCCGCGTACGGTTCGCTGCCGCTCGAAGGGAAGATCTTCGTCTCGGTTGCCAACAAGGACAAGCGTGCGCTGGTCTTCCCGGTGAAGCGGCTTGCCGATCTCGGGTTCGAGATCCTGGCCACCGAGGGGACCGCACATGTCTTGCGGCGCAACGGGATCACCTGCACGCAGGTGTACAAGCACTCCGACGCCGACCGCCCCGAGGGTGAGGTGACCGTGGTCGACCTCATCCGCGCGGGTGAGATCGGCATGGTCATCAACACCCCGTACGGCAATTCGGGACCGCGTGTCGACGGCTACGAGATCCGCAGTGCCGCGGTGTCTGTGAACATCCCTTGCATCACCACGGTCCAGGGCGCCAGCGCTGCGATCCAGGGCATCGAGGCTGCACTCGGCGGCGCGATGGGTGTGCTGTCGCTGCAGGCGCGGCACCGCTCGATGCTGGGTGGCTGAGTGAGCACCTTCGGTGCACGGTATCGGGAGGTGGTCGCGCAGCGCGGCCGCCTGTGTGCGGGCATCGACCCGCATCCCGAGCTCCTGCAACAGTGGGGGCTGCCGGTCAGCGGCGCCGGGGTCAGGGCTTTCGGCGACATCTGCGTCGAGGCCCTGGCCGGCACGGTGGCCGTGATCAAACCGCAGGTCGCCTTCTTCGAAGCTTTTGGTTCGGAGGGGTTCGCCGCACTCGAAACGGTGATCGCCGGCTGCCGGGCCTCCGGAGCGCTGGTGATCGCCGACGCCAAACGCGGCGACATCGGATCGACCATGGACGCCTACGCGCGGGCCTGGCTGGACCCGTCGTCGCCGTTGTGTGCCGACGCGGTGACCGTGTCGCCCTACCTCGGCTTCGGTTCGCTGTCGCCCGCGATCGACCTCGCCCGCGCGCAGGGACGCGGCGTGTTCGTGCTGGCCCGGACATCGAACCCGGAAGGCGCTGCGCTGCAATTGGCCGAGCGTGAGGGTCTGACCGTGGCCCAGCAGATCGTCGATGCGGCCGCCGCGGCCAACAGCGACGGCTCGGGGACGGTTGGCGTGGTGGTCGGTGCCACCCGCGAACACGGTCTGGACCTCGCGGATCTGTGTGCACCCGTGCTTGCTCCCGGACTCGGCGCCCAGGGCGCCACCGCCGAGGATCTGCGTGCCGTCTTCGCGGGCAGCGACCTGGGCTGGATTCTGCCGTCGAGTTCTCGCGCGGTTCTGCGTTACGGCCCGGACGTGCCTGCACTGCGGGACGCGGCGCTGCGTACCGCGTCGGAGATCGAGTCCGCACTGTCCTGATCGGCCTGATCGCGCACGGTCGCCAGATCATCCAGCGCGGCGTGATCACCCAGCGCGGTATGGAACGCATCGATGCGCGGCCAGGTCTGCGCCTTGGCGTCCGGGCCCGCGATCAGACCGAGGTGGCTCGACTCGACCGTGGTGAAGTGCACCTGCGGTGACTCGGCGAGCAGTTCGACGCCGTGCCGGGCCGCCGCCCACGGAACGATGACGTCCCGGTGGCTGCCGAACAGCTGAACCGGCACCGTGATGGTGGTCAGGTCGATCTGGCGGTCACCGAAGTTGACCACGCCTCCGGCGAGCTCGTCGTGGTAGATGAACTGCTCCCACATCTGCTCGGACAAGCGGCCCGGGTATCCCGGGAATCGGCGCTGGAATCGGTTCACCACCTCCATCCGGGCGAGCGTCTCGGTGTCCGAGAGGTTGTTCATGATGAACCAGGGCTTCTTGAGCTCACGCTGCCACGCTGTGCCGCGATAGGCGATCTGCACCAGAGGTGCAGGAATCCCCCGCAAGGCGCTCAGCGTCGCTGTGACAGGCCGCGGACCGGTCCTGCCGGTCAGCTTCCGGACCAGCGGATAGGGAGGCACGAGCCCGTAGTTCAGCGGCGTTCCGATCGCGGTGATCGACCGGACGGGCAGCGCGGCGTCGGCGGCGAGCGTCAGTAGTGCGACGGTGCCGCCCAGGCTCCATGCGACGAGGTCGACCTGTCCGCTGTGGCCATCGAAATCTGCCAGTACCCGGGCGATGGCCTGCGGGATGATGTCGTCGGTGAACCCCTCGAAGCCCAGGCCCCGGTCGGACCGGTTCATCTCGCCGTACTCGACGACGTAGGGGATACGTCCCTGACTCAGCAGGTGGCCGACGTACGAGTGGTCGGGTTCGAGGTCGTAGCAGGAAGCTGGTGCGGCCAGGGGCGGGAGCAGGAGCACGGGGATGCCGCCTCCGGCGCGGGCCCGGTCGAGGTCATCGAGGTCGCCGTAGCGACGCAGTACCCGGTGGTGCTCGGAATGCAGGGTCGTGTGTGGGGTCTGGACCTGCGCGCGGATGCCTCCGCCGATCGTCAATCGCAGGAGGTTGCGCGCTGGGGTGGGTAGTCGATCGATCACGACGTCATCTAACACGAGCGTGCCCGAGCGCTACTCATCGCAGGTCAAACCCATCTCCGACACGCGCAAGGCGCAAGAATCTGAGAAATTTTCCGCGGAGGAACTCCTGTCACAGCAGTACCGCAAGTGTGACGTACGTCATGTTCCCGAAAATTTGATGATCTGGCGTTGAAATATCTTGTAGCACAACATGATTCGTGTGGTCGAAGAATCGGAACCGCCAGTTTGGCGATCAGTGGCGGGTTCGTCTGCCGGTCTACTTTGAAAGGCTTACAACACCCGTTTTCGTGGGGGAATGCGGGGGTCGGGGTCGCAAATCCCAGCTCACGTGGGTACGGTCGCTTTCGCTGCCCTCACAAGGCAGCCGCCCCGACATCACCGGTGCCGGGGCAGAGAACACACAGACGATATCGGAGGAACCGTGGCCCTTCCCCAGTTGACGGATGAGCAGCGTGCAGCTGCCTTGGAGAAGGCAGCTGCCGCTCGCAAGGCCCGGGCGGAGCTCAAAGAGCGCCTCAAGCGTGGCGGCACCGATCTGCAGCAGGTACTCAAGGATGCCGAGAACGACGAGATCCTCGGCAAGATGAAGGTATCTGCTCTGCTCGAGGCCCTGCCGAAGGTTGGCAAGGTCAAGGCGCAGGAGATCATGACCGAGCTCGAGATCGCCCCGACCCGCCGTCTGCGCGGGCTGGGAGATCGCCAGAAGAAGGCGCTACTGGCGAAGTTCGACTTTGCCTGATCGCTTCTTCAAGTGAGCCCAGATCTGCAACAGAGGGGCCGGCTGCTGGTTTTGGCCGGCCCCTCTGCTGTCGGCAAGTCGAGCGTTGTGCGTCGGCTCCGGGAGTTGCTCCCGGAACTTGTGTTCAGCGTCTCGGCCACCACCCGCGAACCGCGGGCCGGTGAAGTGGACGGTCGCGACTATTACTTCGTCAGTCGCGACGAGTTCGATCGGCTGATCGAGGAGGATCAACTCCTCGAATGGGCTGAGATCCATGGCGGGCTGCAACGCTCAGGAACGCCCGCCAAACCCGTATACGAGGCCATGGAGCAGGGGCGACCCACTCTGGTGGAGGTCGATCTGGCCGGAGCGCGCAATATTCGCGCCGCCGTGCCCGAGGCCGTCACCGTATTTCTGGCCCCACCCAGTTGGGATGTTCTGGTCTCGCGATTGCGTGGCCGGGGCACCGAATCCGATGAGGTGATCGAGCGTCGTCTGCAGACGGCGCGAGCCGAATTGGACAGTGCCGAGGAGTTCGATCACGTCATTGTCAACGACGAAGTCGACTCCGCAGCCAAAAGGTTGCTATCCTTGCTGGTTGATACCCGTTTGAATAAATCGTAGGAGAACTGTGAGCAGCTTGACCACCCAGGACGAGTTCATCGGTGAGGTCGACGCGACGGCGTACGACACCCCACTTGGCATCACCAACCCGCCGATCGATGAGTTGCTGGAACGGGCGTCCTCGAAGTACGCGCTGGTGATCTTCGCGGCCAAGCGTGCGCGTCAGATCAACGATTACTACAACCAGCTCGGCGACGGAATCCTCGAATACGTCGGCCCCCTGGTCGAGCCGGGTCTTCAGGAGAAGCCGCTGTCGATCGCGATGCGCGAGATCCACGCAGACCTGCTCGAGCACACCGAAGGCGAGTGAGCGCGAATCCCACGATTCCGGATCTCCGGGATCGTGGGACCACGTGTATGTCGGGGATGTGGTGGCGGGAGATCACTCGCGGCGCCAACAGCGAGGATGAGGTTTCGTGACCGAAGCGGTTAGTGCACGCAAGAACATCGTTGTGGGCGTCGGCGGCGGTATCGCGGCCTACAAGGTCGGCTCCGTCATCCGCCATTTCACCGAGGCCGGTCACGGTGTGCGGGTCATCCCCACCGAATCGGCACTCAAGTTCGTCGGTGCGGCCACCTTCGAGGCGCTCAGCGGTAACCCGGTGAGCACCGAGGTGTTCGACGACGTACCCCGGGTCGCACACGTGCGCCTCGGGCAAGAAGCCGATCTGGTCATCATCGCCCCGGCCACCGCCGATCTGATGGCGCGGGCCGCGTCCGGCAGAGCCGACGACCTGTTGACCTCGACCCTTCTCACCGCGCGTTGCCCGGTGATGTTCGTCCCGGCGATGCACACAGAGATGTGGGAGCACCCGGCAACCCAGACCAACGTCCGCACCCTGCGAGCGCAGGGCGCCACCGTGATCACCCCCGCGTCGGGGCGACTGACCGGCGTCGACTCCGGTGCCGGACGTCTGCCCGACCCGCAGGAGATCGCCCTGCTCGGCGAGCTCCTCCTCGAACGTTCTGACGCCCTGCCGTACGACCTGAGCGGCGTGCGCTTCCTGATCAGTGCAGGCGGTACCCGCGAACCTCTCGACCCGGTCCGCTACCTCGGCAACCGCAGTTCGGGCAAGCAGGGTTACGCCCTGGCCCGCGCTGCCGCGCAACGCGGTGCGCAGGTCACGTTGGTGGCAGGCGCCACCGACGATCTCGCGACCCCGGCCGGAGTCGAGCTCGTGAGGATCAAGTCCGCCGAGCACCTATCCGAAGAGATGGCCAAACGTGCGCCCGAAACCGATGTGGTGATCATGGCCGCCGCGGTCGCCGATTTCCGGCCGGTGTCGGTGGCGCAGTCGAAGATCAAGAAGACCGGTGACGGCCCGGCGCCGATCGAGCTGACCACCAACCCCGACATCCTGGCCGGACTGGTCGAGGCGCGTCGCGCCGGGGAGATCCCGGCGGAGGTGTCGATCGTCGGCTTTGCCGCCGAGACCGGCGACGAGCATCATGGAGTCCTGGACCATGGGCGCGCCAAGCTGGCCCGCAAGGGTTGCGATCTGCTCGTCGTGAACGCGGTCGGTGACGGTAAGGCTTTCGGCATGGACCACAACACCGGTTGGGTGCTTGCCGCCGACGGCCACGAGACCGCGCTGCCGCTGGGAACCAAAACACTCATGGCGAGCCGAATACTTGACGCGGTTGTCGCCATGCGCCCTGATGATGGGGCATCGATGGTCGATGCAACCAACAAGACCAAGCCTGTGTAATTTGAGGTCCGCGGGTTTTCGCACCCACGACCCGTCCGCTCCAGGACGACCGCTGCCGAGAGGAAATCCATGACCGATTCCCGTTTGTTCACAAGCGAGTCCGTCACCGAAGGCCACCCCGACAAGATCTGTGACGCGATCAGCGACTCGATCCTGGATGCCCTGCTCACCGAGGACCCGCGTGCGCGGGTCGCGGTCGAGACCCTGGTGACCACCGGACAGGTCCATGTCGCGGGTGAGGTCAACACCACCGCCTACGCCGACATCCCGAAGATCGTCCGCGAGAAGGTCCTGGAGATCGGCTACGACTCCTCGGCCAAGGGCTTCGACGGCAACTCGTGTGGCGTCAACGTCGCGATCGGTGCGCAGTCACCCGAGATCGCCCAGGGTGTCGACAACGCTTATGAATCCCGCGTCGAGGGCATCACCGAAGACGAGATCGCCCGCCAGGGTGCAGGCGATCAGGGTCTGATGTTCGGGTACGCCACCAACGAGACCCCCGAGTACATGCCGGTCCCGATCGCGCTGGCGCATCGCCTCGCGCGTCGGTTGACCGAGGTGCGCAAGACCGGCGTGCTGCCGTACCTGCGTCCCGACGGCAAGACCCAGGTCACCATCGAATACGTCGGCGACAAGCCGGTCCGCCTCGACACCGTGGTCATCTCGACCCAGCACGCGGCGGATATCGACCTCGAGAACCTGCTGACCCCGGACATCCGCAACCAGGTCCTCGGTTCGGTCTTCGAAGAGCTGAACCTCGGGTTCCTCGACACCAGTGACGTGCGTCTGCTGGTCAACCCGACCGGCAAGTTCGTCCTCGGTGGACCGATGGGTGACGCCGGCCTGACCGGCCGCAAGATCATCGTCGACACCTACGGCGGCATGGCCCGTCACGGAGGCGGCGCCTTCTCGGGCAAGGATCCGTCGAAGGTCGACCGCAGCGCCGCGTACGCGATGCGCTGGGTGGCCAAGAACGCCATCGCGGCCGGCCTGGCCGAACGCATCGAGGTGCAGGTCGCCTACGCGATCGGCAAGGCTGCCCCGGTCGGTCTGTTCGTCGAGACCTTCGGCACCGAGAACGTCGATCCGGCCAAGATCCAGTCGGCGATCAGCGAGGTCTTCGACCTGCGTCCGGGTGCGATCATCCGCGACCTCGACCTGTTGCGACCGATCTACGCGCCGACCGCCGCCTACGGCCACTTCGGACGCACCGACATCGATCTGCCGTGGGAACACACCGACCGCGCCGACAAGCTTCGCGCGGCGGCGGGTATCTGACGCGCGCATCTAGTCCGAGCCAGGCCCATCGCCCCCAAGAACGATCGTGAGCTAGCCCCGACGCTCCCGATCGCGCGTGTTCTGCCGTTGCTGGGTCTGGCACACCTGGACCGACCGTTCGACTATCAGGTCACCGCTGCCCAGGACGAGCAGGCCCAGCCCGGTGTCCGGGTCCGGGTCCGCTTTTCCGGGCGCCTGGTCGACGGGTATCTGCTCGAACGCATCGAGTCGAGTGACCATCCAGGCCGGCTCGGCTGGCTCGAACGAGTGACCTCGCCCGAGCAGGTCCTCACACCTGAGCTGGCAGCGCTGGCGCGGGCGGTCGCCGACCGCTACGCCGGGACGATGACCGACGTCTTGCGCCTGGCCATCCCACCCCGGCATGCCCGCACCGAACAGGCAACCGCGGCCCCGGCCGGTACGCCGGTGCCGCCGACGGTGGATCTGGCGGGCTGGGACCCGTATCGGCACGCGGACTCGTTCCTGGGCGCGGTCGCCGACGGCAAGGCCGCGCGGGCGGCCTGGCAGGCGCTGCCCGGCGAGGACTGGCCGGCCCGGCTGGCCGAGGTCGCCTGCCACACCATGATCAGCGGGCGCAGCACCATCATCGTGGTGCCCGACCAGCGTGACCTGAATCGACTCGAGACGGCCTGCGCCGACCTGATCGGTGATCGTGTGGTCTCCCTGTCGGCGGGTCTGGGTCCATCAGCGCGGTATCGACGCTGGTTGCGCGCGCTGCGCGGCCAGGCATCGGTGGTGATCGGTACCCGGAGCGCGGCGTTTGCGCCGATTCCGAATCTGGGTTTGATCGTGGTCTGGGACGACGGCGACGACAGCCTGTGCGAACCCCGTGCGCCCTATCCGCACACCCGTGAGGTCGCGGTCCTGCGCTCGCATTCGGAGACCTGTGCGCTGATCTTGGCGGGCTCGGCCCGAACAACGGAAACCCAGGCGCTGGTTGCGGCCGGCTGGGCCCACGACCTCACCGCTCCGCGGGCGGTCATCCGCGAACGGACGCCGCGGATCAAAGCGCTCTCCGACGAGGACAACCGTGTGGCCCGCGACCCGCTGGCCCGCTCGGCCCGCATTCCGGCGCTTGCCTTCGACGCCGCCCGAGCCGCTGTCGCGGCCGACACCGCGGTGCTGTTCAGCGTGCCCCGCCGCGGCTACCTGCCGTCGCTGGCGTGCGAACGCTGCCGTTCACACGTGCGTTGCCGACGCTGTCACGGACCGATGCAGGCCGACGGTCCCACCGATGCGAACAGTTCGCGCCTTGGCATGCTCAGTTGTCGGTGGTGTGGGCATCCCGAGGCCGACTTCCGTTGCGCCGAATGTGGTTTCACCAAGGTCCGGGCGCTGACCACGGGGGCGAGTCGGACCGCTGAGGAGCTGGGACGGGCGTTCCCCGGAGTGCCGATCCTCACTTCCGGCGGTGACAAACTCGTCGAACACGTCGAGCACGGTGCCCACGTGGTGGTCTCGACGCCGGGTGCCGAACCGGTAGCGGCAGGCGGCTACGGCGCGGTCATCCTGCTCGACACCTGGGCCCAACTCGACCGCACCGAACTACGGGCAGGCGAAGAAGCGGTCCGGCGGTGGCTGTCGGCGGCCATGCTGGTGCGGCCACATGGTCAGGGCGGCACGGTTGTGGTGGTCGCCGATGCCGGGCTCGCCCCGGTACAGGCGGTGATCCGGTGGGATCCCGTCGGATATGCGCAAACCGAACTCGACCAGCGCACCGAACTCGCCTTCCCGCCTGCGGTGACGATGGCGTCGATCGACGGAGCCGGGCCTGCCGTCATCGCCTTTGCCGAAAAGGTGACACTGCCCGAGGGTGGGGAAGTGCTCGGACCCGTCGAACTGCCTGCCGGGGTTCGGCTGCCGTCCGGTCTGGATCGCGCAGAGGTACCCGACCCGCAACGAATACTGTTGCGCTGCAAACGTTCGGACGGACGTGCCCTGGCCGCAGCATTGCGGGTGGCGTTGATCGGACGGATCGCCCAGCACGAAACATCCCCGATCCGGGTCCAGATGGATCCACCGACCATCGGCTGAGTACAAGCCGCCCTCTAAGCTTGTTCGGATGGCCGTCTCGATCTTCGGCGGCCGTCTCGACAATGGAGGTTGTACATGCGGGTGGTGTTTGCGGGCACACCTGAGCCCGCCGTCGGATCGTTGCAGGCACTGCTCGATTCCGATCGCCATGAGGTGGTCGGTGTCATCAGTCGTCCCGACGCCGCGGCCGGGCGCGGACGTAAGGTCTCGCGTTCACCCGTCGCGCAACTCGCCGACGAGAACAACGTTCCGGTCATCACACCCCGACGGCTCGCCGACCCCGAGGCGGTTGAGCAATTGCGCGCCTGGGCACCGGAATGCATCCCGGTGGTCGCCTATGGGGGACTGGTTCCGGCCGAACTGCTCGACCTGCCCGAGCATGGCTGGGTCAACCTGCACTTCTCGCTCCTTCCGTCGTGGCGTGGCGCCGCACCGGTCCAGGCCGCGATCGCCGCTGGGGACGAGGTGACCGGTGCCACGACGTTCCGGATCGAGGCGGGCCTGGACACCGGCCCGGTATTCGGTGTGGTCACCGAGCGGATCCGGCCCACCGACACCGCCGGTGATCTGCTCGGGCGATTGTCGGAGACCGGCGCCGGATTGCTGGTTTCAACCATCGACGGGCTCGAGGACGGCGCCCTGATCGCCGTGCCGCAGCCGACCGACGGCATCAGCACCGCGCCCAAGATCACCATCGACGACGCCCGGATCCGTTGGGATCTCCCGGCCCATCTCGTCGACCGTCACATCCGCGCGATGACACCGGCGCCGGGTCCGTGGACGAACCTCGGAGACCTGCGCGTCAAGATAGCGAAGGCGTCGATCGTGTCGGACGTCGACGAGCGACCGGCACCCGGTGAATTGCATGTCACCAAAAAAGCACTCATGGTCGGCACCCAAACCGATCCCATCCGCCTCGATGTGGTTCAACCACAAGGCAAAAAGGCCATGGCCGGTGCTGATTGGGCACGCGGAGCCAGGCTGACCGACGGACAGGCATTGTCATGAACCAGCCCACTGGGAAGCCCGGCACCGACAACCAGGCCGGCACCCAACGCGAATCCACACCGATCGATCCGGCCCGCATCGCCGCCGCCGACGTGCTGAAAGCCGTCCGCGAACGGGACGCGTACGCCAACCTGATCTTGCCGAAGATGTTGCGCGAGCGGAAGATCACCGGCCGCGATGCGGCGCTGGCAACCGAGCTCACCTACGGCACGTGCCGCGCGGCGGGCATGCTGGACGCGATCATCGCGTACGTCGCCAAGCGCCCGGTCGCTGACATCGACGGTCCCGTACTCGACGTCCTGCGCCTGGGTACCTACCAGCTCCTGCGGACCCGGATCGGTGCGCACGCAGCGGTGTCGACGTCGGTGGATCTGGTGCGATCGCGGGTCGGACACGGACCGGTCGGCTTCGTCAACGCGATCCTGCGCAAGGTTTCTCAGCGTGACGAAGACCTCTGGGTGCAGGAACTCGCGCCGCCCATCACCGAGGATCTGATCGGGCACTTGGCATTCCAGTACGCCCACCCCAAGTGGATCGCCGAGGTCTTCAATGACGCACTGGGCGGTTCGGCCGGAGCGCTGCAGGCGGCCTTGGCCGCCGACGACGAACGGCCACTGACACATCTGGTGGCCCGCCCCGGGTTGCTGACCGCGGAAGAACTCGCGTTGATCACCGGCGGCGAGGTCGGGCGCTACTCGCCGTACTGCGTCTATCTCGATGGTGGCGATCCCGGTGACCTCGACCCGATCCGTGAGGGCATGGCAGGCGTTCAGGACGAAGGCAGCCAGCTCGTCGCCCGGTCACTGGCGCAGGCGCCCCTTGTCGGCGACGACAACGGCCGTTGGCTCGACCTCTGCGCCGGGCCGGGAGGCAAGGCCGCACTGCTCGGTGCACTCGCCGAGATCGAGGGTGCCCGCGTGGACGCCATCGAAAAGGCCCCACACCGAGCCGAATTGATCCGCAAGGCCACGCGCGATCTGCCGGTCGATGTGAAGGTCGCCGATGGCCGCGACCCGGGTCTGGAACCCGGATACGACCGGATCCTCGTCGACGCGCCGTGTTCGGGTCTGGGTGCGCTACGGCGCCGTCCCGAGGCCCGTTGGCGGCGGACCCCGGCTGATGTCGCAGAACTCGTTGTGCTGCAACAAGAATTACTCGAATCCGCAGTGAACCTACTGCGCCCGGGCGGCGTGGTCGTCTACGCCACCTGTTCGCCGCACCCGGCGGAGACGACGCAGGTTGTCGACCGCGCGGTCGCAGAACTCCCCATCACCGCCATCGACTCCCGCGAACTGGTGCCGATCGAGGGTGTCGGTCCCGGCCCGTACGTCCAGCTGTGGCCACATCTCTACGGCACCGACGCGATGTTCTTCGCGGCTCTCCGCAAGGACTGACCACAAACGCTCCGGTTATACGAAGACGCTCCGCGTACATGCGGAGCGTCTTCGTATAACCGGAGCGTTTGTGAGGTGGAGGGGCACATAGGATTGTTGCCATGCAGACGTCACCCATGATCGCGCCGTCCATCTTGTCCGCCGATTTCGCAAAGCTCGGCGCCGAGGCCGATGCGGTCAAGGGTGCCGACTGGTTACATGTCGACGTCATGGACGGGCACTTCGTGCCCAACCTGACGTTGGGACTGCCGGTCGTCGAGAGTTTGCTCAAGGCCACCGACATCCCGATCGACTGCCACCTGATGATCGAGGATCCGGCCCGCTGGGCCCCCGGATACGCAGAGGCCGGATCGCACAACGTCACCTTCCATGCCGAGGCAACCGACGACCCGATCGCGGTCGCCAAGGACATCCGCGCGGCAGGCGCCAAGGCGGGCCTGAGCATCAAGCCCGGCACCGAACTCGATCCGTACCTCGAGATCCTCAAGAGCTTCGACACCCTGCTGGTGATGAGTGTCGAGCCGGGCTTCGGCGGCCAATCGTTCATCGCCGGGGTACTCGACAAGGTGCGACGGGTGCGCTCGCTGGTCGACGCCGGGGAACTGCGGATCCTGGTGGAGATCGACGGCGGGATCAACGCCGACACCATCGAACAGGCCGCCGAGGCCGGGGTGGACTGCTTTGTCGCCGGTTCCGCGGTCTATGGCGCAAGCGATCCTGCCGAGGCCGTGAAATCGCTACGCGCGCAAGCAGCTGCGGGCCGCAGGCTGTCATGACGGGGCTGATCGGCGAGGCGATGCGCCGGGCGATCACCGAGTCGTACGGCGCCCGCGGCCAGAGCACCCCCAACCCGCCGGTGGGTGCGGTGATTCTCGGCATCGACGGTTCCGTGGTCGGGGTCGGACACACCCAGCCACCCGGTGGCGCACATGCCGAGGTCGTCGCCCTCGAGCAGGCCGGGCTACGGGCCGCAGGCGGTACCGCGGTGGTCACACTCGAACCCTGTAACCACACCGGTCGCACCGGTCCCTGCACCGAGGCCTTGATCGCGGCGGGTGTGCACGCCGTGGTCTACGCGGTGTCGGACCCGAACCCGTTGGCGAGCGGAGGTCACGCCCGTCTGGAACAAGCCGGAATCTCGGTTCAGGCAGGCGTCGGCATCGATGAGGCGCGTGACGGTCCGCTGCGTGAATGGCTGTTCCGGCAAGAGCGCGGACGGCCGATGGTCACCGCCAAGTTCGCGGCGTCCATCGACGGCCGGATCGCCGCTCCGGACGGAACCAGTCAATGGATCACCGGCAGTCCGGCACGCGAGCGGGTGCACCACGAACGTGCACAGATCGACGCCATCGTGGTCGGCACCGGAACCGTGCTCGCCGACAATCCGTCGCTGACAGCCCGATATCCCGACGGCTCATTGCGCGAACATCAGCCGCTGCGGGTGATCGTCGGTCGACGGGAGATCCCGGCCGGGGCGAACATCTTCGATTCGAGCGCGAGGACGGTGCAGATCGCCGAGCACGACCCGGCGAGGGTGATCGAGGAGTTGGGCGAGCTGACCAACGTCCAGATCGAGGGCGGGGCGCGGTTGTTGGGTGCGTTCTTCGCGGCCGGACTGGTCGATCGCGTCCAGGCGTACCTGGCGCCGTTGGTGATCGGCGGGGGAGCGGCCGCAGTGGTCGACAATTCGGTCCTGACGTTGTCGCAGGCGCGCCGGTTCACCACCGAGCGCGTCGAAACGCTGGGCGACGATGTTTTGCTCACACTGAATGCAAACTGATTCAGCGCCCTGACCGGGCCATTCATGTCGTTAGTCCTGGTCACGATATATGCCCGATGTGGTAGTTTCTATGGTGGAAGTTCTCGGGGCGGGGTGCAATTCCCCACCGGCGGTAAAAGTGAATCGACAACAGTTGAGACACTGAGCCCGCGAGCGCCCTCACCCGGTGAGGGGTCGAGCAGATTCCGGTGAGATCCCGGAGCCGACGGTCATAGTCCGGATGTGAGAGAACTCCACCTGGTGGGTCTTCATCCGACCCGGCCATGTGCCGCCCTGAGATCGCAAAGCGATTGAAGGAGTAGGCGATGTTCACGGGAATCGTCGAGGAACGCGGCAGCATTGTTGCGCGTGAAGACTTGACCGACGCGGCACGATTCACCGTCCGGGGTCCGCTGGTCACCAGTGATGCCGGACACGGGGATTCGATTGCCGTCAACGGCGTCTGTCTGACCGTGGTCGACCTCACGGACGACGGCGCCTTCACCGTAGATGTGATGGGTGAAACGCTGCGACGCAGTTCGCTGGCCGACCTCGGACCCGGTAGCCCGGTCAATCTGGAACGCGCGATGCTCGCAGGCGGCCGCTTCGGTGGCCACATCGTCCAGGGTCACGTCGATGGCATCGGCACAGTCGAATCAGTCACACCCGGCGAGAACTGGACCGTGGTGCGGATCGGGACCACCGGTTCCATCGCCCGCTACATCGTCGAAAAGGGTTCTATCACCGTCGATGGTGTTTCGTTGACCGTTTCGTCGATCGGCCCGGACTGGTTTGAGATATCGCTCATCCCAACCACTCTCGCGTTGACCACCTTGGGGGAAGCAGTCGCGGGAGTGGTCGTTAACCTAGAGGTCGACGTGATAGCCAAATACGTCGAACGGCTATCCGCGATCGGAGTGGAGTAATGAGCAACCAGGTGGGCACCACTACAGGCCTACATCAGGGCACCAAGTTCGACACGATCGAACGTGCGCTCGCCGACATCGCGGCAGGCAAGGCGGTTGTTGTCGTCGATGACGAGGACCGCGAGAACGAAGGCGACCTGATCTTCGCGGCCGAGAAGGCCACGCCCGAACTGGTGGCGTTCATGGTCCGGTACACCTCCGGCTACCTGTGTGTCCCTCTCGACGGCGACGATTGCGACCGCCTCGGTCTGCCGCCGATGTACTCGGTGAACCAGGACAAGCACGGCACCGCCTACACCGTCACCGTTGATGCCCGCGAGGGGATCGGCACCGGTATCAGTGCCTCGGACCGTGCCGCGACCATGCGGTTGCTCGCCGATCCGACCAGTACGGCGGGCGACTTCACCCGCCCCGGACATGTGGTGCCGCTGCGCGCCAAAGAGGGTGGCGTCCTGCGCCGTCCCGGTCATACCGAGGCCGCCGTGGATCTGGCCCGGATGGCCGATCTGGCGCCCGCAGGCGTGATCTGCGAGATCGTCAGCCAGAAGGACGAGGGCGCGATGGCGCAGACCCCGGAACTCCGGGTATTCGCCGACGAGCACGGCCTGGCGCTGATCTCGATCGCCGATCTCATCGCCTGGCGCCGTCGTCACGAGAAGCATGTCGTCCGGGTTGCCGATGCCCGGATCCCCACGCGCCACGGCGCTTTCCGGGCCGTCGGTTACACCAGCATCTACGACGAGGTCGAGCACGTGGCCCTGGTCCTGGGTGACGTGGCCGGACCCGACGGTGAGGGCAACGACGTCCTGGTCCGCGTGCACTCGGAGTGCCTGACCGGAGACGTCTTCGGTTCGCTGCGCTGCGACTGCGGTCCGCAGCTCGACGCGGCGATGGAGATGGTCGCCGCCGAAGGCCGCGGCATCGTGCTCTACATGCGTGGACATGAAGGTCGCGGCATCGGGTTGCTGCACAAGCTGCAGGCATACCAGCTGCAGGACGCCGGTTCCGACACCGTCGACGCGAACCTGGAGCTCGGCCTGCCCGCCGATTCCCGCGATTACGGTCTCGGCGCCCAGATCCTCGTCGATCTCGGTGTCTCGTCGATGCGCCTGCTGACCAACAATCCGGCCAAACGTGTCGGCCTGGACGGTTATGGCCTGCACATCACCGAGCGGGTTGCGATGCCGGTTCGGCCCAATGCGGAGAATTTGCGGTACCTGCGTACCAAACGGGATCGGATGGGACACGACCTCGTCGGCCTGGACGATCTTCATCAGGGCAATGAGCTGGATCACCAAGACACCGAACTGAGCGGAGGCAATCCAGCATGAGCGGTGCCGGAGAACCAACACTGAACCTGGGTGATGCGAGCCGTCTGCAGTTGGCAATTGTTGCCTCGCAATGGCATTCGACGATCTGTGAGTCGTTGCTCGCCGGCGCCACCACCGCGGCGGCCGAGGTCGGGATCACTGATCCGACGATCGTGCGGGTGGCCGGTGCCATCGAGCTCCCGGTCATCGTGCAGGCGCTGGCCCGCAATCACGACGCGGTGGTCGCCCTCGGTGTCGTGATCCGCGGCGATACGCCCCACTTCGACTACGTCTGTGATGCGGTCACCAGCGGCCTGACCCGGGTCTCGCTCGACGAGTCGACCCCGGTCGGCAACGGTGTGCTCACCACCAACAACGAGCAGCAGGCCCTGGACCGCGCAGGTCTGCCTGATTCGAAGGAAGACAAGGGCGCACAGGCCGCGACGGCGGCGATCGCCTCGGCGTTGACCCTGCGCGCGCTGTCCCGAGGCGAATACCACCCCGAAGTCTGATGAGTACACAAGCCAAGACCGATACAGTCTCTGCGATGACCGACGAACCCCGGTGGCTGATGGTCTACCGCGCCCGGAAGTCGCCGCGATACTCGATGATCGCCGCTGTGGCGGTGGTCATCGTGCATGTGATCGTGGCGCTGTTGCTCCAGGTCGGTGACTCCGGTGTCGTGTTCAAGCTCGCCGACCAGATCGCGATGGTCGGGCTCGGCATGATCATCGGTGGAACGTTCATGCTCATCGCCCGGGCGCGGATCCGGGTCGGCGCCGAAGGTATCGCGGTCCGAAATCTGTTCAACGAGCGGATCTTTGACTGGTCGATCATCGAGGGCATCCGGTACCCGCGCAGTGGGAGCTGGGCGCGGCTGGAACTGCCAGAGGACGAGCACGTGCCGATCTTGGCCATTCAGGCCAACGACGGCGAACGGGCCGTCAACGCCATGGCCGAGGTCCGGGCTTTGCACGAACGGTTCGGCAGGCAGGTCTGACAGTCGATTCTCGGCGGGCCCGGCGCGGGGGATTCACGATCTGTCACTGCGGGGTACTAGCCTGGATTTGTGGCTGACCCGACGACGTACCGACCGGTCCCGGGGAGTATCCCCACCGACCCCGGTGTCTACAAGTTCCGGGACGCGCATCAGCGAGTGATCTACGTGGGCAAGGCGAAGAATCTTCGCTCCCGCCTGACGTCTTACTTCGCCGACCTGACGACGCTGCATCCGCGCACCCGCCAGATGGTGACAACCGCCGCCTCCGTGGAATGGACGGTGGTCGCCACCGAGGTCGAGGCGCTCCAACTCGAATACAACTGGATCAAAGAGTTCGATCCACGGTTCAACGTCCGCTATCGCGATGACAAGAGTTATCCGATGTTGGCCGTGACGATGAACGAGGAATACCCCCGGCTGTTCGTCTACCGCGGACCGCGGCGCAAGGGCGTGCGCTATTTCGGCCCGTATTCGCATGCCTGGGCCATCCGGGAAACGCTCGATCTGCTGACCCGGGTCTTTCCGGCCCGCACCTGTTCCTCCGGGGTGTTCAAGCGGCACCATCAGATCGACCGGCCATGCCTTCTCGGTTACATCGACAAATGCGCTGCGCCGTGTGTCGGCCGGGTCAGTGCCGCCGAGCACCGCGCCATCGTGGAGGACTTCTGCGACTTCCTGGCCGGCCGCACCGACCGGATGATCAACACCCTGAAAACTCAGATGGAAAAGGCTTCGGCCGACCTGAATTTCGAGCGTGCCGCGCGTCTGCGCGACGACATCGCCGCGCTGCGCCGTGCACTCGAACGCCAGTCGGTGGTCCTCGGAGACGGGACCGACGCCGATCTCGTTGCGATGGAAGGTGATCAGCTCGAGGTCTCCGTCCAGGTCTTCCACGTTCGTGGTGGACGGGTCCGAGGCCAGCGAGGCTGGATCGTCGAGAAGTCCGGTGATGACGACCTGGCGGATCAGGTGGGCCAGTTCCTCACCCAGTTCTACGGCGAACAGGCCGACCAGGCGGAGTCGGTGTCGGTGGACGACGGCCGTACGAAGGCCGATCCGGTGCCAAGGGAGGTTCTCGTCCCGGCCCTTCCGCCCGATGTCGATGAGGTCCGTGACTGGCTGACGAGACTGCGTGGCAGCAACGTCGACCTGCGGATCCCGCAGCGCGGCGACAAGAAGGCGCTGATGGAAACCGTGCACCGCAATGCCGCGGACGCGCTGGCACATCACAAACTCAAGCGGGCAGGCGATCTGACCACCCGGTCGGCGGCCCTCACCGAGATCCAGGAGACCCTCGGACTCGACTCTGCGCCGTTGCGCATCGAATGCATCGACATCTCACATGTGCAGGGCACCGACGTCGTGGCATCGCTGGTGGTGTTCGAGGACGGCCTGCCGCGTAAGTCCGACTATCGCCACTATTCGATCAAAGAGGCTGCCGGAGACGGGCATTCCGACGACGTGGCGTCAATTGCCGAGGTGACCCGACGCCGGTTCCTGCGGCATCGGGTCGATGTTGCAAACGGTCAGCCGGCCCCGATCGATGTCGCAGAGGGCGCAGATGGGGGAGATGCTGCCCCGGAGGCGGCGATCGATCCGAAGACCGGGCGTCCCCGACGATTTGCCTACCCGCCGAACCTGTTCGTCGTCGATGGCGGTGCGCCGCAGGTCCATGCGGCCGCGGCCGTACTCGATGAGTTGAACATCACCGATGTGGCCGTGGTGGGTCTGGCCAAGCGCCTCGAGGAGGTGTGGGTGCCCGGCGATGACGATCCGGTGATCTTCCCGCGCACCAGTGAGGCGCTGTTCCTGCTGCAGCGCGTTCGCGACGAGGCGCATCGCTTTGCCATCAGCTTCCACCGAAGCAAGCGCAGCAAGCGCATGACGGCCTCGGCGCTCGACGGCGTGCCCGGGCTCGGCAGCACCCGGCGCGCGGCTCTGGTCTCCCATTTCGGATCGGTCGCGAACCTGCGGCAGGCCACGGCCGAAGAGATCGCGGAGGTGCCGGGTATCGGGCAGATGACCGCACGCGCGGTGCAAGCGGCGCTTGTCGAACATAATCAGAGTGAGAAGACAGGACCCACACCGTGAGTGAAGTCGAGAACGCGGTCACGCCGCCGCCCGCACAGACCCCCGACGTACTACTGGTCACCGGTTTGTCCGGCGCCGGCAGCAGCACCGTTGGCAACCTCCTCGAGGATGCCGGCTGGTACGTCGCCGACAACGTGCCCCACACGTTGATCGGTTCGATGGTCGAACTGGCCAGGGGTGCCGATTCGGCGATCTCCCGGCTGGCGATCGTGATGCGGATCCAGGACGACTCGTACGCCTCGGCGCTGGAGACCCTGCGCGCGGACCTCGATCGTGTCGGTATCGAACCGCGCGTCATCTTCATCGAGGCCTCCGACCAGGTGCTGGTCCAACGGTTCGAGCAGGTCCGACGACGACATCCGCTGCAGGGCAACGGCACCCTGATCTCTGCGATCGTGACCGAACGCGGGATGCTGGCGGGGGTCAAGGAACGGGCCGATCTCGTGGTCGACACGTCGGGTCTGTCGGTACAGCGGCTCCGCGTGATCATCGAGGGCGCATACGCCGAGGCCTCGGTCGCCGATGTGAGTGTGGTGGTCGAATCGTTCGGTTTCAAATACGGTCTGCCGATCGACGCCGATATGGTCGCCGACGTCCGATTCCTTCCCAATCCTTACTGGGTACCCGAACTCAAAGACCACAACGGATTGGAACAACCGGTCCGCGACTACGTCCTCGGCCAGGAGGGCGCGCCGGAGTTCCTCGAGAAATACGAGCAGATCCTGAGATTGGTCGGCGACGGATACCGACGTGAGGGCAAGCGCTACATGACCGTTGCGATCGGCTGCACCGGTGGCAAACATCGCAGTGTGGCGATCACGGAAGCGCTGGCCGCGGCGCTGTCCAAGGCGACGGACATCGACGGTTCCTTCTCGGTCCGTGTGGCCCACCGAGATCTGGGGCGCGAGTGAAGATCGTGGCTCTCGGGGGAGGGCATGGACTGTACGCAACGCTGACGGCGATGCGACTGCTGAGCGACGATGTGACCGCGGTCGTGACGGTGGCCGACGATGGTGGTTCCTCGGGCCGGCTCCGGTCCGAACTCGGTGTCCTGCCGCCCGGCGACCTCCGGATGGCCATCGCCGCCCTGCTCGCGGCCACCGAGCCGTCGAGCGAAGGCCCCGATGTCGGTCCGGGTGTACGACCCCCGCAGGAGTGGGCTTCGTTGCTACAGCACCGTTTCGGTGGACGCGGCGCGCTGGCCGGACACCCGGTCGGCAACCTGCTGTTGGCCGGACTGACCGAGGCCACCGGCGATGCGGTCGAAGCACTCGAGATGATGACCGAGCTGTTCGGGGTTCGCGGCCGGGTCCTGCCGATGTCGACCACCGGACTCGAGATCGAGGCCGATGTCTCCGGTCTCGAGGACGATCCTCGGATCAGCCGGGCCATCCGCGGTCAGGTCGCAGTTGCCACCACCCCGGGCATCGTGCGCCGCGTACGCCTCTCGCCGAACCCGCCGCCTGCCTGCCCGGAGGCGATCGAGGCGATCGAGGGCGCCGATCTGGTGGTGCTGGGTCCGGGTTCCTGGTTCTCCAGTGTGATCCCGCATGTACTGGTACCCGATCAGCTCGCCGCCCTCAAACGGACGTCCGCGAAGAAGGTACTGATCGTCAACCTGGCTCCCGAACCCGGTGAGACGACCGGCTTTTCGGTGGAGCGACATCTGCACGTGCTCCTTGCTCACGCCGACGATTTCCGGGTCGATCATGTGCTCGTGGACTCGGGTTCTGTTCCGGTGGGATCAGAACGTGAACACGTTGAACGAGCGGCGGCGAAATTTGGGGCTACGCTGCACGATGGTGAACTCGCAGTTGCGGGAACCCACACCCATGACCCAGGCAGGGTTGCCGCTCTCATAGGTGGCTTGTGCGATAGTAAATCGGCAGGCTACCGATCGAAAGTTGAAACGACATCCACAGAGGGAGAACGCGTCCGGTGGCGATGACATCCGCGGTCAAAGACGAACTGAGTCGGCTGGCTGTGACGCAGGTGAGTTGCCGAAAGGCAGAAGTTTCAGCGCTTTTGCGATTCGCGGGCGGACTCCACATTGTGGCAGGCCGGGTCGTGGTCGAAGCCGAGGTCGACCTCGGCAACGTCGCGCGCCGCCTCAAGCGCGAGATCTTCGAGCTCTACGGGTACACCTCCGAAGCGCATGTCCTCAGCGCCGGGGGCATCCGCAAGAGCGCCCGTTACATCGTCCGGGTCACCAAGGACGGCGAGGCCCTGGCCCGTCAGACCGGCCTGCTCGACATGCGCGGACGCCCGGTGCGTGGTCTGCCCGCACAGGTTGTCGGCGGCAGCGTCGGCGACGCCGAAGCCGCCTGGCGGGGAGCTTTCCTGGCTCATGGCTCACTGACGGAACCGGGCCGTTCGTCGGCTCTGGAGGTCAGCTGCCCCGGCCCGGAAGCGGCACTTGCGCTCGTCGGCGCCGCCCGACGCCTCGGTGTCACCGCGAAGGCCCGTGAGGTCCGCGGCGCCGACCGGGTGGTCATCCGCGACGGTGAGGCCATCGGCGCACTCCTGACCCGCATGGGCGCGCAGGACACCAGGCTGACCTGGGAAGAGCGCCGGATGCGGCGCGAGGTCCGGGCGACGGCCAACCGCCTGGCGAATTTCGACGATGCCAACTTGCGCCGATCGGCCCGTGCCGCGGTGGCCGCGGCCGCCAGGGTCGAGCGCGCGCTGGAGATCCTCGGTGATCAGGTTCCCGACCACCTGATCTCGGCCGGTCAGCTGCGCATCACCCACCGGCAGGCCTCTCTCGAGGAACTCGGCCAGTTGGCCGATCCGCCGATGACGAAAGATGCTGTGGCAGGACGTATTCGGCGACTGCTGTCGATGGCTGACAAGAAGGCCAGGACAGACGGAATTCCGGACACCGAGTCGGCCGTCACCGCCGACCTCCTCGACGACGAATAGCTGGCCACGCCCGGTTCTCCTGCGAAATGCACGTCACGTGCATGTTGCGCGCATCGACGCAGGCGGACCGGGGGTGCTTGGCGCGCGGGCGACGACTAGGCTGAGCATTGCCGCAGAGGCGGGGCCACACGATGGCCCAGCACACCGCAAAGCTAAGGAGCTCATAGTGACCGTTCGGGTAGGCGTCAACGGATTCGGCCGGATCGGCCGCAACTTTTTCCGCGCGATAGAGGCGCAGAAGGCGCTGGGCACCACGGATGTCGAGATCGTTGCAGTCAACGATCTCACCGACAATGCGAGCCTGGCACACCTCCTCAAGTACGACTCCATCCTCGGCCGTCTGCCGCAGGATGTTTCGCTCGAAGGCGACGACACGATCGTCGTCGGTGACAAGAAGATCAAGGCACTCGCACACCGCGGACCGCTCAGCGAATTGCCGTGGGGCGACCTCGGTGTCGACGTTGTCGTCGAATCGACAGGCATCTTCACCGACGCCGCCAAGGCCAAGGGTCACCTCGAGGCCGGCGCCAAGAAGGTCATCATCTCCGCACCCGCCAAGGGCGAAGACATCACCATCGTGATGGGCGTCAACGACGACAAGTACGACGGCAGCCAGAACATCATCTCGAATGCTTCGTGCACCACCAACTGCCTCGGACCGATCGCCAAGGTTCTCGATGACGAGTTCGGCATCGTCTCGGGTCTGATGACCACGATCCACGCCTACACCCAGGATCAGAACCTGCAGGACGGCCCGCACAGCGACCTGCGTCGCGCTCGCGCCGCGGCACTCAACGTGGTTCCCACGGGCACCGGCGCCGCCAAGGCAATCGGCCTGGTTCTCCCACAGCTGCTCGGCAAGCTCGACGGCTATGCGCTGCGGGTGCCGATCCCGACCGGTTCGGTCACCGACCTGACGGCCATCCTCAAGAAGAAGGCCACCGTCGACGAGATCAACGCTGCGATGCAGGCTGCTGCCGAGGGACCGCTCAAGGGCATCCTGAAGTACAGCACGGCCCCGATCGTGTCGTCGGATATCGTCACCGACGCACATTCCTCGATCTTCGATGCGCCGTTGACCAAGGTCATCGACGAGCAGGTCAAGATCGTGTCCTGGTACGACAACGAGTGGGGCTACTCCAACCGCCTCGTCGATCTCATCGGACTGGTTGCCAAGTCCCTCTAAGGGGTTCTCGCCCTTTGGTTTTCGGCAGGTTTGCGCCTGCCTCGTACGACGCCTGTACCCCGTATCACCGATCGCAAAGAGACAACGCATCTGATGACCATCTCGGTACCCACCCTCGCAGACCTGCTCGAGACCGGAGTGGAAGGCCGGACCGTCTTGGTCCGTTCCGACCTCAACGTTCCGCTCGACAATGGCAAAATCACCGATCCAGGTCGCATCCTGGCGTCGGTGCCCACCATCAAGTCCCTGTCCGAAGCGGGTGCAAAGGTCATCGTGACCGCGCATCTCGGTCGCCCGAAAGGTGTTCCGGATCCGGCGTTTTCGTTGGCCCCGGTCGCCGAGCGGCTCAGTGCCGAGCTGGGACGCAACGTCCAGCTCGCCACCGACGTCGTCGGCGGTGACGCCCTCGCACGGTCGGAGGGTCTGACCGACGGAGACGTGATGATGGTGGAGAACGTGCGGTTCGATCCGCGCGAGACCTCCAAGGATGCTGCCGAGCGAAACAAGCTCGCCAAGGCGTTGGTGGAACTGACCGGGGACAACGGTGCGTTCGTCTCGGACGGCTTCGGTGTTGTGCACCGCAAGCAGGCGTCGGTGTATGACGTGGCAAAGCTGTTGCCGCACTACGCCGGCGGCCTGGTCGCGGCCGAGGTCGAGGTTCTCGTGAAGCTGACCACCGACACCGCCCGCCCGTACGCGGTGGTGCTCGGTGGTTCGAAGGTCTCCGACAAGCTCGGTGTCATCGAGTCGTTGGCCCCCAAGGTCGACACCCTGGTGATCGGTGGCGGTATGGCGTTCACGTTCCTGGCGGCCCGCGGGCTGCCGGTGGGCAACTCGCTGCTGCAGGAAGATCAGATCGACGTCTGCCGCTCGCTCCTCGAGCGCTTCGGTGACGTCATCCATCTGCCGGTCGATGTGGTCGTGGCAGACAAGTTCGCCGCCGATGCGCAGGCGAAGGTCGTCTCGGCGGAGGAGATCCCGGACGGCTGGATGGGTCTGGACATCGGACCCGAGTCGGTCAAGCGGTTCGCCGCGGTTCTGGCCGAGGCCAAGACCGTGTTCTGGAACGGACCGGCCGGTGTGTTCGAGTTCGAGAAGTTCGCGGCCGGGACCAAGGGTCTGGCCGAGGCGATCATCGGTGCCACCAGTGGTGGCGCGTTCTCCGTTGTCGGCGGCGGCGACAGTGCGGCCGCGGTTCGACTGCTCGGCCTGCCCGAGGACGGCTTCTCCCACATCTCGACCGGTGGCGGGGCGTCGCTCGAATTCCTCGAGGGCAAAGAACTGCCCGGCCTGACCGTATTGGAGAACTGACATGGCATCGCGTAAACCGCTCATCGCGGGCAACTGGAAGATGAATCTGAACCACCTCGAGGCCATCGCGCTGGTTCAGAAGATCGCCTTCGCGCTGCCGTCGAAGTACTTCGACAAGGTCGACGTGACGGTGATCCCGCCGTTCACCGACATTCGTAGCGTGCAGACCGTCGTCGACGGCGACAAGCTGCTGCTCACCTATGGCGCACAGGACCTGTCGGCACACGATTCCGGCGCTTACACCGGTGAGATCAGCGGGTCGTTCCTGGCCAAGCTCGGTTGCACCTTTGTGGTCGTCGGGCACTCCGAGCGCCGCACAATGCACGGCGAGACGGATTCGGTGGTGCTGGCCAAGACCAAGGCTGCGCTGAAGTACAAACTGACCCCGATCGTGTGCCTGGGTGAGGGCCTGGAGATCCGCGAGGCCGGTGAGCACGTCGACTACAACATCGAGCAGCTCAAGGGTTCCCTCGCCGGTCTGAGCGCCGCCGAGATCGCGAAGGTCGTCATCGCCTACGAACCCGTCTGGGCCATCGGCACCGGACGTGTTGCCAGCGCTGCCGACGCACAGGAAGTGTGCGCCGCACTACGGGCCACACTGGCCGAATTGGCCGATGCAAAGGTCGCCGACTCGGTTCGCATCCTGTACGGCGGATCGGTGAACGCAAAGAACGTGGGGGAGATCGTCGGCCAGACCGACGTCGACGGTGCACTGGTCGGCGGCGCGTCGCTCAAGTCGGACGAGTTTGCGACCCTCTCGGCCATCGCTGCCGGTGGTCCACTGCCCTGATCTCGTGAATTGGGGTGTTCGGGCGAACAGACATTCGGTCGACCTCCGCCTTCGGCTTCGTCTCCGCCGCAGGTCGCGTTCGCCCGAACGCCCCATTTCCGGGTTATGCAGTGTGGCCGGGTACAGTCGTAGATCGGCCGCTCGAACTTCAGATCTGATGGGAATCAACACGTGAAGCTAGCCCTGGACATTGGACTTGTGATCACCAGCGTTTTGCTGATCGTTCTGGTCTTGCTCCATCGTGGTAAAGGTGGCGGCTTGTCGTCGCTGTTCGGTGGTGGCGTCCAGTCGAGTCTGTCTGGTTCGTCCGTCGTCGAGCGCAACCTCGACCGATTGACCGTATTCGTCGGAATCATCTGGACGATCTTCATCCTCGGCATCGGCCTGGATATCAAGCTCTCGTAAAACCTCTGCGTCGTTACGACGGGTTGGCATGCGCAACCCGTCGTCATCCGGAGATACTGGACGGGTGACTGATAAGCGCCCCTCTGTGCCCCGTCCGGAACCCGGTAGTACCGATCGCGAACTCACCGAACCGTTACGCGAGGACATCCGCCTCCTTGGCGGAATCCTCGGCCAGATCGTGCGTAAACACGCAGGCGAGGCAACCTTCGATCTCGTCGAGAAAGCCCGGGTCGAGTCCTTCCGGGTACGACGTTCCGAGATCGACCGCACCGAGCTCGAAAACCTGTTCCGCGACATCGACATCGCCGATGCCATTTCGGTCATCCGCGCTTTCAGCCACTTTGCCCTGTTGGCCAACCTCGCTGAAGACATCCATCGTGAACGCAGGCGGGCGATCCACGTCCGGGCCGGTGATACCCCGCAGGATTCGTCCCTGGCGGCGACCTACCTCAAGCTCGATTCCGCCGATCTGACCGATGAGCAGGTCGGCAAAGCACTTGCCGATGCCACTGTCGTCCCGGTCATCACCGCACATCCCACCGAGACCCGGCGGCGCACGGTCTTCGAGGTGCAACACCGGATCACCGAATTGATGCGGTTCGCCGGGCGTACCGAGCTGACGCCTGCCGAGCGGGATGAGGTCAATGTCGCGCTGAACCGGCAGATCCTGACCCTGTGGGAAACCGCGCTGATCCGCCTGGAACGGTTGCAGATCCAGGACGAGATCGAGGTGGGGCTGCGCTACTACGACGCCGGCTTCTTCGAGGTCATCCCACGTATCAACGCCGAGTTGCGGGCCTGGTTGCAGCAGCACTATCCGACCGCAGGCATCACCGATGATCCGATGCTCCGGATGGGTTCATGGATTGGCGGCGACCGTGACGGTAATCCCTTCGTCACCGGTGAGATCGTGTCGATGGCCACCCGGCGCGCCGCAGAAACCGCTGTGTCCCATCACCTTTCGGAACTGACACTGCTTGCCCAGGAACTGAGCCTGTCATCGCGCCTCACCGCTGTCAGCGATGCGGTGCTCGAACTCGGGGGTGTGGAGCGCGGAACCATCGCCGCCGACGAGCCGTACCGTACTGCATTGCGGGCCATCCGGGCCCGGTTGGCGGCGACCGCATCCCGACTGTTCGATGCACGATTTGTCGCTGTCAACGATGGTGGATTCCCGGCCGACGGCGCAGACAGTTATGCCGATGCCCCGCAGTTGCTCGCCGATCTCGACCTGATCGATGCGTCGCTCCGCGCCAACAGCGACGACGAGTTGGCCGACGATCGTCTGCTGACACTCCGCGAATCGGTGCGGGCCTTCGGTTTTCACCTGTCCGGTCTCGACATGCGGCAGAACTCCGACACCCACGAAGAAGTGGTTGCCGAACTGTTGGCGTGGGCCGGTGTGCATCACGACTACTTGTCGCTCGCCGAGCCGGAGCGGGTGCAGATCCTCACCGCGGAGTTGAGCAATCGCAGGCCGCTGACCGGTCCGGGCGCGCAGCTGTCGGACCTGGCGAACAAAGAACTCGACATCGTCCGCGCGGCCGCGGCCGCGGTGGCCGCGTATGGCCCGGAAGCGGTCCCCAACTACATCATCAGCATGTGCACCTCGGTCAGCGACCTGTTCGAGGCGCTCGTAATGCTGAAGGAGTCCGGGCTGTTCGATCCCGGTTCGCCGGACACCCCGCCGCGGTCGTCGGTCCGGGTGGTCCCGCTGTTCGAAACGATCGAGGATCTGCAGCAGGGTGCGGCAACACTGCTTGCGGCGCTTGAGGTCCCGCTGTTCCGGACGCTGATCGATCAACAGGACGGCATGGCCGAGATCATGCTGGGCTACTCCGACTCCAACAAGGACGGCGGATACCTGGCCGCCAACTGGGCGCTCTACCGCGCAGAGCTCGATCTCGTGGAAGCGGCCGCGAAGGCGGGGATCCGGTTGCGGCTCTTCCACGGCCGCGGTGGAACCGTCGGTCGCGGTGGCGGTCCGAGCTATGAGGCCATCCTGGCGCAGCCGCCGGGTGCGGTGCAGGGATCGCTCCGGATCACCGAGCAGGGTGAGGTGATCGCGGCCAAATACGCAGAGCCGGTCATCGCACGCCGGAATCTGGAGACCCTGCTGGCCGCCACCATCGAATCGTCGCTGCTCGACACCGAAGGCCTGGGCGCCGAAGCCGAGGTCGCGTACGCGGTTGTCGACGAACTGGCGTCGTTGGCCCGCAAGGCGTACAGCGAGCTGGTCCACGAAACACCAGGGTTTGTCGAATATTTCGTGAACTCGACTCCGCTGTCGGAGATCGGCTCCCTCAATATCGGAAGTCGCCCGGCCTCCCGCAAACAGACCGAGAAGATCTCCGACCTGCGCGCCATCCCGTGGGTGCTGTCGTGGTCGCAGTCGCGTGTGATGTTGCCCGGTTGGTACGGCACCGGATCGGCCTTCGAGCAGTGGATCGGTGACGACGAAAGCCGCCTGGCGACCCTGGCGGACTACTACCAGCGGTGGCCGTTCTTCCGGACCGTGATGTCGAATATGGCTCAGGTGATGGCGAAGTCGGATATGGGACTGGCCGAGCACTATTCACGATTGGTGCCCGATGAGGCGCTGCGCGAAAAGGTGTTCGGCATGATCACCGCCGAACACGAGCGGACAACGGCGATGTATTTCAAGATCACCAAAACGGACGATCTGCTGGCCGACAACGCCGCCCTCAAGCGTTCGGTCTTCAATCGATTCCCGTATCTCGAACCGCTGAATCATCTGCAGGTCGAGCTGTTGCGCCGCTATCGCGGTGGCGATGATTCCGAGCTGGTGCGCCGCGGCATTCAGCTCACCATGAACGGACTCGCCACCGCGTTGCGGAACAGCGGCTAGTGCGGCACTAGATCCTGTCGTCGGTATTCCAGGTGGTGACGGCCCAGATCACA
The DNA here is from genome assembly GCF_056786495.1 of Williamsia sp. Y853. Lineage (NCBI taxonomy): Bacteria > Bacillati > Actinomycetota > Actinomycetes > Mycobacteriales > Nocardiaceae > Williamsia > Williamsia sp. Y853. The sequence goes on from NZ_JBXCJC010000003.1 coordinate 408,323, forward strand.
ACGAGGTCGATCGCGATGATCAGGATCGCCCACAGCGGGAAGTACGGAAGCCACAGGAAGTTCGCGATGATCGACAAGGCCGCGATGATGACCGCCGCGACCCGGGCCCACGTGGCACCGGTGAACAACCCGACGGCGATCAGGACTGCGATGATTCCGACGATGAGGTGGATCCAGCCCCACGCGGTGAGATCCAACTCGTAGGTGTATTGCGGCCCGACGACAAAGACCTCGTCATCGACCAGGGCTGAAATGCCTTGGAGAATGCCGAGGGCGCCGACGACGAACAGGAGTATTGCCGCAGCGAACACCGTTCCGCCTGCAATGCCTTGCTGAACGGGATGACGGTCTTGCTGGATCGGAGGACGGTCTTGCTGGATGGGAGGACGGTCTGATGGGCTGCTCATGACGTTGCTCCTTGGCTCGGATGATCAAGAACCCCTGGGCCGATGATCGGATCAGGCAGCACGTATTGCCAACGTGGTCTTGCCATGATCGGGGTGTTCTGAGCATCGGGACATCACCTGTTTCGGGTGATGTCTTCACCGGGCTCCGGGCGAACGTCGGGTTACAGCAATAACGCAAATACCTCTGGCATTCTTTAATGACGCGTAATCAGATGTTGTCTGTCGTGATTATTGTTAGCCTCTGAGCAACCAGAGGCTAGAAAAGGGTGGCCATGTCGAAAGCTCTGACGCGCTCGACCGCCGGATCGAGAGCTGGGCCCGATACGATCCGCGCTTTCGCACGAATGCGCCCCGAACGTACCCTCGATGAACTGTTTGATGATCAATCCGGCGTCCTGGTACTCGTCAGCGCACCAGGCGGGTACGGCAAGACCACGTTTCTCGAGCAATGGTTGATCCGGCGCACGGAGTCAGACGTCGTCGGCCGGGTCGTGTGGCTGGGCGTGGATGCATTCGGCGCCGATGATCTCGTTCTCGGGGATACGGCTGGGGATCGGTTGTTCGGGGCCGGCGTCGAAAACGGTCCGGTGACGGTGGTCGTGGACGACGCCGAGACCGTGACCGATCCGTTGGTGCTCGACTCCTTTCACCGGTTCCTGCGCCACCGGCCGCCACACATCAATGTTGTTGTCTCCGCACGGCACGATCCTCCGCTGATCTGGCAGCATCTGATCGGAGATGGTGTCGGGGCCCGGATCGGGCGCGAGGACCTGATACTGACCGAGGCCGAGGTCGATCGGATGCTGCGTCAACACGGCCTCAACCCGGCGGCCGCACAGGTCTCACGGGTCGCCGAACTCACCGGTGGCTGGGCGATACTCGTGCGGATGGCCGGGGTCTTCCTGGCCGCGCGTCCTGATCTGGAACTCGCGCTGCTGGAGTTCGCCGCATGTCCGCGACTGATATCCGATTTCTTGCGCCGCGAGTTGGTGGATCCGATGACACCCCGGGTGCGCAGATTGGTCACGCGTTTGTCGAGCGTGGCCGACTTCGATGGCGACCTGGCCAGGGCAATCGACGGTGCGGACGCAGAGGCCTATATCCCCGAGATCATCGGTCTGGGGATCGCGGCCGCGGTCCCATCGGGTGAGCGCGATGCGATCCGGTATCGATTTCTTCCGTTGATAGCCACCTATCTACGCGGTGAGCTGCAGCGGACCGCCCCCGAACTCGGGCGCACCCTGCAGATCAGGGCGATTCGGTGGGCATCGGCGCGCAGGCGGCCCGCAGAGGCGATCGACCACGCGGCACATCTCGGTGACGCGGAGTTGCTGCGGGAGACCATCTTTCACAGCGGAGTCGAGTTGGCGCTGCAGGGCAGGCGCGAGGCGTTGCTGTCTGTGCTCGATGGGTGTGACACCTCGCTCGGCGAGGATCCGGTTGCGGTGGTACTTCGGGCCCTGGCGGCTATGGAGCACGGCGACGACCGGTACGCGGCGTCCTACCTGGAATGCGTGGCGCAGGCCGAGCAGGACCTCGCCGTCGACGGCGGCGGTCTGCTCTACCGGGCGCTGCTCCTCGACGTCGCGCTTGCTCGTGACGATCTTGATCTGGTCGACCTGGCGAAGGCGGTTGCATCTGCCGTCGGCGATCGCGGGTGGGCTGTGGATGCCTACGCGCACACCGTTCTCGGATCGGCCTACACCCGTTTGAACCGGCCCGCCGACGGTGAGCTGTCGTCGGTGCGGGCCATCGCGCTGGCGAAAGCTGCCGGACTGAATCGGTTGGTGGTGCGCGCCATGGCCAACCGGGCGTCGGTGGCGGGCGTGCGGGGGCTGCCGGTACTGATGGAGGACCGTGCCCGCTACGCGCTGGCATGTGTCCGGGACATCGCGGATGAAGACTCAGCAGTCGCCGAGTCGCCGTACGTGCCGCGCCTGGAGACAGTCTTGGCATACGCCCGATTCATGCAGGGCAAACCGATAGAGGATCTGAAACACCAACCGGCTGAGGATGTCTCGGAAGGAGGTGAGGTGTTCAGCGTGTTGGGTCGCCACGTGCCCATTGCCCGCAGCGTCCTGATGTTCGACACCTCACCGAATCGTCTGGTGGTGACCGCCACCGCGTACAGCGCCACCTCGGCATTGCTCCTCTGCGCCACCTCACCATTCCCGATACTCTTCCTGCTTCCGCGCGTGGCGTACATGTGCTTGGCGGTCAAGCGATTCGATTGGGCTCGCGACCTGTCGCGTAAAGCTGAGCGCGCGTTCGGATACTCGGACGAGGCGCGACTCGTGGATGCGGCCGTCGACGTCGGTGAAGCCCGACCACAGGCGGCACGAAAGCTGTTGAGCCCGTTACTCGAAGCTGACGCGTCCGGTCCGCAGGCGACGGTTGCGGCCTGGGCGCTCGAATCGTATGCCTGTGAGCAGGCAGGTCTGTCCGCGCAGTCCTACGCGGCGATCACCCGAGCACTGGAAACGGCGGCCGAGCACGGCGTGATGCGTCCCATCGTGGAATGCGGGCCGGTCGTCGCGGGAGTCATCACGACCTACCGGGGCAGTTTCGGTTCGATCAATGCCTACGCCGATGCCGTTCTGAGTGTCATGTCCAGCCATGGTGTGCCGGACTATCCGCCGCTGACCCGCGCAGAAATCCATGTCCTGAGGTTCCTGGCGACCGATCGCACGACCGACGAGATCGCGGGGCTGATGCACCTGTCGGTGAACACCGTCAAAACCCATCTGCGCGGCATCTATCGCAAGTTCGACGTCCGACATCGACGCGACGCGGTGGCGGTGGGGCAACGGCTGGGTCTGCTCTGACCCGCGACCGAAGAACCCGACTCAGGGGAGGTTGCCCGCTGCGGACCGGTCCACGAACCAGACCGTTTCCTCGGTGCCGTGGGCACCGGCGCAAGGCCAGTCCATCGGGTCCGCACCGCCGACACCGGCCGCGACCGCTTCGGCTTTCTCGGCGCCGGAGACGAGGAACCACACCTCGCGTGCCCGCGCGATCGCGGGCAAGGTCAACGTGATCCGGGCCGGAGGCGGCTTCGGCGAGTTCCGCACCGCGACCACCGAGGCCTGACTTTCGCTGGTGGCCTCGGAGTGGGGGAACAGCGAATTGATATGTCCCTCACCGCCCATGCCGAGAAGATGTAGATCGAACTGCGGAACGCTCTGTCCGTCGCCGGCCCGGTCTGCGAGCCGCCGCGCATAATCGGCTGCTGCAGCGTCGATGTCGTCACCGAACTCGCCGTCTGACGGTGCCATCTCGAACACCCGCTCCGGCGCGACCGGAACATGATCGAGGAGAGAGATGTGAGCCTGTCCGGAGTTGCGCTCCGGATCGGCGGCCGGGACGAAACGATCGTCGCCGAAGTAAATGTCAACCGATGCCCAGTCGATGTCACCGGAATCCTTCGCCAGCGCCTCGAGCAGTGCGATGCCGTTGCTGCCGCCGGTCAGGACCACCGAGGCAAACCCGCGGGCGGTCTGCGCTGCGGTGACGGTTTTGATGAACCGCTCGGTGACCGCGGCGACAAGGGCGTCCTTGTCGTCGACTCGGACAACATCTGGATGGATACTCATCGTTGAGCTAGACCTCCTGATCGACGTGCGTGTGTCAAGCGTGAATCTTGTCTTCGGTGCGGATCAGACCCGAAACCCCCTGCAGAGCCTGGTGATAGATCACATCGGGATCAAGTCGACGGAGTTCCTCGGACAGACAGCTGCGAAGCTCCCGGTCAGGCAACGCCACCCTGCCATCGGGTTGACCGGCCATGGAGATGATCGCCTGGTTGCCCATTCCGACGTAGAGAACAAGTGGTCCCGATTCCCTGGACACCGTCACCTGGAAACTGCCCACCGAGCGTGTCACCGGCACACCGAGTGCCGAATGAAGCCATCCGGCAAGGAGTTCGAGCGCAGCGTTGTCGGCCGGACCCTGGACTTCCACCGCGGTCACCGGGCTGTGCGGTGGCTGATCGAGGGCCGAGGTGAGCAGTGCCCGCCACACCGTGATCCGGGACCAGGCGATGTCCGAATCGCCGGGGGCATAGGTGGCCAGACGCTGCGCCAGGGTCGCCGAGACATCGAATGTCTTGGTGGAGTCGGTGATCCGGCGCTTACCGAGCTGTCCGATCGGATCAGCGGATGGATTCTCCGGACCTTGCCCTGGCCACCACGTCACCACCGGGGTGTCGGGCAGCATGAACGGGATCACCACGCTCTTAGCGTGATCGACCAGGTCGCCGAAGAGGTGCAGGACAACAACTTCGGAGGCACCGGCGTCTCCGCCGACCCGGATCTGGGCATCGAGCCTCGAGGGCCCCCAGCGGTCGGCGCGCGAGACCACGATGACACGGCAGGGGTGTTCCCGGCTGGCCTCGTTGGCGGCCTCGATGGCCGGCTCGGCCGGCTCACCCTCGTTGGTGCTGACCAACAACGTCAGCACGCGACCAGAGGTGAATGCGCCGCCGATGTCGCGGATCTTGATGAGTTCCTTGCTGATGGCGGTCGTGTTGGTATCGGGAAGTTCGACAATCATTCGTGCGCTCCTTCGAGGCGAGAGCGGTCAGGGACGACGCCAGGCCCTTCCGTGCCGCGCCATCATGTCTTCTGCAGATTGCGGGCCCCAGGTCCCCGCCTCGTAACCGTCCGGCTTGCCACTGGCCGCCCAGTGTTCGAGCACTGGATCGAGGATCTGCCAGGACAGTTCGACCTCGGCATTCACCGGGAACAGGGACGGCACACCGAGCAGGACGTCGAGGATCAGACGTTCGTAGGCCTCTGGGGAGGACTCAGTGAAGGCCTGTCCGTACGAGAAGTCCATGTTGACGTCACGCACCTCCATCGACGATCCCGGAACCTTGGAGCCGAACCGGAGCGTGATGCCCTCGTCAGGCTGCACCCGGATCACCAGAGCGTTCTGGCTCAGCTCTTCGGTCATCGTCTGGTCGAACGGAAGATGGGGAGCCCGTTTGAACACGAGCGCGATCTCGGTGACCCTGCGGCCCAACCGCTTTCCGGTGCGCAGATAGAACGGCACACCGGCCCACCGGCGACTGTCGACCTCGACGGCGATGGCCGCAAAGGTCTCAGTCGTCGAATCGTGGGCAAATCCGCTCTCGTCCAGAAGCCCCGGAACCTTCTCGCTGCCCTGCCAACCCGCCTCGTACTGCCCCCGCGCGGTGTTCTCGTCGAGGGGCAGGATGTTCTTGGTGGCCGAGAGGACCTTGATCTTCTCGCTCTGGAGTTCATGCGGCTCAAAGGAAATGGGCTCTTCCATCGCCACCAGGGCCATCAACTGGATTAGGTGGTTCTGGATGACGTCACGCGCCGCACCGATGCCGTCGTAGTACCCGGCCCGGCCGCCGAGGCCGATGTCCTCGGCCATCGTGATCTGGACATGGTCGACGTAGTGCGAACTCCACACCGGGTCGAACAGCTGATTGGCGAACCGCAGCGCCAGGATGTTCTGGACCGTCTCTTTACCGAGGTAGTGATCGATCCGGAAAACCGATTGTTCCGGAAAAACATTGTTCACAACGGTATTGAGTTCTTTGGCGCTCTCGAGATCATGCCCGAAGGGCTTCTCGATGACCACCCGCCGCCATGTGTCCTCGGACTGCTGCGCCAACCCCGAGCGGGAGAGTTGTTCGCACACAACGGGGAAGGCGGCAGGCGGAATCGAGAGGTAGAACGCGTGATTTCCGCCGGTACCGCGCTTCTCGTCGAGCTCGGCCAGCGTGTCCCGCAACCGGTCGAAGGCATCGCTGTCATCGAAGGCACCCCGGACGAACCGGAAACCCTCGCTCAGCCGCTCCCAGACATCTTCCCGGAACGGGGTCCGGGCACTGGCGCGCACAGCGTCGTGCACCACCTGCGTGAAGTCCTCATGGTCCCAGTCCCGCCGCGCGAAGCCGACCAGTGCGAAACCGGGCGGCAACAGCCCCCGGTTCGCCAGGTCGTATACCGCAGGCATCAGCTTGCGGTGGGCCAGGTCACCGGTGACACCGAAGATGACCAGGCTGCACGGACCCGCGATCCGGGGGAGTCGCTTGTCGCGTTCATCGCGCAGTGGGTTGACCCACTGGTCGGCGGGACGGCTCGGCAAGGTCGATCAGCTCTTCGCGCCGGCGGCGAGCTGCTCGGCAGTGGCGTCGAGCAATTCCTGCCACGCTCCCTCGAACTTTTCGACACCTTCCTTTTCCAGCACCAGGAACACGTCGGTCACATCGATACCGGCGGCCTCCAGTGAGTCGAAGACCTGCTGCGATGCCGGACCCTGACCCACAACCGATTCGGTGTTCACGACGCCGTGATCGGCAAAGGCGTCCATCGTCTTCTCAGGCATGGTGTTGACGGTGTTCGGGGCGACCAGTTCACCGACGTAGAGGGTGTCGGGGTAGGCCGGATCCTTCACACCGGTCGATGCCCACAGCGGACGCTGGGCATTGGCACCGGCTGCGGCGAGCGCGGTGAAACCGTCACCCTGCTCGAACACCTCCTGGTACGCGGCGTAGGCGAGCCGGGCGTTGGCCAGAGCCGCCTTGCCCTTGAGTGCCTTGGCCTCGTCGGTGCCGATCGCGTCGAGACGCTTGTCGATCTCGGAGTCCACGCGGGAGACGAAGAACGACGCCACCGAATGGATCTTCGACAGATCGTGGCCCGCGGTCGTGGCCTGCTGCAGGCCCTCGATGTAGGCGGACATGACGTCCCGGTACCGCTCGACCGAGAAGATCAGGGTCACGTTGACGCTGATGCCCTCCGCGATCACCTTGGTGATCGCGGGAGTCCCGGCCTTTGTCGCGGGGATCTTGATCAGCAGGTTGGGCCGATCGACGATCTTCCACAGTTCGATCGCCTGGGCGACCGTCTTGTCGGCATCGTGCGCGAGTCGCGGATCGACTTCGATCGACACCCGGCCGTCGACACCTTTGGAGGCCTCGAACTGCGGGGCCAGCACGTCACACGCATTGCGGACGTCGTCGGTGGTGACGGTGCGGATGGTCGCGTCCACGTCGGCGCCGCGGGCGGCGAGTTCGTTGACCTGTGCGTCGTAGGCGTCGCCTTTCGAGAGGGCAGCCTGGAAGATCGACGGGTTGGTGGTGACACCGACGACCGATTTCGTCGCGATGAGCTCTGCCAGGTTGCCGGATTCGATCCGGGTCCGGGAGAGGTCGTCGAGCCAGACCGAGACGCCGGCCTCGGCCAGTGCAGCAAGATTGGCGTTCTGTTCGCTCATGTCGTGCTCCGATTCAGATGGTGGGGGAGTTCAGGCTTGCTTCGCAAGAGCGCGCTCGGCGGCCGCGGTCACGGCCTCCGCGGTGATCCCGAACTTTTCGTACAGGACCTTGTAGTCGGCCGATGCGCCGTAGTGCTCGATCGAGACGATCTCGCCGCCGTCGCCGACCAGGCGGTACCACGGCATCGCGATGCCGGCCTCGACGACCACGCGGGCCTTCAGAGCAGGCGGCAGCACCGAGTTGCGGTACGACTCATCCTGCTCGTCGAACCACTCGACACACGGCATCGAGACGACGCGGGCGGCAATGCCCTTGTCCTTCAATGCTTTTTGCGCTTCGACGGCGAGGTACACCTCGGATCCGGTTCCGATCAGGATCACCTGGGGCTCGCTCTCGGGCTCCGACAGGATGTAGCCACCCATGGCCACACCGTCGGCCGATGTGCCCTCGAGGATCGGCAGGTTCTGGCGGGTCAGCGCCAACCCGACCGGGTTGTGCCGCCGGGTCATGATGGCCTGCCAGGCGTACGCCGTCTCGTTGGCGTCACCGGGACGCACCACGTCGAGGTTGGGGATCGCGCGCAGGGATGCCAGGTGTTCGATCGGCTGATGGGTGGGCCCGTCCTCGCCGAGACCGATCGAGTCGTGGGTCCAGACGTAGATCGGATCGGTCTTCATCAGGGCGGCCAGACGCACCGCGGGGCGCATGTAGTCGGCGAACTGCAGGAACGTACCGCCGTAGGCGCGGGTCGGGCCGTGCCGGACGATGCCCGACAGGATCGCGGCCATTGCGTGCTCGCGGATACCGAAGTGCAGTGTCCGGCCGTACGGGTTCGCGCTCCACGACTTGGTGCTGATCCCCTCCGGTCCGAACGAGGCTGCACCGTCCATCGTGGTGTTGTTGCTGCCTGCGAGGTCGGCAGAACCGCCCCAGAGTTCGGGCAGAATCGGGCCCAGCGCCGAGAGCACCTTGCCGGACGCCGATCGGGTGGCCACGTCCTTGTCGCCGACCTCCCACTTCGGGAGTACATCGGTCCAGCCGTCGGGCAGGCCGTTGACCACGAGGCGGTCGAGTAGTGCCTTGCGGTCGGGGTAGGCCTGTGCCCATTCGTCGAAGGACTTATCCCAGGCCTTGCGGAGCTCTGCGCCGCGCTCGACGAGCGCGCGGGTGTGGGTGATGACCTCGTCGGAGACGTCGAAAGTCTTGTCGGGGTCGAAGCCCAGCGCTTTTTTGGTGGCGGCCACCTCGTCGGCGCCCAGGGCCGAGCCATGGATACCGCCGGTGTTCATCTTGTTCGGGGCGGGGTAGCCGATGATGGTGCGCAACACGATGATCGAGGGCTTGTCGATGACGGCCTTGGCCTTCTCGACGGCTTCCTCGATCGCGGTGACGTTTTCTCCACCCTCGACGCGCTGGACGTGCCAGCCGTAGGCCTCGTAACGCGCGGCGACGTCCTCGGAAAGCGCGATGTCCGTGTCGTCCTCGATCGAGATGTGGTTCTTGTCATAGAAGACGATGAGATTGCCGAGCTGCTGGGTGCCTGCCAGTGAACTCGCCTCGGAAGTCACGCCCTCCTCGATGTCACCGTCAGAGGCGATCACATAGATGTAGTGATCGAACGCGCTCTGTCCGACCGGTGCGTCGGGATCGAACAGGCCGCGCTCGTAGCGGGCGGCCATGGCCATGCCCACCGCGGAGGCCAGTCCCTGGCCCAGCGGGCCGGTGGTCATCTCCACGCCGCGCGTGTGGCGGTACTCCGGATGGCCGGGTGTCTTCGAATCCCAGGTACGCAGCGCCTCGATGTCCTCGAGTTCGAGCCCGAAGCCGCCGAGGTACAGCTGGATGTAGAGGGTCAGGCTCGAGTGGCCACAGGAAAGGATGAAACGGTCGCGACCCATCCAATCGGTGTCGTTGGGGTCGTGCTGCATCACCCGCTGGAAGAGGGTGTACGCCAGGGGAGCCAGGCTCATGGCGGTCCCCGGGTGTCCGCTTCCGCACTTCTGGACCGCGTCGGCGGCCAGAACACGAACCGTGTCAACTGCTTTGGTGTCGACTGCAGTCCAGTCTGCGGGGTATGACGCCTGAGTTAGTGTGCGAATCTCATCTGTTGCTGACACGATCTTCTGAACTCCTCAAGCTCAAACTTCTGATTCCGGGGCTCGACATTTGTCACTGGCCTGGGCAATGCACAGTCCGCCATCTAGGGTAGTCGCCCCGAGCCGTCGCCGCGGGCTACGGCACGCGAACCGGCGGCGGAGGGCTCGTGGTAACCGACGCCACAGATAGGCGGTCGATCGGACCTCGATTGCTGTTTGCGACCGACCTCCGTCTACCATTCTGTGTAGTAGATGAGCATGAGTCAGGAGATCTAGTGCGGATTGGGGAACGTGTGAGCGGACACGGTTTCGTCTCCTCCCCAGCGTCAGATGGTGGTGAGGTTGCTCCCGTGGAGCCCGCCACCAGTGTGCGTGGGCGGATTTCGGGATTGGCGCTCGCTTATCTCGCGTTGACCAAGCCTCGCGTCATCGAATTGCTGCTCGTGGCGACGATTCCGGTGATGCTGCTTGCCGATCGGGGGCATGTGGATCCGGCCTTGATGGCCTGGACCCTGCTCGGTGGCTGGCTCGGTGCAGCCAGCGCCAACACCCTGAACATGGTTGTCGACGCGGACATCGATCAGAAGATGAAGCGCACCGAACGGCGGCCTCTGGCTCGTCACGCGGTGTCGACACGTAGTGCCCTGATCTTCGGACTGGCCCTCGGAGCAGCGTCCTTCGTGGTGCTGTTCACGACGACCAACCTGCTCAGTGCGCTGTTGGTGATGGCAACCATCGCGTTCTACGTCTTCGTCTACACGATGATCTTGAAGCGTCGCACCTGGCAGAACGTGGTCTGGGGCGGAGCTGCCGGTTGTATGCCGGTCCTGGTCGGCTGGACCGCTGTCACCGGGACGCTGAGCTGGGAACCGTTGGTGCTGTTCGCGGTGATCTTCTTCTGGACTCCGCCGCACACCTGGGCGCTGGCTATGCGCTACAAGGAGGATTACCGCGCTGCGGGCGTCCCCATGCTGCCCGTGATCGCCACCGAGGTGCAGGTCACCCGTCAGATGCTGGCCTACACCTGGGCAACCGTCCTGAGCACACTCGTCCTGTGCTGGGCGACCAGCTGGATCTACACCGCGGTTGCCGTCATCGCAGGCGGTTGGTTCATCTACGTCGTGCACAAGCTCTACCGCGGAACCTTGCGCGGCGAAGAAGTTGTACCGCTGAAGGTGTTCCTGCAGTCGAACGAGTATCTGGCCGTGGTCTTCTGTGGCCTGGCAATCGATTCCGTCATCGGTTTGCCGACTCTGTCCAGCCTGTTCTGACCGGCCGCGTCGGCCGAACGCCGGACGCCTGCGACGGCAGTTGCGGCCGCACGAGTTAACGTTTTCGGATCGGCCGTTGGGGTGATGGCCGGTATTGAAGTGAATCGGGGGGAATGTGTCACATCCGTATGGTCCGGGCCCGGGTCCTGAAGAGGCCGGTTGGCAGCCGTATTCCGAACCGACCGTCGCTGGTCAGCCGCAAGCGGGCCAACCGCAATTCGGTCAGTACCCGCCGCCACAGAACCCCGCAGGCCAGGTGCCGCCCGGGGTTGATCCCAATTACGGGGCCTACCAGCCGTATGAGCAGCAAGGGCCGGCCTTCTGGCCGCAAGGCGGAGGCGGCGGGCCCGTGCCGCCCCCCAAATCCAAGAAGCCGTTGTTCATCGCCCTGGCCATCGGTGCCGCTGCCGCTGTCGTGATCCTCGTCGTCTCACTGATTGTTTTCACCGGCGGCAGTTCGTCGAGTGAACCCGACGCGACGGTCAAGTCGTACCTGCAAGCGCTGGCCGACGGTGATTCCGCCAAGGCCCGCGGCCTCATGAAGACGCAGGCGTCAGAACTACTGCTGACCGATGACGTCCTGAGTAAGCAGCAGGAGATCGCCCCGATCACCGATGTGAAGATCATCGACACCTCCGAGTCCAGTGACATGGCGACCGTGCAGGCCACGTACATGTTCGGTGATCGCAAGGCCGACGAGACCTTCATGCTCAGCAAGGCCGGTGAGAACTGGCGCCTCGACGACGGAGCCGTCGACATCGACATCTCGTACTTCAAGAACGGGATCCCTGGCCTGACGGTATTCGGTGTCCCCGTCAATAACGAGGCGAAGGTCTACGTCTTTCCGGGCCCGATCGAGTGGGGTACGTCGAACAAGAACTTCACCGTCATCGACGAGGAGAAGTCGGAATTCGGGATGTCGGGGAGCAGCTACGGATCGACGAGCGCACCGACCGTGTCCCTGAGCACGAAGGGAACCACGGCTGTCGAGACGGCGGTGCAGGCCTACGTCGACAACTGTGCGTTGTCGAACGAGCCCGACGCGAGCACCGACAAGCCCGGTTGTGAACAGGACGTCTACGCCTACGACCCGGAACCGGGTTCGGCGGTGTGGACCGTGCCCACCCTCGATGGTCTGGAGACTCGGCTCGGATACGACAATCCGAATGAGGTGTCGGTCGATGGCCAGCTGAACTGGTCGGTGACGTTCCGCACCAAAGCATCGGCATCGCGGCCGGCCGAGACGAAAACCGAGACCGACACCCAGTATCTCTACGGGGACGTCGATCTGTCGGTCGACAACCCGGTGTTCACTCCGAACTGACCGGCAGCAAGACCACCGAACCGCTTGTTGCCCGCGCCTGCAGATCGGCGTGGGCCCGGGCGGCTTCGGGCAGTTCGTAGCGGTGGCCGACGTGCACGTTCACCGTCCCACTGTTGATTCCGCTCATGACGTCGCCTGCCCGCCACGCACGTTCGGCGGGGTCGGCGATGAAATCTCCCAGTTTCGGCCGGGTGATCGACAGGGAGCCGGCAGCATTGAGCCGCTGGAGGTCGAATGGTGGGACCGGACCGCTGGCGGCACCGAACAGGACCACGATGCCCCGGACCGCGGTGGCGGCGATGCTCTGGTCGATGGTGTCGGCTCCGACGCCGTCGTAGACAACGGCCACACCTTTGCCGTCGGTGAGGTCCCGGACGCGGTCGGCGAGGTCGTCGCCGTACCGGAGCACCTCGTCTGCGCCTGCACCCCGCGACAACACCTCCTTGGCATCGTTCGACACGGTTGTGATGACCCGGATGCCCTTGGCCTTGGCCATTTGCGTGAGGACCAGACCGACTCCGCCTGCACCGGCATGGATCAGCACGGTGTCGCCTGCCTTCGGGTGCGACGATCCGTCCAGCAGATAGTGGGCGGTGCAGCCCTGCAGCAACGCCGAGGCGGCGATCTCATCGCCGACACCGTCCGGGACCGCGACGGCAACGTGGGCGGGCATGGTGACGAGTTCGGCGTAACTACCCGGGGCGTCGCACCAGGCGACCCGCTGACCCACCGAGGGTGATTCGACGCCGTCCCCGACGGCAACAACAACGCCGGCGCCTTCGCTGCCCGGGATGTACGGCAGCTGCATCGCATAGATGCCGGCCCGCTGATAGGTGTCGATGAAGTTCACGCCGATGGCCAGGGCCCGCACCAGGATCTCGCCCGGTGCCGGCTGGGGGTCTGGCAATTCGACGTATTCGAGAACTTCGGGCCCACCGTGTCGACTCACCTGGATTGCGCGCATGACTGTAGTTGTACCCACCCGCCTGATCCGTACGCAGCGGGGGTGTCCGCTCCCGGAGCGTCCGAAGCTCCAACTAAGCTGTGGCGCATGAGCGAACACAAGGCGGTCATCGCAGCGATCAGCAAGTACGTGGCGCGCGAGGGCGGGTCGGCAACAGCGGTTTTGCAGCCCGTCGGAGCAGCGGGTGTTCGGATCACCCTGGTCGGCGGCGAGGGCGGCGTCCTGGGCGATCAGGTGGTACCTGATCTCGACACCGCAAAGGCGATCGTCGAACAGGTCGAGGGCCTCACGGTCGGCGAGTGGGATCGCGAACTGACGTCAACCGCGACCGTGAACCCGTCGCACTACCGCAAGATGGCGGGCTGGGTCGCCAACACCTAGGACTCGAACATTTAAGACGCGGCTGCGGCCTCGACTGGCTTGGACGACGGCTGCGTCCCGGAGCCGGTCGGGGCCGGCCTTGGCCGCATGGCGACCCAGAGCGCGGCCGTGACGGCCACGCAGGCGCCTGCGCCCGCGACGTGGAGGACCACCAGTACCGCCGGGATGTCGGTGGCGTACTGGGTCACACCCACCAACGCCTGCGCGACGACCACGCCGACGACCACGTAGAGGCGCCGCTTCAGTCGTTCGGGTGCCTTGACGGCAAAGAGTGCAAAGCCGATCGCCACCAGCACCGACAGGTAGGCGATCAACAGGTCGGCGTGCAGATGCACGAGCGTGGTGATCTCGATCTTCAATCGAGGTACGGGCTTGTCGATGCTCTTGTCGCCGGCATGAGGTCCGGCGCCGGTCACCATCGTCCCGGCGATCAGCACCCCGGTCATCAGGACTGCGGACAGGACCGTCAGCCACCGGATGGGCGCTGGCACCACGGCGACGGCTTCGACGTCGTCGGGCTCGCGCACCTTTTCCAGCAGCAGAACCGCCAGCCACACCATGCCCATCGACAAAATCAGGTGGATCGCGACCGTCCACCACAGCAGGCCCGTGAGTACGGTGATGCCGCCCATGACGGCCTGGACGATCGTCGAGGCCGGCATCAACCACGCGTAGAGGCGAACCTCGTACCTGCGCCGCGCCCGCGTCACGGCGATCACGATGATCGCGGCGGTGAGGGTGACCAGGAAGGTCAGCAGCCGGTTGCCGAACTCGACCGCGGTGTGAATCGCGGTGATCTCGTCGTGCTGGACCGGGGTGAAGCTGCCGGGGAAACACTGGGGCCACGTCGGGCACCCGAGTCCGGACGAGGTGACCCGGACGACTGATCCGGTGACCGCGATGCCCGCCTGCGTCAGTACCACCGCCAATGCGGAAAGGATCTGAAAGCGCAGGGACGGGAGCGGGAGCCGGTCGACTAGCCGGACAAACAAGCGGTACACGGTAATGATCGTAGGTTGCCGGGTTTGATGGTCGCGGTTCAGGTGAACTTGAAGTAACGAACGGCGGCGGTTCCGGCGGCGATACCCCAGGCAGAGAGCACTGCGATACCGACCAGATCCAGCGAACCCGACGTTGCCTGATGCAGGGCCTCGCTCAGGGCGCCGGACGGGGTACACCTGGCGAACCACTCGACCGCGGTCGGAACACTGTCGCCGATCACGACGATCGACGCGATCCCGAGGAATGCGAACCACAGCAGGTTCGCCAGGGCCAGCACGATCTCGGCCTTGAGGGTGCCACCGAGCAGCAGACCCATCGCCGAGAACATGAGCGTGCCGATGGCGATCACCAGGATGCCGAGCAGGAGTCCGGCCGGTGAGGGCTCCCAGCCCAGGATCAGCCCGATGACGCCGAGGATCACCGCCTGCAAGCTGACCACGATGGCAACGGCGATGGATTTGCCTGCGATCACACCCCATCGCGGCAATGGGGTGGCCCCGAGTCGCTTGAGCGCGCCGTACCGGCGATCGAATCCGACGGCGATCGCCTGACCGGTGAATGCGGTCGACATCACCGCAACGGTCATGATCGCGGGGACGAACATGTCGGCACGGGATTCGTCGAAGTCGCCGATGGGCAGCAGGCACAGTCCGATCAGCATGGTGATCGGGATGAACATGGTCAGCAGTTGCTGCTCGCCGTTGCGCAGCAGCAGGAGCAATTCGATCCGGGACTGTGCGGCGAGCATTTTGCGGATCGGGGCCGGGCGCGGCCGCGGGGTGAATGTGCCCGCGGCAAAACGGTTGGCGCTGTTCGGTCGGGCAGTGGTCATTCGCGCATCCCTCGGCCGGTCAGATCCAGGAAGACGTCTTCCAGGCTCCGTGTCTCGACCTGCAGGTCGGTTGCCAATACATCGATCTCCGCACACCATCCGGTCACCATCGCCAGCACCTTCGGGGTGACATGGCCGGTGACCAGGTACCCGCCCGGGGTGAACTCGGTGCACGAATAGCCTTCAGGCAGAACAGACTCCAGGTGGGTCATGTCGAGTCCCCGGGGCGCGTGGAATCGAAGCTCGTTCTCGGCTCCGCGGCTGGTCAGTTCGGCGGGGGAGCCCTTGGCGACCTCGACCCCGTGATCGATGATCAGCAACTGATCCGCGAGCGCTTCGGCCTCGTCCATCAGATGGGTGGTCAGCAGCACCGAGACACCGTCGGCCCGTAGCCGGTCGATCAACTCCCACACCATGATCCGGGCGTGCGCATCCATGCCGGCGGTGGGTTCGTCGAGGAAGACCACCTCGGGACGGCCCACCAGCGCGCAGCCGAGCGCGAGGCGTTGTTGTTGTCCACCCGAGAGTCGCCGATATGGCGTGCGCTGGGCGTCGACGAGCCCGAGGCTCTGCAGCAGCCAGTCCGGGTCGAGGGGATCGGCGGAGTAGGCGGCACACAGTCGCAACATCTCGCCGGCGCGGGCGCCCGGATATGCGCCTCCACCCTGGAGCATCACGCCGATGCGGCTGCGGACTGCTTCGTTGTCGGCGATGGGATCAAGGCCCAGGAGGGTGACCTCACCGGAATCCGGCGAGGCGAAGCCTTCGCAGATTTCGACGGTGGTGGTTTTGCCTGCGCCGTTGGGGCCCAGGATCGCCAGGATCTCGCCGGTCTGGAGCTCGAAGTCGAGACCGCCGACCGCGGTTGTCTCGCCGAATCTCTTCACCAGGCCTTTGACCGACAGGGCTGGGCCGGTCGCCGCGGCACCGGTGACCCCGGGAGCGTACGACGGGCTGTTCACAACGTCCAAGAGTAAGCGGCCTGCGCTCTGGATCCGAACACGGGTGACGTTCGAGCGTCCGGTTCGCGGTCAGATCTGTGCGGTTGCCTTGTCGGTGTCCTCGGTATCCTCGGCGTTCACGCGTCGGCGGCGCTGCCACGGCATCTCTTCGAAGAACAACGCTGTGAGTATTGCCACAAGAAGAACGGCCACAACGATGGCCTCCGCCAGCTGGAATCCGCGCGTACCGGCACCGGTTGGCAGCACGACGACCGAGATGATCGCCGAGAGCGCGATCGCGATCAGGCGGAACCAACGCCCGGTGGCCCAGGCCGCCAGTGGGATGATGAACCACAGCAGATACCAGGGCTGGACGAACGGGAAGAACAGCACGAAGCTGCCCATCGCCAACCCGAGGGCCCCGACGGGGTGGATCCGGCCGGCCAGCGCGGCGAGCAGCCAGCGAATCACCAGAATTCCGGCGATCACCTGCCCGATCGGTTGGGCGACGTCGAGCATCGCCTGGGTCTGATCGCCGAGACCGAGTAGTACGCCGACCCGGCCGGTGGTCACCGACATGAAGGTCGGCATCGACATCCATGACCGCACGACCCCGCCGGTCGACAAAGTCGTCGTCCAGCCGAATCCCAGTCCGGTACCGACACAGATGACGACGATGACCACCGCCAGGATCACCGCCAGCAGGCCCGCGGCACCCAGCAGCGCCAGCACGCTGCGTTTGGAGCGTTGCCAGTACTCGCGGACCGGAGCGTGACGCAGCGCCGGGAGGGTTGCGCCCCAGCGGCGGGCCAGTGCCACGCCGACAAATCCGAGCGCCAGGATCGAGGAGACCTTGATCATGCAGGAGCAGGCGATCACCACGACGCCGGCGACCAGAATCCACCCCGGTGGGCTCGGTAACCACGAACCGGGTTTTCGGAGCCGGTCGGGTGAATCGATCCCCCGGAAACACAGCTCGAGGCCGGCGAGCATCATGCCGAGCATCAGCGCTTCGTTGTGGATGCCGCCGACCAGATGCAGGATGAGCAGGGGGTTCATGGCTCCGAGCCACAGCGCCGCGACCGGAGAGACACCGCACCGGCCCGCCAGGCGGGGCAGCGCCCAGACGATCATCGCCACACCGAGCAGTGCGAGCACCCGGTGCGCGGCCAACGCTGCCGGGATGTTCTCGCCGGTCAGATGCGTGATCTGGTCTCCGAGCCAGAGGAACAGTGGGCCGTAGGGCGCCGGGGTCTCGCGCCAGATGTTCGGCACGGACCGGGTGAACACGTGATCGATGCCCAGTCCCGCAGCCGGGCTGATCTTGTACGGATCGAGGCCCCGGGCGGCGATCTCGCTCTGCGCCAGGTAGGAGTAGACGTCTTTGCTGAGCATCGGTGGTGCCAGCACGAACGGGAGGATCCAGACGAGCAGCGTGCGATCGGCCTGGCTACGCGTCATCCGTCGCTGGGGCGATCGGTCCTTCAACACGTCGACACCGAGGCGCCCGACCGCGAACCTTCCGAGCAACAACCATGCCAGGACCAGGATCACGACTCCGGTGAGCGAGAACGTCAGCGCGACCGGCCACATCCGGGACGGCAGAGACAACACCCGCATACCGGCGAGTGGGTTCTGCAGGACCGGGAGCGCGCCGGTACCGAGCGATCCGACCAGCACGAGGACCGAACCCAGGGTCCCGAACACCCGGATGCTCAGCAGACGCTTGTTCTCGGCTCTGGTGAGCGGCCCGACCTCGGACTCGTCGTCGTGTAGCCGCGCGACCGCCACGCCGTAGTCGCCGGTGGCGTCGGAGTCCGGTTCGGGTTCACCCACACGCCGCAGGCCCAGGTACTCGAGCGCTTTCCTGAATTCCCCCCGTATCGGGCCTCTGGACGGGCGCGCATCGTTCGGCGTCGTCGCAGCTTTCTTGGGGTCGACGGGAGGGTCGACTTCAGGGGCTGCGGTATCCGGCACAGGTGAGACTGTAATCGTCTGACGATTCTGCCCGGTCAGCCCTGTGCAGCCGATGTCCGATACCGGGCTGTAAGTGTGGCGTTCATCAAGCAAGGTGACCCTTGCTAGCAATCAGAATCTATTTCGGTAACACTTGTGTTGTGAAAACGGTTGCTGGTACCTCGCATGCCCCGGAAGGGGCATCGTTGTCTGCTGCTCCGGTGTCACCGTCTGCTGCTCCGGGCACACATATCGGTGCTGATTCTCCGGTTCCCGTCAGTCATGACGGCCAGACCCGGGCCGCGGTGGTCAACCTGATCCTCGAACAGGGACCGGTCACGGCGGTACACATCAGCGAAGAGCTCGGCATCACACCTACCGCGGTACGTCGTCATCTCGACGCGATGATCGCCTCGGGTGATCTGATCGCGACAGCAGCACCGCGTTACGCACACCGTGGGCGAGGACGTCCGGCCAAGCATTTCCAGCTCACACCGAGCGGTCGTGGACGCCTCAAGCACGCCTACGACGATCTCGCCGGTGCTGTCATGCGCCGCCTGCGCACGATCGGTGGCGAGGAGGCGGTTACCGACTTCGCCATGGAACGCGCTCAGAAAATCGTCTCTGACGTGCCCGTATCGGGCAGTTCGGCAGAAGAACTCGAGAACACCGCCGAACAAATTGCCGAAGCTTTGACCAGTGCGGGATTTTCTGCCACCACTCGTCGCGTTGGTAATGGTGTGCAGATCTGCCAGCACCATTGTCCGGTGGCGCACGTGGCGGCCGAGTTCCCGGAATTGTGCGAAGCAGAAACAGCGGTGTTCACCGCGAAGCTCGGTACTCACGTGCAGCGTCTGGCAACGATCGCCAACGGCGACTGCGCATGCACCACCCACGTGCCACTTGCAAAAATGCAGGGGGCAAATCAGGTCGACGCACAGTCCGCGTCGGCATCGGTAGCCTCCGGAAGGAGTCACATATGACGGTCACAGACCCGACCCCCGCAGCAGCACCGGCGGGCGTTCTGACGCAGGAAGAGACGATCGACTCTTTCGGTTCATACGGATACGGCTGGTCCGATTCCGATGTCGCGGGCGCCAGCGCCAAGCGCGGCCTGTCCGAAGCGGTTGTCGCAGACATCTCGTCCAGGAAGAGTGAGCCCGAGTGGATGCTCGCGGCGCGCCTCAAGGCGTTGTCTATCTTCGACCGCAAGCCCATGCCGAACTGGGGCAGCGACCTCGACGGCATCGACTTCGACAACATCAAGTACTTCGTGCGCTCCAGCGAGAAGCAGGCAGCCACCTGGGACGATCTGCCCGAAGACATCAAGAACACCTACGACCGGCTGGGCATCCCGGAAGCCGAGAAGCAGCGCCTGGTCTCCGGTGTCGCCGCTCAGTACGAGTCCGAGGTCGTCTACCACTCGATTCGTGAGGATCTCGAGCAGCAGGGTGTGTTGTTCCTCGACACCGACACCGCATTGAAGGAACAGCCCGAACTGTTCGCCGAGTACTTCGGCACGGTCATCCCGGCCGGCGACAACAAGTTCTCCGCGCTCAACACCGCGGTCTGGTCGGGTGGCTCGTTCATCTATGTCCCGCCCGGTGTGCACGTCGACATCCCGCTGCAGGCCTACTTCCGGATCAACACCGAGAACATGGGTCAGTTCGAGCGCACGCTGATCATCGTCGACGAGGGTGCCTACGTGCACTACGTCGAAGGTTGCACCGCGCCGATCTACAAGACCGACTCGCTGCACTCGGCCGTGGTCGAGATCATCGTGAAGAAGGGTGGCCGCTGCCGGTACACCACGATTCAGAACTGGTCGAACAACGTCTACAACCTGGTCACCAAGCGGGCCAAGGCCGAAGCCGGCGCCACCATGGAGTGGGTCGACGGCAACATCGGTTCCAAGGTCACCATGAAGTACCCGGCTGTGTGGATGACCGGTGAAGGCGCCAAGGGCGAGGTCCTCTCGGTTGCATTCGCAGGGCCCGGACAGCACCAGGACACCGGATCGAAGATGGTGCATCTGGCACCGAACACCTCGTCCAACATCGTCAGCAAGTCGGTCGCGCGTGGCGGCGGGCGGACTTCCTACCGTGGCCTGGTCCAGATCAACAAGGGTGCACACGGCAGCCGCTCGACGGTGAAGTGTGATGCGCTGCTGGTTGATCAGATCAGCCGAAGCGACACCTACCCCTACGTCGACATCCGCGAGGACGACGTCACGATGGGTCATGAGGCCACGGTCTCCAAGGTGAGCGACGACCAGATCTTCTACCTCATGAGCCGCGGTCTGACCGAGGACGAGGCAATGGCCATGGTCGTGCGCGGATTTGTCGAGCCGATCGCCAAGGAACTGCCGATGGAATACGCGCTGGAACTCAACCGGCTGATCGAACTGCAGATGGAAGGCTCCGTCGGATGAGTTCTGCTACAGGTGTTGTCGGTGCGGTCCAGGGTGAGAACTCCCGGCCTGCGGTCAACAAAGGTGAGATGTTCACGTCCTTCGACGTGAACGCTTTCGAAGTACCCCGCTTCAAGGACGAAGCGTGGAAGTTCACGCCGTTCCGTAAGCTCCGCGGTCTGCACGACGGCAGCGCCGAACGTACGGCCGAGGCGACCGTCGAGGTCACCGGAGCCACGCAGGGTGTGACCGTTGAAACGGTCGGTCGCGACGACAAGCGACTCGGTCAGGGCGGCGTGCCGTTCGATCGGGTTGCAGCGCAGGCCTATTCGTCGTTCACCTCGGCAACGGTTGTGACCGTCGGCAAAGAGGTCGAACTCGCCGAACCGATCACCGTGACCGTCGATGGTCCGGGTGTCGGCGAGACGGCTTTCGGTCATCTCCAGATCCGGCTCGAAGCGTTTGCCAAGGCGACCGTTGTCATCGACCAGAAGGGCAGTGGCACCTACGGCGAGAACATCGAGTTCATCGTCGGTGACAGTGCGCATCTGACGGTGCTCAACGTCCACGACTGGGCCGACGACATGGTGCACGTGACCGCCCATCACAACCGGCTCGGCCGGGATGCGGTGTTGCGTCACTTCGCGATCAGCCTCGGTGGCGAACTGGTCCGGCTCAGCCAGGTGGTGCACTACGACGCACCAGGTGGCGACGCGGAACTGATGGGTCTGTACTTTGCCGACGCCGGACAGCATCTCGAACAGCACCTGCTGGTGGATCATTCGCAGCCGCATTGCCGGTCGAACGTGGTCTACAAGGGTGCGCTGCAGGGTGTCGAAGGCGACCGCGCCCGTGAGGCCAGGACGGTATGGGTCGGCGACGTGCTCATCCGCGCCGAGGCCGAGGGCACCGACACCTTCGAGCTGAACCGCAACTTGATCCTGACCGACGGTGCCCGCGCCGACTCGGTACCCAACCTGGAAATCGAGACGGGTGAGATCGTCGGCGCCGGACATGCCAGTGCCACCGGCCGTTTCGATGACGAGCATCTGTTCTACCTGCAGTCTCGTGGCATCTCCGAACACGAGGCCCGTCGACTGGTGGTCCGCGGATTCTTCGGCGAGGTGATCGCTCGGATCGCGCTGCCAGAGTTGCGTGACCGTCTGTCGGCCGCCATCGAAGCCGAGCTCGAGGCCGCCGGCGCCTGATCGCCGGCAAGCACAAACTCTTCCCCAGATATCAGCAAGGAACTCAAATACCGTGGCTACTTTGGAAATCCGTGATCTGCATGTCAACGTCAAGCAGACTGACGCCGACGCCGAACCCATCAACATCCTCAAGGGTGTCAACCTGACCATCGAGTCGGGCCAGACCCACGCGATCATGGGCCCCAACGGCTCCGGTAAGTCGACGCTGTCGTACGCCATCGCCGGGCACCCGAAATATGAAGTGATGCAGGGCACCATCACGCTCGACGGCGAAAACGTCCTCGAGATGGCGGTCGACGAGCGGGCGCGCGCCGGACTGTTCCTGGCGATGCAGTACCCCGTCGAGGTGCCGGGCGTCTCGATGTCGAACTTCTTGCGCACCGCTGCCACCGCCGTCCGCGGCGAGGCACCGAAGCTGCGCCTGTGGGTCAAAGAGACCAAAGAGGCGATGAACGAGCTGGAGATCAATCCGTCGTTCGGTGAGCGCAGTGTCAACGAGGGATTCTCCGGTGGCGAGAAGAAGCGCCACGAGATCCTGCAGCTCGGATTGCTCAAGCCGAAGATCGCGATCCTCGACGAGACCGACTCGGGTCTGGACGTCGATGCTCTGCGCGTCGTCTCCGAGGGCGTCAACCGCTACAAGGAGCGCGAGAACGGCGGGGTTCTGCTGATCACCCACTACACCCGGATCCTGCGCTACATCAAGCCTGATTTCGTTCATGTGTTCATCGACGGTCGCATCGTCGAGTCGGGTGGCCCGGAATTGGCCGACGAGCTCGAGCAGAACGGCTACATCCGGTTCACCCAGACTGCAACCGCCTGACACCGGATCTACCTTTCGCCCGAACATCCTCCAGGAGGCCAGACATGACAAGCATCGATGAGACGATCGCTTCGACTGCGCTGGACGTCACTGCTGTTCGCGCCGACTTCCCGATCCTGGGTCGTACGGTGCGCGACAACAAGCCGCTGGTGTACCTCGATTCCGGTGCCACCAGCCAACGTCCGGTGCAGGTTCTCGATGCCGAACGCGACTTTTTGGTCACCTGCAATGCGGCGGTTCACCGCGGAGCGCATCAGCTGGCCGAAGAGGCCACGGATGCCTACGAGGATGCGCGTGCGGTGGTTGCCGGGTTCGTCGGCGCCGATGTCGACGAGTTGGCGTTCACCAAGAACGCCACCGAGGCGCTGAACCTGGTGACCTACACGCTCGGCGACGATCGCAGTGCCGGCGTGCTGGGTGGCAGTCCACTCGGCCCCCGTGACACCGTCGTCGTCACCGAGCTCGAGCATCACGCGAATCTGGTTCCGTGGCAAGAACTGTGCCGCCGTACAGGTGCAACGCTGAAGTGGTACGGGGTGACCGACGAGGGTCGGATCGACCTGGATTCGCTGGAACTCGACGACACCGTCAAGGTGGTGGCGTTCACGCATCAGTCGAATGTGACCGGTGCGATCGCCGACGTGCCGGAGATGGTCCGCCGCGCACGCGCCGTCGGAGCCCTGGTGGTACTCGATGCCTGCCAGTCGGTCCCGCACATGACGGTGAACTTCCACGAACTCGATGTCGACTTCGCGGCGTTCTCCGGCCACAAGATGTTCGGCCCCTCCGGTGTCGGTGTGCTGTACGGCAAGCGGGAGCTGCTTGCCGGCCTGCCACCGTTCATATCGGGTGGTTCGATGATCGAAACGGTCTCCATGGAGGTCTCCACCTACGCACCCGCGCCACAGCGTTTCGAAGCGGGCGTGCCGATGACCTCTCAGGTGATCGGGCTGGGTGCGGCGGTTCGTTACCTGCAGGACCTGGGGATGGATGCGATTGCCGCACACGAGCATTCGCTTGTCGAAGCCACGTTGTCCGCCCTCGGTGCGATCGAAGGCGTCCGGATCATCGGTCCGGCCACCTCGGAGCGGCGCGGGGGAGCGGTCTCGTTTGTGGTCGATGGCATTCACGCCCATGACCTCGGCCAGATCCTGGACGACGAAGGTGTCGCCATCCGCGTCGGACACCATTGCGCCTGGCCGCTGCACAAGCGTTTCGGTGTGGCCGCCACCGCACGCGCATCGTTTGCCGCATACAACACACTCGACGAGATCGACGCGCTTGCGAAGGCCATCGTCAAGGGCCAGGAATTTTTCGGCGTGAGAAAGACTGACGGCGACAATGTGCCGACCGGGGTGGTTGCCTGATGCGTATGGAACAGATGTACCAGGAAGTGATCCTCGATCACTACAAACATCCGCAGGGACGCGGCCTGCGCGATCCTTTTGGTGCCGAGGTCCATCACGTCAATCCGACGTGCGGCGACGAGGTCACCCTGCGGGTTCGGTTGTCCGACGACGGGGAGACCGTCACCGACGTCTCGTACGACGGTCAGGGCTGCTCCATCTCGCAGGCCTCGACCTCGGTGATGTTCGAGCAGCTTGTCGGCCAGAGTGTGAAAGAAGCTCTGGCCACGGTTGATTCGTTCAACAAGATGATGACCTCACGCGGCGCCGACGAAGGTGACGAAGACGTGATCGGCGACGGCGTCGCCTTTGTCGGGGTCAGTAAGTATCCGGCTCGCGTGAAATGCGCATTGCTGGGATGGATGGCATTCAAGGACGCGTTGGCACAGACGGTTGCCGGCAAAGAGAATTCGGCTAGGGAGTCGGTATGACAACAACATCAGGACCTGAAGGCTCGACCGAGGTCGCAACATCGCCTGCGGCAGCTGTGCCTGCGCCGGTGCAGACCTCGTTGCCGTCCATCGACGACATCGAAGAGGCCATGCGCGACGTGGTCGATCCCGAACTCGGTATCAATGTCGTTGACCTGGGCTTGGTTTACGGCCTGGAGGTCAGCAGCGACGCCGTTGCGAAGGTCGATATGACACTGACGTCGGCCGCCTGCCCGCTCACCGACGTGATCGAGGATCAGGCGCGCAATGCGCTGGTCACCTCCGGCCTGTGCACCGACATGGAACTCAACTGGGTCTGGCTGCCGCCGTGGGGTCCGGACAAGATCACCGATGACGGACGCGAACAGTTGCGTGCGCTCGGTTTCACCGTCTGACCTCCGGTTTCACGCGACCACTTGGGTCGTTCGGTTGCTCCAGATCGGACCAGTACAGGCGCCGCATCACGGCTGAGCCGCTCACCGGCCCGAGTATTTCTCGAAGGCGCTCGGTGACCGCATCATGTATCCGGTCACCGATTGCCACGAGATGATCGCTGTATCGGCCGATCAGATTGATGTCGACAGCGGTGAGAGTTGTCGATTGCGTGTCGAATTCGATTGCGGCGATGTCGCGGCGGCCGACCTCCCAGATGGTGCCTGCCAGCAGTAGGCGAAGCGCGCGGGTGTTGATCAGAATTCCCGGACTGTCGGTCGACACCGGGACGCCCCGCCGGTTCGAGTGGTGCAGGCGTGCCCGGATCTTCTCGAGGACGGTGGCCTCTGGGATCTGAGCATCGAGCGCAGCTGCGGCGTCGCTGATCCACCACAGATCGGGGTCGGTCACCGGTTCGGTCATCGCAGATCCTCCCTTGTCCCTTGATGTTTTCTGTAGGTGCCCACCCTGTCGGACCTTGCCCCGGCGGGTCCCCATGGTGCAAGTCTGGCCGCCAACTGCGCACGTGCCCGCTGCAGATGACCGCGCACCGATCCCCGGGTGATAGCCAGCGCGGTGGCGATCTCTTCATGCGACATCCCTTCGACCTCGCGGAGCCACCAGCACGCCCGGGTATGCGCGCTGAGCTGTCCGAGCTCGTACTCCAATGCATCGAGCAGCGACTGGCCCACGGCCTCGTCTTCGGGTCCGGGCGTGTACCGATCCGAACGTTCGAGCGTTTCATCGGTCACCGGGATCGCGACTCGGTGTCGCCGCAGATCGATGGTCTTGCGTGAGGCAATCGTGAACAGCCACGTGCGGAACGAGGATTCGAAGGCGAACCCGGGCAAACCGCGCCAGGCGGCAAGGAACGTTTCCTGGGTGATGTCCTCTGCGGTGGCCGGTGAGCCGGTGAGCCGGTTGGCATAGCGGAGCAGAGGCTTGAGGTGACGCCGGACCAGATCCTCGAACGCAGTGCGATCGCCCAGTGCGGCGTAGCGAATCAAGGATGCTTCGCTTTCCATGTCCACGGGTTCAGCATGCCAGTTCCGGATGTGGCGTGGCTCACAATTGCCGCGTGCAACATTGCGGTCCCACCTCGTCATAAGAAGTGGACCGGGTTACATATGCCCTCGTCCGTCCCACATTGGGAAGCATGACGAGTGGAGGACTCGAGATGACAACTTCTGCGGACCCCGACCACGTCGGGTTGAGCAAAGAAACCTCGGACGACTCCGAGTCGTCGGGCGGAACGACAACTATCGCCGACGTGGTGGTGTCGAAGATTGCCGGGATCGCGACCAGGGAGATCGACGGGGTTTTTGACCTCGGCGGGGGCGCGGCCCGTGCCGTCGGCAAGTTGCGCGAGAACATCCCCGGTGCGTCAACGGACGTCACACAAGGTGTCTCTGTCGAGGTCGGTGAGAGACAGGCAGCCGTGGACGTCGGCCTGGTCGCGAACTACGGCGTTGCGATTCACCAACTCGCGGAGTCGGTTCGGGCAAATGTGATCGACGCGATCGAGAAGATGACCGGGCTCGAGGTCACGGAGGTCAATATCACGGTTCACGACGTCCACCTGGACACCGATGACTCGACCACCGCTCTCGACGGGCAGACAGTGTCGCGGGTCCAGTGACCGGACCGGCGACCACGGTTGCCGAACGTGTCCGCGATGCGGTCATGGCGGTCGACGGTGTTGCCGGCCTGCATGCCGGGACATTCGGTGACGTGGCCACATATCTGCCGGGGCACCGGGTGTCCGGCGTCCGGATCGGCAAGGCCGGTGTGGAGGTGCATGTGATCGTCTACTTTGGCACCGATATTCAGCAGGTGGCACAAGCGGTGCGTGTCGCGGCGCTGGCGCAGCTGGATCGGCCGCTGCCCTGCACGGTTGTTGTCGAAGACGTCGTTGCCGCAGTGATTGAAGGCGCAGCGGTCGAAGGCGCAGTGGTCGAAGACGCAGTGGGTGGGGCAGCAGTGGGTGGGGCAGCAAGCAGCGAAGTGAACGCACCAGAAACGAGAGAATCATGAGCAATACAATCGTGGGCTTGTTTGTCGGTCTGTTGCTCGCCCTGGCCATCACCACCGGAGGTTTTTCCGGTTTGATGATCGCCGTGGTGTTTGCGGTGGTCGGGCTGGCCATCGGGGCACATCGCGATGGACGTATCGATCTCGGTGTGCTGTTGCGGAGCAAGGGCCGTGGCTGAGGCGGCAGTCGCGCAACCGACCGAGGCTGCCGATCTGGAGTTGAGCGGGCCGGCTCGGCCCGCGATCCGCGGTAGGTTGCAGATCGAGCCGAAGGTCAACGTGAAGATCGCGCGCCAGGCTGCGGTGGAGGTTCGCGGCGTGGTGCCGCAGTCGGTGAAACTGGGGTCGTTGACCGGTCGCAATCTGCCTCGCGCGCTGTCGGATTCGAGCACCCGGCATCCGGCGATCGCCATCGAGATCGCGGTGTGCTGGCCCGCGTCGGCAGCGGAGGTGTCGGCGCAGGTACAGACACACGTCGCCGATGTTTTGACCCGACTCACCGGGCGGCGCCCGTCGCGGGTTGATGTCGACGTTGTGGCGGTGACCGATTCGGAAGGACTGTTGCTGTCCGAAGAGGTCGCGAATATCGTCACGGAACAACAGAATTCCTCTGAAATGGTCTCCGAGCGTGGCGGTAGACCGCCACGGGCTTATCCCGGTGCCGGGCGGATCGCGCCACTGATCGGCGTGTTGTTGATCGTCGGAGCACTGCTCGCCGGTCGCGAATTCGCGGTGGCCCAGGGTTATTACGACTCCGACGCCTGGATAGCGGATGCGACGCAGTGGATTGCGAGTACGAGCTGGCAGACGTGGATGGTTGCCGTTGCGATCGCCGCCGTCGTGGTGGGCCTGTGGTTGTTGTACCTGGCGATTCGACCCCGACCGCGCACCCACCGGCCGTTGGCGGTATCCGGCCTGTGGACGCGTGACGTGGACATCGCCCGGCGGATCAGCGCCATCGCGCTCGATGAAGAGGACACCGTCTCGGCGACCACGACCGTTGCCAGGGGCCGCGCGAAGATCGCTGTGCGCGGGCAGGAAGGCAGCAATAGTGCTGCGCTCCGTGAGCGTCTGGACATCGTGATGGCCCGGCTCGAAACCGCCCCGCGGGTGGTACTCGACTATCGGGCGCCTGCGGCCGACCCTGCGCATACCTCCACGGACGAGGGACCGGAAAAGTGAGACGCACCCTGAACCTCATGGACCGACTCGTTGTTGGCCTGATCGGGCTTGTCCTTCTCGGGGCGGGTGTGGTCGCATTGCTCTGGTGGCAACAGGTTTCAGTGGTCGTCGACGAAATCGAGCAGATCAACGACTACGAGATCTACACCGCGCCGGAGCAGGGTTGGTGGCCGTGGTCGCTACTCGTGGCCACCGTCGTCTTGGCTGTCCTGGGACTGTGGCTGGTGCTGGCCAACCTGCGTCTCAACAGGATTCGGTCCGTCGTGGTGGGTTCTTCATCGGGTGCGGTCGCCGGTGAACGCGCGGTGTCGGTGCCCGATGTCGGGAAAGCTGCCGCGAAATCGTTGGAGCGGCATCCCTGGATCAACTCGACACAGACGCGGTCGTTCATCGACGGCAGGACCCCAACGCTCGAGCTGACCGTGACCGCAGACCCTGCTGCCGAGGGTCGCGAGCTCATCGAGTTGCTACGTGCGGTCCGCCATCAACTTCAACTGTCGTTCGCCGGAGCCGATGTCGAGGTTCGGATCCTGCTGCATCGAGCACCGAATCAGTGATCCGGCCTGCCGGACTTCAACGCCGAGCGGACGATGGTGCCGGACAGGCGGATATCGGCATGGGAGACGGTGCCCGCCATCGCTCCGAGAGTCCCGCCGAGATGGTGGCGATCGCTCAGATAGGCGCGCTGCATCGAGGCCGGTGCTGCGAAGAATGCATCGAAGAAGCCGGTGAGGTCGGCTGAGGACAGGTTGAGCAGCACAGCAAGTCCGCGTAGTCGGAGCCGATACACCGCCCGGGCCTGACGTGGCCACAGGGCTTTGACCGGATCGCGGCCACGTGCGTAGGCGTCAACCAGCTGATCGACCGACGACAGCGTTTCGGCGACGCTGTAACCCGTTGCCGGATGGACCATTCCGCCGGCAGCCCCGAACCGCAGCGGATCCGGCGAGGCCCATGGCAACCTCGAACTGTCGGACAGCGCGATCTTCACTGTCTCCGTCTGGGACACCTCGAGTGATCCCTGGTCGATGTCGAATTGTGCCAGCCGCTTGCCGAGTCGTTCGCGGAGCACGGCGATGGGCATGGCCGGTGCCGCGGCCAGGCACGTCTCTTCGAGCAGTACTCGATTGTCGTCCAATGGGATTGCGTAGAGAAACGTCGGAGTCCGATGAGCGGTTGCCCCGCGCCAGTCCATCAATATTGCGCTGTCGTTGCCAAGGACCGGTGCCGCGTGGGCTCGATCCATAACGACGCCGTAGGCACTCTGCGCGGGTGCTTCCGGATCTCGGAGCCCGCGCGCATCGACCACCGCCCGCGCATCGATCTGCGTTCCGTCCTCCAAATGCACGGAGGTGGGGTGCACCGCCGACACTGATTGCGGATGGACCACGACCCTGTCATCAAGGGTCAGCGACTGTTGCAGCGCGGCCGTGTGCAAAGTCACGTATTGCCGTTCGAGGAGGCGGTGCGACGGCGTGAACACCGCAACGGCCTCACAACTTGCCGCGATCACGGAGTCGTCGAGCCAGCTCGGCAGATCATCGGCCCACGCGGCATACGTTGGCTTCCAAAGGCTCTCGACCTGAGGGTCGATCACGGCCACGTGCAGGCCTGCGAGGGACGCACGGTGCGCAAGGGCACGACCCGACGGCCCGGCTCCCACCACCGCCAGGTCGACGATACGAGTTGTCATACGAGCACCGTATCGCCTTGCCGTAGACTGATAAGTCGTGATTACGGCAACTGACCTCGAGGTACGCGCGGGCGTACGCACCCTATTGAGCGCCCCTGGTCCGGCGCTACGGGTGCAACCCGGCGATCGCATCGGGTTGGTGGGCCGCAACGGTGCCGGCAAGACCACCACGATGCGCATTCTCGCCGGTGAAGGCGAGCCCTACGCGGGTTCGGTCGTCAACAGCGGGGAGCTCGGCTACCTGCCCCAGGATCCGCGTGAAGGCGACCTGGAGGTCATTGCGAAGGATCGGGTGCTCTCGGCTCGCGGGCTCGACACCTTGCTGCGTGATCTGGAAAAGCAGCAGGCGTTGATGGCAGAGGCCGTCGACGAGAAAGACCTCGACAAGGCCGTTCAACGGTACGGACAGCTCGAAGATCGCTTCTCGACCCTCGGTGGATATGTCGCCGAGTCGGAGGCCGCCCGCATCTGTAACAGCCTCGGTCTGCCCGACCGCGTACTGGCCCAGCCGCTGAATACGCTCTCCGGTGGTCAGCGCCGCCGAATCGAACTCGCTCGCATCCTGTTTGCGGCCTCCGATGGCAGCGGCGGCAAGTCCGGCACCACGCTCCTGCTGGACGAGCCGACCAACCACCTCGACGCCGACTCGATCGGCTGGCTCCGCGGATTCCTGCAGAACCACGAGGGTGGACTGATCGTGATCAGTCACGACGTCGAGTTGCTCGAAGACGTCGTCAACCGCGTGTGGTTCCTCGACGCGGTCCGCGGCGAGCCCGAAATCTACAACATGGGCTGGAAGAAGTATCTCGACGCCCGCGCTACCGATGAGCAGCGCCGCAAGCGGGAACGCGCCAACGCCGAGAAGAAGGCGGGCGTGCTGCGCGTCCAGGCTGCGAAGATGGGTGCCAAGGCCACCAAAGCCGTTGCCGCACAGAACATGCTCAAGCGTGCCGAACGCATGATCGACAATCTCGACGAAGAGCGGGTGGCCGACCGGACCGCGAAGATCCGGTTCCCGGAGCCTGCCGCCTGTGGCAAGACCCCGCTGATGGCCTCGGGTCTGACAAAGATGTACGGGTCGCTGGAGATCTTTGCAGGCGTCGACCTGGCCATCGACCGTGGCAGTCGCGTCGTGGTGCTCGGACTCAACGGTGCCGGCAAGACCACGCTGCTCCGATTGCTGGCGGGTACGGAAACAGCCCAGCGCGGGACGATCGAGCCCGGTCACGGCCTGAAGATCGGTTATTTCGCGCAGGAACACGACACCCTCGACGACAACGCGAGTGTCTGGGACAACATCCGGCACATGGCTCCGGATGCGGGTGAACAGGACCTGCGTGGTCTGCTCGGTGCGTTCATGTTCACCGGCCCGCAGCTCGATCAGCCGGCCGGAACGCTGTCCGGTGGTGAGAAGACCCGTCTGGCCTTGGCCGGACTGGTGTCGTCGGCGGCCAACGTTCTGCTGCTCGACGAGCCCACGAACAACCTCGATCCGATCTCACGTGAACAGGTGCTCGACGCCCTGCGCAGCTATAAGGGTGCCGTGGTCCTGGTCACCCACGACCCGGGCGCCGCAGCGGCTCTCGATCCGCAACGGGTGATCCTGCTGCCCGACGGCACCGAGGACCATTGGTCGGCCGAGTACCAGGAGATCATCGAACTCGCCTGAGCCCGATGATGTGCTGTTTTGGCGGGCACGACCTGCGGTTTTGTTCGCCAAAAGGGCACAGTTCGAAGGTCAGAGGGTGGCGACGAATCTGTCCATCGTGCGTTCGGCGATCGCGGTGATGGTCAGGGACGGATTCACCAGTCCGGCGGCACCCGGCAGGAACGCGCCGTCTACGACGTAGAGGTTGTCGTAGCCGCGGATGCGGCCGTTCTCGTCTGCGCCCTGACCCATCACCACACCACCGAGGCCATGATAGGTGCAGGCGGCACCGAAGTCGGCGGCCTGCGGGTATATCGGAATCCCGTTGGCAGGGAACCCGTATCGGGTCTCCGTCTGTTCGTGGAAGTGCCAGGCGAATTGGGATGCACGTTGATCGACGAGCGTGTTCTCGCGGGGGTACGGGAAGTTGAGAATCGTCCTGCCGGTGGCGCGGTCGTAGTCGATGGTGCCGCGTTCATCGGTGTGGGTCTGGATCAGGTTCGTGGTGGAGAACCCACCGGCATACTCCGGGAACGGCGTCGCCTGATAATTCATCGCGACCGGCCCGCCGGGTAGCCGGTCCTCGTACATCTTGACGTTGCCGGGTCCGCCCTGTGCGGCCCCGTAATCCTGACGGAGCGGGGTCCGCACGATGAGGAAGTCGCCGTTGGTGCCCCAGCCCCCTCCGATGGCCGTCGAGAGTGCCGGAAGCGTTCCCCTTGCCCGCGCCGCCACCAGAAGTGATGTGGTGTAAAAGGATCCGGCTGCCATGAAGAGGTAGTCGGCGTCGAAGCTCGTGACGCGGACCGTGTTGTGGTTCTCGTCGATCTCGCGGGCGGTGACGACAAAACCCTTGGCGCCCTCCCGTGGTCGGATGTCGAACACCTCGTGCATCGGTTTGATGGTGACGTTGCCGGTGGCCTCGGCGGACGGGAGATAGTTGTGATCGACGGAGTTCTTGGCACCGGAGTTGATGCCGTACGGTCCTTCGCCGACGCTGACCGATGCCTTTCGCCTGCCTCTGAGCTCTTCGCGGACGAT
The DNA here is from genome assembly GCF_056786495.1 of Williamsia sp. Y853. Taxonomy (NCBI): domain Bacteria; kingdom Bacillati; phylum Actinomycetota; class Actinomycetes; order Mycobacteriales; family Nocardiaceae; genus Williamsia; species Williamsia sp. Y853. The sequence continues at coordinate 441,054 of NZ_JBXCJC010000003.1, forward strand.
GTCCCAGTCGACGGCGAAATCGGTGGGAATCGGCTCGGTTCCGTAGTCGCGCAACGTGTCCAGAAATGCGCGCGCGCCGCGGTACTGCGGATGAGCCAGGATGTCGGCAGGCAACGGTGAGGTACCCAAGGCCTGTTTGGCCCGCGGATAGTATGTGCTGACGAGTTCGTCGTAGTTCGCGGACGCCGGGAAGATCATGTCGAAATCGACCCGGCGCGGCACCGAGGTGAACATGCCGAACGCCAGCGATCCACCACCGACGCCGACCCCATAGATCGCGTCGACGCCGTTGCCGAAGATGCGATCGATCAGACCTGGATACGCATTGATGGGCGGCGACAACAAGCCATTGATGTAGGTTCTCGTGCTGAACCAGGCAGCCCGCCCATCTGGCTGGTTCACCGTCGCGAAGGTGTTGCCGTCAGGCCTGATGGGCCATCGCCGACCCCGCTCGAGAACTGTGGTCGACACACCTGCCTGTCCGAGCCGCAGTGCCGCCACCGCGCCTCCGAAGCCGCTGCCGATGACGATCGCCGTCGGTGCCGATCCGCCCGTGGGGGCTCCGCGTGCTCGCGCCGACACCGCGGCGGTGGCGGCCACCGCCGCGCCTGCCGCCGCCGCTCGCAGAACAGTGCGTCTGGGAACGGTCCGTGTGGACGTGATCGTGTCGCCGGCGCTCATGGTTCGCCTTCCCGAAGGGGGTTGGAAAACTAATAGCCCCGGCGAGGTGTTCTACCTAATCCCTTTCAGCATTCACACAGCTTCGCTGGTCGGCGGCCTGCCCGGAGCTCAGAGATTCGCCACGAACCGGTCCATCGTGCGTTCGGCGATCGCGGTGATCGTCAGCGACGGATTCACCAGTCCGACGGCACCGGGCATGAACGAACCATCGGTGACGTAGAGGTTGTCGTAACCGTGGACCTTGCCGTTCTCGTCGGCGGCCTTCCCGATGACCACCCCGCCGAGTCCGTGGAAGGTGGCAGCCGAACCGAAGTCCCCTTCGCGGGGGTACACCGGAATGCCGTTGGCCGGGTGCCCGAAGCGGGTTTCGGTGCGCTCGTGGAAGTGTCCGGCGAACGCCATCGCCCGCTTGTCGCCGATGGACTGCCCGCCCGCGAACGGGTAATCGAGGACCGTCTTGCCGGTGGCGCGGTCGAACGTGATGGTCCCGCGGTCCGGGGTGTGTGTCTGCACCATGTGGGTGGTGGTGAACCCGCCTGCCACCTGTGGGAACGGAGTCGCCTGATAGATCATCGACACCGGTCCGCCTGGTAGTCGATCCTCGTACATGCGAGACAAGCCCGGGCCACCTTGGGCGTATCCGACGTCGTCGCGGAGCAGGGTCCGGATGATCAAGAAGTCGCCGTTGGAACCGAATCCGTTTCCGACATGTGTGGACAGGTTGGGCAGGGTGCCGTTCGCCCGGGCAGTCACCAGAAGCGACGTCGTGTAGTACGAACCGGCGGCCATGAACAGGTAGTCGGCTTCGAACGTCTCGATGCTGACCGTGCGGTGCTGATCGTCGATGAGCCGGGCCTTCACCACAAATCCCTTGGCGCGCTCTCGCGGCCGGATCTCGAACACCTCGTGCATCGGCTTGATGGTGACGTTGCCGGTGGACTCGGCGGACGGGAGATAGTTGTGATCGACGGAGTTCTTTGCGCCGGAGTTCACACCGTAGGGACCGCCGCCCACGGACAGCGATGCCTTTGCCTTGCCTGCCAATTCGTCGCGGACGATGTCCCAGTCGACAGCGAAGTCCTGGGGGACCGGTTCGACTCCGTAGTCGGCCAGGGTCTTCGTCCATACCCGGGCGCCGCGATATTGCGGATGAGCCAGGATGTCGGCGGGCATGGGACTCGATCCGAGCATCGTCCGAGCGGTCGGGTAGTAGTCCCGGATCAGCTCGTCGTAATTGGCGACATCGGGGAACTCCATCTCGAAGTCGACTTTGCGCGGGGTGGGTGTGAAAGCACCGAACGCCAGCGAGCCGCCACCGACTCCGGCGCCGTAGACCGAATCGATACCGTTTCCGTGGATGCGGTCGATGAGGCCGGGGTAGGGCTCCAGCCGGGTGAAACTCGTCAGGGGATTGATCGGCGGCTTGGTGCTGAACCAGGCCGCCCGCTTGTCCGGGTTGTTGAGATTGGTGAATGTGTTTCCGTCCGGGCGAATCGGCCACCGGCGGCCACGCTCGAGCACGGTCGTCTGGACGCCGGCCTGCCCGAGGCGCAGCGCGGCGACTGCACCGCCGAACCCACTTCCGATCACGATCGCCGTGGCGCCCGTGCTTCCTGTGCCGGCAGCAGCGCGGGGTGCGACTACAGCGGCGGCCGCGATGGCCGCACCCGCTGTGGCCGCCCGCAGTACTGTGCGCCGACTGGTGACAGAGTTCAAACCGGTCATTAGTTCGCCCTTCTCAGAATAGGCGAACCCTATATCTGTTAGGCGAGGATTACCTAACGAACACGGCCTATTTGCGGTGTCGTATCGATTCGATCAGTCTTCCTGGCGGGCATCGGAACCCGGTCAGAGGTAGCGCTTCTGCAGCTCACGTTTGACGAGTTTGCCGGTGGGTGTGCGGGGTAGTGAGTCGACGAAGTCGACCGATTTCGGTGCCTTGTAGTGGGCAAGTCGAGAACGGACCAACGCGATCAATTCCTCGGCGAGTACGTCACCTCCGGCGACACCCGGTTCGAGTTGGACGCAGGCCTTCGCCACCTCACCGAGGTCCGGGTCCGGGACGCCGATGATGCCGACGTCATAGACATCGGGGTGGCCGATGAGGATGTTCTCGGCCTCCTGCGGGTAGATGTTCACCCCGCCGGAGATGATCATGAAGGACTTGCGGTCGGTGAGATAGAGGAAACCATCGGCGTCGACATATCCGACATCACCGCTGGTGGTCCAGGCGGGATGGTCGGGATGCTGTGCGTCCCGCGTCTTTTCGGGGTCGTTGTGGTAGTGGAAGGGCAATTCGTCTCGTTCGAAGTAGACGGTACCGATCTCACCGGTGGGCAGTTCTGCGCCGTCGTCGCCGCAGATGCGGACGATGCCGAGCAACGGTTTACCCACCGATCCCGGGTGCGCCAGCGAACCGGCGCTGTCGATGAACGTGGCACCGGAACCCTCGGTGGACGCGTAGTACTCGTTGATGACCGGACCCCACCACTCGATCATCGCCCGCTTCACTTCTGGCGGACAGGGTGCGGCGGCATGGATGGCGGCCTTCAGGCTGCTGACATCGTATTTCGACCGCACCTGCTCGGGTAGCTTCAGCATCCTGATGAACATCGTCGGAACCCACTGGCTGTGGGTCACCCGATACTCGTCGATCAGTTGCAGCGCGGTCTCGGCGTCGAAGCGATCCATCAGTACAACGGTTCCGCCCAGTGACGTGACCATGCCGCAATAGCGCAGTGGCGCAGCGTGATAGAGCGGCGCCGGGCACAGGTACACCGAGTCCTGGTCGAAGCCGTAGATGGCGGAGAAGACCGGTGTGTACGGATCGAGGATCTCGTCGACCTGACCGTCCTGCAGTGGAACCTTGATGCCCTTTGGGCGGCCGGTGGTACCGGAGGAGTAGAGCATGTCCTGGCCCCGCGGCTGATCTTTGAGCGGTGCGTCCGAGGCCTGCGCCAGGATCGTGTCATACGAATCGAATCCGGAAAGCTCACCGCCCCAGGCGATTCGATGGGTGAGCGTGGCGACCTCGGCCGAACGGCTCACCACATCGGCGACCTCGGCAGAGGCGAACAGCGCAACCGCGCCACAGTCGCCGAGGATGTAGTTGGTCTCCTCGGCGGTCAGATGATTGTTGATGGCTGTCACATACATGCCGGAACGCAGTGCAGCCCAATAGATTACGAGCATGCGGATGTCATTGTTCGACACCATGGCGATGTTGTCCCCGCGGCCGAGCCCGACATCCCGCAAGTAGTGGGCTAGCTTCGTCGAGAGCTGATCGAGCTCGGCGTAGGTGATCGACTCACCGGTCGCGGGGCGCACGACAGCAACCTTGTCCGGCGTGCTGTCGACAAAATTACCCGGGAACATCGCGACCTCCGGCGCTGGCGACCGCGGCCCGACTGACCGCGATATGTTAACCAGGACTATCACAGGAAGGCCTACGTACGCGGGCATTTCGGCGTCAGCCGAGGTAACCGGTTCCGTTATTGGGACCGGCGTACCGATTCTTCGACGAGGTCGAGCACCGCGTGCAGATCATCGGTGGCGGCACCTGATGCCAGACGCGTCGTGAGACCGTCGAGGATGAGGTCGAGATAGGCGACCAGAACACGGGTGGGCAGATCGTCACGAAGACGGCCGGCCGTACGCTGGCGCTCCAGACGCGCCAGCGTGGCCGACTCCAGTTCCGCCGAACGTGCTTTCCACTCGGTACGGAAACCGGGATCGGTACGCAGCTTTCGGGCTATCTCCAGCCGCGTACCGAGCCAGTCGAAATCTTCGGGACGGTTGAGCATGTCCCGCATGACCTGAACCAGACCCTCGTTGGCCGCAACATCGGCCATTCGTTCGGCATCTTCGTTGGCCAGGGCCAGGAACAGCGCCTCCTTGTCACGGAAGTGGTGGAAAATCGCACCCCGCGACAGGTCGGTTGCCTCCTCGAGCCGACGCACGGTGGCGCCGTCGTAGCCGAACTCGGCAAAACAACGGCGCGCACCGTCGAGGATCTGTCGTCGCCGGGCTTCCAGATGGTCTTGACTGACCTTGGGCAACCGACTGCGTCCGCTCGTCAGCTCTTGAGCATGTTGCGCAGCACGTACTGCAGGATGCCGCCGTTGCGGTAGTAATCGGCTTCACCCGGCGTGTCGATGCGCACCTTGGCATCGAACTCGACGACCTGTCCGTCGCCCTTGGTGGCGGTGACCTTGATCGTCTTCGGTGTCTTGCCCTCGTTCAGCTCGGTGATACCCGTGAAGTCGAAGACCTCGGTGCCGTCGAGTCCGAGAGACGTGGCCGACTCGCCCTCGGGGAACTGCAGCGGGATCACGCCCATGCCGATCAGGTTCGAGCGGTGGATGCGCTCGAAGGACTCGGTGATGACCGCGCGGACGCCGAGCAGGCTGGTGCCCTTGGCGGCCCAGTCACGCGAGCTGCCCGAACCGTATTCCTTGCCGCCAAGGACGACCAGCGGGATGCCGGCCTTCTGGTAGTTCTGCGACGCGTCGTAGATGAACGACTGCGGGGCACCGTCCTGGGTGAAGTCGCGCGTGTAGCCGCCGGCGACACCGTCGAGGAGCTGATTCTGCAGACGGATGTTGGCAAACGTTCCGCGGATCATCACTTCGTGGTTGCCGCGACGAGAACCGAGCGAGTTGTAGTCCTTGCGCGCCACACCGTTGGCATCGAGGTACTGCGCTGCCGGGGTACCTGGCTTGATCGGGCCTGCCGGGCTGATGTGGTCGGTGGTGACCGAGTCGCCGAGCAACGCCAGGACGCGAGCGCCCTTGATCTCGGTGACCGGCGACGGCTCGACCGCCATGCCGTCGAAGTACGGGGGCTTCCGGACGTAGGTGGACTTCTCATCCCACGCGAAGGTGTCGCCCTCGGGAGTCGAGAGATTCTGCCAGCGGTGATCGCCCGCGAAGATCGTCGCGTAGGACTTGCGGAACATGTCCTGGCTGATCGCCGACTGAATCGTGGATTCGATCTCCTCGGTGGACGGCCAGATGTCCTTCAGGAAGACGGGTTTGCCGTCGGTGTCGTTGCCGAGGGAATCGGTCTCGAAGTCGAAGTCCATGGTTCCGGCAAGGCCGTACGCGATCACCAGCGGCGGGGAAGCCAAGTAGTTCATCTTGACATCGGGGGAGATGCGTCCCTCGAAGTTACGGTTACCCGAGAGCACCGCGGAGACAGACAGGTCGTTGTCGTTGATCGCCTTGGAGATCGCTTCGGGCAGCGGGCCGGTGTTACCGATGCAGGTGGTGCATCCGTAGCCACCGAGGTAGTAACCGAGCTTCTCGAGGTACGGCCAGAGGCCGGCCTTCTCGTAGTAGTCGGTGACGACCTGCGATCCGGGAGCCATATTGGTCTTGACCCACGGCTTGGTGGCCAGTCCCTTCTCGACCGCGTTGCGGGCGAGCAACGCAGCGCCGAGCATGACCGACGGGTTGGAGGTGTTGGTGCACGAGGTGATACCCGCGACCACCACGGCGCCGTGGTCGAGGACGAACTCGCCGAGTTCGGGGTCGACGATCTTGATCGGCTTGGAGGGGCGTCCCTTGCTGCCGCTGGCGGCCGACCGGCCTTCATCGGCGCCGTCGTCGGCAAAACACAGCGTTGCCGGGTCGCTCGCCGGGAACGACTCCTCGACGGCCTCGTCGAGCTGGGTGTGCTCGGCGTCGTTGTTGTTCTCCACGTAGGTGTGGATGTCCTTGCGGAACGCCGCCTTCGACTCGGACAGCAGGATGCGGTCCTGCGGACGCTTCGGGCCGGCGATCGAGGGGACCACGGTGCTCAGGTCGAGTTCGATGTACTCGGAGAACACCGGCTCGCGCTCGGGATCGTGCCACATGCCCTGTTCTTTGGCATATGCCTCGACCAGCGCGAGCTGCTCGTCGCTGCGACCGGTCAGGCGCAGGTAGCTGATGGTCTCGGCGTCGATCGGGAAGATCGCTGCGGTGGAACCGAATTCGGGGCTCATGTTGCCGAGGGTGGCGCGGTTGGCGAGGGGGACCTCGGCAACGCCTGCGCCGTAGAACTCGACGAACTTGCCGACAACGCCGTGCTTGCGCAGCATCTCGGTGGCGGTGAGCACCACGTCGGTGGCGGTGACGCCGGGCTGGATCTCACCGGACAGCTTGAAGCCGACAACACGCGGGATGAGCATCGACACGGGCTGGCCGAGCATTGCGGCCTCTGCCTCGATGCCGCCGACGCCCCAGCCGAGCACGCCGAGGCCGTTGACCATCGTGGTGTGCGAGTCGGTGCCGACGCAGGTGTCGGGGTATGCCTGGCCGTTGCGGGTCATCACGGTCGGAGCGAGGTATTCGATGTTGACCTGGTGGACGATGCCCATGCCCGGGGGGACGACCTTGAAGTCGTCGAACGCGCCCTGGCCCCAACGGAGGAACTGGTAACGCTCGCCATTGCGCTCGTATTCGAGGTCGACGTTGCGCTCGAGGGCATCGGCGCGACCGAACACATCGAGGATCACCGAGTGGTCGATGACCATGTCGGCAGGGGAGAGCGGGTTGACCTTGGTGGCGTCGCCGCCGAGGGCGGTGACGGCTTCACGCATGGTCGCGAGGTCGACGATGCAGGGGACGCCGGTGAAGTCCTGCATGATGACGCGCGCCGGGGTGAACTGGATCTCGGTATCCGGCTCGGAGCTGGGATCCCAGTTCGCGATCGCGTTGATGTGATCTTTGGTGATGTTGGCACCGTCTTCGGTGCGGAGCAGGTTCTCTGCGAGCACCTTGAGGGAGTAGGGGAGTTTCTCTGTTCCCTCGACGGCGTTGAGGCGGAAGATCTCGTACGAGTTCTCACCGACGGTCAACGTGCCGCGGGCGCCAAATGTATCGATACTCATCGCTTACGTCAGCTCCAGTCTTGTTGTCTCACCGGCTGGGCAACGCCGGTTCTTGATCCTCTTGTCGGCGTGATCGCCGACAGGTACGAACCGACGGGCTGCGCCGATCCGTGCTTCCTCCGATTCTAGCAGTACGAGCGTACTGGTAAACCAGTGGGGGATTCTGGCGTGTCTTCGCGAGGACGACACGCCAGGGGGATGCCGTACGCCGTCAATTGTGTCGTACTGTGCTGCCGTAGGTTGGACACAGGCTGAACTTTCCGGCACGGCGGAGATTCATGTGGCCCGAATGGAGACAGTAAGTAGATGGCACCGACGCCCTTCTCGACGATCGTCCCGTCCGACGTCGATATCGCAGAGCTCTCGGCCGGACTGGCAGAGGAAGGTGTCGTCGCCCCACCCGAGATGACCCCGGCGATCCTGGCGGCCGTCGCGCAAGCCCGCGATGAGGGCTACGACGTGCATTTTGTTGTCACCGACAAGATCTATCCGCGAATCACCTATTACCGTGACATCGCCACCGAGTTGCAATCCGAGACCGGTGGAACCGTCATTGTGCTCGGCGGTAATTACGTGGGTAGTTCGAGTAACGAGTTCAGCCGCGTCGAACTCGAGAATGCCACCGACAATCTGGCGATTCAGAATCCACCGCAGGCCGCGCAGCAGATGGTCGACCGGATGACCGGTCAGACCGACGTGCCCTGGACCGTCGTGACCATGCTCCTGATCGCCATTGTCGCGGTCGGTGCGGTCATTGGCCGCAAACTGCAGTTGCGCAAGGGAAGTGGCGCGCAGCCGGCGGACGTCCACGCAGACGTGCCGACCTCGGCGACCGCCGCCACCGATTCACCCGACAGACTGTGATCCACAGCCTCTGATCCACGATTCGCGGACAGATTTCTGATTCACGCGACTGAATTACATTTGTGTAATTCGCGCATGTCCAATTTGTTACCTTGCACATCCGTGGTGATCACAGCGTTTCCGCAGGTAATGACTGCGATGTAATTTGTGACTCATGTTTCCTTGGTTGTTTTTGTGACGTACGGTTCGTATGTCACCGATGGGGTTAATGGGGAAGTTGATCACCATCGTGGCGATGGCCGAGTGTGTGCCACTGCTCCGCAGTGGCACCGGCGCACTGTCGGATCTGCGAGGGAGTCATTAGTGAGTCGAGGAAAGGCGTTACAGCCGCGCAAACGTGGCATTCGAGTGTCCTCGGTGACCGCTTTGATGGCGGTGGTGACGGTCACCTGTGCACAGTTGGCCACGGGAACCGCGGTCGCGGCTCCGCCGAGTAGCGCGGAGCAGATCGCCACACTGATCAATCAGATCGCCGACACGAACCAGACGATGGTCAACCTCGATGGCGAGGTTGCCGTCAAGCGTGAAGCCGTGAACCGGGCACTGGTCGATCTGCAGAATGCCAGGGAGTCCGAGCGTCTCGCTGCAGTAGCCGTCCGCGGTGCTCAGGCGTCCCTGGAAGAGGCCTCCGGCGCAATCGCGTTCGCCCAGACCGACTTCGATGCGTTCATTCGTAGCCTGTACTCGATGGGCAACAGCCAGGGCTCGCTGCTCGGATACATGTCCGGTGACCCCGGCGCTCTGCTCGACCGGGCATCGGTGGTCGACCAGATCAGTCGCGATCAGCAGGCCACCATCACCCGGTTGCAGCAGGCCCGAAACGAAGAGGCGAACCGCGCGGCCACGGCCAAGGCCACCGCGCAGCAGGCCACGTTCGCAACTGCTTCTGCCGAGACCCGTCAGGCCGACGCGCAAAGCGCCATCGCCGCGGCAACCGAAGCGGTCAAGGCCGAATACGCGCGGCGCTCCATGCTCGAACAGGACCGGGCCGCGGCACAGCGTGAATTGGACAAGCTCCGCGGCCAGCCCGCATCCTCGTACCCCGGTGCTCCGACCGCTGTCCTCCCGGACCAACAGGCCGCCATCGAGCAACAGGCACACGACGCCGCTCTGCGGGCTGCGGGTGAAGCCAGCGCCAGGCTGGCACTGGACACCTCGCAGCAGGTCCTCGCCGCCATCATCGGCTCGATGACACCGCCGCACACCGACATCGAGACCCCGACGCCCGTCGACCCGAGCCTGCCCGTCGATCCGTCTGTGCCGGAAGAGCCGACTCCGTCGACACCGACGACACCGTCGACCCCGACCACACCGGTCATCCCCGGAGCCTCCGGATCGGCGGCAGTCGAGATCGTCGTCAACCGCGCACTCTCACAACTCGGTGTCACCTACTCGTGGGGTGGCGGAAACGCGAACGGCCCGACACTCGGTATCCGTGACGGCGGCGTGGCCGACTCGTACGGCGACTACAACAAGGTCGGATTCGACTGCTCCGGTCTGATGATCTACGCATTCGCCGGTATCGGGATCTCGTTGCCGCACTACACCGGCTACCAGTACACGTCCGGCCCGCAGTTCCCGCTCTCGCAGATGGAACGCGGTGACATGATCTTCTACGGTCCCAACGCGAGCCAGCACGTGGCGCTGTACCTGGGCGGCAACCAGATGGTCGAGGCACCGCAGTCGGGTGATGTCGTCAAGATCTCGCCATTGCGCACCAGTGGCGCGATGCCCTACGTCGTCCGTCTGAGCTGACACCGGCGGGTTCGCCTGGGTGCCTCCAGTACCCTCGGTTCAGTCAGCACAACGATCGATCAGACCCCGGAGGGTTTCGGTGACCTCAGCGCAGGACGAGAGCAAGACTTCAGTGGACGAATTCAAGCTCACGCAGGCCGACGTCGCCTTGCTCGAAAAGGCCATGTTCGAGGTCAAGCGGGTCATCGTCGGACAGGATCGACTGGTTGAGCGGATCCTCGTCGGCCTGCTCGCACGTGGACACATCTTGCTCGAAGGTGTTCCGGGCGTGGCCAAGACGTTGGCTGTCGAGACGTATGCAACCGTCGTGGGCGGATCGTTCTCGCGGGTGCAGTTCACCCCCGACCTCGTGCCCACCGACCTCATCGGTACCCGGATCTACCGTCAGGGCCGCGAAGAGTTCGACACCGAACTCGGTCCGGTGGTGGCCAACTTCCTGCTCGCCGATGAGATCAACCGGGCGCCGGCCAAGGTCCAGTCGGCACTGCTCGAGGTCATGGCCGAGCGGCACGTGTCGATCGGTGGGACGACGTACCCGATGCCCGATCCGTTCCTCGTGATGGCGACGCAGAACCCCATCGAGAACGAGGGCGTCTACCCGCTGCCGGAAGCCCAGCGAGATCGCTTCCTGTTCAAGGTGCTGGTGGACTATCCCGCGATGGAAGAAGAGCGCGAGATCGTCTACCGCATGGGCAACAAGCCGCCGACGGCCAAGCCGGTGCTCGATCCGGTGACGATGGTGCGCCTGCAGAACGTCGCGGCCAACGTGTTCGTCCACCATGCGCTTGTCGACTACGTCGTGCGGGTCATCCACGCGACGCGTTTTCCGGCCGAGTTGGGCCTGAAGGACGTGGCCGGATGGCTCTCGTACGGCGCGTCGCCGCGTGCGACCCTGGGCATCATCGCCGCCGCCAGGGCGCTGGCGCTGGTACGCGGACGTGACTATGTCGTGCCGCAGGATGTCGTCGAGGTCATTCCGGATGTCTTGCGGCACCGGTTGGTGCTCAGCTACGACGCGCTCGCCGACGAGGTGGATGCCGACACGATCATCACCCGCGTCCTCCAGACGATCGGGCTGCCACAGGTCAGCGCCCAGACGCTGAACACCGGACCGGCCGCGCCTGCGCAGGCGAACGCCCAACACCCGAACAATCAGCCGCACCAGCAGCCTCCGCAACAATCGGTGGGCAATCAGCAGCCCGGCTACCCGCAGCAGGGTGGCTATCGGCAACAGCCGAATCCGCTGACCAAGCCTGCCGCAGCGCAGGGTGGCCCGGGACAGGGCAACCAGTCGCACTATGGCGGATAACAGCGCACTTCCGTCATTTGGCGCGGGCACGCTGGAAGATCCCAAACTGACGGCAGCACTGAAGACGCTGGAGATCGTTGTTCGTCGCAAGCTCGATGGCGTACTCCAGGGCGACCACCTCGGTTTGATCCCGGGACCGGGCACCGAGCCGGGGGAGGCCCGCCCGTACCAGCCCGGCGACGACGTCCGGCGGATGGACTGGTCGGTCACGGCGCGGACCACACAGCCACATGTGCGACAGATGGTCGCCGACCGTGAACTCGAGACGTGGCTGGTGGTCGACATGTCCGCGAGTCTGGACTTCGGCACGGTCAACACCACCAAACGTGATCTCGCGGTGGCCGCCTGCGCTGCGATCGCGCATCTGACGCTCGGTGGCGGCAACCGGATGGGTGCCGTTGTCTGTACCGGCGACAAGGTGGTCCGCATCCCGGCCCGCGGCGGTCGCGCGCATGCACTCGACACCCTCAAGACCATCGCCACCACCACTCGTTCGAGTGAGGGCGTGCGGGGCGACCTGCATGCCGGGATCGATGCGCTGCGCAGGCCAGAGCGCCGCCGGGGTCTGGCCGTTGTGGTCAGCGATTTCCTGGGACCGATCGACTGGGATCGCCCGTTGCGCGCGATCTCCGGCCACCATGACGTCCTTGGCGTGGAGGTTCTCGATCCCCGCGATATGGAGCTGCCCGATGTCGGAGAGGTCGTCTTGCGCGACGCCGAATCCGGTCAGATCCGCGAGCTCACCATCACCGACAAGGTCCGTGCTGATTTCGCCCGCGCCGCCGAGGATCATCGACAGCAGGTGGAGCGGACCCTGAGGCGTTGTGGCGCACCGACTCTCGCGCTGCGCACCGACCGTGACTGGATCGCCGATGTGGTCCGGTTCATCGCGCAGCGTCGCCGCGGAATGAATGCGGGGTCGACCCGATGAGCTGGTTCGATCTCGCGTCACCGTGGTGGCTGCTGGTCCTGCTCGCCGTCGTCGGCCTCATCGCCGGCTACATCTACATGCAGCGCAGGCGCCAGAGCCGGGCCCTCAAGTTCGCCAATCTCGATCTGCTCAACCGTGTCGCACCCAAAACCCAGAACCGGGCCCAGCACATACCGATCGTGCTGATGGTCCTCGCGTTGGCGGTGCTGGTGGTGGCGATGGCCGGACCGCAGGCCGATCGCAAGGTGCCCCGGAACAAGGCAACGGTGATCCTGGTGATCGACGTCTCGCGGTCGATGGACGCCACCGATGTCTCGCCGTCGCGGCTGAAGGCTGCACAAGAAGCGGGCAAGAAGTTCGCCGACGAACTCACCGAGGGGATCAACCTCGGGCTGATCTCGTATGCGGGGACCGCGACCACCCTGGTGTCACCGACCCCGAACCGTCAGGCCACCAAAGACGCAATCGACAAGTTGACGCTCGACGACAAGACCGCGACCGGCGAGGGCATCCTGGCCGCGATGACGCAGATCAAAACCCTCAACGCCGTCCTCGGCGGGGAAGAGGGTGCACCGCCGGCCCAGATCGTGTTGCTCTCGGACGGAAAAGAGACCGTCCCCGACGATCCGGACGACCCGCGTGGCGCGTTCACCGCGGCCCGTAAGGCCAAAGAAGAACGGATCCCGGTCAACACGATCTCGTTCGGTACCTCGACCGGAACCGTCGATCTCGAAGGTGACCGGATCCCGGTGCCCGTCGACGACGAATCGCTCCAGCGGATCGCGCAATTGTCCGGGGGCAAGTTCTTCACCGCGTCGAGCCTCGACGAGCTGAACCAGGTGTACGAGAACCTGCAGAATCAGATCGGTTACGAGACCCAGCGTGGCGATGCGTCCCGGCCGTGGCTGATCGTCGGCACACTGCTGGTGTTGGCGGCCGCGGTGAGTGCGGTAGCAATCAACAGGCGGCTCCCGTGATGGGGCCTGTTAAACGTCGACAGTGGGCAAAGCGATAGGTTGACCGTCATGGCTGACAGCAATACGAAGGTATCCCGCTCGGTTCTCGTCACCGGTGGCAACCGTGGAATCGGTTTGGCGATCGCACAACGGCTTGCCGCCGATGGCCACAAGGTGGCCGTCACGCATCGCGGCTCAGGAGCCCCCGAGGGACTGTTCGGGGTCAAGTGCGACGTCACCGACAACGACTCCATCACCGCAGCTTTCAAGGCGGTCGAGGAGCACCAGGGGCCGGTCGAGGTTCTGGTGTCCAACGCCGGGATCACCGACGACACCCTGCTCATGCGGATGACCGAGGAACAATTCGAAAAGGTCATCGACGCCAACCTCACCGGCTCGTTCCGGGTCTCCAAAGCAGCCTGCCGATCGATGCTGCGCAAGCGTTGGGGCCGGTTCATCTTTCTCGGTTCCGCCGTCGCGATGATGGGCACGCCGGGCCAGATCAACTACGCCTCGTCCAAGGCAGGCGTGATCGGCATGGCGCGATCGCTCACCCGTGAACTCGGGTCGCGCTCTATTACCGCCAACGTCGTCGCACCCGGACTCATCGAGACGGACATGACCGACGAGTTGCCCGCCGAATACAAGGAGCAGGCCGTCAAATTGATCCCGGCGGCTCGCATCGGACAGCCCGAAGAGGTCGCCGCTGTTGTCAGCTGGCTTGCCTCGGACGACTCCTCTTATGTCTCCGGCGCGGTCATCCCCGTCGACGGTGGCCTCGGAATGGGTCACTGAGACTCCGGTCAGACCCGGCGTTTCATCAGCATTTACGCACCACCGACACACGAAACCACCTCGAGGGAGCAGACATTGAGCGGGATACTCGACGGCAAGACAGTTCTGATCACCGGAATCATCACTGATTCCTCGATCGCGTTCCACGCTGCCGCCATGGCACAGGAACAGGGCGCACGCGTGATCATCACCGGATTCGACCGCCTGCGGTTGATCGACCGGATCGCTCAGCGTCTACCGAAGGAAGTGCCGCCTGCGCTCGAGTTGGACATCACCAACGAGGACCACCTCGGAACCCTCGCCGATCGCCTCAAGGAGATCGCTCCCGAGGGCATCGACGGTGTCCTGCACTCCATCGCGTTCGCTCCGCGCACCCTGATGGGCCCGGAGGCCAAGCCGTTCCTCGAAGGACCCGGACCCGATGCGGCACAGTCGTTCCAGGTGTCGGCGTGGAGTTATGCGGCGCTCGCCCGGGCGGTGCTGCCCGCGATGAACGAGGGCGGATCGATCGTCGGCATGGATTTCGATCCCCGGACGTCGATGCCGTATTACAACTGGATGGGTGTGGCCAAGGCCGCACTGGAATCGGTGAACCGCTACGTGGCCCGCGAAGTCGGCGAGGCCAAGAAGATCCGGTCGAACCTGGTGGCCGCAGGCCCGATCAAGACCCTTGCCGCCAAGGCGATCGCCGGCACCGCGACCGGTGATGCCAAGAAGCTCAGCCAGCTCAACGAATACTGGGATGGCGCGTCGCCGATCGGCTGGAACGTCGATGATCCCTCGGTGGTCGCCAAATCGGTCTGTGCGCTGCTCTCGGACTGGCTGCCCGGTACCACCGGGTCGATCGTCTACGTCGACGGTGGCGCGAGCCACAACACCTGGCTCCCCGAAGGTTTCGCGACGGAGTGATCATGACAACCGGTTTCGACGCCGTCCTGGTCTTGTCCTTCGGTGGACCGGACAAGCCGGACGACGTCCGGCCATTCCTCGAGAACGTCACCCGGGGGCGTGGTGTGCCACCGGAACGCCTTGATGAGGTTGCGCAGCACTACCTCCACTTCGGTGGGGTGTCGCCGATCAATGCACTGAACAAGGCGATGATCAGCTCGCTCGAAGCCGAGCTCGACCGGGTCGGCATCAATCTGCCGGTCTATTTCGGAAACCGCAACTGGCATCCGATGATCGAGGACACTCTCGCGCAGATCCATGCTGACGGATATCGGCGGGTCCTGGTCTTTCCGACCTCGGCGTGGGGTGGCTATTCCGGGTGCCGCCAGTACGACGAGGACATCACTCGTGGGCTGACCTCACTCGGAGCCGATGCCGGGGACATGTTCATCCGCAAGCTGCCGCAGTACTGGCAGCACCCCGCGATGACGGCGTCGTGGGCCGATTCGATCGCGGCCGCCAAAGCCGGACTGCCAGAAGAACTCCGCGACGACGCACGGCTGGTGTTCACCGCTCATTCCATTCCGCTCTCGGCCGACCGGGCGGCAGGTCCACCCGCTGACGGTGGGCAGCTCTACAGCAGGCAGGTCGCGGCGGCATCCGCACTGGCCGCCGATGCCGCGGGTTTCGCGGAGTTCGATCAGGTGTGGCAATCACGGTCGGGCCCGCCGCAGATCCCGTGGCTCGAACCGGATATCTGCGATCACCTCGAGACCGTCGCAGGCCGCGGCGTCCGGGCCGTGATCGTGTGCCCGATCGGTTTCGTCTCCGACCACCTCGAGGTGGTGTGGGATCTCGACAACGAGGGCCGAGAGAAGGCGCAAGAGCTCGGCCTGGGCTACGCGCGGGCGTCAACGGTGGGGACGGACCCGCGGTTCATCGCGATGATCACCGAACTCATCGCCGAACAGTGCAGCGGCGGCGTCGAGTTCAGGCTCGGCATGACGGACAACGGGGCACCCTGCGCACGCGGTTGTTGCGAACCCGTCCGTCGTCCTGCATAGCTCGCCAAACACAGCTGGTCTCAGACGTGGTTGCTGGAGACCAATTCGTCGATGACGGCATTGGTGGCACTCATCCGTGCGATCCGGACCGTACGACCGAGCTCGCGCAAGGCCGTATCACCACTCTGCTGCTGACCGGCGACGATCCCGAAGTCAGGTGCCGCAGCGCTGGCCACCGACAGGATGGCGGCCACGTGCGCGGCCTGTTCGAGGATGCGTTCGGCCCGCGGATTGACCCCGGGCGGTAGTTGCTGGGCGGCGAGTCGAGTCATTTGCGCCACCACGTCGCGGGGGTCGGGGCGCCCTTCGGCGGACGACGTGCGCGGCATCCGCAGACCGGCGAGGATCTGGGTCGCCGACCGAATGCCCTCGCGCAGTTCGTATTCGACCTCACTGAGGGAATGTGTGATGGGGATCGCGGGAGTACCGGTGAGTGTGTGCACACCCCAGCCGACGGTGTAGCGGTCCAGTCGGCGGGGGATGAGTGCGAAACGTCCGGGTACCACCAGCAGTTCGCCGGCTTCGAGTGCGGCCGTGGTGACCGGACCCCGCGGCGGCAGGCCGAGCATGTCGCCGGGTGCGACCAGGAGCAAGGCCAGGCCATGGGTGGAGCCCTCGCGGACCAGGCGCAGGAGTGCGTCACTCTCCTCGCCGTCGGGATTCAATGAAAGTTCCTGGGCGGCAGCAGCATCCGCCGCGATGACGCGGTGCCGCGAACTCCACCGACCGAGCACGTCGAGCAGGTCATCGGGGGAGTAGCGACCCGACTGCCACGCCGCACCCCACGCACCGAGGGCACTACCGATGCCCGCGGTGTCGGTCGGATACTCAAAAACGTTGTCGGTCATCACAGCCTTCACTTCTTCGTTGCGTCTGGGCCGATCTTACTGCCGGTGCCGCGGCTCGGCGTGGCAAGCACCGTGGCTCCTGGCCGGGCCCTAACGTGGTGCCGGTGAACAGCAATGGTTCTGATCGTTATGGTCGAGATGTCCTGTCCGGACCGCGGAAGAGCACCCGGCCCGTCGTCCCCGAGGTCGCTGCCGAGCGTGACCTCGTCGTCGAGGATGCGGCCAGCGGATTCTGCGGCGCCGTGGTCGGCTTCGAACGCAGCTACGACGGAGAGTTCGTGCGACTGGAAGACCGTCGGGGACTGACCCGGATCTTCGCGATGCGGCCCGCTGCGTTCCTGATCGACGGCAAAACTGTCACATTGATCAAACCGGTGGTGAAGGCACCGTCGGCACCGGCACGAACGGCGTCCGGTTCACGGACGGTGGCCCGGCAGCGGGCCCGGGTCGCCCGGGCGAGCCGCCTGTTCGTCGAAGGCGTTCACGATGCGGCTTTGATGGAACGGATCTGGGGCGACGATCTGCGCGTCGAAGGCATCGTTGTCTCGAGCCTCGACGGCCTCGACAATCTCGATGAAGCACTTGCCGAGTTCGAGCCCGGCCCCACCCGCCGGGCCGGCGTCCTCGTGGACCACCTGGTGGCCGGTTCCAAGGAATCCCGGCTCACCGAGCGGGTCGGCGAACATGTCCTGGTCACCGGGCATCCGTACATCGACGTCTGGGAAGCGGTGAAGCCCGCCGCGGTGGGGATCAAGGCCTGGCCGAAGATCCCGCGGGGTATCGACTGGAAGACCGGTATCTGCCAGGAATTGAACTGGGGTACACCGCAAGACGGCTGGCGGAAGGTGAACTCGTCCGTGTCGAGTTTCCGTGACATCGAGGTTCCACTGATCCGGGCTGTCGAGGAACTGATCGATTTTGTGACCGCAGTCGAATAACGAAACTACCCAGACTCACTTTGCGTGGCACAGTGGATGTGTGAGCGCAGTCATCTGGCTCGTGGCCGGACTGATACTGATCGGCGCTGAGGTCCTCAGCGGCGATCTGATCCTGCTCATGCTCGCCGGCGGCGCATTGACCGCGGCCGGGGTCAACGCAGTCTTCGGCACACCGCTGTGGGTCGACGGCACCGTTTTCGCCCTGATGTCGCTGCTCTTGCTGTTTGCTGTCCGTCCGGTTGCCAAGCGACACATGTACAACCGTCCCCGGCTGGCCACCAACACCGAAGGTCTGATCGGCCGTCACGGCGTGGTCGTTGCTGCCATCGACGGCGATTCCGGACAGGTCAAGTTCGACGGAAGTGTGTGGTCGGCGCGGGCCGCGCATCCAGCTGACCGGTTCGCCGAGGGCGAATCGGTGACGGTTCTCGACATCGAAGGCGCCACCGCCGTGGTGTGGAAAGGATGAGCACCATGCTGGTCGGACTGGTGGTGATCGTGGTTCTGGTCTTGGTTGTGGCCGTGATCCTGGTGAAGTCGGTCGCGCTGATCCCGCAGGCCGAGGCGGCGGTGATCGAGCGTCTGGGCCGATACATCAAAACCACGTCCGGGCAGCTCACACTCCTGATTCCGTTTGTCGACCGCATCCGGGCCCGCATCGATCTGCGGGAGCGGGTGGTCTCATTCGCACCGCAGCCGGTCATCACCGAGGACAACCTCACGGTCAACATCGACACCGTCGTCTACTTCCAGGTCACCACCCCGCAGGCCGCGGTCTATGAGATCAACGACTACATCGTCGGTGTGGAACAGCTGGCCACGACCACGCTGCGCAACGTGGTCGGCGGGATGACCCTCGAAGAGACCCTGACCTCGCGTGAGTACATCAATGCGCAGCTGCGCGGTGTGCTGGACGAGGCCACCGGTCGCTGGGGTCTGCGGGTGGCCCGAGTGGAGCTGAAATCGATCCTGCCGCCGCCCTCCATCCAGGAATCGATGGAAAAGCAGATGAAGGCCGACCGCGAGAAGCGCGCCACGATCCTGGCCGCCGAGGGCCAGCGCGAATCGGCGATCAAGACTGCGGAGGGCAACAAGCAGAGTCAGATTCTCTACGCCGAGGGCGCCAAGCAGGCGGCGATCCTCACTGCCGAGGGCAATCGGCAATCGCTCATCCTGCAGGCGCAGGGTGACCGGGCTGCGCAATACCTGCGCGCCCAGGGTGAGGCCAAGTCGATCGAGAAGGTCTTCGCCGCGATCAAGGCCGCCAAGCCCACGCCCGAACTGCTGGCCTACCAGTATCTGCAGCAGCTTCCGGAGATGGCGAAAGGCGAGGCCAGCAAGGTGTGGGTGGTCCCGAGCGACTTCGGTTCGGCACTACAGGGTTTCGCCAAATCGTTCGGGATCCGGTCTGATGACGGTGTCTTCCGCTATGAGGCCCCTGCCGACGACAGTCCGGCGCCGGTCGATGAGTCCGACATCGCCCACTGGTTCGAGAAGGCCACCGATCCCGTGGTCGCGCAGGCTGTGGCCGCGGCCGAAGCAGTTGCCCGGACACCGATAGCCGATCAGCCTCCGCTGTCGGCCCGTCCGCTCGAGCCCACACTCCCGGCTCCCGGTCAGTACCAGGCCCCGGCCGGTAGTGACGCCGCGCAGGACAAACCTGCACAAGGCTGAGACATCGGCCGTTGCGCAGTACCCGCGGGCGCTGTCAGTGCACCAGCAGGTAGGCCGCACCGGCGGTCGCCGCGGCCCAGACGACCGAGGCGAGCGTCCCGATGATGAACTGCTCGGCCGCACCCGGTTCGCGGAGTTCGGGATAGCGGCCGAGCCCTTTGATTGCGAGCACGATGGCGATGGCCTCGGGCCATTGCAGACCGAGTGCTGCGACCACCACAATGCGTTCGAGATACCCGATGACGCGGCCACCACGTAGCGGGGTCGGTATCGGCGCCGGATCGGTCCCCGGGTTCGGTGGCGGCGTGGGGGTGTCGAGTTGCCAGGGTTCGATACCACCCAGCAGGAGCGCCGCCCGCACCATCAGGGTGCCGCCGGTGACCGCAGCGGCAACGGTCAGGCAATGGATCACCACCGCTCCGGCGCCTGCGGCCGGATCGGCGACCAGTCCCAGGATCGCCACCAGCCCGAGCACTGCCGGCGCGATCATCGCCGCAGCGATGTTCATCGGGCGCCCGTGCCCGAGAGGCAGTCGACTGATCAGCAGGGGCAGGCATGCGGTCACTGCCAGCAACACGACGGCCGCGATGATCACGGGTGCGCGACCTCGAGTAGATGGGTGGCGAGCACGCGGGTGTCCTCCTCGATATGCCAGTCCGCGGCCTGAAGTCGTTGCGACATCGCCTGCGGTGTGATCCCGAGTGTGGCAGCCGCCTCTGACTGACTGTGGCCCAGGCGCATCTGCCGGACCGCTTCCTGTCCGGCGGCGCTACGTCCGGCGGCGGTGCGGACGAGCAGTCGCAGCGCGGTTTGTGCATGACCGTCCGCAGCAGTGCCGAATCCGACCACGCTCACGCGGTATCGGGTGTTCTTCGCAGATGTGACGGCCTCCCGGGCCCGCTCGAACGCCTGCCCGCGACCGGCCCGGGTCTGCTCCGGCAGGGGGAGTTCGACGTCACCGATCCCGACGCCGATGCTCCAATGACCGTCGGCGGCCAGGATCGTCACCGCGTCGGTGACAGCGGCGGGATCGTCGAGGACCGCCTGTAGTTCGTCACCTGCGGTCCGATCGAAGGGCCGGATGGTCGGCACGACGGCAAGAGCGGCGAGGGCTGCCGGAACCCGATCCGGTTCGCTTCGGCTACGTCGCTGATCGATCGTCAGTACATACATTGCATCCTCCGCACCGATTCAGACACAGGAGCTATCAAGGATTGAACCTTGAGTGGAGACTATCAAGTAAATGGACTTGATAGTAGACAGTCAAGCTTTTTAACTTGATGCGACCGGGTTGGAGTCCGAGGGATTCGAACGTCCGGCGCCGCCTTGAGCTTCCGGTTCGTCGTGCGTCGGTTCATTGACTTCAAGGCGGGCATTGACTCCCAGGCGGGCATCGACGATCAGTCCGATCACTCCGACGCTGAACAGGCCGGCCGACAGCACCAGTGACCAGATGTCGCCCTCGCCGGTGAGTGCATCACCGAGCAGGACCACCGCTGCGGTCCCGGGCAACACCCCGACAACGGTCGCGAGCAGATATGGCACGAACTTGATCGACGAGAGTGCCGCCATGTAGTTGGTCACCGAGAACGGGCACGCGGCGATCAGGCGCAGCGACCCGACCGCGAGCCATCCGCGCCGCTCCATGCGCACCTCGACCGCGCGGGTGACCGGGTAGTGGAGATAGGGCTGAATGCGGGCCCGGCCGAATCTGCGAACCAGGAAGAAGGCCGCCACCGCCGCGAAGGTCGTCGCCAACATGGCACCGGAGAAACCGACCGCCGGGCCGAAGAGCAGCCCCGACGCAACGGTGAATGCGGACCGCGGAATCGGGAAGATCACGATGATCGCGTACGCGACGAAAAAGAACCAGACAAACGCCGGGCCGAACGAATCGGCCCACTCCCGGAATCGGGAGACCGATGGGATGGGCGCCAGGTAGGCGGCGAGCAGGACCGCGATCACAGCTATGAGCCCGATCACAGCTCGGGTCACCGCGGCCTGACGGGTGACTCGACCTTTGGTTTTCACGGCCCCAACCATACGGCCGACCGCGGGGCCTGCGGGTGTGCGCGACACCACTGCGATAGCACCCACCTCGACTTATGGCCCGAGTGATCGATCGGATAGTGTCGATTCCACGTTCTGATGCGACCGAGATCACGACGTCACCAGCCGATCGAAGGGCTCACCCCGAATGCCGGATACCCATTCCGACCTCCAAGACCTGGAGGCCAGTTACCAGCGATGGTCCGACTCTGCCGCGCAGGTGCTGGCCAAGTCCAAGCGGATCGACGCCGCGGACCTGAGCGACAGCCCCGAAGCGCTGCTGTCGACCATCACGCCGGATGAACTGGTCATCAAGCCGCTGTACACACGACGCGACGAGCTCGACGAGCCAGGCCTTCCGGGTTCGTACCCGTTTGTCCGCGGCAGCGACGCCACCCGCGATGTGAACATGGGTTGGCGCGTCACCGAGCGCTTCGGTGATCCCACCGGAGAACCCCAGGATCCGAAGGCGCTCAACGCCGCGATCCTGGAGGCACTCGACAACGGTGTGAGCGGTCTGTGGTTGGCGGTCGGCGAGAACTCGATCGCCCCCGAGCAGCTGGCCGCAGTCCTGGCCGGGGTGTTCCTCGACCTCGTTCCGGTCACCGTCGACGCCGGTGCCCACGGAATCGATGCGGCCCGCGCCCTGCAGGCGCTGCTGCCCGAGACCGCGTCGCTGAGCACCGTCGCCTCATACGGCCTGGCGCCGTTGACCGCGGCCCTGTCCGGTCGGCCGACCGTCGAGCTCTCGGATGCGATCGCGATTGCCCGAGAATCGGGAGCCGGCGTCCGGGCCATCCGCGTCGACGGCACCGACTTCGCACTCGGCGGGGCCACCGACGTCCAGGAGCTGGCCTTTGTGGTGGCCGCGGGTGTCGAATACCTGCGTGAGCTCACCGTCTCCGGCCTCGACATCGACAAAGCGCTGGCGCAGTTGACCTTTGCGTTGTCGGCCACCGACGATCAGTTCGGCACGATCGCCAAGTTCCGGGCGATCCGGCGGCTGTGGGGCCGCGTGGCACAGGTCAGCGGTGCACCGTCGGCGGGCGCAGCGGTGACCCACGGTGTCACTGCGCTGAGCATGATGAGTCAGCGTGATCCCTGGGTGAACATGCTGCGTGTCACGACCGCGACGTTCGGTGCCGGAGTCGGTGGCGCCGACCAGATCACGGTGCTGCCGTTCGATGCTGCGCTGGCACCGGCCGATCGCACAACCAACCCGAGCTTTTCGCGCCGCATGGCCCGCAACACGCAGTTGCTGCTCCTCGAGGAGTCCAACGTCGCCAAGGTCATCGACCCGGCGGGCGGCTCCTGGTTCGTCGAGTCCCTGACCGACGACCTCGCCGTCGCTGCCTGGGCGTTGTTCCAGGAGATCGAGGGCAAGGGCGGATACCGTCAGGCGCTGGCCGACGGCTGGATCGCCGAGCAGATCGCCAAGTCGGTCGAGGCCCGCGACAATGCGGTGGCGCACCGCACCACCGCGCTCACCGGTATCAACGAGTTCCCGAACCTGGGAGAGAAGCCCCTCGGTACCGCAGGCGCGGCAGATGTTGCCGACCAGCCCGCATCGGCACCCAACCTGGCGCGGATCGCGCGGCCTTTCGAGCGTCTGCGCGATCGATCCGATGCGTACCTCGCCGCTCACGGCCGTCGTCCCACGGCGATCATGCTGCCGCTGGGCTCGGTGGCCGAACACAACGGCCGCACCACGTTCGTCGCCAACCTGTTGGCTGCCGGTGGTATCGAAGCGGTCAATCCCGGTCCGCTGGACGGTGATTCGGTGGCCGCTGCGATCTCGGCGGCCGGCAATCCTGCGGTCGCAGTCCTGTGTGCGGCAAATCCTCGTTATGGGTCCGACGGCGGCGGCGCCCTTCAGGCAGCCCGCGCCGCCGGGGTCGAAACCGTGCTGTTGGCCGGTCCGCCCAAGGCCTGGACCGACGCCGCAGATACCCCGGATGGATTCCTGCAGGTCGGTATCGACGCCATCACCACGTTGACCGACCTGTTCGACAAGATCGAGGCGAAGAGCTGATGACCAGTACCCAAAAGAAAATCGCGAGTTTCGCCGATGTCCCGCTGTCGGATGCGGCAGCAGCACCTGTAGCCGGTGACAGTGACAAGCTGATCTCCGATCTGGCTCAGGCGCACGGATATTCGACCGAGCAGGTCACCTGGAGCACGCCGGAGCAGATCGACGTGAAGCCGATCTTCACCCGTGCCGACCGTGACGCGGTGACCGCCGACGGCGAGCATCCGTACCCACTCGACACCGTGCCGGGTTCGGTGCCGTTCCTGCGCGGTCCGTATCCGACGATGTACGTGAACCAGCCGTGGACGATTCGGCAGTACGCCGGTTTCTCGACCGCGGCCGAGTCCAACGCCTTCTACCGTCGCAACCTCGCGGCCGGCCAGAAGGGTCTGTCGGTGGCATTCGACCTGGCCACCCACCGCGGCTACGACTCCGACCATCCTCGGGTGGCCGGTGACGTCGGTATGGCCGGTGTGGCAATCGATTCCATCCTCGACATGCGTCAGCTGTTCGACGGCATCGACCTCGGGTCGGTGTCGGTCTCGATGACGATGAACGGCGCCGTGCTGCCGATTCTCGCGCTGTATGTTGTGGCCGCCGAGGAGCAGGGTGTGCCTCCGGAGAAGCTCGCCGGGACCATCCAGAACGACATCCTCAAAGAGTTCATGGTCCGAAACACCTACATCTATCCGCCGAAGCCGTCGATGCGGATCATCTCGAACATCTTCGAGTACACCAGCCTCAAGATGCCGAAGTTCAACTCGATCTCGATCTCGGGCTACCACATCCAAGAGGCCGGTGCCACAGCCGATCTGGAGTTGGCGTACACCCTCGCCGACGGCATCGAGTACCTGAG
Organism: Williamsia sp. Y853; assembly: GCF_056786495.1. Classification (NCBI taxonomy): domain Bacteria; kingdom Bacillati; phylum Actinomycetota; class Actinomycetes; order Mycobacteriales; family Nocardiaceae; genus Williamsia; species Williamsia sp. Y853. The sequence continues at coordinate 465,565 of NZ_JBXCJC010000003.1, forward strand.
GGCAGGCGTCGACGTCGGTCTCGACATCGACAAGTTCGCACCCCGGCTCTCGTTCTTCTGGGCCATCGGCATGAACTTCTTCATGGAGGTCGCGAAACTTCGCGCGGCGCGGCTCATCTGGAGTGAGCTCGTGGCGAAGTTCGACGCACAGAACCCGAAATCGTTGTCGCTGCGGACACATTCGCAGACCTCGGGCTGGTCGCTGACCGCACAGGATCCGTTCAACAACGTTGCGCGGACCTGCATCGAGGCGATGGCCGCGACCCAGGGTCACACCCAGTCGCTGCACACCAATGCCCTCGACGAGGCGCTGGCACTGCCCACCGACTTCTCGGCACGTATCGCCCGCAACACCCAGCTGCTCCTGCAGCAGGAGTCGGGCACCACGCGTCCGATCGATCCGTGGGCCGGATCGAACTACGTCGAGTGGCTGACACACGAACTCGCCAACAAGGCGCGTGCGCACATCGCCGAGGTCGAAGAGGCCGGCGGCATGGCGCAGGCCATCAACGAGGGCATCCCGAAGCTGCGGATCGAAGAGGCTGCGGCACGTACGCAGGCCCGGATCGACTCCGGCCAGCAGCCGGTGATCGGCATCAACAAGTATCAGGTCGACGAGGACCAGGAGATCGAGGTCCTCAAGGTCGAGAACTCGAAGGTCCGCGGCGAGCAGATCGAGAAGCTGGAAAGGCTTCGCGCCAGCCGTGATTCGGCAGCCGTGGAGACCGCACTGGCCAACCTGACGAAGGCGGCGGCCTCGTCCGAGGGCGGCCTGGAGAACAACTTGATGGCGCTGGCGATCGAGGCGGCCCGCCATCAGGCCACCGTCGGCGAGATCTCCGAGGCACTGGAGAAGGTCTACGGCCGCCATCAGGCAGAGATCCGCACCATCAGTGGTGTGTACCGACACGAGGCCGGAACCGTGCAGAACATCGACGACGCCATCGATCTGGTCAACAAGTTCGCCGAAGCAGAAGGTCGGCGCCCGCGCGTGCTGGTCGCGAAGATGGGCCAGGACGGCCATGACCGCGGACAGAAAGTGATCGCGACCGCCTTTGCCGACCTCGGCTTCGACGTCGACGTCGGCCCGCTGTTCCAGACCCCGGACGAGGTGGCGCTGCAGGCCTCGGACAACGACGTGCATGTCGTCGGTGTCTCGTCGTTGGCGGCAGGTCACCTCACCTTGGTGCCCGCACTGCGCGATGCACTCGCGAAGGTCGGGCGCAGCGACATCATGATCGTGGTCGGCGGTGTCATCCCGCCCGGCGACTTCGACGAGTTGTACGAGGCAGGCGCTGCCGCGATCTTCCCTCCGGGAACGGTCATCGCCGATTCCGCCGTGGAGCTGATCAAAAAGCTCGCTGCTGAATTAGGGCATGAATTGGGAACCGGGGCTTGAGCTGACTTCGTGAGGGTGAGTGGAGTACATGCCTAGACCCCCTTTGGATCTGGCTGCGCTGGCCGATGCCGTCCGCGCCGACAAACGACCTGATCTGGCTCGAGCCATCACACTGGTCGAATCGACGCGGGCGGATCACCGCGCCCAGGCACAGGAATTGCTGCTGTCACTGGGGACCGACTCGGGTAAGTCCTACCGGGTCGGTATCACCGGCGTGCCCGGCGTCGGCAAATCGACGACCATCGAAACGCTCGGGATGTACCTGATCGAGCAGGGGCACAAGGTCGCCGTGCTGGCAGTGGATCCGTCGTCGACCCGTACCGGCGGATCGATCCTCGGTGACAAGACCCGGATGGGTCAGCTTTCGGTACACCCGAACGCCTACATCCGGCCGTCGCCGACGTCGGGCACCCTCGGCGGTGTCGCGAAGGCAACCCGCGAGACGATCGTGCTGCTCGAGGCCGCGGGTTTCGACGTGGTGTTGGTCGAGACCGTGGGTGTCGGGCAGTCCGAGGTCACGGTGGCGGGCATGGTCGACGTGTTCTGCTTCCTGACCCTCGCGCGCACCGGGGATTCGTTACAGGGCATCAAAAAGGGTGTCCTGGAACTCGCCGACATCGTGGTCGTGAACAAGGCTGACGGCAAATATCTGACCGACGCCAAGAATGCGGCCCGAGAGTTGCAGGGCGCATTGCGTCTGTTGACGCCGCATGAGGCGATCTGGCGTCCTCCGGTGCTGACGATGAGCGCCATCGAGGGGACCGGAGTTGCCGAGTTCTGGGAGACCGTCCTCAAGCACAAGGAAGTCCTCAGTGCGGCAGGCGAATTCGAGGCCCGGCGCAGCCGTCAGCAGGTCGAGTGGATGTGGGCGATGGTGACCGACCAGCTCTTGCGCCGGCTCGACGCAGATCCCGAGGTCCGGGCGATCCGCAACAGCGTCGAAAGCGACGTACGGTCCGGCACGCTCACCCCGGCACTGGCCGCCGCGGCGATCGTCAAGGCCTTCGACAGCTAACGGCTTGCGTCGTAGGCCACCAGGCCGGCGACCACGACGTCATAGCCTGCGCAGACCGGTGGATACCAGCCGGGCAGCTTCGACGAATGGTCCTGGGTGTGCAGATAGTCGAACCCGGCATGGGCCATCCACCCGGCTGCGGCGATGGTGCGGGCCGGGCCTGTCGGAAGCAATGCGGCGCAGGCGGCGACCGCACCGGCGGCGGCCAGAGCGACGACCTCACGCCGTACGGCGCCCGGATCCGCGCCACGCCATGAACGCGTGAGCGGATAAACGGCAGCGGCCACCGGCAGACCTGCGCCGATGACCACGATGCGTGCTCGGGGTGAGAGGCGATCGCCGATGGCCAGGTTCACCCCGGCGGCCAGAGCGGCACCTGCTCCGATGGCCAACAGTTCTTTCGAAACAGCTGTCGCAGATGGCATCGTCGCACCTATCGTCGGGGAACCGTCCCATCGTGCACGGCGACCGCAAACGCCGCAATCCGTTCGATCAGATCGTCGAAGAAAAGGTCCGCATCGGTGGTTGTCGCGATCTCGGCGTTGACCGGACGATTCCAGAAACCACGTTCGTCGGCGACCGTCGTGCCGCGGGTCAGCGTTCCGTCGATCTCGACATCGACACAGGCGAGCCGGGTGCCTGTCACCGAAGGATCGAGCGCGACTGCCGCGGCGAACGGATCGTGCATGTGCGCGATGTAGCCCTCGGATTGCGCTTCGTGGAACTCGAAGTAGAACCGGACCGCATCGACGAGATGGCGGACGATCACGTTGTCGGCCACGGAACGGGTTCCGGGTTCGTCATCCGGTCCCGGCTGCTCGACCGGACTCGATTCGGCCAGCGCGGCCAACCGCCCGAGATGGTCGGGGGTCATCCGGATGGTCTCGGTGAGGTCGAGGGGGCAGATGATCGGACGAGGTGCACCGTCCTGACCAAAGGCTGCGAACACCTCCTTCGCGGCCTCCGGATCCACGGCGATGTTCCACTCCGTGGTCGGGGTGGTGTTGCCACTCTGATGGAACACCCCACCCATGATGACCAGGCGGCGAAGTCTGCTCGGCAGCAACGGATCCCGTCGGATGGCCAGGGCCAGATTGGTCAACGGGCCGGTCACCAGACCCACGTACTCGCCGGGACTCTCGGCAGTCAGCTCGATCCAGGCGTCGGCCGCATCCCGATGGGACTGCATGGATGTCGCAACCGGTAGTTCGGCGTATCCGATGCCCATCGGGCCATGGGTTTCCTCGGTGGTCATCAACGGCGCCTCGAGTGGTCCGTCGGCGCCGACGCACACCTCGATGTCGTCGCGGCCGCAGAGCTGCAGCCAGGCCAGGTTGTTGGCGCAGACGACGTCGGTCGGGACATTCCCACCGGTGGACAGGACGGCCCGGACATCTGCCGACGGGTGCGCGAGGAGGTAGAGCAAGGCCAGGGAATCATCGATTCCGGTGTCACAGTCGAAGATGAGGGGCACTGAAATCACCATTCGACCCTAGTCGACCTCGGTGTCACTGCCTGAGTCGAGCGCAGGAACTGCAGCGACGAGCGTCTGATGCCAGGCCGCCCAGCGATCGGGGAAGCACCGCCCCAATAGATCGAGCATGATCGGGAAGGCAGTGGATGCGCCAGGTGAGGCGCCGAGGAGTCCGGCGGCCGTCCCACCGGCGCTGACAGTCAGTTCCGTACCCATTCGCAGTTCGCCGATTCCGGATCCGGGTGGTGAAGCCGGCGTAAGGATCGAACAGCAGCGATTCGGACCCGCCGACCCAGGAATGGCCCATCGAGAGCCGGGTCAGCGCTACGAGGCTGCGTTGACGATGGCAGTGCAAACTTCAACCGGGTGAGTTTCAGGTAGCCAGTGCCCGCCGCCGGCCAAGGCGATGAACTTGATATCAGGAACGGTGTCGACGGTCCTGCGCGCTGCGGCAGGGCCGAGAAATGAGTCGTCTTCGCCCCACAGGTAGGTGGTCGGCGGAACATCGTGCTGGTGCCGGTCCGGCGACTTGCCGACCTTTAGGGCTGAACGCGGCCACAAGCGTTCGATGAGCATCTGGCGGTACCAATTCAGCGACGCACTCGCTCGGCCAGCGTCTTCTCGCATGAGATCTCGGTAGTAGGTTGCACGTTCGGCAGGGAGACCACTTCGGACGAGGAACTTGTCAAGGAACTTAGCGAGGAAGGCCTCGGGCACACGGGGGACAGCGATCGCAGTGATGTACCAGCTACGAAGCGCTTGGTCGCTTCGTGACATTGCCCAAGCCAAGGCGGTGGGGTGCGGCGTGGAGATGATCGTGACCGACAAAAAGAGATCGGGGTAGGTTTGCCGGAGCGTCCAGAGAAGCGAGCCGCCCCAGTCGTGGCCGACCACGTGGACTGGTCCACCTATGGTCTGGACCAGAGCCACAACGTCGCTGGTAAGACAAGCGACCGAGTAGCTGCGCCGATCCTGCGGCCGCGCGGTGGAGGAGTATCCACGGAGATCGGGTGCATACGAACGGTAACCACGGTCCGCAAGCAGGGCTGCGACTTCGATCCAGCTCGACGAATCTTGCGGAAAACCGTGGAGCAAGACGACCGGGTCGCCGTCGGGGGGACCCGACACAGTCACGGGGAAGGTCAGGGAGTCCGAGGTGAAGGTGTCCAAGAGGAGTTCCTTTTCGGGTTGGCAGATTGAAGGATTCGACACGACACGAGTCCCGTTGGTGCCTCCGTGGACGATAGCGGAGTTCGGTGCCTGGCTTGAAAAGAGTTCGACCGCGAGTTGATCCTCAAGCCTGGCCAGCGCACCGGGGCGCGTTCGACAGCAATGAGGCGCGCGGCCGGGATTCTGGGGACTCGCGTGGCTGTATGGATGGATTGGTCTCGACCCACACGCCACGCAGGGCGCGGACCTGCTGCAGATGCCGCCAGCCTGGGGCCGGCTGCAGTGCCTTCGCTGTTGGCGGGTTTCTACGCCGAGGCACCACAAGTGCGACTCTCATTGCGCCAGGCCCACGCCGCCGAACTCGTCCACGGCCTCATGACCGGAGAGCTCGACCTCGCGATCGTGATTCCGCAGCGCTCGGAATTGCCGTCGTTGCCGCTGAGTCGACAAGAGTTGCGGCTGAACGTATCTCGGTACCATCACCTCGCCGGCCATGGCACGGTCGACCTCGGCGATCTGGCCGCGGAGACGTTCATTGCTAACCCGCCCACCTTCAACCTCCGCACACTTCTCGAAAGTTGCTGCGACGATGCCGGATTCATCCCGAAAGTGGCGCTGGAGATCGCCGAGTTCGACACGGTGCGCGAATTGGTCGCCCGAGACCTCGGTATCGCAATCTTGCCGGGCGCCGAGATATCTCGCGGTGACGTGGTCGAAATCCCGATGAGCGGCAGCTACACCCGGGCAATTTCGCTGGCTGCACGCCCAGGGCGGATGACACCTGCCGCGACCCGGCTGCGTGACCACCTACGCAGGCATGCCAGCTTCTGAGACCGAAAAGGCGGTCACCTCACTGCCCGAGAACTATTCATAGGTGGGCATTTTCGTGCGGATGCCGTCAGGGCGTCGTGGGCTTGTCCTTGTCGTCGATAACCGTCGGCGGACCGCCGGGGTGCGGCGCGCCGCCCTCGTTGAGCCAGTCGGCGATCTCAGCGGCATCGTCGCTGGTGACGGGCCGGCGCCTGCTGAAAAGGGACTTGACCTTGTTTCCTATCTTCGACATGCGTTGATGTTACCGACGTGGATGGAGTGCGAAGCCGATTGACGCCTGCGGGGGATCGCACACCTGCGCGGGGACTGTTCAAGACCCATCGATGCTGATAATCTGATCACATACGTTTCCACTTTAGCGGCTTCGTTGCCTGTCGAGAGGACATCGATGACCATCGCAGAATCCGGCCCCCAGGTGCGCGCCGTCCCGCCCGGTGAGGGCGAAGACTCGTTGATCAACAACGCCGACAACGACATCGAACTGGTCCCACCGGACTCCATCACCGCTGAGCAGACCGGCCATTTCACCTTTCTCCCGATCAACGGTGCGGCCTTTGTCATGCAGGTGATGCACCCGGTGATCGGCGATGTCGTCGGGAAGTACTCGGTGTTCCGGACCGATCCCGCAGGGCGCGCGATCCGCTCGATCGATTCGGTGCTGCGCTGGGTCTACGGCGGTGAAGAGGCAATCGCCGAGGGCCATCGCCTTCGCAAGATGCATCAGCCGCTGCAGATGAAGAACGCCGAGGGCAAGCACATCAGCGCACTGAATCCCGCGGCGTACCAGTGGGTCATCGCCACCGCGTTCCCGACGACGCTGGCGGCCGGACCGCTGCTGATCGGCCGTGATTTCAATGAGGAAGAGAAGTTGGAGATCCTGCGTGACAACCGCCGGATCGCCAAGATCGTGCAGGTGCCGATGAAGGGCTACCCCGAAACGATCGGGGAGTTCAACGAGTACTTCGACGACTTCGTCAGCAACAAGCTCGTTGCCCACGAGGTCGCGCTGACGCTCATCAAACAGATGCGCGAAGCACCGCCACTTCCGCCATCTGTGCCGGAAAGTCTGCGGCCGGCCACACGTGCGGTGGCGAAGTTCGCCAGCAAGCCGGTACAAGACCTGAACTACCTCACCACCGTCGGTGTGATGGATCCCCGGGTCCGTGAGATCCTCGGCCTGACGTGGAGCAACAAGGAGCAGCGCGATCTGGAACGGATGCACAAGGTGATCCGTGGGTCGTACAAGGTGCTACCGGAACGGCTGACGTACTTCCCGCTGGCCTATCACGCCCGCCGCCACCATGCCGCGATCCAGGCCATGAAAAAGCGTGAGAACGCTGGTGCGGCCTACAAGGTGCGCGAACGTCAGGCCTGATCGGAAACTGAAGCCGTCACCACAATCTCGAGGCCGATCCCGACGTCACAGATCGAGAGCCGACGGACGTCAGTACGAGTTTGCGAACTCTCGAGCTGATACAGCCCACTTTCCTTTGATGGGAAGAAACTCGTTGTTGTCGAGAAGCCTCCGTAGCGTGGGCTGCTTGTCAGCGGCGTGTTGCCACGCCAATTCGGCCAAGTCCTTGGAACTCATTCCCGAGTTTTCTTCGTCGTCGAACAATTCGTATTCCAGATGACCTGCCAGAGTTCGCGACCATTTGGCCTGCAGAGCGAGTAGCAGATCGTTTCTGTGCTCAAAGATGGTGGTGACTGCCGGAACTTCCTCGAATGGCAGTGAGTTTTGCCCGGTGCGGTGAGCATGGTTCAGCACTGCGTCGATTGCGCTGGTCCGTCGGTGAAAGTCGTCCCATCCCATGATGATTTCCTTCGTCTGTAGTGGCCACGAGGTGTGGCGCGAGGGGTGTTTGTGGAGCCATGGTTCGAGGCTAGGGCGGCGCCGGTCGCCGTCGCATCGGGCAACAGTTGTATTCGCCAGATGCACGCACCAGCAGCAATGGGTGTTTTGACCCACTGACCGAATGCTGTGAAAAGCCGTTCGGACGCGCACCACAAGGGACCGCCCGTGTCAGTTCAGTCCGTTTTGATAGGTATAGGCGGTCGCGGCGGCGCGCGAGGTGACACCGATTTTGGCGAAAATATTGCTCAGGTGGCGGGCGACAGTTTTCCGGCTCAACGACAGGTTTGCTGCCACCTCTTGATTTGTCAGTCCGCCCGCGACGAGTCGGAGCACCTCGGTCTCCCGGGCGGACAGACCGTCCGGGAGTGGTGGCGCTGGTTGCGTACACCCGAGCAATTCGTCGATGTGCTTCACATCCGGTACCGCGCCCAATCGGGCGAACACCGCACGACAGGTTGTCCATTCGAGGCGAGCGGTGTCCTCGTCGCCGACCGCACGACATGCCAATCCGATCAGCTGGTGGCTGCGCGCGGCCTCGTACGGCATGTCGAGGTCCGACCAGATTCGCATGGCGGATCGCAGGTCGGTGAGTGCGCGTCCGGGGTCACCGTCGCCGAGTCGCACTGCACCCGCCGCATGTGCGGCCGCGGCCCAGACCGACGGTGGGTCACCGTCGGATGTGATGGCAAGTTCTTCGGCGGCCGACCGTGCAAGTTCGAGGTCGTTTGAGAGCATCGCGATCTCGGCTTGGGCCGCAAGCAGTTTCGCCCGCGTGAGGCGGTCCGAGGGATGTTCGACCAGCGCACGTGAGATACCGGCCGCGGCTGCGTCGATCTGGCCTTCCGCGGCGCGCAGCAGCGCCAAGCCGGGCTGCACATCCAAGCCGCAGCCGCCGGCGTGCCCGAATGCCTCTTCCGCGGCAGGGAGATCACCGACCAGTCGCCGGATCTCGCCGACCTGGTACCAGGCCTGGCCGGTGTCGATGGCAACGCTTCCGTTCTGCTCCACACAGGCCCGCCGCGCTTCGCGTTCCGCGTTCGTCCATTCTCCGTGCAGGCGCATGAGCCGGGATCGGTGCATCCGGCACGAGCCGGTGATCGCGGTGGCGCCGTGCTGCGTGCGCAACCAGTTCTCGAATGCGGAGGTCCACGCGCTGGCGCGGCCGAAGTCCGAGAGGTGGTCGCACACGGTGATGGAGCTGCAGTAGATCCACCAGGAGCTGGTCGCATTGAGCTCGTGGGCAACAGCGGCGACCATTGCCTCGTCGAGCAAGGTGGTTCCACCGATTACGTCGCCGAGCGCGACGAGGGCGCGGCCCGCCTGGTGCAGGCTGATGTTCACCAGATCGGGATCTGCAAAACGCGTGCCGATCGTGGTTGCCCGACGGGCCTTGTCGAGGGAGGTGTCCAGATTGTGTCGTTGGAAGTTTGCCTCGGCCTCGGCGATGCACAGGTAGCCATGCACCGCACACTCCGGCTCTTCGTGTAGCAAGCGGTGCGCGCGGCCGAGCCACCCCAGGGCAGAAGGGACGTCACCGCGCATCAACAACACGAGGTGAATCCGGAACGCGCACATCGCGGCGCCGCGATTGTCGCCGGTGCTCACCAGTTGGCTGTAGATCCGGCTGCGCGCCTGCACACTTTTCTCGGTCCGACCGGTGAAGTGGGCAGACTCGGCGAGTGCCTCCAGATCGTCCGGACCCAAGGTCGTCGATTCGTCCGCGCTGTTGAGCAGCGTGTATGCCTCGTCCCAGACCCGTTTCCGGTAGGCGGCACGACCGCGCCCGAGATCATGGACCAAGACCATGCCATCGACAGTTCACCGCTTGACGCGCGAACGCAAGAGATCGCACAGCCGAACTCGGTTGAAATCGCTCCAGCCGTGCAAGCGTGCGCGAACGTCAGATCTGATTCAGAACATCTCTGGTCAATTCGAGTTGGCCCAGGTGCTGGGCCAACTCGCGCTGTAGGTGCATGAGGACCCACTCGGGAGATGCCGTCGCGGCTTCATTGCGCGTGGACCCGGTTGCGGCCCGATCGCGGAGGCCTTCGTCGATCGCGATGGCGACCCATTCCGGTAGCCGTGCACGAACTGCGTCGACCCGTTCGATCAACTCCGCCACCGGTCCGGTGGCAGTGAACTCGGCGTCGCGGTCTCGCGGGATCTTCAGGCCGGCGACGACCGAACCGGCCCAGTATTCGATGACGCCAACACAGTGAAAGACGATGGCGTATGGGCTGTTTGCGCCCGGCAGAGATGGTCTGGTGTTGGCGCGATCGTCGCCGAGCCCGTCGATGATCGCCACCATCGCGTCCAACGTCTCGCCGCAGACCGACAGCATCGCCTCGGTAAGCGGGTTGGTTTCCGATGTCTTCACCGTCAACCAACTACCACGGATACGGCTCGAAGTCCTTCAGGAAGCAGCCGTACAGGTCGATGCCGGCTTCACCCTGCACGATGGGGTCGTAGACGCGGGCGGCGCCGTCCACGAGGTCGAGTGGTGCGCGGAAACCTTCGTCGGCCAGGCGCATCTTGCTGGTGTGTGGCCGCTCGTCGGTGATCCAGCCGGTGTCCACCGCGGTCACCAGGATCCCGTCCTGATAGAGCTCACCGGCACTGGTGCGGGTCAGCATGTTCAGCGCCGCCTTGGCCATGTTGGTGTGCGGATGCCCAGGACCCTTGTATCCGCGGGAGAAGATCCCCTCCATCGCCGAAACGTTCACCACGTACTTGCGCCGAGACGACGACGCCTTCATCGCCGGGGTCAGCCGGGACAGCAGGATGAACGGCGCCACGCTGTTGCAGAGTTGCACTTCGAGCAATTCCAGCGGATCCACCTGATCGACGGTCTCCACCCAGCTGTTGCTGTCGACAAGGTCGGGGAGCAGTCCGCCTGCGTCGATCGCCGTGCCGTCCGCGATCCGGGCGGGAGCCGAGGAACCGGCTGTCATGGCCAGTGCGGCGAGCGCTTGGGCCGCGGCGTCACTGTTGCCGCCGGAGGCCAACGCATGCGGGTGCAGTTCGCTGCTGTCACCCATCGTCAGCAGCGGAACCGTCGCGGCCGAGCCGGTCAGTGGGGCGAGTTCGGCGTCGGCCAGTGAGCTGTAGGCGCCGGGGGAGCGGCGGACGGTCTGCGCGGCGTTGTTGACGAGGATGTCGAGCGGACCCTGCGCGGCAACCGAATCTGCCAGGGCAACCACCTGCGCCGGGTCGCGGAGATCGATCCCGACGACGTTGAGGCGATGCAGCCACTGATCGGAATCCGGTTGGCGGGCGAACCGCCGTGCGGCATCGCGTGGGAAACGCGTGGTGATGGTCAGTTCTGCGCCATCACGGAGCAACATCAGCGCGATGTACATGCCGATCTTGGCGCGGCCACCGGTGAGCAGCGCCCGACGACCGGTCAGATCAGCGTGCTGCTCGCGCTTGTGCCGATTGGCCGTCGCACATTCCGGGCAGAGCTGATGGTGGAAGGCGTCGACCTGCGTGTATTCAGCCTTGCAGATGTAGCAGTTCTGCGGCCGGATCAAGGTTCCGGCGCTCGTCCCGGGCGCACCCGTCAGCGGCAGACCCGCGGTTTCGTCGTCGATCCGGTCCGGCGATCCGGTTGCCGTGGCGGACAACACCTTTCGGTCGGCATCCGAACGGATCTGATTCCGTTCCTTCCGGCGGTTGCGCTTGGCATGCTTGAACATCTGCGCCACCGCGCGCTGCACCGCCACCGAGTCCGGATGCAGAGCATCGAGCTCGGTGACCTGGTCGAGGACGCGGCGGAAGACCGCCATGTCGGCGGCATCAATGAATTCGGTGGGTACGTCGTGCACGGTTAGCCAGTGTAATGGCTGCTCAGTAGTGTCTCGGACCGTTGACGCCAGGCAGCACCACCTGACGGCGTTCGGGGCCACGACCGGAGCCAACAAAAAATCCCCGACCAGAAGGTCGGGGATTTCTCTAAGAGTGTCCGAGGGGGGACTTGAACCCCCACGTCCGTTAATAGGACACTAGCACCTCAAGCTAGCGCGTCTGCCATTCCGCCACTCGGACTCGTTTCGCTCTGCCAGAAACCTCTCTGTCAGCGCTGGACAACATTAACCGACTCTGAGCCCGCAACCCAAATCGCCTGTACAGAGCCGTTTTGTTCGTAGATTTGCTACGAACGGATCCATGGACGCCACCACCATCGTATGCCGCATCTGCGCGGACGAACGACAGTACGTCTCGCCCTACGGACAGCTATGGCAATCTCCGCTGGGATCCGATCGGGTTCATCGATGACGACGCTGTTGAAGCGGTGCGGGCCGCGGGTCCGCTGACGGCGATCGCAGCCAGTCATCCACACATGTTCGGGGCACAGGTGGAATGGTCGCGGGCACTGGGCGACGTACCGGTCCTGGTGGCCGAATCCGATCTGGAATGGGTCGCACGCCGCGACCGGGCCATCGAACCGTGGAGCGGCGACCTGGCGGTCCTTCCCGGGGTCACCCTGAGTCAGCCCGGCGGACACTTTCCCGGCAGCGCCATCGCCCACTGGGACGCAGGCGCCGGCGGACATGGGGTGAGGCTCAGCGGGGATACGGTGCTGCCGAATCCCGATCGCAGCAGCGTCAGCTTCATGCGCAGCTATCCCAATCGCATTCCACTGTCCGCCGCGGTGGTCGAGCGCATCGCCACCTCGTTGTGCCGATTCGATTTCGATCAGCCGTACGGAAACTTGGCCGACCACATCGCCGCCGACGCCCGAGCGATCGTCAGATCTTCGGCTGATCGCCACATCGGCTGGGTGCGAGGCGATTTCGACCATCTGACCTGAATCAGGTCCGGAAAGACGGCTCGAACTGAGCTAGCCGGACCCGGTCGCCCGGGCATCGGTGGAGGCATTCGTGGTGATAGGAATGAGCAGGTGAACCCCAACACGCCTGCCGCCACCGAAGAAGTGGTGGACCTCGTCAGCAAACTCATCCAGTTCGACACCAGTAACACCGGCGAGCTGGCCACGACCAAGGGTGAGGCCGAGTGCGCCCGGTGGGTGCAATCCAAGCTCGAAGAGGCCGGATACGAGACCGAGTACGTCGAGTCGGGACAGCCGGGCCGGGGCAACGTGTTCGCGACGTTGGCGGGCGCCGATCGTGCCCGCGGAAAGCTGCTCCTGCATTCGCATCTTGATGTGGTTCCGGCGCAGCCGGAGGACTGGAGCGTGCATCCGTTCTCGGGGGCGATCGAAGACGGCTACGTCTGGGGTCGCGGCGCGATCGACATGAAGGACATGGTCGGCATGGCGCTGGCGCTGGCGCGGCAGTTCAAACGGGCAGGCACCACACCGCCCCGCGACATCGTGTTCGCCTTTCTCGCCGATGAGGAGGCCGGGGGCAAGTGGGGTTCGCACTGGCTGGTCGATCACCGGCCCGACCTGTTCGAAGGTGTCACCGAAGCCGTGGGCGAAGTGGGCGGATTCTCGCTGACCGTCGACCGGCCGGACGGTACCCAGAAGCGTCTCTACCTGGTTGAAACCGCGGAAAAGGGCCTGGCCTGGATGCGCCTGACCGTAACGGCCACAGCCGGACACGGCTCGTTCCTCCATGACGACAACGCGGTCACGATTCTCGCCGAAGCCGTCGCCAAGCTCGGCAGGCATCAGTTCCCTTTGGTGATGACCGAGTCGGTCTCGCAGTTCCTGGCCGCGGTCTCCGAGGAGACCGGCTTGTCGCTGAGCCCGGACACCCCGGACCTGGAGACGGCACTGTTCAAGATCGGCAGCATCGCCCGGATCATCGGCGCGACACTGCGTGACACCGCCAACCCGACGATGCTCCAGGCGGGATACAAGGCGAACGTCATCCCGCAGACCGCCACCGCTGTGGTCGATTGCCGTGTGCTGCCCGGACGTCAGGCCGCGTTCGAGGCCGAGGTCGACGAATTGATCGGTCCCAACGTGACCCGTGAATGGATCACCAAACTCGACTCGTACGAGACGACGTTCGACGGTCATCTCGTCGATGCGATGAACGACGCGATCCTTGCGCACGACCCGCAGGGCCGGACGGTTCCCTACATGCTTTCCGGCGGTACCGATGCAAAAGCTTTTGCCCGCTTGGGGATTCGCTGCTTTGGCTTCGCGCCACTGAAGCTGCCCACCGAACTCGATTTCGCCGCACTGTTTCACGGTGTCGACGAACGGGTACCGGTGGAGTCGTTGCTGTTCGGGACCGAGGTGCTCGAGCACTTCTTGATGCACAGCTGAGCCCGCCGCTGCGCGCAGTTCGGCTCGCCGACAATGAACATGTCGGCCACATCCCCGACCACCTCAAGCATGATGGTGGGGCCACCTACGGAAAGGACGCGAACAACGATGTCGAGGTACAACCCGTACGACGCACTGCCGAAGCTTCCCGGCTTCACCCTGACCTCCGAGAGCATCACCGACGGAGCCGCACTGGAGAATCCTCAGGTGTCGGGAATCATGGGAGCCGGTGGTGAAGACATTTCACCGCAGCTGACCTGGTCCGGTTTCCCACCGGAGACCAAGAGCTTTGCCGTCACCGTGTACGACCCCGAGGCGCCCACCGCGTCAGGCTTCTGGCACTGGGCGATCGCAGACATCCCGGTCTCGGTCACCTCTCTCGCCGCCGGCGTTGGCGACGGTGCCGAGGGTTCGTTGCCGTCCGGGGCCGTTGCCCTGAACAACGATGCGTCCGTGCCGCGATTCATCGGCGCCGCACCGCCTCCCGGACATGGCACGCACTACTACTACACCGTGGTCCACGCGGTGGATGTCGAGAGCCTGGGACTTCCGGACGGCGCAACCCCGGCGTATCTGGGGTTCAACCTGTTCAGCCACGCGATCGCACGTGCGATCATCACCAACACCTACGAGCAGTAACCGGCGAACCGACAGCGTCGTAAACCCGGCAGTTCCAGCAATTTCCACCCGTGCAATAGGTGGAAGTAGTTGGACCTGCCGGGTTTTCGGTTCAGTGCTTGGGTGCGGCGCTGCCGACCGCGTCGGCGATGGAGCGGTATCCGGCCGCACGCACCCGCTGCGCCAGTCCCTGATGAATCAGCTTGACCCACAAGGGGCCACCGTAGATGAAGCCGGTGTAGGCCTGGATCAGTGAGGCGCCGGCGCAGATCCGTTCCCAGGCTTGGTCGACGGTTTCGATACCACCGACACTGATCAGGGTGATCTGTCCGCCGACCCGGCCGTAGAGACGCCGCAGCACCTCGAGTGAACGATCGGCGAGCGGCGCTCCGGAGAGTCCGCCTGCACCGATGCTCTGGACCTCGGATGCGGGCGTGGTCAGACCTTCGCGACTGATCGTGGTGTTGGTGCAGACGATGCCCGCGAGCCCCAATTCGACCGCGAGATCGGCGATCTGATCGATGTCGTCGTCGGCCAGATCGGGGGCGATCTTCACCAGGACCGGAATGTCGACGGCTTCGGTCACCGCGGACAGCAACGGACGCAGCGCCGACACCGCCTGCAGATCCCGGAGTCCGGGAGTGTTGGGAGAACTCACGTTCACCACGAGGAAGTCGGCGAGGGGACCGAGCAGTCGGGCACTGATCAGATAGTCCTCGACGGCGTTCTCCGGCTCGACCACCTTCGTCTTGCCGATGTTGGCGCCGATCGGAACCAGCGATGTTGTCGTCTTGCGGTGACGCAACTGGTTGGCGGCGGCGCCCGCACCATGGTTGTTGAAACCCATCCGGTTGATCAGAGCCCGGTCGGCAGGCAGGCGGAACAACCGCGGAGCCGGATTGCCCGGCTGGGCCTGGCCGGTGACGGTGCCGATCTCGGCAAAACCGAAACCGAGCGCGCCCCATGCGTCGATGGCCTCGGCGTTCTTGTCGAAGCCCGCCGCAAGCCCGAGGGGTGCGGGGAAGTCGAGCCCGAACACCTCGGTTCGTAGAACCGGATCATCGGTCACGAGCATCCGCCGGGCCAGGATGCGCAGCGGCTTGAACCGCCCGGTCCACGAGATGGCCTTCGCCGTGATCGTGTGGATCCGCTCTGGTGGCACCAGGAACATCAGGGTGAGAAGCCACCGGTACAACCGGCGGTAGACAGTAGCGATCACGCGCTCATTCCAGTATCGGGTTCATCGGTGGACGCCGGTCGCGGACGGCGACGGCGCAGCAGGACCTTGCGACTGCCATCGGGGTACAGACGGACCCGGGACAGTTCCCAACCACCGAATTCGGCTTGGATCGACAAGCGCATGGAGGCGGTCACCCGGGTCACATCTGGCGGTAGGCGCAACGGGACGTATTCGTAGTCGTCGGTCGACATGTCCCATTCCCGTGGAAAGCCACGGCTGCGCGTGCCTGCCAAAGTCTCAGCTCACCTCACTGCTGATCGGGGTTGATGATCTGCAATCCGCCACCATCGGCGGACAACAGATACACCGTCCCGGTATCGGGGTCGACCACCATCGAGTTGGCCTGCGGAACGGTCTCGAACTGCTTCACCTCGACCGGGGTTCCGCTGGCGAGTTCGTACGCCGTGACCTTGTTGTTTCCGGTGGTCGCCACCCACGCCAGGTCGCGGGTGTCGTCGTAGTCTACGGCGTAGGGCCCGAATGCCACGGGATGCCGGAACTTGTTGACGAGCGGCTCGCCGAAGAACGCGAGGAACTCCCCGCCCTTGGTGTCGGTTGTCAGGAACCGGCCATAGTGATCGACAGTGAGGTTCGTCGCACCGTCGCCCGAGCGCAGCGACACGCCGAGATCGCGGTCGTCCACGTCGACCTCGGTCACCGACGACTGTGCGCGGTCGAGCACAACCACCTGTCCGTCGTGTTCGGCGATCTCGTCGACCCGGACGAATCCGGTGATGGTGTCGAGTATTTTGCCGTCGGGATCGACCACCAACAGACTGCCGTTGTCGGTGCCGACGAGGGTGTCGCCGTCAGAGGTGACGATCGCCGACAACGGTGTGCCCGGGACATCTGTGCGGACCGTGTCACCGGTGGCCGAATCGATCGTCACCAGGGCGCCGGGAATCAGTACCTGAAGCTTGCCATCCTTGAAGGTTCCGAAGGCAATTGCCTTGTCGCTCAACGAGACTGTGCGCGAGGGTGCATCTCCTGGGGCCAGGCCCCCGGTGGGGTAGAACAGGACCGATCGGCCGTCGTCCGAGAGCAGTGCCAACTGGTCGGTCCCGGGGCACAGGGCCATCGCGGTACCGGCGTTCGGTACCGGCACCACCACGCCCGCCGGAGGGGTCGCCGGATCAGCCGCGGGTGCGGCGATGGGGGTCTGCGGGGCGATGGTCGGAACATCGGGCGTATCACCCGAATCTGAGCATCCCGACAACACCAGCGCGGCGGCCGCCATCGCTACGAACAGAGATTTACCGCGCACATTCATGCCACCCATCTTCCTTGTTCGCTCACCGCGCCATGCCACGGGGGCGGCGGTGTCGCAACTCGAGGAGTTGACCAAGGTTTCCCGTAGCATCGGCCCCCGTGAGCGACACCATGACGTGGGCCCAATCGATAGTCCTTGGGGCCGTACAGGGATTGACCGAATTCCTGCCGATTTCTTCCTCCGGTCACCTGCGCATTGTCTCCGAGATCTGGTTCGGTGAAGATGCCGGTGCATCGTTCACCGCGGTCACGCAGCTGGGCACAGAAGCCGCCGTGCTGGTGTTCTTCGCCAAGGACATCGTGCGCATCATCGCGGCGTGGTTCCGGGGGATGTTCAACAAGGACGCCCGCGACCTCGACTACCGAATGGGCTGGTATGTGATCATCGCCACCATTCCGATCGGTGTCCTCGGTCTGCTCTTCAAAGACGAGATCCGCACCGGCGCCCGCAATCTCTGGTTGGTGGCGAGCATGCTGATCGTCTTCTCCGTGGTGATCGCCGCCGCCGAGAAGATGGGCCGCAAAGAACGTCCGATCGAAAAGCTCACCACCCGCGACGGGATCATCATGGGCCTGGCCCAGTGCCTGGCACTGATCCCCGGTGTTTCGCGTTCCGGCGCCACCGCCAGCGCGGGTCTGTTCCTCGGCCTCAAACGTGAAGCTGCGGTGCGCTTCTCGTTCCTGTTGGCGATTCCCGCGGTGACCGCGTCGGGATTGTTCAGCCTGCCCGACGCATTCAACCCCACCGGCGACGGCATGGAGTCGTCCGGCATGCAGTTGCTGGTCGCAACCCTCGTCGCGTTTGTGGTCGGCTACGCCGCCATCGCATGGTTGCTGAAGTTCGTCGCGAACCATTCGCTGTACTGGTTTGTCGGTTATCGCGTGCTGCTGGGTCTGCTCGTCTTCGGGCTGCTCGCCGGCGGCGTGATCAGCGCGACATGATCTGCTGCTGCAGCGCTTCGACGTGCGACGACGCCTTCGCGCCGAGTCGGACAACCAGCCTGACGCATAAGGTATGACACGTGACGGTCATATTGCTTCGACACGGACGATCAACGGCGAACACCTCGGGCGTGCTGGCCGGCCGCTCGACATCGGTTGGCCTCGACGACCACGGACAGTCCCAATCCGCCGGCCTGATCGAACGCTTCGTCGGCCTGCAGAGTCCGGTTGCGGTTGTCCGCTCGCCGCTGCTGCGCTGCGAGCAGACGGTGGCGCCGCTCGTTGGCCACTTCGAGTGCCCCGAAATCGTGGACGAGCGGTTGATCGAGGTCGATTACGGTCAGTGGACGGGACGCCCGATCAAAGAACTCCTCTCGGAACCGCTCTGGCGGGTGGTGCAACAGCAGCCGTCCGCAGCGATCTTCCCTGACGGCGAGGGCCTGGCACAGGTCCAGGCCAGGGCGGTGGCCGCGATCCGGGAACTCGACGCCCGATTCTCCGGGGAGGACGGTTCGGGAATCTGGATCGCCTGTACGCACGGCGACGTCATCAAGGCCGTCCTCGCCGATGCGATGGGCATGCATCTGGACGCATTCCAGCGGATTGTGGTCGAACCCGCGTCCGCCAGCGTGGTCCGGTACAGCCTGGCGCGGCCGTATGTGCACGCGGTCAACTGCACCTCGACCCTCCCATCGATCCCGGCACAGCCGAAACAGTCCGAAAAGTCCGAGAAGTCCGGGCACAGCCACCCCGACGATGCCGTTGTCGGCGGTTCCACCGGGACCTGAGGGCCCGATCGCGCGGTCGCCGCGACACCAACCGACAACGCCTTGGGCGAACCAGCCCCGATTGGGGATAATCAACTTCAGGAGAACGGAGGTGCCATGGCCAGAGCGATACACGTCTTCCGCAGCCCGGACCGTTTCATAGCCGGAACGGTGGGCCAGCCCGGTGACCGGACCTTCTATCTACAAGCCATCCACGAGACGCGTGTCATCAGCGTCATGCTCGAAAAGCAGCAGGTCCAGATACTCGCCGACCGCATCGGCGCCCTGCTCGAAGAGGTACACCGCAGATTCGGGACACCGCTGCCTGCAGAACTGGCACGCGTCGAAGACCTGAGTCCGCTTCTGATGCCCGTCGACGCCGAATTCCGCGTGGGCACCATGGGCCTGGGATGGGACTCCGAATCCGAGGCGGTCGTGGTCGAGTTGCTCGCCATCACCGAGGGCGAATTCGACGAGAGTGTTGTCCTCGACGACACCGAAGAGGGCCCCGACGCGGTCCGGGTGTTCCTCAGCACCGGTGCTGCCCGCGAATTCGCGGCCCGATCGAGTCGGGTCATCTCCGCCGGTCGCGAGCCGTGCCCGCTGTGCGGCGATCCACTCGACTCCGACGGACACATCTGCGTCCGGACCAACGGGTACCGCCGCGAGGCCACATTCGGCCCTTCACTCGAGTTCATCGACCCCGATCTGTTCAACGATCCGACCATGCTCGACGAGGACGATCCCGACGACCCCTCCGGTCCGGATACCGGTGACGAGTCCGGCCGGTGACAGCGACAACGCCGACCGGCGACCGGCCTCTCGATGTGCCGCTCATCCTGACCACCGGCGAACTCGAACTGATCGGACAGATCCGCAACGCCAGCAACGCCACCCTCGTCTGCGACGCCGTTGTCGGAGATCAGCAGGTCCGTTGCGTTTACAAGCCGGTCCGCGGGGAGCAACCACTCTGGGACTTCCCGGACGGCACCCTCGCCGGTCGCGAAGTGGCGTCGTATCTGGTTTCCGACGCCCTCGGCTGGTCGGTGGTCCCGATGACTTTGCTCCGCGACGGACCATTCGGTCCCGGCATGGTGCAGCGGTGGATCGACACACCCGAACCTGCCGACGGATTGCCGACCCGCCTCGACCTGGTCGACCTGTGCTCACCGGACCTGGTGCCCGAGGGATGGAAACTGATCCTGTCCGCGGTGGACTCTCGTGGGGAAGACGTGGTGCTGGTCCACGCCGACGATCCACGGCTGCAGCGAATGGCGGTGCTCGACATCCTCATCAACAACGCCGATCGCAAGGGCGGACACGTCCTGGAAGGCCTCGACGGCCAGGTGTACGGCGTCGACCACGGCATCTGCATGCACACCCAGGACAAACTTCGGACCGTCCTGTGGGGCTGGGCGGCTGAATCCATCCCGGCGCATCTGCTCGAGGACGTCACCGGCCTGCTCGAGATGTTGCGCAGCGAGGACTCGCCGCTGCGTGATCAACTCGCCGAATTGATCACACCAGCCGAGGTGGCAGCACTCATCAACCGCACCGCCACGTTGGTCGAAACACCGGTGATGCCGCAGGCCGATCGGTCGCGGCCCATCCCGTGGCCCGCTTTCTGACCTGTTCTGGTCGGCCCCGAGAGCGCGGGTCCGCGGTCCGCCCATAAGGTGGACATCATGCAGTCGTGGTCTGAAACCGTCGTTCCCGTCGTACCCGGTCAGGGTCCGGCATTGAGGCTCTTTGACACTTCGGATCGGCAGATCCGTCCGGTGGTGCCAGGCAAGACCGCAACGATGTATGTGTGCGGGATCACTCCTTACGACGCAACGCATCTCGGGCACGCCGCCACCTACCTCACGTTTGATCTCGTCAATCGGGTGTGGCGCGATCTCGGACACGATGTGCACTACGTCCAGAACATCACCGACGTCGACGACCCGTTGTTCGAACGGGCCGAGCGGGACGGCATCGACTGGGTTGCTCTGGGATCGCGTGAGACCGACCTGTTCCGCGAGGACATGGCGGCGCTGCGGGTGCTGCCGCCGCGCGATTACATCGGTGCAGTTGAATCGATCGACGAGGTCGTCGAGGTCGTCGGCAAGCTCCTGGCCTCGGGCGCCGCCTATATCGTCGACGATGAGCAATACCCCGACGTCTATTTCCGCGTCGACGCGACCGAACAATTCGGATATGAGTCGGGCTACGATCTGCCGACCATGCAGCGCTTCTTCGCCGAACGCGGCGGCGATCCCGACCGGCCCGGCAAGCGCAACCCGCTCGACGCACTTCTGTGGCGCGCCGCACGCGAGGGCGAGCCGTCCTGGGAGTCACCCCACGGACCCGGCAGGCCCGGCTGGCACATCGAATGCACGGCAATCGCTTTGAACCGGATCGGAGCCGGCTTCGACGTCCAGGGCGGCGGTAGCGACCTGATCTTCCCGCACCACGAGTTCTCCGCAGCCCACGGTGAGGCGCTGACCGGGGCCCGTCGGTTCGCAAAGCACTACGTACACACCGGCATGATCGGGCTCGACGGTGAGAAGATGTCGAAGTCGAAGGGCAACCTCGTCTTCGTCTCCAAGCTGCGCGCCACCGATGTCGATCCCGGTGCCATCCGGCTCGGCCTGTTCTCCGGTCACTACCGCACCGACCGGCCGTGGACCGATGAGGTGCTTGCCGAGGCCGTGGCGCGCCTGGAACTGTGGCGCAAAGCTGCCGCCTGCGAGTCCGGACCCGACGCCGCACCGACCATCGAGCGACTGCGCCAGCATCTGACCGACGATCTCGACACCCCCAAAGCACTTGTCTCGATTGACGCCTGGGCCCACGACACGTTGGGCGGGCTCGGTTCGGTGTCGTCTGCGCCCGCCGACGTGGCGGACGCGGTTGACGCGCTCCTCGGTGTGCGCATCGCTCCGCTTGGGTAAGGTTCCACATCGTGGCCAAAGCTCAAGAGATCGATCCCGATACAGCTGTCGGTGTGTGGGCGGTGACGACGCGAACGTCGACCTATCTGCTGGATTTCGGTGAGATGACCTTGCTTCGTGCACCGGGCGTTGGCAACAACGGTGACGAGGCCTGGGCTGTGAGCCAGCTCCGCCGGGATTCCGAGGACATTCCGTTGCTCGGGGTGAAGTCGTGCCGGGTAGGGGAGTCGGCGCAGTTCTGGGTCCGGGCCGCCGAAGACCCGGACGTTCGAACCTGGCGTATCACAACACCTGTCGTGTCGATCGAACGGATCTCCTGACCCGTCGAGCGTGCGGTCAGGTCCAGATGTGGATCTGACCGTCGTGAACCTTCGCTTGAAAGACCGGTAGCGCCTCGATGTCGGTGCCGTTGGTGCAGCTGCCGTCGTCGAAGGAAAACGTGTACTGGTGCAGTGGGCACATCACCTTGGTCGCGTCGGTCTGACCGTCGGCAATCGGACCGCCCTTATGCGGGCAGCGGGCTCCCAGGGCGCGGACGGATCCGTCGGACATCAGGAACACCGCAACCTGTTGTCCGTCAACCACATAGGTACGTCCTTCCCCCACGGTCAGATCGGTGATCGAACCAACCACATTCGACACCTCGGCTTCGGTCGTCATCGTATGGTCGAGCTCCGTCTCCGGCTTCGTCTCCGTCATCGAACCGGCACCAGGGGGAGCTTGATCAGTGGCAGCGACGGTTCGAATTGTGCGGGCGACTTCGGTTCGAGTCGTTCCTTCCACGGGTCGGTGTAGGCGGCCGCCGATGCGGAGATCCGTTCGAACAAGCCGTCCACCAATCCATCCCGGTCGTCGATGAGAATTGCCCGCAGCTCCTCGATGCCCACCCGCGGCACCCACGCGTAGGTGCGTTCGAGCCACTTGGCCTGTTCGCGGTAGTACTGGATGAACACACCGCAGATCCGCAGAACCTCGTCGACCCCCACCGCAGTGGTGAGCAGGTCTCCCTTGCGGATGTGCGCACCGGCCGCGCCGCCGACGTAGATCTCCCAGCGGCCGTCACCGACCGCGACCACGCCGAAGTCCTTGCACAGGGCCTCGGCACAATTCCGGGGACATCCGGTGACGGCCAGTTTCAGTTTCGCTGGGGCTTCCAGTCCCTGATACTTCTCCTCGATTGCGATACCCAATGCGGTCGAGTCGTCGAGCCCGAAGCGACAGAAGTCCAGGCCGACACAGGTTTTGACGGTACGGAAACTCTTGCCGTAGGCGTATCCCGACGGCATGTCCAGATCGGCCCAGACCTTGGGAAGATCTTCTTTGCGGATGCCGAGCAGATCGATGCGCTGGCCGCCGGTGACCTTCACCATCGGAATGTTGTATTTGTCTGCGACATCGGCGATTCGGCGCAACTGCGCGGGGTTGGTGACTCCGCCCTTCATTTGCGGGACCACCGAGAAGGTGCCATCGCGCTGGATATTGGCGTGGACACGGTCGTTGATGAACAGCGCGCCGCGTTCGTCCTCCCAGTCGGCGTCCCAGATGATCCGGAGCAGCGATGCCACCGGCATCTTGGCGGTCACGTCGTCACCATCCGGGGACAGTGCGCCGAGCACCGCCGACACCGACCGCAGGTTCAGCTCTCGAATGCGGTTCATCAGTTCAGGTTTGGCCAACGGGATCGACGGTACATACCAATCCGCCGACGGATCGACGGCCAATTCGCCTCCCGCCGCGCAGGCCACGATGTCGCCGACCAGACCCTTGCAGGAACCGCAGCCCTTGCCTGCCCTGGTCTTCGCCACCACTTCGCCGACCGTCTTGGCTCCGGCGTGAACACAGGCGACGATGTCGCCCTTGGTGACTCCGTTGCAGTTGCAGACCTGTACATCGTCGGAGAGCTCGGCAGCGCCGGTTTGCGCACTCGGCGTACCCATGTCGAAGAGCATGCTGATGCGCTCATCGGGCAGCGCAACCTTGTCGTCGAAGGCCTGGGTCAGGAAGTTGACCTTGCTGATGTCGCCGAGCAGCATCGCGCCGATCAGCTTGTTGTCCCGGACGACCACCGACTTGTATGTGCCACTGCGCGGTTCGTAGAACTGGACGAACTCGTCGGTGTCGCGCTCGGGTCCCTTGACACCCATCGCCGCGACATCGACACCGGCCACCTTCAGCTTCGTCGTCAGCCGCGACCCGTGGTACGCCGCATCGGGGTTCGACCCCGTCAGGACATCGGCCAGGACACCGGCCTGCTCCCAGAGCGGGGCCACCAGGCCGTAGACCTCACCGCGGTGCTGACAGCATTCGCCAACCGCATAGATTGCGCCCTCGTCTTCGCACCGCATCTGATCGTCGACAACGATTCCGCGTTCGATGACCAGCCCTGCGGCGCGGGCCAGTTCGACATTGGGCCGGATACCGGCGGTGACGACGATCATGTCGGCGGGCAGGCTGGTGTTGTCGTTGAACCCGACGCCGGCGACGGCACCGTCTTCGGCGCGGAGCACCGCGGTGGTCCGCTTGGAGGTGTAGACGCCCACTCCGAGCTCTTCGATCTTGTTCCGCAGCACCCGTCCGCCGCGCTCGTCGAGCTGCTGGTTCATCAGGTGGCCGGGGGAGTGCACCACGTCGACGTCGATGCCCTGGGTCCGCAAGCCGTACGCCGCCTCGAGTCCGAGCAGGCCGCCTCCGATGACCACGGCGCGGATCCCGTCGCGGGACAGTGCCATCTGCAACATGCCGTTGGTGTCTTCGATGGTGCGGAAACCGAACACCCCACGCGCCAGCCTGCCGTCGGCCTCGCGCAGGCCGTCCATGTTGGGGAAGAAAGTGTTGCTGCCGGTGGCGATCACGAGCACGTCGTAACCGATGCTGCGGCCGCTCTCGCACGTGACGATCTTGGCGAATCGGTCGACGGCGACGGCGCGATCGCCGGCGTAGAGCCGGACATCGTTTTCCCGGTACCAGGCCATCGGGTTGAGCATCAGGTCGTCGTCGTCGATCGAACTCTCACCGGACAGGACGTGCGAGAGCATGATCCGGTTGTAGTTGCCGTACGGTTCGTCGCCGATCATCGTGATCTCGAACTGCGACCCGCCGCCGCGCTGCAGGATCTCCTCGACGGTGCGGGCGCCGGCCATACCGTTGCCGATCACCACCAGACGTTGGCGCTGCTGTGCTGCCGACATCAGAACTGCACGAATCCGAAGTCGACGACGATTTCTCCGGTGCAACCCTCCGGTGCGGCGAACACCAACTCGAGAAGACTGTCGGGGTCGACGTCCTCGACCACACGCAGCGGCACGTTCACCGATGATTTGGCGCCCATCGGGAACCATCGCATGGGCTGCTGATCACGCAGCAGGGTCACATAGACGAGTTCGTCGGAGCTGTTGCCGCCACGGAAATAGAGCGGCTGGACGGTCATACCGGCCGGGACCTGGTAGGTCAGTGACGGATCCAAGGGGGCTGCCTTGGTCAGGCCGCTACCGGTGAAAGAGAAGACACCCTGCAGGAACTTCGGTGTACTGGACATGCCGCCACTAAACGTGAGCCCGATGAACCAGCACTTTCAGCGGGGTTACGAGTCCATTGTCAGGATCTCACCGCGTTCACAGCACGTCGGTGATCAGGCCCCAAAGCTCCCACCGGGACCACGTCTGCGCAGGTAACGCTCGAATTCTGCGGCCAGTGCGTCCCCGTCGATCTTCGAGAGTGTTTCGTCGACACTGACCTCGGCATCGCCGCGTTCCTCGAGTCCGCGGACGTAATCCGAGATTTCGTCGTCGTCCTCGGTCATCTCGGTGACCGCGCGCTCCCACTCCTCGGCCTGCTGCGGCAGCTCGCCGAGCGGAACCTCGACGTCGAGAACCTCTTCGAGTTGGCTCAGCAGTGCCGCCGAGGCCTTCGGATTCGGTGGCGTCGACACGTAGTGGGGGACCGCTGCCCAGAACGAGATGGCCGGGATACCGGCCGCCACGCAGGCGTCCTGCAGGATGCCGGTGATCCCGGTCGGACCCTCGTAGCGGCTCTCCTCGAGCTTGAACTGCTTGGCCGATTCGGCGCTGTACGCGGCACCGGTCACCGGGACCGGTCGGGTGTGCGGGGTGTCGGCCAACAATGCGGCCAGGATCACCACCGTCTCGACCTCGAGTTCTCGGGCGATATCCAAGATCTCCGCACAGAATCCGCGCCACCGCATGTTCGGCTCGATTCCGCGCAACAGGACGATATCTCTGTCGGAGCCGGGCGGCGTACAGTACGAGATCGAGGTGGTCGGCCAATCGATCCTTCGGGTGACCCCATCGATCTGCTTGATCGAGGGCCGGTTCACCTGAAAGTCGTAGTAGTCGTCTGAATCGATCTCGGCGAGCGGTACTGCGTCCCAGACCAGTTCCAGGTGCTCCACGGCTCCACTGGCCGCATCGCCGGCGTCGTTCCAACCCTCGAAGGCAGCAACCAGCGTGGGGCGGCGCAACTGTGGGAGGCTTGCGCTCTGCTCGGCGTTCACTGAACCAGCCTACGACCGAACCCCAATTGAGAGCGAACTACCCTGATAACCATGTCCAGTGCCACACCGCAGTCCTTCGATACGGAATTACTCACCGCGATGAGTAAACGCGTCTTGATCGGTGACGGTGCCATGGGAACCATGCTGCAGGCCGCGGATCTGACGTTGGACGATTTCCTCGGTCTCGAAGGCTGCAACGAGATCCTCAACGCCACCCGGCCAGACGTGCTCCGCGAGATCCACCGCGCCTATTTCGAGGCGGGGGCGGATGCGGTCGAAACCAACACCTTTGGCTGCAACATGTCGAATCTGGGCGACTACGACATCGGCGACCGGATCCGCGAACTCGCGTTCAAGGGAACGAAGTTGGCCCGTGAGGTCGCCGACGAGGTCGGCCCCAGCGCCGACGGCACCCCGCGGTTCGTCCTGGGCTCCGTCGGTCCCGGCACCAAGCTGCCCACCCTGGGTCACACCACGTTCGCCTCGATTCGCGACGCCTATTACGAATGTGCCGCCGGCATGCTCGACGGCGGAGCCGACGCCATCCTGATCGAGACGTCGCAGGACCTGCTTCAGGTCAAGGCCGCCATCCTCGGATCACAGCGGGCCATGGCCGACCTCGAGCGACGGATTCCGATCATCGCCCACGTCACCGTGGAGACGACCGGAACGATGCTCCTCGGTTCGGAGATCGGTGCGGCCCTCGCAGCCCTCGAGCCCCTTGGCATCGACATGATCGGGCTCAACTGCGCCACCGGCCCCGCGGAGATGAGTGAACATCTGCGGTACCTGAGTAAGCACGCACAGGTGCCCGTCTCAGTGATGCCCAACGCCGGACTGCCACAGCTCGGCCCGAATGGCGCCGAGTACCCGCTCACGCCCGAAGAGCTCGCCGCCGCCCTCAGTGGTTTCGTCAGCGAGTTCGGACTGTCCTTCGTCGGCGGCTGCTGTGGCACCACACCCGAACACATCCGGCAGGTGGCCGAGGCCGTCGCCGGTGTGCAGAAGGCCGAGCGCAGACCCGAACACGAGGCCGAGGTCTCGTCGCTTTACAGCGCGGTGCCGTTCACCCAGGACGCCTCGATCATGATGATCGGTGAGCGCACGAACTCGAACGGATCCAAGGCGTTCCGAGACGCCATGTTGTCAGGGGACTATCAGAAGTGCCTCGACATCGCCAAGGACCAGACCCGCGACGGTGCGCACATGCTCGACCTCAACATCGACTACGTGGGCCGCGATGGTGCCGCCGACATGTCGGCGCTCGCGAGCAGACTCGCCACGTCGTCGACGCTGCCGATCATGCTCGACTCGACCGAGCCCGAGGTCATCGAAGCCGGACTCGAGCACCTCGGTGGCCGGTGTGCGGTCAACTCGGTCAACTACGAGGACGGCGACGGCCCCGACTCCCGCTTCACCAAGATCATGAAGCTGGTCAAGACCCACGGCGCTGCCGTGGTCGCCCTCACCATCGACGAAGAGGGTCAGGCCCGCACCGCCGAGTGGAAAGTCCGCATCGCCGAGCGGCTGATCACCGACATCACCGAGAACTGGGGCCTGAAGGAAGAGGACATCATCATCGATGCCCTCACCTTCCCGATCTCAACGGGTCAGGAAGAGGTCCGCAAGGACGGCATCGAGACGATCGAGGCCATCCGCATCCTCAAGGAGACCCACCCGGAGGTGCATTTCACCCTCGGTATCTCCAACATCTCGTTCGGTCTGAACCCGGCTGCACGCCAGGTCCTCAACTCGGTGTTCCTGCACGAGTGTGTGCAGGCCGGCCTGGACACCGCGATCGTGCACGCGTCGAAGATCCTGCCGATGTCGAAGATCCCCGACGAGCAGCGCGACGTCGCGCTCGATCTGATCTACGACCGCCGCAGTGAGGGCTACGACCCGCTGCAGAAGCTGATGGCCCTCTTCGAGGGAGTGTCGGCGGCGTCGGCCCGCGAGAGTCGTGCGCAAGAACTCGGCAGGCTGCCGCTCTTCGAACGCCTCGAGCGTCGCATCGTCGACGGTGAGCGTGCCGGACTCGAAAACGATCTCGACGAGGCGATGACCCAGAAGCCACCGCTCGAGATCATCAACGTGACCCTGCTGTCCGGCATGAAGACCGTCGGTGAGCTGTTCGGTTCCGGCCAGATGCAGCTCCCGTTCGTCCTTCAGTCCGCGGAGGTCATGAAAACTGCTGTGGCACACCTGGAACCGCACATGGAGGCGACCGGGGAAGACGGCAAGGGCCGGATCGTCCTCGCGACCGTCAAGGGCGATGTCCACGACATCGGCAAGAACCTCGTCGACATCATCCTGTCCAACAACGGCTACGAAGTGGTCAATATCGGTATCAAGCAACCGATCTCGACCATTGTCGAAGTTGCCCAGGACAAGAACGCCGACGTCATCGGGATGTCCGGGCTGCTGGTGAAATCGACCGTGGTCATGAAGGACAACCTCAAGGAACTCAACAGCCGCGGTCTCGCGGAGAAGTATCCGGTGCTCCTCGGTGGTGCCGCGTTGACCCGTTCCTACGTCGAGAACGACCTGAGCGAGACCTACGAGGGCGACGTGCACTATGCGCGCGACGCTTTCGAGGGCCTGCGGTTGATGGACGACATCATGCTGGTCAAGCGTGGTGGCGGTCTCGATCCGAACAGTCCCGAGGCCATCGCGGCGGCGGAGAAGACGGCCGAGCGCAAGGAACGTCACGCACGTTCGAAGCGCATCGCCGAAAAGCGCAAGGCCGAAGCCGAACCGGTGGTGGTCCCGGAACGATCCGATGTTGCGGCCGGTCTACCGGTCCCGACACCGCCGTTCTGGGGTTCTCGCATCGTCAAGGGCATTCCGGTCGCCGAGTACCTCTCATTGCTCGACGAACGCGCATTGTTCTTGGGGCAGTGGGGTCTTCGCGGAGCCCGCGCAGGCGAAGGACCGAGCTACGAGGACCTTGTCGAATCCGATGGCAAACCGCGCCTGCGTTACTGGATCGATCGGCTGGCGACGGAGAACATCCTGCAACATGCCGCGGTGGTCTACGGGTACTTCCCGGCGGTCAGCGAGGGCGACGTGGTGCACGTGCTCACCGAGCCGCGTCCCGATGCGCCCATCCGGCACAGTTTCGAGTTCCCGCGTCAGCAACGCAGCCGGTTCCTGTGCATCGCCGACTTCATTCGTTCGCGTGAAGAGGCCATCGAAACCGGCCAGGTCGATGTGTTGCCGTTCCAGTTGGTGACGATGGGTCAGCCGATCGCCGATTTCGCGAACAAACTGTTCGCGGCGGACGCTTATCGCGATTACCTCGAAGTCCACGGCATCGGTGTCCAGCTCACCGAGGCATTGGCCGAGTTCTGGCACCGGCGGATCCGCGAGGAACTGCGCTTCGGTGACACCAGTGTGGCGTCGGAGGATCCGGAAGACACCCTGGACTTCTTCGACCTCAAATACCGGGGTGCCCGGTTCTCGTTCGGGTACGGGGCCTGCCCGTCCTTGGAAGATCGCGCCAAGATGATGGATCTGCTCGAACCCGAGCGCATCGGCGTGGTGCTCTCCGAGGAGCTGCAGCTGCATCCGGAACAGTCAACCGACGCGTTCGTCCTGCATCACCCGGAAGCGAAGTACTTCAACACCTGAGTACCGGTTGCACTCAGGCTGAGTGCAACCGGTGTTTTCGGGTCCGAAGTGTTCAACACTCGGTGGCATGACTTCAACAGTTTCCGCCGCCAGTGCCATCACCGATGCCGAACTCGACGAGCGCTTCGGGCCGGTCTTCGAGACGATCGCCGCGGGGGCCACGGCACGTGAGGTCGATCGGCGCCTCGCGCACGAAGAAGTACATCTGCTGCGTGAGGCCGGACTCGGTGCGCTGCGCGTACCGGTCCAATTCGGTGGCCTCGGAGCCACTGTGCGCCAGCAGTTCCGGCTGCTGATCGATCTGGCTGCCGCCGAATCGAATCTGCCGCAGGCACTTCGGGTGCACTTCAGTTTTGTCGAGGATCAGCTGCTGGCCCCGCCCAGCGTCGAGCGCGATACCTGGCTGCGTGCGGTGGCCGGTGGCATCCTGGTCGGCAACGCCATCACCGAACCCGGTGTCGGCGCGGTGGACCGGTATCAGACCCGATTGACCCAGCGGGACGGCA
Source organism: Williamsia sp. Y853 (assembly GCF_056786495.1). Taxonomy (NCBI): domain Bacteria; kingdom Bacillati; phylum Actinomycetota; class Actinomycetes; order Mycobacteriales; family Nocardiaceae; genus Williamsia; species Williamsia sp. Y853. The sequence goes on from NZ_JBXCJC010000003.1 coordinate 495,965, forward strand.
AGTGGATTCTGAACGGCACCAAGTACTACAGCACCGGCTCGCTCTACTCGAACTACATCCTGGTGGCGGCCGACGACGACGGCGAGCGGGTATCGGTCCTGGTGGACGCCGACGCCGAGGGCGTAACCCAGCACGACGACTGGGACGGTTTCGGACAACGCCTGACCGCCAGCGGCACCACTGAATTCAACAACGTCGTTGTCGCCCCGCAACGAATCCTGGGTCCGGGCTACGGTGGCGCCGGCAAGACCTACGGAACCTCCTACTTGCAGTTGGTGCATCTGGCCGGACTTGCCGGCATCGCGCAGCGTGCCACCTCGGACACTGCCGAGTGGGTTCGCAACCGCACCCGCTCGTATACCCATGCGGCAGCGGATCTTCCCCGCGAGGATCCACTGGTTCAGCAGGTGATCGGCAAGTTGTCCGCCGCTGCGTTCACCGCACGCACCTCTGCTCTGGCTGTCGCGGACATCCTCGACGAGGTCCTGGCCGCCGGTAGCGGTGTCACCCCGGAGCAACTCGATCGCGCCGAACTCGCCGCGTCGCAGGCGCAGGTCACTTCGGTCGACATCGTGCTCCGGGCGACCAACGAACTCTTCGAGGTCGGCGGCGCGTCGATCACCTCGGAACAGCTACGCCTAGACCGACATTGGCGAAACGCCCGCACCATCGCGGTCCACAATCCGACCATCTTCAAGACCCGCGCCATCGGTGACCACGTCCTCAACGGCACCGAACTGCCCTATGCCTGGAGTGCAGGCAACCGCTAGTTGTCTCCAAAATCGCGTGATGTTTCTATTGATAGCGCCGGTCGTTGCAGCGAAACTTTTGTGTCACACCTCTCCTTTAGACTCAAATGCATGTTCGAAGGTGATGAATCCGCTGATGGGACACTGCAAATCGGTCCTCCCATGCTGCTGCGCGAGAACGAGTTGGTGCGCAACGCCGAACTCGTAGCGGCGCAGGAAAGTCGGACGGCGTGGCACAAATACGCGGCCGCGGCAGCGCTGCACAAACTGACGGTGCAGCCGTCGGCTGGCACCGACGCCGAGTTGTGTGCGGTGGATCCCTTTGCGCAATGTGCAGCGAGGTTTTCTGCGGCACAGGGCATCACCCAACAAGCCGCCGAACTGCAGATCAACCGCGGACTGGCGCTGCGCGACCGACTACCCGAAGTCAACGCGTTGCTCAAAGTCGGAGACGTTCACGCCCAGTACATCCCGGATATCATCTCCCGGACCGATCTGATCGAGGGCTCGGAGTACATGGCCGAGATCGACAAGGAGATCGCCGAACATCTGGGTAGGCGTGGTTCCTGGTCGAGAAGCCGGATCCGGGACATGGTCGATGCCACCATCTTCCGCCGCGATCCGGATCTGGTCCGTAACAACCGTGAAGATGCGAAGAAGAACCGTGGTGTGTGGGGTACACCCGCCGAGCACGGGATGGCGACCCTCGATGCGCACGGCACCGCTGAAGAGATGACGATGATCATGGCACGGCTGGAGAAGCTGGCCATGTCCACGTGTAAAGCCGATCCCCGCCGCAAATCTGACCGGATGGCCGATGCCTTGTTCGCAACGGTGATGGGAAAAGAGTTCTACTGCCAGTGCCCTGATGATCCGAAACATCCCTGCACGGCTGAGATCGTCACGGTCCCAGCTGATCAGGTGATCTCCGGGATCGACGTGAAAATCGTGCTGCATGTGATCACCGATCAGGCCACCGTCGACGGCACCGCCACCAACCCCGGGTTCCTTGACGGACATGGGGTGATCTCCGGCGATCACGTCCGTGAGCTCGCCGGCCGCCCGAGAGCCATCAGGCGCCCTTTGGGCAACAAAACCGCACCAGGACAGAAACCTTCCACACCTGAACCGGAACAATCAGGACCAGAGCCGCAATCAGAGCCGCCGCCGGAACCCAAGCCCGAACGGGGCACTGTCTACATGCGGGCACCCGAAAACCCGTCGCTGGGTGAGTTCCCCGACGCTGCAGACGCGACCGAAGCACCGTTCGCACAAGTGGTTCCACTGCCGGCGACCCAACCCGGTGACAAGTATCGGCCGTCGGTGGTCCTCGACAGTTACATCCGCATCCGCGACGTCTACTGCATGTGGCCGGGCTGCAATCACAAAGCCTGGGGCGCCGACCTCGACCACACCCACGAATACAACCACGACCATCCCGAGGCTGGTGGCTGCACTCATCCTTCAGAGATGAAGACGCTGTGCCGTTTTCATCACCTGATGAAGACCTACTCTGACTGGCTCGACGACCAGTACCCGGATCCGAAGACCGGTCGGTCGCGGCTGATCTTCACCACACCGGAAGGGCGTCACTACCACGGACCGGCCTGGACCGGCGACGACTTGTTCCCGACGCTGAGGCTGATCGTCTTCGACAACCAACGCGGCTCACCCAGCCGACCACAATCGGCAGCACCGCCGAGAACACAACCACGCACCGCTGCCAAACATGCACGCCGCCAACAAGAACGACTGGCCAACCGCCGCCAACGCGAACTACAGGAGCAACTCACCCGGAAGATCCGCGAAGAACACGGACGAAACAGCCCACCACCGACCTACTGACAGCTAGTCGCCTGGATTCGTGAGGATCACCAGCCGCTGAGTTGCTCGTGTCATCGCGACGTAGCGGTCAACGGCTCCGCTGATGGGGTCACCATCACCAAAGGTTTCGGGATCGACCAGTACCACCAGGTCGAACTCGAGTCCTTTGGACAACTCCGGGGTAAGTGAGCGAACACGTGGCGTTGCGATATAGGTGGGATCTCCGATCACACAGGCGATTCCGTCGTGGTTGTCGGCGAGCCAGTCATCGAGGATCGAATCCAACTCAGACGTCGAGCGATACTCGACGGGAATGTTGTTTCTGCGCACTGACGTCGGCACGTTCGCGTCCGGCAGCACCGCGCGGATCACCGGCTCGGCTTCGGTCATGACTTCCTCGGGGGTCCGGTAATTGATGCTCAACGACGCCATCGTGACCCGGCCCATCCCGACCCGCCTCAGACGCTGCTCCCATGTGTCGGCGAATCCAGCTCTGGCCTGGGCGCGGTCACCCACGATGGTGAAACTGCGGGAGGGACAACGGGAGAGCATCATCTGCCATTGCGCATCAGTGAGTTCCTGGGCTTCATCGACGACGATGTGCGCAAACGGGCCGGCCAGCAGATCGGGGGCGCGTTGCTCCCGCTCGTCCCGTGGTTCGTCACCGATCAGCGCGTTGCTCAGATCCTGGCCCCGCAGCATCGACATCACCATCAAGTCGGAGTCGTCGGCGGCGATGAGATGGTCGACCACCGCAGATCGCTGTTCCTGCTCGGCGGCCACTGCGGCCACATGGCGGCGCCGGCGCTGCGACGAACCCGGATCGCCGAGGCGCGCCCGGGCGGCGTCCAGTAGGGGGAGATCAGCCACGGTCCAGGCCTGCGCGTCCTCGCGCTGCAGCGCAACGACCTCGTCGGCGCTGAGCCAGGGCGCGCACTTGCGGAGGTACGCGGGTACCGACCACAGGTCGGCCACCAGATCGGTGGCGGTGATCATCGGCCATTCCCTGTTCAGGGTTGTGCGCAGCTGATCGTTGTCCGACAACGCCATCCGGAGCTGGGCTGGCGAGATGTCGCCGTTGTGACCATCGGTCAGGATGGCGAGCAACTCCTCCCAGATCGCCTCACGTGCCTCATTGTGGGGCGTTCCGGCCTCGGGTGCGTCGAAGGCGGCCGCCCAATCGCTCGCACTCAACCACAGATCGGACCACGGTGTCTCGACAGTCATACCCTTCGTCGGCGGCATTTCGTAGAACTTCACAGCTGCCTCGATCGCCTTCACCAGGTCGGCCGACGATTTCAGTTGGGCCACTTCCGGATCCGACTCGATAACCGCGAAGGCACCTTCGGTGACCAGGTCACGCAGGGTGCACGTCGCGACCCCTTCTTCGCCCAGGCTGGGGAGGACGTCGGCGACATACGCCAGATAGGGCTCATGCGGACCGACGAACAACACCCCGCCGCGATGATGACCGAGCCGCGGATCGGAATAGAGGAGGTATGCCGCTCGGTGCAGCGCCACAACAGTTTTCCCGGTACCGGGACCGCCATCGACAACCAATGCGCCGCGCGATCCGGCGCGGATGATCGCGTCCTGGTCGGATGCGATGGTGCCGAGCACATCTCGCATCTTCGCTGATCGGTTGCTTCCCAGGCTCGCGATGAACGCCGACTGATCGTCAAGCGCGGCCGCTGATGCCAGTCCCTGCGGACCGAACACTTCATCTGGGTCGAACACCTCATCCCAGTAGTCGGTGATCCTCCCGCGGGACCAACGGTATCTGCGTCGGCTCACCAGACCCATCGGATTGGCATGCGTGGCACCGAAAAACGGTTCGGCAGCGGGGGAGCGCCAGTCGATGAGCAGCGTCTGACCGGAGCTGTCGGTGAGACCGAGCCGGCCGATGTAGACCGGTTCGGCACTGGCGGCGGGAACCATGTATCCCAGGCACAGGTCCAACCCGAACCTGCGCAGCGCCCGCAGACGCGCACCGAGGCGGTGAATCTCCATGTCCCGGTCCATCGCATCCCGGCCGGTGCTGCTGTAGGCCAGTTGTTCCGCGTCGCGGCGCGCAGACAGGTCGGCGATCGTCTGAGAGAGGTTGTCGGCGATGGCGGCGAAGTGCTGCTCGTCGCGTGCGGTCAGCACCGGATCGGCTTTGTGGGAGAGGTGTTCGGGAAGGTTGAACACACTGTTGGCCGCGGTATACGTGTCGGCTCCCTTCGCAGATGTGGCAGTGGATCCAGCGAGTTTGCGGCATCACCCGGGCCTTGCCGCAAGCCCCCCGGTGCGCTATATCTTGAAGAGGGCAAGGAGTGATTCGCGCCATGTATACCTCTGGCGATCTCGATTCACCTGATTCTGATCCGTCATCACCGCGCCCATCGTCGCCACCACAACCGTTCGGCACGATGTAGGCGCGGACGAACGGCTGCGGTAGGGGATGGCCGCAATCCAGATCATCGACCTGCTCCCGCGGAAATAGTGATGGCTCCTCTTGCCGTTACTAGAGAGGGCATCACCGGGGGCCTTTCGGCGAGCCCCGGGGTGCGTTGTTTCTCGGAGAGGGCGAGGAGTGATGCGCGTCATGAGGGCGTCTGGCGATTTCGATTCATCTGTTGCGGTCGGCCATGATGGGGCGGTGAGTGATCTTCCGAAAGCAATTCTGTGGGACATGGACGGCACCCTTCTCGACTCGGAAAAGTTGTGGGATATCGCCATCGCCGATCTGGCCACCGACCTGGGATTCGAGTTGACCCACGAGGTTCGCGTGTCGACTCTGGGCAACTCGATGACCGACGCACTGACCAAGGTGTTCGATGCCGCCGGACTCCCGGAGGCTGATCGCGACTATCCCGGCCGCTCCGCCTGGCTGCGAGCCCGCGTCAGCACGCTTTTCAAGGACGGTATCCCGTGGATGCCTGGCGCTCGGGAGACCCTGGATCTGGTTGCGGCGCAAGGTATTGCGATCGCCTTGGTGACCAACACCGAACGTGAACTGGCCGATGAAGCCCTCGGCACCCTTGGCCGGGACCGGTTCACCGTCACCGTCTGCGGTGATGAGGTGGAGCTCGGCAAGCCCGCGCCCGACCCCTATCTGCGGGCAGCTCAGCTGCTCGGAATCGACCCCGCCGATTGCCTGGCCGTCGAGGATTCGCCCACCGGAACACAAGCGGCGCGTGCTGCCGGTTGCCCGGTACTCGTGGTGCCCTCGACCGCTCCTGTCCCCGCCGGCGAGGGGCGGACGCAGCGGCAGAACCTGGTCGGACTGACCCTCGACGATCTGGCTGAGGCATTCAATGGGACAATCAAGCACCGTGAAGACCTTCGATGAGCTGTTTGCCGAACTGACCGACAAGGCCACCACCCGGCCGGAGGGCAGCGGCACCGTCGCAGCGCTCGACAAGGGTGTCCATACCCTCGGGAAAAAGATCATCGAAGAAGCCGGCGAAGTGTGGCTGGCGGCCGAGCACGAGTCTCCTGAGGCGCTGTCCGAGGAAATATCTCAGTTGCTCTACTGGCTGCAGGTGATGATGATCAACCGTGGACTGACTCTCGACGACGTCTACAAGCATCTGTGAACTCGATCCATCCCGTGAACACCAGCCGAACTCCTGCCCGACCACATTTCCGATAGGACCCCACTCACATGCTGCGCGTTGCCGTTCCCAACAAGGGGGCGCTGTCAGAGTCCGCCGCCGAAATCCTCAGCGAGGCGGGCTACCGTCGTCGCTCCGACTCCAAAGACCTCACGGTCCTCGACCCGGCGAACGAGGTGGAGTTCTACTTCCTTCGCCCGACGGACATCGCGATCTATGTGGGTTCGGGTGAACTCGACCTCGGACTGACCGGCCGCGACCTCGCGGTCGACTCAGGCGCCGACGTCGAAGAGTGCCTTGGACTCGGTTTCGGCGCTTCCACCTTCCGTTACGCCGCACCGAGCGACTCGAACTGGACGGTTGCCGATCTGGCGGGCAAGCGGATCGCCACGTCGTACCCGAATCTGGTGCGTTCCGATCTGGCTGCCCGCGGCATCGAGGCGACGATCATCCGTCTCGATGGTGCCGTCGAGATCTCGATCCAGCTCGGTGTGGCCGACGCGATCGCGGACGTGGTCGGTTCCGGTCGGACCCTGCGCCAACACCAGTTGACCGCGTTCGGTGAGTCACTGTGTGATTCCGAAGGTGTCCTGTTGCAGCGCAAGGGCGTCGAACGCAGCAGGGCGGCCGAACGATTCATCGCCCGTGTCCAGGGCGTGGTGTTCGGGCAGCGATACGTGATGCTCGACTACGACTGCCCCAAGAACCTGCTCGATCAGGCCATGAAGATCACGCCCGGCCTCGAGTCGCCGACCATCGCGCCGATGGCCGACGAGAACTGGGTGGCTGTGCGTTCGTTGGTTCCGCGCAAGCAGCACCAGAACCTGATGGACGATCTGTCCGACCTCGGTGCGAAGGCCATTCTGGCCTCCGACATCCGGTCCTGCCGCTTCTGAGCGTTGGTCAGCCGGTCCTGCTCATCCAGCCGGTCGGATGAGCAGGGTCTGGGCTGAGCGCCCGACCGCACCCGTGGTGTCGTACAACTCCGCACCGGTCAGTCCGTAACCCTGCGGCCCTACGGTCATCCGGGCTTTGATTCCGGTCCATTCGCCGACCGGTTGGCGGTAGAGGTGCACGGTGGTGTCGGTGTTCATGAACGTCCACTCGCCGAACGCGAGCCGCGAGCCGACGCCGTTGGCGATGTCGAGGACGGTGAAGAACTTCTCGATGTTCGTGGTCTGTTCGCCGGCCACCAGCGGGAACTTCGGTCGCACCCACACCTCGCGTCCGACCTCCGGATCGGAGGAGGCGATGCGGCAATCGAGCGTTCCGACAAACCCTCGTGTCGCCCATTCGCCGATCAAGGGACCGATACCGGTCATCCCGGGAGCAGCTTCGATCGCCTCGGGCGCGGGAGTCATCGGTGGCTCCGGAATGCGTGCGACTTCCGAGGTCTCGGCAGTTGCCATCCGCCAGCCCTGAGCCCGGGCGGCGGTCCGGTACGTGCCGTCTGCCTGGAGAACCGACAGTTCGGCCTGCAGCAGGCTGATCTGCTTGCCGGGCCGCAGCACCGTCGTGTGAATTCGGTTCTCCGCCATGCCGATCGCGCCGAGGATGTCGACCGTGATGCGGGTGAATTCCTGCGCGGGATCGGGCTGGTGTCGCAACAGTGATCGGGCGAGCAGTCCGATGGGGGGACCACCATGCTGCAACTTATCGCCCCACACACTGACCGTGTGTTCGGTGGGCATGAAGTGTTCGTGATCGTCGTTGCGACCCAGTGGTAGATAGTAAGCAGCTTGTTCAGACACAATCGTCGATCTTGCCATCCGGCTGGATCGCCGGGCCTTGGCGGCTATGCGCCAAAGGTGTCGGTGGTATTCGTCGCGACCGGAACCGTGGGCCATCCGGGATAGGGGAGTACGGTGCCACCGAACTCGGGGCAATGCGCCTTGTGATCGCACCACTGGCACATCCGGCTTTTCTTCGGCTGGAAATCCCCGGTCTCGCCGGCTGTCAGAATCGCTTTCCAGATCGCCTTCAAGGTCTTGGCGAAGCGTTCTAGTTCGGCTTCGTCGGGGGTGTAGACCAGCGACTGTCCGTCGGCCAGATAGAGCAACTGGAGCCGGGCAGGCACGATGCCGCGAAGCCGGAAGATCGCCAGGGCATAGAACTTCATCTGGAACAACGCACGTGATTCGAAGCTCTCACCCGGCGAGCGGCCCGTCTTGTAGTCGACCACCCGGACCCGACCGTCCGGCGCCACGTCGATCCGGTCGACGAAACCGCGCAGGAGGACACCGTCGTCGTCGCCGTCACCGGCCAGATCGACTTCGACCCGCAATTCGCAGGACTCGGGCGTGAACGCCGTGGGGTTCTCGAGCGTGTAGTAGGTGGTGATGAGCTTGTGTGCATCGGACAGGAACTTGTCGACCTGATCGTCGGGGACCAGTTCACGCAATTCGGGTGTCTGCTCACAGAGAGCACCCCACGCACCGTCGACGAGCAGTTCGGCAGACTCCGGAACCCGCAGTCCGGCGGGCATGTCGAACAGGTTCTCCAGCGCCGCATGTACGACCGTGCCGCGCACCTGGGCCTTAGTCGGGATTTCGGGAAGCCTGTCGATGGCGCGATATCGGTAGAGGAGCGGGCACTGTTTGAAGTCTCCGGCCCGGCTGGGAGACAACGCCGGGACCCGGATCGGGTGTCCGCCCGGGCCGGACTCTGACTGACTCTCGGGGTGGGATTCGGTACTCACGCTCACACCTGGCAGGGTATGCCTGACCAACGACAACCCTCATCATTTGCGCCGAGCCTGCCGCAGGCGATGTCATCGCGCTTCGACATCACCGCTGTTCGGCGCTGCGTGTGAGGGATGTTTCCGCTGTTCGCCAGGAAGGCACGCTCCCGCAATGTCCACCACAGGTCCGTTTGCCATCGGGGATCGTGTTCAGTTGACCGATGCCAAAGGCCGCAAGTTCACCGTGCGCCTCGAGGCCGGCAAGAGTTTCCACACACACAAGGGCGGCATCGCCCACGACGACCTCATCGGCGCCGACGAGGGCATCGTGGTCACCTCGATCTCCAATACCCCTTACCTGGCCTTGCGTCCGCTGCTCGTCGACTACGTCCTGTCGATGCCGCGCGGGGCTCAGGTCATCTACCCGAAGGACGCCGCCCAGATCGTCATGGAGGCAGATATCCATCCCGGGTGCACCGTGCTCGAGGCAGGTGCCGGATCCGGCGCCCTGACCTGCTCGCTGCTGCGCGCGGTCGGCGAACACGGCACCGTGCGCTCCTATGAGGTCCGCGACGACCATGCCGAGCACGCGGTGCGCAACGTCGAAGAGTTCTTCGGCGGACCGCCACCCAACTGGGATCTGACCATCGCCGACCTCTCGGATTACCCGGGCACCGCGGACGTCGACCGGGTGGTCCTGGACATGCTCGCGCCGTGGGAAACGCTCGACACCGTCAAACGGGCATTGAAACCAGGCGGGGTCTTGGCTGTTTATGTCGCAACCACCACCCAGCTCTCGCGTGTTGTCGAAGCCCTCCGTGCGCAGACCTGCTGGACCGAACCCCGGGCCTGGGAGTCGCTGGTCCGCGACTGGCACGTCGTCGGACTTGCCGTTCGGCCGAGTCACAAAATGCAAGGTCACACTGCGTTTCTGGTGACTGCCCGCCGCCTTGCCGAAGGGACTGTCGCGCCCCGCCCGCATCGGCGTCCGAGTAAGAACCAACCGATCCCGGAGCAATCCGAGTAAACTCGGAAAACCTTGCGGCGACACACAATTAACACATCGACAACATCACGGTCCGCGAGGGATGGGGCACGCCGGACGTTTCGCCGGTAACCTCGGGTAACAGGATCGACCGTACGTTCGCCGAGTGATGGTGACGCCGAGTCGACTCGCCGGAGAGGAGTCAGAAATGACGGAATCAGGCAGCAACGAGCCCCTGGGGGGCGGCGGTCTGAACGCGGACGTCACGCCCGAAGGAGAGTGGGGTTCGGCCTCACCCCGGCCACCGAGCGCGCCGCGTTCGGATCCCAGCCCCTTCGGGCGAGCAGCGAGCGACAGCGACATGCAAGCCCGTCTCGAAACGCTGACCACCCGCAACGCCAAGCTGCTCGACACCCTCAAAGAAGCGCGTCAACAGCTGATCGCGCTGCGTGAAGAGGTCGACCGTCTCGGTCAGCCACCGAGCGGTTATGGGGTTTTGCTGGGTGTTTTCGAGGACTCGACGGTCGACGTTTTCACCTCCGGACGCAAGATGCGCCTCACCTGCTCGCCGAACATCGATGTGGAAACACTCAAACGCGGCCAGTCGGTACGCCTCAACGAGGCACTGACCATCGTCGAAGCAGGTGCATTCGATTCCATCGGCGAGATCAGCACCCTGCGTGAGGTTCTCGACGACGGTCATCGCGCGCTGGTTGTCGGTCATGCGGACGAAGAACGGGTCGTGTGGCTGGCCGATCCGCTCAGCGCGAGTGTGCTGGCCGAAGAAGAGGGCAACCGCAAACTGCGTCCCGGTGATTCGCTCCTGATCGACGCGAAGGCCGGTTTCGCCTTCGAGCGGGTTCCCAAAGCCGAGGTCGAGGATTTGGTCCTCGAGGAAGTACCCGACGTCGGTTACGAGGACATCGGTGGACTCGGCAGGCAGATCGAACAGATCCGCGACGCCGTCGAGTTGCCGTTCCTGCACAAAGATCTGTTCCGTGAGTACGACCTGCGGCCGCCGAAGGGTGTACTGCTGTACGGCCCTCCCGGTTGCGGTAAGACGCTGATCGCGAAGGCGGTCGCCAACTCGCTGGCCAAGAAGATCGCGGAGGTCCGCGGCGAGGATTCCCGCGAGGCGAAGTCGTACTTCCTCAACATCAAGGGTCCCGAGCTGCTCAACAAGTTCGTCGGCGAGACCGAACGTCATATCCGGCTGATCTTCCAACGCGCCCGTGAGAAGGCGTCGGAAGGCACCCCCGTGATCGTGTTCTTCGACGAGATGGACTCGATCTTCCGGACCCGTGGTTCAGGTGTGTCCTCGGATGTGGAGACCACCGTCGTGCCCCAGCTGCTCAGTGAGATCGACGGCGTCGAGGGCCTCGAGAACGTGATCGTGATCGGTGCCTCCAACCGCGAGGACATGATCGATCCGGCGATCCTGCGACCGGGCCGTCTCGACGTGAAGATCAAGATCGAGCGTCCCGACGCCGAGTCTGCGATGGACATCTTCTCCAAGTACCTCGTTCCGACGCTGCCGGTGCACCCGGACGACATCAACGAGTTCGGCGGCGATCGCAATGCCTGCGTCAAGGCGATGATCGAGCGGGTGGTCGAGCGGATGTACGACGAGAGCGACGACAACCGTTTCCTCGAGGTCACCTACGCCAATGGCGACAAAGAGATCATGTACTTCAAGGACTTCAACTCCGGCGCGATGATCCAGAACGTGGTGGACCGCTCCAAGAAGTACGCGATCAAGTCACAGTTGGAGACCGGTCAGTCGGGTCTGCGGATCCAGCATCTCTTCGATTCGATCCTCGACGAGTTCGCCGAGAACGAAGATCTGCCGAACACCACGAACCCGGACGACTGGGCTCGTATCTCCGGCAAGAAGGGTGAGCGGATCGTCTACATCCGCACGTTGGTCACCGGGAAGAGCTCCGGCGCCAGCCGGGCCATCGACACCGAGACCAACACCGGCCAGTACCTGTAAATCGGCACCTGAAGTTCGAACAAAGGAAACGCTCCGCGTCTGGTGACGCGGAGCGTTTCTTTGTTCGGCTGCTGTATGTCAGGCGACCTTGACGACCCCGAGTTCATTGGTGCCGGTGAGCAATCGGTGATAGGGCATCACCCGAACCGTATAGCCGACGGGACCGGTCATCGGTAGCGGAACCGACACCTCGAAGATCGCTTCGCCACCGGGTTCGGCATGCTCGGTGACGAGGGACATCGTGGGCGTGGCCACCTGTGTCAAGTTCTCTGCCTCGTCGACGCGCCCGATGACGGCCTGAACCACCACCTGATCGGCGCGCAAGCCTGCCAGGTCCACGTGGGCGGTCAACGTCATCGTCGAACCGAGCAGAGGTGTGTCGTCAAGACCTGCGCTGTCCACGTCGAGGATCTTCACCGACGGCCATGACCGATCGACCTGAGCCCGGAACGCGGCCAGATCCTTGGCGCCCTCGAAACTGTTCGCCGTGGTGGCGTGTCCCGAGAGGGCAGCAGGCGCGTACAACTCCTCGGTGTAGTCACGGACCATGCGCGACGCCAGCACCTGCGGCCCGAGTGTGTGCAGCGTGTGACGCACCATCTCGACCCAGCGAGCCGGAACACCGTCGGAGCCGGTGTCGTAGAACTTCGGGACCACCACGTTCTCCAGCAGCTCGTACAGTGCTGCGGCTTCGAGGTCGTCCCGGCGCTCGTCGTCGGTCACGCCGTCCGCAGTGGGGATCGCCCAGCCGTTGGCGTGGTCGGACATCTCGTCCCACCAGCCGTCCATGATCGACAGGTTGAGGCCACCGTTGAGTGCGGATTTCATGCCTGAGGTCCCGCATGCTTCCATCGGGCGCAGCGGATTGTTCAGCCACACATCGCATCCGCCGTACAGGTACCGCGCCATCGCCATGTCGTAGTCGGGCAGGAACACGATCCGGTGCCGGACGTCGTTGGCGTCGGCGAAGCGCACGATCTGCTGGATCAGCGCCTTGCCGCCATCGTCGGCGGGGTGAGCCTTGCCTGCCACGACCAGCTGCACCGGACGATCCTTGTCGAGCAGGAGTGCCTTGAGCCGGTCGGTGTCGCGCAGCATCAGGGTCAGTCGCTTGTAGGTCGCGGCCCGCCGGGCGAACCCGATGGTCAACACCCGCGACGAGAAAACACCTGCGGTCCAGCCCAATTCGGCGGCAGAATAGCCCCGTTCGAGTCCGGAGCGACGCAGACGACGTCTCACCTCGACGACCAGTTCCGTGCGCAGGGTGTTGCGCGTCGCCCAGAGTTCGGTCGACGGCACGTTCTTCATCGCGGCGAGCGTTGCGGACTCGTCGGGCACACCTTCGCCACCATCGGAGGCGAGTTCGGTCCACCGCGGTGAGCACCAGGTCGGGGCGTGCACACCGTTGGTGACCGAACCGATCGGCACCTGCGAGGCATCGAAGCCCGGCCACAAGGCCCCGAACATCTCCCGGCTGACCGCACCATGGAGTTTCGAGACGCCGTTGGTTCGCTGCCCCAGGCGCAGTCCCATGTGGGCCATGTTGAAGACACCCGGGTCGCTTTCACTGCCCAGTTCCAGGATCCGCGACAGCTCCAGACCGGGTAGGAGAGTGGACTGCCCGTGATCGTCGCCGAAATACCGGCGGATCATGTCGACGGGGAAACGGTCGATCCCGGCAGGCACCGGGGTGTGGGTGGTGAAGACGGTCGATGCGCGCACCGCGGAGAGCGCCGAATCGAAGTCGAGGCCCGCTCCGCTGGGCGACACCAGTTCCCGAATACGTTCAGCGCCCATGAATCCGGCGTGACCCTCGTTCATGTGGAAGACGTCGGGGTCGGCCAGTCCCTGGATCCGTGTGTACTCACGCACTGCGCGCACGCCTCCGACACCGGCCAGGATCTCCTGTTTGATCCGGTGTTCCTGGTCACCGCCATAGAGTCGGTCGGTCACACCACGCAGGTCCGTGTCGTTGTCGGGTATGTCGGAGTCGAGCAGCAGCAACGGGATTCGGCCGACGTCGGCAATCCACAGACGGGCCCGCAAGACACGGTTGTCGGGCATCGGGACACGGATCGTCACCGGGTTGCCGCCGGAATCATTGACCGTGCGGACCGGCAAACCCTGTGGATCGAGGTTCGGGTACCGCTCGGTCTGCCAGCCGTCGGCGGTCAGCGACTGCCGGAAATAGCCGGATCGATAGAGCAACCCGACACCGATCAACGGCAGCCCGAGATCCGACGCCGACTTGAGGTGGTCGCCGGCCAGGATCCCCAGCCCCCCGGAGTAGATCGGCAGGACCTCCGAAACACCGAACTCCATCGAGAAGTAGGCGATACCGGTCGGGAAACGGTTCCCCGAGGCGACCTGTTCCTGGAACCATCGCGGCTCACTGAGGTACTCGTCGAGGTCGGCCGAGAGCACACCGAGTCGGGTGAGGAAGTCGCTGTCGTCGGCCAGTTCGGCCAACCGGTCCGGCCCGATGTCGCCGAGAAGTCGCAGCGGATCTCGAAGTGCGGACCACAGGGCCGGATCCATGGACGAAAAGAGTTCCTGGGTGGCCGGATGCCACGACCAACGGAGATTGGTCGACAGTTTCGCCAGGGGCTGGAGGGACGGTGGCAGGTGAGCGCGGACGGTGAAGCGGCGCAGTGCTTTCACTGCGCAAACCCTACCCATCCATACGCTCGTCCGCGACCGGAAGATAACGCACCGCTACGCTCAACCCCATGCAGCGCATAATCGGAACCGAAGTCGAATATGGAATCTCGGCTCCGAACGATCCAGGTGCCAACCCGATCATGACCTCGACGCAGGCCGTGCTCGCGTACGCGGCCGCGGCCGGAGTCCCACGCGCCAAGCGCACCCGATGGGATTACGAGCCCGAATCGCCACTGCGCGACGCCCGCGGATTCGACCTCGGACGTGGGTCGGGACCGGCCCCGATCATCGATGCCGACGAGGTCGGCGCCGCCAACATGATCCTGACCAACGGCGCCCGGCTCTACGTTGATCACGCCCATCCCGAGTATTCGGCGCCCGAGGTGACCGACCCGCTCGACGCGGTCATCTGGGACAAGGCAGGCGAACGGGTCATGGAGGCCGCGGCCCGGCATGTGGCCAGCGTTCCCGGCGCCCCGAAGCTGCAGTTGTACAAGAACAACATCGACGGCAAGGGCGCGTCGTACGGGACGCATGAGAATTACCTGATGGCCCGGTCGACACCGTTCAACGCGGTGATCACCGGACTCACCCCATTTTTCGCCTCCCGCCAGGTCTTCACCGGCTCAGGGCGCGTCGGCATCGGGCAGTCCGGCGACGAGTCGGGCTTCCAGCTGAGCCAGCGCGCCGACTACATCGAGGTCGAGGTCGGCCTGGAGACCACCCTCAAGCGCGGCATCATCAACACCCGCGACGAGCCGCATGCCGACCCTGAGCGGTACCGCCGGTTGCACGTGATCATCGGTGACGCCAACCTTGCCGAGACCGCGACCTACCTGAAGGTCGGTACGACCTCGCTCGTGCTCGATCTCATCGAGGCCGGCATCGAACTGCGCGATCTCGAACTGGCTCGGCCCGTTCATGCCGTGCATGTCATCAGCCACGACCCGACCCTGCAGGCGACGGTTGCACTTTCCGACGGACGCGAGATGACCGCCCTTGCGCTCCAACGGATTTACCACGAGCGCGTCAGCGCATTCCACGACGCGCACCACAGCGATGACGCACGCGCCAAAGACGTCATCGACACCTGGGCCGACGTCCTGGACAAACTCGAACGCGATCCGATGGAGTGCGCAGACATACTCGATTGGCCCGCCAAACTCCGACTGCTCGAGGGCTTCCGTCAGCGCGAGAACCTGGCCTGGTCCGCGCCGCGACTGCACCTCGTCGACCTCCAGTATTCGGATGTGCGCCTGGACAAGGGGCTCTACAACCGACTGGTCGCCCGCGGGTCGATGAAGCGCCTGACCACCGAGCAGCAGGTGATGGACGCGATCGGTAGTCCGCCCGAGAACACGCGTGCGTATTTCCGAGGTGAGTGCCTGCGTCGGTTCGGTGCCGACATCGCGGCCGCGAGTTGGGATTCGGTCATCTTTGATCTCGGTGGGGAGTCGCTGGTGCGGATTCCGACGCTCGAACCACTACGTGGCAGCCGCGCGCACGTTGGTGAACTGCTCGATTCGGTCAACTCCGCAGCCGAATTGGTCAACCAGCTCACCACCTAGAACCGACTCGGCCGGTAGCGAAATCGCCGCCTCCACACGTGCATATCCGTGGCCAGATCACTTTCGCCCGGTAGGGTGATAGAACGTACGGTCCCCGCGGGGCCGTGGTCTGAAGGAGGCAGCGATGGCGCAGGAACAAACCAAGCGCACGGGCGGTAATGACGACGACGGCGCCGGTGAAGATTCGGGTGCAGGTCAGGAACGCCGCGAGAAGCTGGCCGACGACACCGATGATCTGCTCGACGAGATCGATGACGTGCTGGAAGAGAACGCAGAGGACTTCGTCCGCGCCTATGTACAGAAGGGCGGCCAGTGACCGATCGGATCCGGTCCCTCGGCCAGGACATCTCATCCTTTTCCGACTATCTGCGTAACAACGCACCAGATCTGTTGCCCAGGAACAGGGTTTCGCCGGATATGGCTGCAAACATTCCGCACGGCACCACCATCGTTGCTGTGGCCTACCCCGGCGGCGTCGTGCTGGCCGGTGATCGGCGGGCCACATCCGGCAACCTGATCGCCAGCCGTGACATGCGCAAGGTGTTCATCACCGATGAGTACTCTGCTGCCGGTATCGCCGGTACCGCAGGCGTTGCCATCGAGATGATCCGCCTGTTCGCCGTCGAACTCGAGCACTACGAGAAGATCGAGGGCGTTTCCCTCACCCTCGACGGCAAGGTGAATCGGCTCGCGTCGATGGTCCGGTCGAACCTCCAGGCCGCAATGGCCGGTCTGGCGGCGATCCCGCTGCTGGTCGGTTACGACCCCGACGGCATCGATCCTGCGCGTCCGGGCCGGATCTTCTCATTCGACGTCGCAGGCGATCGCCACGAGGAGCACGGTGGCTACCAGGCCATCGGATCGGGCTCGGTATTCGCCAAGTCGGCCATCAAGAAGCTCTATCGCACCGACCTGACCGCCGACGAGGCATTGTCGGTGGCCATCGAGTCGCTGTACGACGCAGCCGACGACGACTCGGCCACCGGTGGCCCCGACATGGTGCGTGGTCTCTATCCCACTGCCGTGACCGTTACAGCCGACGGTGCCGCAGAGGTTTCCGCGCCCGCGATCGAGCAATCAGCCCGCGGCGTGATCAGCCGGCGTTCGGCGGATTACCGCGGAACCGACGATGACGCCACCAACCGCGACATCAAGAAGGGCGGTGACGCATGACCTTCCCGTATTACGCCAGTGCCGAACAGATCATGCGCGATCGTTCGGAGTTGGCCCGCAAGGGCATTGCCCGCGGTCGCAGCGTCGTCACATTGACCTACGCCGACGGCGTTCTGTTCGTGGCGGAGAACCCGTCGAACACGTTGCGCAAGGTCAGCGAGATCTATGACCGCATCGGGTTCGCCGCGGTTGGCAAGTACAACGAATTCGAGAGCCTGCGCAAGGCCGGTATCCAGCACGCCGACATGCGTGGGTACAACTACGACCGCGCCGACGTCAGCGGACTGTCGCTGGCCAACGCGTACGCCAGCACGCTCGGTGCGGTGTTCACCGAACAACCGAAGCCCTACGAGGTCGAGTTGTGTGTGGCCGAGGTCAGTCGTCCCGGCAAGCCCGGGCCGTCGCAGCTGTACCGGATCACCTACGACGGGTCGATCGTCGATGAGACGCGGTTTCTCGTCATGGGCGGTTCCACGGAGTCGATCACGGCATCGATGAAGGATTCGTACGATCCCGAGGCAGATCTGAAGGCGGCCTTGGCGTCGGCGATCACGGCCCTGGAAACACCACCGGCAACCAATGGGTCGTCGTCGAGCAGTTCCCCGGCGCCCGAACCCCGCACACTGCAGCCGAGCGACCTCGAAGTGGCCGTCCTCGACCACAGTCGCCCGCGCCGCGCGTTCCGGCGTCTGACGGGGTCGGCCCTGGTCGACCTCCTCCCGGCCCGCGAAACCGACAACTGAAACAGTTCTCCTCTGGTCCCACGGCAGTAGGGTTGTAAACGTGCAGCGACGAATCATGGGTATCGAAACCGAGTTCGGTGTCACGTGTACTTTTCACGGACATCGGCGGCTCAGTCCCGACGAGGTCGCGCGGTATTTGTTCCGCCGGGTGGTGTCGTGGGGAAGGTCGTCCAATGTGTTCTTGCAGAACGGGGCGCGTCTGTACCTCGACGTGGGTTCGCATCCCGAATACGCCACAGCCGAATGTGACAACCTGCAACAGCTGATCGAGCACGACCGGGCCGGTGAGCTGGTCTTGGAAGATCTGTTGATCGACGCCGAGCGGCGTCTGGCCGATGAGGGTATCGGCGGCGACATCTACCTGTTCAAGAACAACACCGACTCGGCAGGCAATTCGTACGGCTGCCACGAGAACTTTCTGGTGGTCCGGGCGGGGGAGTTCTCACGCATCTCCGACGTCCTGCTCCCGTTCCTCGTCACCCGGCAGTTGATCTGTGGTGCCGGCAAGGTGCTGCAGACGCCGAAGGCCGCCACGTTCTGTCTGTCCCAGCGGGCCGAGCACATCTGGGAAGGTGTGTCGTCGGCGACCACCCGTAGCCGCCCGATCATCAACACCCGCGACGAACCCCACGCCGACGCCGAGAAGTACCGGCGCCTGCATGTGATCGTTGGCGATTCGAACATGGCCGAGACCAGCACGATGCTCAAGGTCGGATCGGCGGCCCTGGTACTGGAGATGATCGAGGCCGGAGTCGCCTTCCGCGATCTGGCACTCGACAATCCGATCCGGGCCATCCGCGAGGTCTCGCACGATCTCACCGGCAGTCGTCCGGTCCGGCTTGCCGGTGGACGCACGGCCAGCGCGCTCGACATCCAGCGCGAGTACCACTCACGCGCGGTCGAGCATCTCAAGACCCGTGAGCCGAATCAGCAGATGACACAGGTGGTCGATCTCTGGGGCCGGATGCTCGACGCCGTCGAACAGCAGGATTTTGCGAAGGTCGACACGGAAGTCGACTGGGTGATCAAGCGCAAGTTGTTCCAGCGCTACCAGGACCGGTACTCGATGGACCTGTCCGATCCCAAGATCTCGCAGCTCGATCTCGCCTACCACGACATCAAGCGGGGTCGTGGTGTGTTCGATCTACTGCAACGCAAGGGTCTGGCCGCCCGGGTCACCACGGACGAGGCAATCCAGGCAGCGGTGGACACGCCGCCCCAGACGACTCGGGCCAAGCTGCGCGGAGACTTCATCGCCGCTGCGCAGAAGGCAGGCCGCGACTTCACCGTCGACTGGGTGCACCTCAAGCTGAACGACCAGGCTCAACGCACGGTGCTCTGCAAAGATCCGTTCCGCAACGTCGATGAGCGCGTCGAACGCCTGATCGCGTCCATGTGAAAGCCAGTGTCCTAGTCTGGTCCGGTGGCGACCAACAAGGTTGAACGGCTGATGAACCTGGTGATCTGCTTGCTGTCCACCAGTCAGTATCTTTCCGCCGACCAAATCCGCAGCAGTGTGATCGGATATCAGGATTCGAAGTCCGATGAGGCCTTCAACCGGATGTTCGAGCGCGACAAGAACGAGCTCCGCGACCTCGGCATTCCGGTGGAAACGGGTCGGTCCTCGGGGTTCTCGTCCGTCGACGGCTACCGGATCAACCGGTCCGAGTACGAACTTCCCGACATCTCGCTCGATCCCGACGAGGCCGCCGCGGTGGCCCTGGCCGCTGCGCTGTGGGAATCGCCGGAGCTTGCGGCTTCGAGTCACAGCGCCCTGATGAAGTTGCGCGCTGCGGGTGTCGAGATGGATCCGGGGTCCGCGTTCGACGAGAACGCCACAGCACTTCACTCGAGTGCCCCGCAGGGCATCGGATCGCCCGCGGTCCTGGGTGCGTTGCTGTCCGCGCTCGACGAGAACCGGCCGGTCCGATTCGAGCACCGGCCCGGCCCTACGTCGCCGCACGTGACGCGGACCGTCGAACCGTGGGGTGTGGTCACCCATCTCGGTCGCTGGTATCTCGTCGGACATGATCGCGACCGCGGGCAGACCCGTACCTACCGGCTCACGCGCATCCTGTCGGTGACCCCGTTCGGCAAGGCCGGTGAACTGACCCGACCGAGCAACATCGATCTTCGCCAGATCGTCGCCGATGCCGTCGATCGATCCGGTCCTGCCGTCACCGCCCGGGTGTGGGTCGCCGAGAACCGGGCCGCCGGCCTGCGTCGCATATCGACGTCGGCGCAACCCGGGGAACACGACGGTCGCGCAGGCAGCATCCTGAGCATCGCGATGAGGTCGACCGATGGCCTCACCCGCCAGGTGCTCGGCGCCGGTACCGATGCGTTTGTGCTCGATCCGCCGGAATTGCGTGACAACGTGATCGACGAACTCAAGTTCCTCAGCGAGGTGGCCGAATGAGTGCGGGTACCGATCGACTGAACCGCATGCTGGCCATGGTCCCGTACTTCCTGGCCCATCCCGGCGTCAATGCGGCAAAGGCCGCGGTCGACCTGGGAACCACCCCCAAGCAGGTCCTCGAGGATCTCCAGCAGCTGTGGATGTGTGGCCTTCCGGGATACACGCCGGGCGACCTGATCGATTTGTCGTTCACACCCGGCAGCGTCGAGGACGGTGTTGCGGTGACGTTCTCTGCCGGCATCGACCGGCCATTGAAACTGACCGGCTCGGAAGCCGCACCACTGCTGGTGGCGCTGCGTTCGTTGATCGATGCGTCCGGGGTCGTCGACCCCGCCGCAGCTCGACGGGCCATCGCGAAGATCGAGAACGCGATGGGATCGCGTCTCGGTGAAGCGGTCACCGAGACCCCGACGGACCTGTCCAGCCCAGGTGACTCCGAAGCAGTAACCGCGGTGCGTGAAGCTGTCCGCGGCCACCGCGCGGTACGGCTGCGGTATTACTCGGCGACGCGGGACGTCGTCGGGGATCGGGTGGTCGACCCGATCCGCATCCAGGCGATCCAAGGCCGCGGGTATCTCGAAGGCTGGTGCCGCAGCAGCGAGGGCATTCGCTTGTTCCGGTTCGACCGGATCGAAGCGGCAACGGTGCTCGATGAGCCGAGTTCGCCGCCGCCATCGCTCGATGGCAGCGCTTTGGCCCTGTTCGACAGCGACTCCGATCTGCCCGAAGCAGTGATCGAGATCGATCAGGATGTGGTCTGGGTTCTCGACTACTACCTGATAGAGCCCCTCGATCCCGAAGGTCTGACCGGCTCGCAGGGGCCGGTGGTTGCCACCATGAGGTACGGGTCGGCCGACTGGCTCACCCGGTTCGTCCTCGGCTTCGGCGGCAAGATCAGGGTCCGCAACCCCGAGGTGGCCAACGAGGTCCGCTCGAGGGCTGCCGCCACGCTCGCCATGTACGGCTGACCCTCACTGCAGGTGAGCTGGGAGGTAGCTGTGAGGCCGCTGTTCGACCCGTTAGGGTTGGTCCAAGTCCGGTAGCATTGCGGAGGAACTCAATGGGAGAGGTAACTGCACAATGAATGCATTACAGCCATGGCACATCATTCTTGTGGTGGTCGTGTTCTTGATCCTTTTCGGATCGAAGAAGCTGCCGGACGCCGCGCGCGGTCTGGGTCGTTCGATGCGCATCTTCAAGAGTGAGGTCAAGGAGATGCAGAACGAGAACAACTCCGACAAGCCCGCATCGGCGCAGACTCCCGAGTCGCGGCCGCAGATCACTTCGGGTCTTGACGGAACACCGACGAATTCATCCGAATCCGAACGTCGTTCTGCCTGATCTTCGTCCTCGCCGTTCTGGTGGGTGGGTCGCTTCTCTCTGGGTGACCCGCCTGCAACTGACCCCTGAGTAGTCGACCACGTGCGCATACCTTTAGACCCTCGGCGCCGTAAGCGCAAGGTGAATCCCGACGGCACCATGTCGTTGGTCGACCACCTCCGTGAGCTGCGAAACCGACTGCTGATCTCCGTTCTTGCTATCGCCTTCACCACGATCCTCGGATTTGTCTGGTACTCGCATGGCTTCCTGGGCATCTCCTCACTCGGCGACCTGCTGCGCCAGCCCTACTGTGATCTGCCTGCATCGTCACGGGCCAATCTGACCGGCGACGACACCTGTCGTCTCCTTGCAACGGGCCCGTTCGACCAGTTCATGCTCCGCCTCAAAGTGGGTTTGACCGCAGGCATCGTCATGGCTTGTCCTGTCTGGTTCTACCAACTGTGGCAGTTCATCACGCCCGGCATGGTCGAGAAGGAGCGCAAGTACGCGGTCACCTTCGTCGGCTTCGCCGCCGGGTTGTTCCTGGCCGGGACCGTGCTCGCTTACCTGGTGATGGCCAAGGCGTTCGAGGTCTTGTTGACCATCGGTGACAACGTTCAGATCACGGCACTCGCCGGTGACCAGTACTTCAGCTTCCTCATCCACCTCTTGATCATCTTCGGTGTGAGCTTCGAGCTTCCGCTGCTGATCGTCGCGCTGAACATGGTCGGTGTGTTGACCTACGCGCGGTTGAAGTCGTGGCGCCGGGGTCTGATCTTCGGCATGTTCGTCTTCGCTGCTCTATTCACCCCTGGCTCGGATCCGTTCACCATGCTGGCACTGGCCGGGGCGCTGACGGTCTTGCTCGAGATCGCCATCCAGGTCGCTCATCTGCACGATTACCGCAAAGCGAAGCGTGACGCCCAGGAATGGGGCAACGTGAGCGACGACGAAGCCGCTCCGATCGGTTCGGCAGGCCCGGTCGGGCATGTTCCTGATCCGGTGCAACCACCAGAACCGGTGTCGGCGACGTCCCGAGGCAGTGGAGCCGATCTCTACGATGACACTCTCTGATACGCGGACAGAACTCGAGAAGTTCGCCGGGCGACAGGCATTTGCGCTCGATCCGTTCCAACGTGACGCTTGCGTCGCCCTGGAAGGCGGTCACGGTGTTCTCGTCTGCGCGCCGACCGGCGCGGGCAAGACCATCGTCGGTGAGTTCGCCGTACATCTGGCGCTCGCCGGTGGGTCGAAGTGTTTCTACACCACACCCATCAAGGCGCTGAGCAACCAGAAGTTCGCCGATCTGGTTCGCGCGCACGGGGCCGAGGCCATCGGTCTGCTGACCGGCGATTCGTCGATCAACTCCCACGCACCGGTCGTGGTCATGACCACCGAAGTGCTGCGCAACATGATCTACGCGAATTCGCCGGCGCTGCAGAACTTGTCGCATGTGGTGATGGACGAGGTCCACTTTCTTGCCGACCGGTTCCGCGGAGCCGTCTGGGAAGAGGTCATCCTGCATCTCGAACCGTCGGTGCGGGTGGTGAGCCTGTCGGCGACGGTCAGCAACGCCGAGGAGTTCGGATCCTGGATTCAGACGGTGCGTGGCGACACCACCGTGATCGTCGACGAGCATCGTCCGATCCCGCTCAACCAGCACATGCTCGTCGGCAATCGGTTGTTCGATCTGTTCGACCATCGTGACCCCAAGACGCCGAACAAGAAGCCCGCGGTCAACCCGGAGCTGACCCGCTATATCCGGCAACGTGAGCTCGCCGCGCGACGCGATGACGACTTCCCGCCCCGCGGTCCACGGGGACGTGGCCAACGCAGCGATCACCGTCGTAGCGGTGTACGTCCGGTGCCACGACCAGAACTCATCGCACGTCTTGATCGCGATGGCCTGCTTCCCGCCATCAGCTTCATCTTCTCGCGGGCCGGCTGTGAAGGCGCGTTGAGCCAGTGTCTGCGCTCGGGCTTGCGGCTGCTCGAACAGGATCAGGTCGAGCAGGTGAATTCGATCGTCGACAAGTACGTCGCCGAGTTGACCGCTTCAGACCAGGACGTGCTCGGTGTCCACAGCTGGCGCGAGGGCTTGACCCGGGGATTTGCGGCGCACCACGCCGGACTGCTGCCTGCCTTCCGGCACGCGGTGGAAGAGCTGTTCGTCAAAGGTCTGGTCAAGGTTGTATTCGCCACCGAGACACTGGCTTTGGGCATCAACATGCCGGCCCGTTCCGTGGTGCTGGAGCGGTTGATCAAGTACAACGGTGAGTCGCACAACGATCTGACGCCCGGGGAGTACACCCAGCTGACCGGCCGGGCCGGTCGTCGCGGGATCGACGTCGAAGGCCATGCCGTCGTTGTCTGGACCGAAGATCTCGACCCCACCCGGGTTGCCGGACTCGCCGGTGCCCGCACGTTCCCGCTGCGCAGTTCCTTTGCGCCGGAATACAACATGGCCGTCAATCTCATCGGCCGTCTTGGACTGGCCGGTTCACGCAACCTGCTGGACCGCTCGTTTGCGCAGTTCCAAGCCGACCGGTCGGTCGTCGGGCAGGCCAGGCAGATCGACACCGCACGCCGCCAGCTCCGCAAGATCGAGGTGGAACTGGAGGCACGGGCCGAGGGCCGCGGTCTCGACGCCGGGATCGACGGCTTCCTCGGGTACACCCGCCTCCGTGAAGAGATCCGAGCTCGCGAACGTTCGCTGAAGTTCGAAAACCGAATGGCCGTGCAGCAGAGCACTGTTGAAGATCTCGCAGCCCTCAAGCGCGGGCAGGTCATCAGTCTTTCCGGTGGTCGCCATCGCGGTCTGGCTGTGGTTTTGGAGCCCGCAACCGACATGCGCGACCCGAAACCGTTGGTGCTCTGCGAGGATGCCTGGGCCGGCCGGGTTGGTCCCCGTGATTTCCTCAACCCGCCTCAGGTGCTCGGCCATATGCGGCTGGCCAAACAGGTCGATCGTCGTACCGGCCGCGGTCGTCGCGACCTCGCCTCGGCTCTGCGTTCCACCGGCATCGACATGCCCCGCGGCAAGCAGAGCAAACGCACCCGCGCCGCCGACGACCCGGACCTCAACCGTCTGCGCACCGAGTTGCGCGAGCACCCGGCGCATCAGATCCCCGCACACGACGAGTTGTTCCGACTCGCAGAACGTCGCAACCGGGTGTCGCGGGAGATCGCGGCGCTCGAGGAATCGGTATCGGCCCGCACGTCCACGCTGGCCGTCAACTTCAATCGGATCGTCGCGGTGCTCAGCGAACTCGGCTACCTCGAGCAGGTCGAGCACAAGTCGAACGGTGACATGACCGTCACACCTGCCGGTGAGATCTTGAGCCGGGTTTACAGCGAGAGCGACCTGCTCATCTGTGAGTGCATCCGCACCGGTTTGTGGGACCACCTGGGTGCAGCCGAACTCGCGGCTGTTGCTTCGGCGGTGGTGTACCAGTCGCGCCGCGATTCGTACGGCGGCGCGGATCTGGTAACTGGCGTTTCGACGGTCCGGGAAGCATTGAGCCGCACGCACGCCGCATGGAAAGACCTGGCACGTGTCGAGATGAGCCACATGGTGGAACCGACACGCGAACCAGATGCCGGTTTCGCCACGGCCATTCACCTGTGGGCGACGGGCCGCGGACTGACCGAGGTACTCGCTGCAGCAGGCGAGCAGGGCACATCCCTGCCGGCCGGAGACTTCGTCCGCTGGAGCCGGCAGGTCATCGACCTCCTCGAACAGATGCGGGTTGCCGCACGCCTCGGAGGAACAGATCGATCGAAACTGGCCCATTCGGCGGCAGCGGCGATCACGGCGATCCGGCGCGGAGTCGTGGCTGTCGAACTCGGCTGAGCGCCCGCGAGTTCTCGCCGAGCGCCTGCCTGAATGGCCATGGGTTGTGCGGTATGTTCGGGGTTCGGAAGTCCTGGACTTGCGATCGCGCGACGCGGACATGCGGAGGGGAAATACATGAGCGGGCCCAACGACCCGAACAACCAGGGTGGCGGTTCGGCACCCGGGCAGTGGCAACCAGGACAAGGGCAACCGGGACAGAATCCTGACCCGTGGAACCAGCAGACCTATGGTCACCCGACCGGCGGACAGCCGCCGCAGGGCCAACCGCCACAACAGGGTTGGGGCCAGCAGCCTCCGCAGCAGCCCGGTCAGTACGGGCAGCCAGAGCAGTACGGCCAACCGGGACAGTATGGCCAGCCGGGACAGCCGGATCAGTACGGTCAACCAGGTCAGTACGGGCAGCCGGGCCAGTACGGTCAGCAGCCGGGCCAGTACGGTCAGCAGCCGCAATACGGTGCGCCGCAGGGCCAACCGGGCCAGTATGGCCAATCCGGGCAGCCGGATCAGTACGGCCAACCAGGTCAGTATGGGCAGCCGGGCCAGTACGGTCAGCCCGGTGGTGACCAGTTCGCGGGTATGACACCGCCGAAGAACTCGAAGAAGCTGCCACTGATCATCGGTGCCGCAGCGGTTGGTGTCATCGCTGTCGTCCTTGCTGTCACGGCGTTCTGGCTTCCGGGCTTCGCGGTGACGAAGGTGCTCAGCCAAGACGCCGCTCAGAAGGGTGTGGCGTCGGTCCTGGAGAACGACTACCAGGCCAAAGACGTCTCGAATGTGCAGTGCCCCGAAGATCAGGAAATCAAGAAGGGCAACAGCTTCACCTGCACCGCGACCGTTGCCGGCGCGAACCAGCAGGTCAAGATCACCTTCCTGGACGACGAGGGCAAATACGAGGTCGGTCAACCGACCACACAGTAGGCAGTTGGTCGGTTGTCAGGTGGGCGGGTCAGCCCACCTGCCAGCCGAGCGCCTTGCCCAGACGGCCAACCGATGAGCCGACACCGAGTTCTTCGATCAGGTCGGCCAGCGCTGCCGGGTCGGCGGGCTCGGATGGGAGACGACCGTCGCTGTCGCCGATGATCTCGGCGTCGGTCTTCACGAATACAACGGTCCGTGCCGCGCGCAGGTAGTCCGCGCCTTCTGCAAGTGACTTGCGTTGGCGCGGTGAAATCCGCTTGTCGGTCGTGGTGGATGCCACGCGTTCGAGTTCGTCGAGGTTTCCGAACTCGTGCAGCAGCTTTGACGCGGTCTTTTCACCGATGCCGGTAACGCCGGGCAGCCCATCTGACGGATCGCCGCGCAGGATTGCCATCTCGGCGTAGGCGGAACCCGGATTCGATGTTGGTACGTCGTACTTCTCGGCCAGTTCCTGTGGCCCGAACATCTCGGCCTTCGCCAGACCGCGGCCCACGTACAGCACGCGCACCGAAACCGGGTCGTCGGAAACAACCTGCAGTAGGTCGCGATCACCGCTGACCACAACCACCGGATCCACGGCCTCGGAGTCCGCAAGGGTCCCGATGACGTCGTCGGCTTCGCAGCCCTCCGCGCCCGCGGTCGCAATTCCGGCGGCGGCCAGGATCTTCATGATCATGTCGACCTGGGGTGTCAGCGTGTCGGGAACCTCCTCCGAGCCGTCGGTGGCGCCTTCGGCCACGCGATGCGCCTTATACGACGGGATGAGGTCGGTGCGGAAGGCCGGACGCCAGTCGAGGTCAAGACACACGATCAAGCGTTGCGGGTGCTCCCGGGTGACCAATGACGCGATCATGTCGATGAATCCGCGGACCGCGTTGACCGGACGCCCGTCCGGTGCGGTCATCTTCTCGGGCAGGGCATGAAAGGCCCGAAACCAGAGGCTGGCACCGTCGAGCAACATCACTGGGGCAGTCATGCCTAAACCATGCCAGATCGGCGCCGGCCATCAGAGCACTGCGGTCAGGTGGCGCTGCGTTCGTCCGAACCCAGGACATCGAGAACAGCCAGTTGGGACTCGGCGTCGCCGGTGAGTGGTTGACTCGAGGGACCCTGCCGCAAAGCGATTTTCACATCTGCACGACTGATGTTCGCAGGGACGGTCGACGCCACGAAGGACAGCAGCAGGTCGACGAATCGGTCTGGATCGTCCCGGAACGGGAAGTGACCGGCCTTGTCGAAGACGACCAACTGCGAGCCGGGCATTGCGCTGTGGAGCATGTGGGCGTGCTGCACCGGAATGACCTGATCGTCCGAACCCCACACGACCAGGGTCGGAATACCTGCGCTCAAATAACATCGATCGAGCATGGTCACCACTTGCCCACGCCAGTCGACGGCTGATCGCAGAGTTCGGGCGAAGACCTCGGCCGAACCCTTTTCTGGCATCCGTTCGAGCACTCGAACGATCTCGTTGTTGTCCCGGAACAGCGCAAATGGCAGACGATCACGCACCGTGCGAGAAGCCGCTGCGAACGTCGGAAACACACCTGGGAGTGAGACCGCGGCCAGCGCGTACTCGGAAAACGGTAGTGACAGCGCTCGCAGAACCGGATTGACGTCCCTGGTGACTCCGCCCGTACCGACCAACACCAACCGTTCGACCATCTCGGGGAACTGATAGGCGAACTGCCCGGCCACACCACCGCCCAGCGAATGGCCGACGATCGTCACGCGTTCGATGTCGAGATAGGTCAGAAGGTCGCGCATTCCGTTGGCAAAAGCAGGTACCGAGTAGTCGGCGCGCGGACGGTCGGAGAATCCGTGTCCGAGAAAGTCCGGTGCGATGACCGTGTACTTTTCGCTGAGCTGGGTGAATACCGGTTCCCAGGCCAGGGAGTTGTCGCCGATTCCGTGCAGCAACAGCAGTGCAGGACCCGATCCGGCCATCCGGTAGGCCCGCTTGTATCCGTGCAGATTTGCGAACTGGACCTGAGAGTCATCGGTCGGAACAGCCCGTAGTCGACGTCGTACGCCTTCACGGTCCACGGTGACCTCCTGTTTTCCTCAGACCTAAACATCTTTCGTTGCCCCTATTCTCCGCGCAAAGCGAGGTTTTCGCCCGGTTAAAGATCACTCATCGAATCTTGCGATCGGAGTGGGACACACTTCCGATGGTTTGTGACGAAGGTCAGACTGCAGGCGAGACCACGAACTCTGCGACCGATAGCCTTGAACCCATGGCGGATCAGCGATTCTCGGCAGCGGTGTACAAGTCACGTCTGGATCGGGCGCAGGAGTTGACGGCGAAAGCCGGTCTGTCGGCGCTTTTCATCACTCCCGGACCCGACCTGCGATATCTCACGGGCTCACGAGCGACGACATTCGAACGGCTCACCGCCCTGGTGATCAGTGCGGATCGCGCTCCCGAAGTGGTTGTGCCGCGACTGGAGTTGGCGGCGCTACGGGAATCGGCCGTCGGTGAGCTCGGCCTGACCGTTCACGATTGGGTCGACGGCCAGGATGCGTACGCACTGGCGGTTGGAGCCGCCGGGGGAGCCGGTGATCGTTACGCGGTCTCTGACGCAACCCCTGCGCTGCACACCGTCCCGTTGGCAGGGCATTGGGGTAGCGCACCGGAACTTGCCACTGCCGTTCTGCGTGAACTGCGAATGATCAAGGATGACGCCGAGATTGAAGCGCTGCGCCGCGCAGGCGCCGCGATCGACCGAGTGCACGCCCGAGTGGGGGAATGGCTGAAGGTCGGCCGCACCGAACGTGAAGTCGCAGCGGATATCGACGCCGCCATCATCGCCGAAGGACACACCAGGGCCGAGTTCATCATCGTCGGATCCGGTCCCAACGGCGCCGACCCGCATCACGAGGTATCGGACCGGGTGATCCAGGACGGCGACATCGTTGTCGTTGACATCGGGGGACCTGTCGCGCCGGGATACAACTCCGACTGCACCCGAACCTACTGTGTTGGAACACCTTCTGATGCGATCGCACGGCAGTACGAGTGGCTACAACAAGCTCAGCGAGCCGCTGTGGCCGCCGTCCGCCCCGGCGTCACTGCCGAGCAGATCGATAGCGCGGCCCGGGACGTGCTCGTTGCCGCCGGACTGGCCGACAAATTTGTTCATCGCACCGGCCACGGCATCGGACTATCCGTTCACGAGGAGCCGTATATCGTTGCAGGCAACAATATTCCACTGCGGCCGGGCATGGCATTCAGCATTGAACCCGGCATCTACTTCTCCGGCAGTTGGGGTGCGCGCATCGAAGATATCGTTGTCGTCACCGATGATGGCTGCGAAGCATTCAATTCCCAACCGCACGAACTGAAGTCAGTCTGAACCAGGTTCTCAACCGACCATATTCGTTCGAACAACCGTTCGACTTTCGGTGTCCCCCGAGGTAGACTGATTGAAAGCGTTCGATCAGATGTCTTGGGGGGCATGATGACTGACGATTCCTCGATTGATCTTTCTTCGGTTCCGGTGTTGGTGCGCAAATACCTCGAGTTAGAGCTACTGGTTACTGATATCGCGGACTGCACTGATTCCGATATGTCCGATGCGGAAGTCAATGAGCTTGTGCGGGTGCATGAACGGATCGTCCGAAAGCTCGAGCTCACCGGGCTGCGGCACCTGCTGTGGGTCTCGAACCGGTCATCGTTCATCGAAGCCGGATATTCGTCACTGTTCGGGTTCACCCGCAGCGAGTTGCGGTTGACCAAAGGCCAAACCATGTCCCGGATTCGCGGGTTGGAAGCAGTCGGCCGGTTTCACACGATGCAGGGTGAAGAGCTGGCACCGAAATGCCCTGCCGCCGAACAGGCCTGGTCCCAAGGGTTGATCGGGGCAGCGCATATGGATGTGATGTTGGATGTGCGCAAACACATCCCGTCAGCGTCGGATTCGGCGGTGTATGACGTGGTCGATCATTGGATGACCGAAGAGGCCGTCGGCCAGGACCCCACCCAACTGGCGGCGTCGGGCCGTCAGGTGCTGGCCCGGGTCGATCCCGATGGCCGGCTGACCGATGATTCGGATCGGGCCCGTAAACGTTCGGTGAGTTTGGGTAATCAGGGTGTGGACTTGATGGCCAAGATCTCGGGCACCCTGGATCCGGAAACGTTGGCGTTGTTCACGACGGTGATGGATGTCTGGGCTGCACCTGGCATGAATAATCCGGCCGATCCGAACTCACCGTCCGGTGCCAGCGATGATCCGAAACAAGATGCAGAGCTGATGAAGGCTGCCGCCGAGCGTGATACCCGCTCGATGGGCCAGCAGCGCCACGATGCACTCAAAGCGATTTTGAAAACGATTTTGGAGTGCAACCTGCTCGGTAAGTCCCATCGGGGTTTGCCGGCGCAGCTGATCATTACGATGACCAAACAGCAGCTCGAGGATTGCGCGGGGATCGCCAAAACGGCGTCGGGGGTGGATATTCCGGTCAAAGAGGCCCTGCACCTGGCTGCGCGTTCGGACAAATACTTGGCGGTGTTCGCTAGCCACAGCGCCGAGGTGCTGTATTTCGCCCGGGCCAAACGCACCGCGCAGAAGGGTCAGCGGTTGGCGTTGTTCGCCCGCGACCGCGGTTGCTCGCACCCCGGGTGCACCAATCCGGCGACCTGGGTGGAGATCCATCATCTGATTGCCTGGATCAATGGTGGTCTGACCGACATCGATCTGATGGGATCAGCCGTGCCCGCCGCATCACAAACTTGTCGGCGACGGCCCTGGTCAGTGGCAGACGGTGATGATCACCGAGGGTCCTGACAAGGGCAGGGTCGGGTGGATACCACCATCGTCGGTGGATCCGGAAAGAAAACCGCGGGTCAATCGTGCCCAGCATGTCAACGAGACCTTCGCGGCGGCCTGGGAGAAGGTTCTTGCCGACCGCCGGGCGGTGTTGGCTGACAAGTTGGCGGAACTGACCGGCGGCGAACCTGAGGTCCAACCCGATCCCGAACCGGATAGCACTGACCAGGATGCGTAGCGTCTTGCCTAGGCGGTGACCATCAGCGACTGCGAACCCAGTATGCGTTCGACGTTGATCTGTATGACCACCCGGCGTGGGTTCACTTTGGGCTCCTTGTAGCGAGCCGCATAGCGACGGACTCCTTCGGCGACAGCCTCGGGGTCACGGTGGACCGATGCTTTGCCTTCCAGCGTCAACCACTGCGGTCCGTTCACCTGGAACACGGCGGCGTATCCAGACCGGTCGACGTTCTTCACCTTCTGGCTGCCTTCGAAGGTGATCACTCGTGCGATCTTCGCCTCGGCGTCGTAGGTGAATCCCACAGCAACAACATGAGGGGTCCCCGATGCACGGACGGTGGTCAGGCTCCCGAGGTGGCGTTCGGTGAGGAAGTCCATTGCTGCGGGGGTTAAGTCGTTTGGTGTTTTGGGCACAAGCCGACCTTAGCCAACGCGACCGTCCCTCCTCCCAAAGTCGTTTGGGATACTGGCCTGGTGAGTAATGGGCGAGTGGTTGTGCTGTTCGGTGGTCGCAGTGAGATCGGGCTGGAGGTTGCAGCTCGGATCGCTGCAGGGGCGACCGTGATCTTGGCGGCTCGGAGGTCGTCCGACCTCGATGATCAGCGCGAACGGCTGGAGTCCGAAAATGCGGCAGCTGTCCATATGGTCGAGTTCGATGCGAACGACACCTCAACACATGAGGGCCTGATTCAGCAGATCGTTGCCGAACACGGGCCCATCGACGATGCGATCGTGGCCTTCGGAATCCTCGGCGATCAGGCGAGGGCAGAGGTCGACAGCGCCCACGCACTACAGATCGCGCACACCGACTACCTCGCCCAAATCAGCGTGCTGACTCCGTTGGCCGTCGCGATGCGGGCCGCCAAACGAGGCAACATCGTCGTCTTCTCATCCGTTGCAGGCGTCCGGGTCCGGCGCGCCAACTACGTCTACGGCTCCACCAAGGCCGGGCTAGACGGCTTTGCCAGCGGATTGTCAGATGCATTGCACGGCAGTGGGGTACACCTATTGCTCGTCCGCTCCGGATTTGTCATCGGCAGCATGACAAAAGATCTGATGGCCTCCGGGATCAAACCTGCTCCGATGTCGAGTACCGCACCACAGGTTGCCGACGCAGTGGTCAAAGCGCTGCACCGAGGTAAGCATGTGGTCTGGGTCCCCGGAAAGCTGCGTCCTGTCTTCTTTGTGATGAAGCTCCTGCCCCAGGCGATCTGGCGACGGATGCCTCGATGACTGATCTGAAGTTTGTGGTCGTCGGCATCGGCGCCGACGGCTGGGACGGCCTGTCCGGAAACTCGCAGCGCGAATTGCGCTCTGCCACCGACATCTACGGTTCCGTGCGCCAGCTGGA
Organism: Williamsia sp. Y853; assembly: GCF_056786495.1. Classification (NCBI taxonomy): domain Bacteria; kingdom Bacillati; phylum Actinomycetota; class Actinomycetes; order Mycobacteriales; family Nocardiaceae; genus Williamsia; species Williamsia sp. Y853. The sequence continues at coordinate 528,813 of NZ_JBXCJC010000003.1, forward strand.
TCTGTTGGCGCCACTCGAGGCGACGCTCCACCGGTGGGACAGCCCGATGTCGAAGCACCTCCAGCGACTACTGGCCGACACGCACCCGCACACCATTCACATCCTCGCCTCGGGTGACCCGATGTTCCACGGCGTCGGGGCATCGATCGTGAAACAGGTGGGCGCGCAACACGTGCGCATCCTGCCTTCGGTATCGAGCGTCAGCCTGGCCTCCGCCCGTCTCGGCTGGGACCTTGCCACGACGCGCATCCGCAGTGTTGTCGATCGCCCCCTCGATTCGATCCTCTCGGGAGTCTCCGACAGCGTTCGGCTGCTGATCCTCAGCCGCGACAACACCACTCCGGCGGCCGTCGCAGAATTGCTCACGGCCCACGGGTTCGGATGGTCGCAACTCACCGTCCTCGAACAGCTCGGCTCCGACAGCGAACGCCAGGTCACAGGTATCGCACGAACGTGGGCCGCGCCTGCCGGCGACCAGCTCAACATCATCGCTGTCGACTGTCTCGGTCCGGCCGTCAGTAGCCAGGCAGGTCTGCCGGACACCGACTTCAGTAACGACGGACAGCTCACCAAGCAGGCAGTCCGCGCGCTGACCGTCACCGCCTTGCGGCCGGCCGCCCGCCAACTGCTCTGGGATGTCGGAGCGGGCGCAGGCAGTATCGCCATCGAGTGGCTGCGCACCGACCGGACCTGCACCGCAATCGCTTTCGAATCCAACGACGTACGTCGTGGACGCATCGTGCACAACGCAGCCGAGCTCGGCGTGAGCGCAGGACTGACGGTCCACGGCGCTGCGCCCGAGCAGTTGACCCACGCACCTGATCCCGATGCGATCTTCATCGGGGGAGGCGTGACGGTCCCGGGGATGGTGGAGGAGTGCTGGGATGCCTTGCTCGACGGCGGACGGATAGTGGCCAACGCGGTCACACTTGAATCTGAGGCAGTCTTGGTGAAATGGCATGCCGCAGTCGGCGGTAGCCTCCGCCGATTCCAGATCGACCACGCCGAGCCGCTCGGATCAATGACAACCTGGCGACCAACGCTCCCAGTGACACAGTGGATCGCCGACAAACCGAGGACCAACTCATGACGGTGTACTTCATCGGAGCCGGACCCGGCGCCGCCGACCTGATCACCCTCCGAGGCGCAAAGTTGCTCTCGCAGTGCAACACCTGCCTGTACGCCGGGTCGCTGGTTCCCGCGGAGATGCTCGAACATTGTCCACCCGGGGCCACTTTGATCAACACAGCGAAGATGCCTCTTCCGCAGATCATCGACCACATCGTGACCGCGACCCATGCCGGGCATGATGTGGCTCGACTGCATTCAGGCGACCCCGGACTGTATTCGGCGGTGGCAGAACAGGTCAGATTGCTGCAGCCGCAAGGAATCTCTTACGAAATCGTCCCGGGCGTTCCTGCCTTCACCGCGGCCGCCGCAGCATTGGGACAAGAACTCACGGTGCCCGGCGTCGGTCAGTCGCTGCTGATCACCCGAGTATCCACGCTGTCAACCGACATGCCCGAAGGCGAACGACTCGAAGAACTCGCCCGCACAGGTGTCACGATGGCGATCCACTTGGCCGCCCATCGAGCCCAACAGGTAGTCGATGCCCTGACACCGCACTACGGAAGCGACTGTCCCACTGCCGTGGTCGCCTTCGCCAGCCGCGACAACCAGCAGATCGTTCGGTGCACGTTGGCAGAGCTCCCGAACCAGCTGAAACTGAACGATATTCAGCGCACCGCGGTTATCTTTGTCGGACGCGTCCTGGCCGCGGATGAGTTCCCGGACAGCTATCTGTACTCGTCAGCCCGGATGACCAAGCTGCGCACCGACCCTCATTCGTCATGAGCGAGGGCACAGTCCTCGTCCTCGGCGGGACCGCAGAAGCCCGCGCTCTCGCAAAGGAACTCGTCGGCGAAGGAGTGCGGGTTGTCACCTCGCTCGCGGGCCGGGTCAAGAATCCTGCGCTACCGGTCGGCGACGTCCGCATCGGCGGGTTCGGCGGCGTCGACGGTATGACAGTGTGGCTGAGGGACAACAACTGCACGGCAGTGGTCGACGCGACCCACCCGTTTGCCCGTCAGATCTCAGCCAACGCCGTTACCGCAACAACAGAAGTCGATATACCGATGCTGACCTTGCGACGCCCCGAATGGCTCTCGCAACCGGGGGATCGCTGGATCGACGTACCCGACATCGCCGGAGCCGCCAGGACCGTGGCGGAGTTGGCGGGCGAACCGGGAAGTCCCCGAGTCTTCCTCACCACCGGTCGCCAGGATGTAGACGCCTTCGCTGACATCGACGACGCCTGGTTTCTGATCCGCCTCGTCGACCCACCCGAGCGAGCGATACCAGCGCAGCATCAGATCATCCGTAGCCGCGGGCCGTACACCGTCGACGGCGAACTTGCCCTGATGCGTGAACACCGCATCGACGTGGTCGTCACGAAGAACAGTGGTGGTCCGCTGGTTCAGGCGAAACTTGAAGCAGCGCGGCAACTCTCACTGCCGGTCGTCATGGTTCGGCGACCTACCCCACCCGGCGGCGAAACCGTCGAAACGGCTTCCGCCGCCGCAGTCTGGGTTCGTCAGCTGCTCTCGTAGCGGCGATTGGTGAACGCCACCGGGCCTCCGACTCGGTCGACGACCGTTGTGGTCGACGAACCGATTATCAGCAGCGTCCGCATGTCGACCACGACAGGATCGAACTCCCCGACGGTAGTGATCACCACCGACTGCTCGGGGCCACCCACGTCGCGTCCCAGGATGATCGGCGTTGACGGGTCCTTGGACTCCAGAACGATGTCCTTGAGTTCCGCGACTTGCCAATTCCTGCTGACCGATCCGGGGTTGTAAATCGCGAGCACCAGATCCGCGGCCAGTGCAGCCCGCACCCGCGCCGTGATCACATCCCAGCTTTTGAGGCGGTCGGACAAGGAGATCACCGCATAGTCATGTCCGAGCGGAGCGCCCGCAAGGCTTGCGACGGCGTTGGCCGCGGTCACTCCGGGCACCACCCGCACGGGAACGTCGCGCCATTGCGGGTCCGCTGCTTCTTCGACGACTGCTGCCGCCATCGCAAACACGCCAGGATCGCCCGAGGACACCACTACCACCCGGGCGCCATTCTTTGCCAGATCCAGTGCCATGCAGGCCCGTTCGGACTCCACACGGTTGTCACTGGCATGCATACGTTGTCCGGGTCGGGGAGTCACCCTGTCGAGATAGGTCTTGTAGCCCACCAGATCGGTCGCCTTCGCCAGCTCCGCACGCACTTCCGGGGTGGTCCACCGGTCGGCGCCAGGTCCCAAGCCGACGACAACAACCTCACCGGCTGCGCCGGCCACAGGTGCAGATGGTTGCGCGTTGTTGAGCTCACCGGGAATGACGACCATCGAAAAGTACGGCACCGTCGATGCGTCGACGTCGACCACGGGCATGACCTTCTGCGCACCCGTCGAGGCGCGTTCGACATACCACGCCCGGTCGATGACACCGGATTCGCGCAGCGCTGCAACTACTTCCGGGAATGTCCGGCCGAGTTTCATGATCGCCACCGCATCGCTGTCACGCAGTCGACGGACGAGTTCTGCCTTGGGAAGCGTGCCCGGCAGCACGGTCAGGGTCTCCTCGGCTTCGACCAATGGCATACCGGTGGCGGCTGCCGAAGCGCTCACAGACGTGACACCCGGGATGATCTCGGTGTCGAAACGCTCGGTCAGCCTCTTGTGCATGTGCATGTACGAGCTGTAGAAAAGTGGGTCACCTTCGGCCAGCAACGCCACCGAACGTCCCGCACGCAGATGCGCGGCGAGGACTTCCGCGGCATCTGCATAGAAGTCGTCGAGCGCGCCACGATAGCCACCGGGGTGATCGGTGGTCTCGGTGGTGACCGGGTACATCAGCCGTTCCTCGAGCTGACCTTCCCGAAGGTACGGCTGGGCCACCGACCGGGCGATCGAACGACCATGGCGGGCACAGTGATACGCGATCACATCAGCCTCGCCGATGACGCGGGCGGCCTTCACGGTGACCAGTTCGCTGTCACCGGGCCCCAAGCCCACGCCCCACAATTTTCCACTGCTGGTCATCGTCATTCCACCTTCGAGGCAAGTGCGTTGAGAGCGGCGGCGGTGATCGCCGACCCGCCGCGACGGCCGAGTACCGTCAAGTACTCGAGATCGTTTCGATCGGCAAGCGCTGCACAGGATTCCGCAGCGCCGATGAATCCAACCGGCGCGCCGATGACCGCAGCCGGCCGTGGTCCGCCTGCATCGATCAGCTCCAGGAGCGCAAAGAGCGCGGTTGGCGCGTTGCCGATCGCAACCACGGATCCCTCGAGCATCGGTCGCCAAAGGTCCACCGCAGCAGCGGTTCTTGTGGTCTCCAGTTCCGCAGCCAAGTCCGGGACCCGACTGTCGCCGAGTAGACAGAGCACATCGTTGTCTGCGGGCAACCGCTTGCGGGTCACGCCGGACGCGACCATGTTCGCATCGCAGAGGATCGGCGCTCCGGCTTCCATCGCCGTGCGGGCCGCGGTCACCAGACCTGCACTGGCTCGCACGTCGGCGGTCAGATCGACCTGACCGCAGGCATGGATCATCCGGACAACCACCTGCGACAGGTCATCGTCGAACATGGTGAGGTCGGATTCGGCACGAATTGTCGCGAATGACTGCCGGTAGATCTCGGCGCCGTCTCGAATGTAGGTGTACATAGTGCTCGCCACCATAGATGCCGATCAGAGTCGGCGACGCTTGTACCCCGTCGCTGTGGCTTCGACCCGAAGATGGTTCTCTTGAGGCGAACCGCACCCGCGTTCGCAGCCGACCCAGTGCTCACGGTCGTCGACCGCGACGTCATCTGACGTCAGGTGCAGTTCCAAATCCCGACGGACATCGGCATGCGATTTGTCGCAGCCGGGTGATCCGGTGCAGTCGGTGACCTTGGTCCATGGTGAACTCTCGTCGAAGATCAGGCCCATCGGTGCCATCACCCGAAGTACGGTGTCGGCCATGCCTTCTGACAGGTCAACGATCAGGATCTCTTTTTGCGGCGTCAGGTAGATGTCGCGTTCGATGGCAGCCAGGAACTCGCCGACTCGCGCCGGGACCCGTCCATGCGCGACCACCGAACCGAGTGCCACCAGGTCGTCGTGATCCTGCGTCAACCAACCCACCCGTGGTTCCGAAATAGGCTCTGACCTCGGGTATTCACCAGTTGTCTGCAGTGTCGCCAAGATGTTGTCGATGGTGGTCCGATCGGCAACATCCTGCACGCGCCATTCGTCGGACCGGTCAGCCAGAAACGCATGCGCCAGGTCGATCATGAGGGCCGCGGCATCATCTGCCGAGACCCGACGTCCGGTCGGCTTTCCGCCGATGAGCACGTCAAACGCTCGATCATCGATCGCCAGCACACCGATGTCGGGACCCTGGGCGAGGATGTCGCCACGCCCGTCGTCGACGCCGAACAGGATCCGGCCCGGGAGACTCGCCAGCACCGGGTCGGACTGCAGGCGGATGTCGAAGTCGTCCAGGATCGGCCGCGCATCGATCAGCCCTCCGCGCCGCCCCGTCAATGCTGAAAGCTGCAGGTTGCGGACCCGCTCGTGACTGGGAGACGGGATCAGGCCGGCCTCGAGTATGCGTTCGCCGGCACCGTCCACGTCGGCGATCCCACGCAGTTGGACGTTGCCGCGCGAGGTCAATTCGAGATGACCGTCGCCGAAGTCATCCGCCACCCCTACCAGGGATTGCATCTGGATCGGGGTGATCAGACCGCCGGGCAGCCGGATCCGAGCCAGATGGCCATCTGCTGCCGGATGCGCCGAGAACACACCGGGGCAACGATCGGACGGTCGACTCATGCGTTCCACGGTACTGGCGCCGATCAACTTTCCACCGCTCGGTGGCGGTCAGTTGCCCGACTCATCGCCGTCGGATCACTTGGAATTGCCGGTCTTATATGCTGATGCAATTCCGCAACGAGGAAGCCGGTGAGAATCCGGCACGGTCGCGCCACTGTAATGGGGAAACCCCAAGTCAGACCCTTGTTGCTCCGCTGCTACACCCCAACCGCCGGGCGCGCATTCCCGGCAAGGAGGTCCTCGTGATCTTGCTGCTGTCCACATCGGACACGGATCTGCTGACGGCCAAGGCGAGCGGCGCCGACTATCGCCTCGCGAACCCGTCACGTCTTCTCGTCGATGAAGACCTACCTCGACTCCTGAACGGGGCCGACCTGGTGGTTGTGCGGATTCTCGGTGGCCGCCGGATGTGGGAACAGGGCCTGGACGCGGTGATCGCCGCCGGGTTGCCGACCGTGGTGCTCTCCGGTGAACAGCTGCCCGATCCCGATCTGATGTCGATGTCGACGGTCGCTCCCGGGGTCGCCGCCGACGCACACAACTACCTGGCCCAGGGCGGACCGGACAATCTCGCGAACCTCCACGCGTTTTTGTCGGACACCCTGCTGCTCACCGGCCACGGGTTCAGTTCTCCGGCAACCACCGCGCAGTGGGGGATTCTGGAACGCAAACCCCGGGTCGAGACCAGCGGGCCGACGATCGCGGTTCTGTACTACCGAGCCCAGCATCTGGCAGGCAACACCGCTTACATCAACGCACTCTGCGACGCGATCGAGGACAAGGGCGGCCGGGCACTGCCGATCTTCTGCGCGTCGCTGCGGACCGCGCCCGATGATCTGCTCGAACAGCTTGCGGTGGCCGATGCGCTGGTGGTCACGGTGCTTGCCGCCGGGGGTACGACGCCTGCCACCGCGTCGGCCGGTGGCGACGACGAGAACTGGAACATCGAACAACTCGCCCGTCTGGACATCCCGATCCTGCAGGGACTGTGCCTGACATCGTCCCGTGCCGGATGGGCGGCGAACGACGATGGCATGTCCCCATTGGACGTCGCCACGCAGGTTGCGGTACCCGAGTTCGACGGACGGATCATCACGGTTCCGTTCTCGTTCAAGGAGATCGGTGAAGACGGCCTGCCCTGGTACCGCCCGGATTCCGAACGGTGTGCACGAGTCGCCGGAATCGCTGTGCGCCACGGGCTACTTCGGCACATCGCACCGGCTGATCGCCGGGTTGCCGTGATGTTGTCTGCATACCCGACCAAACATGCTCGGATCGGGAACGCAGTGGGGCTCGACACCCCACAGAGTCTGCTCCGATTGCTCGAGGCCATGCGGGACGCGGGCTACGACATCGGACCGGAATCCGGCGACGGCTCGGTTCCCGGTCTGGCCGAGAACGATTCGGACACACTGATCCACACGCTGATCGCCGCCGGTGGACAAGATCCCGACTGGCTCACCGAAGAAGCGTTGGCAGCCAACCCGATCCGGCTGTCAGCGGCGGACTACCGCGACTGGTTCGGCACGCTGCCCGAAGACCTCCGGACGACGATGATCGAACACTGGGGGCCGGCCCCCGGCGAACTGTTCGTCGACCGCTCGGTCAATCCGGACGGCGATATCGTGATCGCGGCAATGCAATTCGGGAACATCGTGCTGATGGTCCAACCACCACGCGGCTTCGGTGAGAACCCGGTTGCGATCTATCACGACCCGGATCTGCCGCCGAGTCATCACTATCTGGCGTGTTATCGCTGGTTGTCGTCGCACGATCACTTTGCCGCCGACGCCGTCGTCCATGTCGGCAAGCACGGCAACCTCGAATGGCTGCCGGGCAAGACACTGGGTATGTCGGCCTCGTGTGGCACCGATGCCGCCATCGGGGATCTGCCGATGATCTATCCGTTCCTGGTGAACGATCCGGGCGAAGGCACCCAGGCGAAGCGCCGGGCGCACGCCACGCTGGTCGATCACCTGATCCCGCCGATGGCACGGGCCGAAAGTTACGGCGACATCTCGCGTTTGGAGCAACTGCTCGACGAGCACGCCAACATTTCCGCGCTCGACCCGAACAAACTCCCGGCGATCCGCCAGCAGATCTGGACCCTCTTGCAGGCCGCGAAGATGGATCATGATCTCGGGTTGTCGGAGCGTCCCGAGGAAGACGTCTTCGACGACATGCTGTTGCACGTCGACGGTTGGCTGTGCGAGATCAAAGACGTTCAGATCCGCGACGGACTCCACATCCTCGGACAGCCACCGGCAGGTGATGTCGAGGTCGATCTGGTGCTGGCAATGTTGCGCGCCCGGCAATTGTGGGGCGGAACGCAGAGCCTTCCCGGACTTCGAGAAGCATTGGGGCTCACCGAAGACGGAACCGCAGGCCGCAACGCCACCGACAGCATCGAAGCGATCGCCCGGGAATTGGTGGCGGGTTGCGCCAAGGGCAACTGGGACGCCGCGACCATCGCCACTGTCGCCGAAGGTCACCCGGCCGATGTTCGCAAGATCCTCGACTTCGCAGGCTCCGAGATCGTTCCTCGGCTCCGCCAAACCGATCAGGAGGTCCCACGGATTCTCCACGCGCTCGGTGGTGGATTCATCCCTGCCGGGCCGAGCGGATCACCACTACGTGGACTGATCAACGTATTGCCGACCGGCCGCAACTTCTATTCGGTCGACCCGAAGGCTGTACCGTCGAAACTTGCCTGGGAGACCGGCCGCGCGATGGCGGATTCGCTTCTGGCGCGCTATCTCTCGGACCACGGCGAGTATCCGAAGTCCGTGGGCTTGTCGGTGTGGGGGACCAGCGCGATGCGCACGTCCGGCGACGACATCGCCGAGGTTCTCGCACTCCTCGGGGTGATGCCGATCTGGGATGAGGCGTCGCGCCGGGTGACAAAACTGGACCTGATCAGCCTCGCCGAACTCGGCCGTCCCCGTATCGATGTCACGGTGCGCATCTCCGGATTCTTCCGGGACGCCTTCCCACATGTGATCACGATCCTCGACGATGCCGTCCGGATGATCGCCGCACTCGACGAACCCGACGAGTCGAACTACGTTGCCGCCCATGCGCGTTCCGACGTTGCCGACCACGGCGACGTCGACCGCGCCACCAGTCGTATTTTCGGGTCGAAGCCCGGAACCTACGGCGCAGGCCTGCTCCAACTGATCGACTCCAAGGACTGGCGCAGCGATGCCGATCTGGCCGAGGTGTACACCGCCTGGGGTGGTTACGCGTATGGCCGCGGACGTGAAGGTGTGGCCGCGGTCGACGACATGCGATCGGCATACCGGCGCATTGCCGTCGCCGCCAAGAACACCGACACCCGCGAACACGACATCGCCGATTCCGACGACTACTTCCAGTACCACGGTGGCATGGTCGCCACGGTCCGGGCATTGACCGGCAAGGATCCCGAGGCCTACATCGGCGACAGCACCAGCCCGGACAACGTTCGCACGCGCACCCTGTCGGAAGAGACCACGCGGGTCTTCCGGGCCCGCGTGGTCAACCCGCGTTGGATCGCCGCGATGCAGCGCCATGGCTACAAGGGCGCATTCGAGATGGCCGCCACGGTTGACTACCTATTCGGCTACGACGCCACCACCAACGTGATGGCCGACTGGATGTACGAGCAGCTGACCGAGTCGTACGTGCTCGACGAGGCCAACCAGGAGTTCATGAACAAGTCCAACCCCTGGGCGCTGCACGGCATCGCCGAACGTCTCCTGGAGGCGGCGCAGCGCGAGATGTGGTCGGCACCTCCACCGCAGATGCTCGATGAACTGCGGCGGGTGTTTCTCGAGACCGAAGGCGACATCGAGGGGGCCTGAGACGACCCGAGTTCGAAGCCATCGCGCCTGGTGCGATTGAATTCGGGGGATCGGGAGAAAATCGGGCGGCCTGATCGTTGACTCTGTGTACGCACTGCCGATGACCAGGATGGTTGATCTCATGAAGCTCGCACTCTTTCTCACCTACGTGGCGATAGAAATAGCCGCCTTCGTGGGGCTTTGTTTTGCGATCGGTTTCGCGTGGGCGGTCCTGCTGGTGATCGCCACGATGCTCCTCGGCTTCTGGTTGCTCCGCCGCCAAGGTGCCAAGGTCCTCGCCAATCTCCGCGCCGCCGGACAGAACGCTGCTGCGGGAGCGCCTGCCGGTCCTGCCGGATCGGCAGCACCGGTCGCTGACACCGCACTGCTGGCCGGTGCGACCATCGCGATGGTCGTACCCGGTCTGGTCACCACCGTCATCGGTATCCTGTTGCTGCTCAAGCCTGTTCGAATGGTCCTGCGCCCACTGGTCATCGCGGTCGGTACCCGCAAGGTCGTCGGCGCGATGGAGGGCTACGCGCGATATGGCCGCGGGATGGCCGGTGTCACCGTTGTCGACGGACAGGTTGTCGACACCACCTACGGCCCGGCCGACCACGACCCGACCCGTCGTCAACTGCCCAAGTCGCACCCCGACCTCTGATCCTTGTACCCCTGTCGGTAACCCTGACAACAGCCCGCCACCGTCCGGCAGGCAGACTGGACGGTCGTGGAGAGTCAACTGCTGATCGGCGGGCACATTTATTCGCCGGTGGCCCCCGATGCAACTGCTATTGCGATCGAAAACGGCGTGGTCGTCTGGGTCGGTTCGGATCCGGTCGGACGTGTACTGCACCCCAATGCTGAAGTCATCGACCTCGACGGGGCACTTGTTGCACCCGCGTTCGTCGATTCTCATGTTCACCTCACGTCGACGGGGCTCGCCCTGCGCGGACTCGACCTCAGCGATGCGGTCAGCCGTGAAGACTGCCTCGCGAGGTTGCGCCGGTACAACGCCGAACACACCGACACCGACCTCATCTGGGGGTTGGGCTGGGACGAGTCGACATGGCCGGACGGACATCCCTCGACAGCGGACATCGATGCCGTAGTCGGAGATCGTCCGGTGTATCTGGCCCGGATCGACGAACATTCCGCAGTCGCATCAACCGCTTTGCGCATCCGCGCCGACGGGTTGACCGGCGCCTTCGGGTACGACCCGCAGGGTCCGCTGACCGCTGACGCCCACCATCGGGTGCGCGGTGCGGCCCGCGCGCTGCTGAGTACCACCGGACGCAATCGCGCCCAGCAGGCAGCGCTCGACGATGCCGCCGCGAACGGGATTGTCGCCGTCCACGAAAACGGTGGACCCGACATCAGCGGACTCGACGACTTCCTCTCGCTGGCCGATCTCGCACACGATGTCGAGATCCGCCGTTACTGGGGCGCTGCGGTATCCGATACCGCAGAAGCATTGGCGTTGATCGAGTCGACCCGCGCCCATGCGCTTGGCGGCGACCTGTTCATAGACGGCGCGATCGGTTCTCACACGGCGCTCCTTCGCGAGCCCTACGTCGACGCCGACACGTGTGGCGTCGGCTATCTCGACGCGCAGACCGTGACCACCCATCTGCGTGCCTGCACCGAGGCCGGCATCCAGTCGGGATTCCATGTGATCGGGGACGCGGCGATGGACGTGCTGGTTCAGGCGGTTGCCGATGTTGCCGCCGAGTTCGGCGGTCCGGCGCTCGCGCGCCTGGGCCACCGCATCGAACACGCCGAGATGGTCACCTCGGACCACGCCACCATCCTGGCTGCGGGCGGCATGATCGCCAGCATGCAACCGCTGTTCGATGCCCTGTGGGGTGGCCCCGGCCAGCTCTACGAACAGCGTCTCGGTGCCGAACGTGGCCGATCGCTCAACAACTTCGCGCAACTCGCCAAAGCGGGTGTTGGCCTGTCCTTCAGCTCGGATGCACCAGTGACATCGATGCGCCCGTGGGCTGCCATCGCCGCCGCCTCCAATCACAACAACCCGACCAGCGCGATCTCGGCGCGCGCCGCCTTTGCCGCCTCGACCCGCGGCGCCTGGCGGGCCGGCGGTCACCGCGACGGTGTTGCCGGGACGCTGGTTCCGGGCGCGCCTGCCGACTACGCGGTGTGGGAGGTCGAAGAACTGGTCGTGGCGGGGTCGGCCGACCCCCAGGTGGCGCGGTGGTCCACCGACCCACGATCACGCGTACCGGCGCTGCCCGATCTGCGACCCGGACGCAAACTCCCGGACTGTGTGCGCACCGTCCGCGCCGGACGAGCGATTTACGACAGGGCCGCCCGGTGACCCCTGGCACGGTTGAATCACGCGGGTCGGCGCTCTCGGCCCGGCTAGGCGCTTTTGTCCGCGCGCCGTTGGTCCTACGGACGGTTACCGCCGCGGTCGGTGGTCTGTTGATGTGGGCGGCCTTCCCGCCTCGCAATCTCTGGTTTCTGGGCATTGCCTCACTGATGGTGCTGGCCCTGTCCCTCAAGGACGTCACCCGATTCCGTGACGGCTTCTTGCACGGCTTCGCGTACGGGCTCGGCTTCTTCCTCCCGTTGCTGCCGTGGATCGGCGTCTACGTCGGCCCGTTGCCGTGGGTGGCGTTGGCAGTGGTGATGTCGCTGTACACCGGGTTGTTCGGGGTCCTCGCCGTCCGCCTGCTCCGGTTGCCTGCCTGGCCGCTGTGGTTCGCGTTGGCATGGGTCACCGTCGAATGGGCCCGCTCGTCATTTCCCTTCGGCGGTTTCCCATGGGGCCGTGCCGCATTCGGACAGCTCGGTGGTCCGATGGTGTCCCTGGCCTCGCTTGGCGGGGCGCCGCTGGTGTCCTTCTCCGTGGCGTTGAGTGGTGCCGGCTTGGCAGCGGTGTTGATGTGGGCCGCCACCGCGCCGCGGCAGTGGAATCGGCTGGTTCCGGCGCTGATCATGACGCTGATCACCCCGATCGTGGCGGCGTTCCTGTGGCCCTCCGTGGATTCACGCAACAGTTCCGACAACCAGATCACCGTCGCCGCCATTCAGGGCAATGTGCCGCGCCTTGGCCTTGATTTCAATGAGCAACGCCGAGCCGTGCTCGACAACCACGTGCGCGAAACCATGGCTCTGGCCGCTGCGGTGCGGGCTGGTGAACAACCGCAGCCGGACATCGTGATCTGGCCGGAGAACGCATCCGACATCGATCCCACGACCAACGAGGACGCCGCCGAACTGATCACGATGGCATCCGTCGCGGTCGATGCCCCGATCCTGGTCGGAACACTGGTTCGAAATCCCGATGGCAGGCCCACGAACACCGTGCTGGTGTGGGATGGTCGCCAGGCATCGGACGGTCGTCAGATCCAAGGCCGTTACGACAAGCAGATCATCCAGCCCTTCGGCGAATATCTGCCCTGGCGAAGCTTTTTCACGCATTTCTCGTCGTACGCCGAGTCTGCGGGCAACTTCAAACCGGGCACCGGCCCTGGTGTTGTCGATGTCGAAACCAACAGCGGTGAAACCGTGAGGGTGGGTGTATCGACGTGTTGGGAAATCGCCTTCGACCGGTCAGCGCGCAAAGCTGTCCAGTCGGGTGCGGAGTTCCTGTCGGTACCCACCAACAACGCCACCTTCGGGCGCACGCAGATGACCTATCAACAGCTGGCAATGTCACAGCTGCGAGCGGTCGAACACGGACGTGCAGTGGTCGTCGCGGCCACGAGCGGCGTCAGCGCCATCATCGCGCCCGACGGGCACACCACCGCACGCAGCGGATTCTTCGAGCCGGCGATGTTGGTGGAGTCGATTCCGCTGCACACCGACGAGACGGTGGCCACCAAGATCGGACCGTGGCCCGAGCGTCTGGCCGTACTCTTGACGGTCTGCGGTTTTTTGGTCCTGGTGGTACAAGGCATTAGGTTACGGGGATGGTCAAAGGAGGAGCATGGTGACGGGGCCTGAGGACAACTCACGCACAACCGGTCCGGTCGTGGGGACGGACGGGGCGGGAACCCTGGTGATCATTCCGACCTTCAACGAGATCGAGAATCTGCCGCTGATCGTCAAGCGGGTCCAGGCGACCCAGCCGTCGGTGCACATTCTCATCGTGGACGACAGCAGCCCGGACGGTACCGGCGATCTCGCCGACGAACTGGCCGCAGCCGACGGTGACGGACGAATCCATGTGATGCACCGCTCCGTGAAGAACGGTCTGGGTGCCGCCTATATCGACGGCTTCAAATGGGGTCTGGCCCGCGACTACGCGGTCCTGGTCGAGATGGACGCCGACGGCAGTCACGCTCCCGAGGAGCTGCATCGCCTGCTCGACCGGGTCAACGCCGGCGCCGATCTGGTCATCGGCTCACGCTATGTCCCCGGTGGCACCGTCGTGAACTGGCCGCGACGCCGGGAGATCCTGTCCCGCGGCGGCAATATCTATTCGCGGATCGCGCTCGGTGTGACGATCAAAGACATCACCGGTGGCTACCGCGCATACCGACGTCACGTACTCGAGACACTGGATCTGGGCGCCATCGAATCGCACGGCTATTGCTTCCAGGTCGACCTCGGCTGGCGCACGGTGCGAGCCGGTTTCGATGTGGCCGAGGTACCCATCACGTTCACCGAACGTGAGCTGGGGGAGTCGAAGATGAGCGGCAGCATCGTCCGCGAAGCCGCATTCAAGGTGCCGCGTTGGGGCCTGACCCATCGCCTCGACAAGCTGCGTAAGAAGTAGCACCTACGACAAACGAGCCACCTATACGAAGACGAGCCACAAATATGTGGCTCGTCTTTGTATAAGTGGCTCGTTTGCGTTGAGCCGATCTGTCAGACCTCTAGCTGCTGGTGCCCCGACGGCGCGCCTTGAGGAGGTCGAGACGCTCGGTCAGGAGCACCTCGAGCTCTTCTTCGCTGCGACGCTCGAGAAGCATGTCCCAGTGGGTGCGCGGCGGCTTGACCTTCTTCTCTTCGGTGACCGTACCTTCGAGAATCGTGCCTTCCATACCGTTCTTGCACGGCCAAGTCGACGGGACCTCGGCTTCGTCGGAAAACGGAATATCGAAGATCTCGCCGTTGTCGGTGCGGTACTTCACCATGCGCCGCGGCGCGAGGTCATGATCGCGATCGGTCTCGTAGCTCACCGCTCCGAGGCGGCTGCCGCGTAGAACTCGATCTGCCATAACTACTATCCCTTCGTTGGATTACTTATCCATCTTACGCGTGTGTGCGGATGTCCTGCTAAATCCTCCGCGATCGCGCCGCGGACGGAATTTTGGTGGGTGGCTGCCCCCGGTGCCGACGTCGGCGCGGAGTAACCTCACTGCTTATGGAACCCCAGGCCACAGCGTCGCGACGCGGCACCGCACGCAACAATTGCGCATGGTGCGGACGCGAGATCGTCGAGTCCGAGGTCGGCCGCCGACGCAAGTACTGCAAGCAATCCTGTCGTCAACGCGCATACGAACAACGAAACTTGGTCGCAGGAAGTTCCATCCCTGCGGATTCGGTGGTTCTGAGCGCCGGAGAGGCCGAAGATCTGATCGAGCGTCTCTTCCGATTGCGGTGTGCGGCCGAAGACATCGCGACCGCTGTCGCCGAGGATGCCGGCCGCGACGAGTTGACGGAGCTGGGCGCTGAACTGGTGGCACTGGCCAAGGAAGCCGAGCGCTGGCGATAGCAGTCGGCCCGGGTCGGTCCGGTCAGCTCGGTGGCCCGGTATTCGACCGCGACTGTCCGCTGCGAAGACTCTCGACGATCTGTTGGGCGACCTCCGATTGCGGATCGAGCTGTTCGGCCTCGAGCGTCCACTCCAGGCCGACCCAGGGGTCGTGCGCACGCGCGTCGTCGGTCACCGGGAGCACCAGGGTGTTGTCGGCGATCGCGGCCACCAGTGGATCGCTCTCGTGTTCGTCGAGTGACCCGGCGAAAACGAACGCCCAACCCAGACGGGTTCCCCGATCGACGATGCGCAGGAGTCGGGCGAGATCGCTCGGCTCCCAGCCGAACGGCAGGTCTGCGACGATCACGACCCGAACGCCGAACTCGTCATGACCGCTCCCCACATCGGTTCCCGCTTGCATGGCCATCAAGTTCAGATCGATGGCCGACTCGAGCACATCCAGACGCGGGGCCACCGCGTCCGGTGTGGTGACCGGTGGCGCCAACATCACCGGTGCGAGCAGTGCGGTCAGCGCCGCGAACTTCCCGGTGAGGTCGAGTACGTCGATGGTGACGCCGTCGTGCGACGCCGAGGTGAGCATTCTTGCGGCGGTCACCAGTCGCAAAGTCAGGGACGTCACCACCGAGACCACCGATTGACCGTTCTCGAGCACCCAGAGGGGCCGCGGGATCGGCGTCGGAATACAGAACGGGAGTCGCAGTTCACCCCGTTCGGGCGCTGCGAGTTCTCCCAACCGCAACCCACTGCCGGTATGCCCGTCGGTCTGTGACCACGCAGAGGACTGCCACGACGCCATCGCCGGCGGCAACTGGGGATCGATGGCGGCGAGTTCAGCCATCAGAACCCGGGAATCGGAATCGAACCGGTCCTGCGCGGCTGCCACCAGCTCATCGCATCGTTTTTGCGCGCCGTCCCGTAGGAGGGCCGTCGCGGGGGAATTACGCTGCGACGGATCGGCCATCGCATCGGCGAGTTCCCGATCGAGACGTTCGATCGCAAAGCCCTCGGACTGAACAAAACCCGCCGCCGAGCGGGCCGCGTCCTCGAAGATGACGTGGGCGCGGGCGATTGCAGCGCCATGGTCGGATCCGAGCCGCACCATCTCCGACGGAAGGTCTTCCGAGGTGACCGGCGAAACTGGTTGGGCGGCAGGAGTTTGAGGCATCGAAGCAATGTCGGTCGCGGAGCCGTCATCGTCGACGTCGACGCCGTGGCTCGACATCAGTTGAGCCAGACCACCTTCGTAGCCCTGACCGAGCGCGCGCACTTTCCACTGACCGACCCGCTGATACAGCTCAAAGCACAGCAGCGCGGTTTCGCCGAGTGTCGGGCGCAATGTGAGCGCAAACCCCGGCGACTGCGCGCGACCGGTCAGTTCCGCACGTATCCCGGTCATCGCTAATTCGGTGGGCACGTCATCGAAGCCAACCGCGCACAGCACTCGGGCACCAGGACGCACTGCGTCGAGATCGATGGACAACTGGCCGTCGGCCAGCGTGACACCGCTCGTCGCCGGCTGGTTGTAGAAGACAACGTCATCGGAGCCGAGCACATGCAGACGGTCGTCGACGACGAGGCCGACAACGTCGACTTCGAACCCCGTCGCCGCGACCGAAAACCTCAGCGCATGTTCACCGGCCGGAGCGTTCTGACCGGCGACCAGCTCATTCATCTGACGAAAGTTCCTCTCGGACCCGCACACACCGGGTCTATTTCATGAAGTCGTTCGACAAGAATCGCTGCAGCTGCGGCAGGGCCTCGCCGGCGTGCCGCGCGGTGATTCCCTCGCCGATCGCCTGAAGCTTCCAGACCCCGCCCTCGCGGAACACCTTCGCCATGACCACGCCGGTGAAAGGCATACCGCCGGCAAGGGTGTATCGGGCCAGCTCGGAGTTGGTCGTCTGGTCCACCAGGCGGCAGAAAGCGTTGTCAACCTGCTCGAAGGTCTGACCCTGGTAGGACGTGACGATGAAGATGAGCGCGTTCACATGCATCGGGACGCGGGTCAGATCAACGGTGACCACTTCGTCGTCACCTTCGCCTGCTCCGGTGAGGTTGTCACCGAGGTGGCGGATCGAACCATCTTTCGACGTCAGCTGACCGTAGTAGACGACGTCGGCAGCCTGTGAATCGGCGAACATGACGACTGACGCGTCCAGGTCGATGTCTGCGCTGCGGTTACCGAACCGCTTCTTCACCACAACGGGATCCCACCCGAGACCCATCTGGATGTTGGTGAGCGCAACTCCGCCGTCTTTGTTCAGCGAAACCCGTTGGCCCTTGGCCAAACTGACCGGATGGCCCTTCCGTAGGCTCACTTCGGGCCGACCGGCGGGGGCAGGCGGTTGCTGAGGTGGTGTGTAGGCCGCCGCGGCTGGTGCGGCCGG
This sequence comes from Williamsia sp. Y853, assembly GCF_056786495.1. NCBI lineage: Bacteria > Bacillati > Actinomycetota > Actinomycetes > Mycobacteriales > Nocardiaceae > Williamsia > Williamsia sp. Y853. Next base: position 546,587 of record NZ_JBXCJC010000003.1, read on the forward strand.
CTGAGATGGGTAGCTGGGTGCCGCCGCAGGCTGCGGGCGCGAATAGCTGGGCGCTGGTGCGGCTGGTGCCGGGGCGGGAGGTGCCTGTGCCGGAGGTGTCGGGACGGGAGGTGTTGGGGCGGGTGCATCGTCCACCGAAACTCCATGATCGGTGACCAAGGCGGCGAAACCACCGGCATAACCCTGGCCGACGGCGCGAACCTTCCAGTCACCACCGCGGCGGTAGACCTCGAGCGCGATCACGATCGACTCGCTGGCCAAACCCTCGATGCGGTACTCGTACAGCGGTTGTCCGCCGGACATGACACGTGCGACCGGGGGAGCGATCGCACCGAAGGTGCCGTTCTCGAGCGTGATCACCGCGCGGACCTGGGCGATATCGGCGGGAATCGCGCCCAAAGCAATCGACAGGGTGCCGATGCCGGAACCGGTCTGCAGCGTGACGCCTGGACCCGAGGGCTGGTTGAAGAACACGAAATCGGCGTCCGTCCGGACCTTGCCGCTGTCGGTGACGAGCAACGCCGAGAGGTCACCTGCCGCCGCAAGATCGACGGTGATCTCCACCGTCGATGCGTTGAGCGGACCGTTTTGCCCCTTGACCAGTGTTGTTGTCATCACCTGTGCCCTTCGTTGGGTATTGAATTGATGGCCCCGTCCCCACCTGTCGGCGCGTTGGACGGCATGTCCGGTTTAACGGCTCCCACCATTGTGCCTGCCCGCCCCAACAGCCAGTCCAGCATCTCCTCCGAAGCGGCCAGACCTCGTCCGGTGGTGATCGCAACATTCGGGTGCTGCCAGCCGAGTTCTTCCAGTTCGCCGTGCCGAGGACGGATCGCGGCGTCGGCCCCGACCAGTATCGGTTGATCCAACACGCCGTCACCGGCCGCCAGGCTCACACGAGGCCACACCGACATGCGTCTGCGAACCTCCTCGACGGCGATGTGTTTGGTGACGGGATTGGGCATGACGTACACCTTCCGGCCCTGCCGCGAGACATTCCAGCCGACCTCCGCGGCCCAACTCGCCCACGCAGGCACCACATCCGGTGGCAGCAGGTCGAGTTCGACAACCACATAGCAGAAGAGCCCGTCTGCGACCCGCAGCGTGCGTAGCCAGGGGGTGTCGCGGGCATCGTCGTTCAATCGCTGGTAGACGTCGTCGACCCCGGCACCCAGTCGGCCGAGCAACCCGGCGACGTGCGCGGACCAGGCTTCATCCGGCCGACCATCGACAAGGATGTTTCCACCGTTGCTCGTGATCGCGAACTCCGTTGTGCCCATGGGCAATTCAATGCGCCGGAATTGCTCGATGGTTCTGGTTGTGGTCGGTACCACCTGTGCGATCCGGTCGAGTTCGAGGAGTAACCCGATCGACGCCTCCGACATGTACGACTGCGGCTTTCCCTGGTAGAGCTCGACACAACGTGCCGCAGCCAACATCGCTGCCGCACGCGAGGCATCCGGGGCGCCCTGTGTGATCGCATTTTCCGAATAGATCAGCGTCCGGTCCATATCCAACGCCACCAACGCCGATGAGGTGGGTGAAGCCGGGGTACAACCGCTCACAAGACCTCTTTCACCAGGCCCACAGCGCTGTACGCCAGCTCCGGGACCACCTCCACGGGCACCGATCTCGCGTCGGCAAGTGCTCGGATGTGCTCGTGCGCCGGATCATCGGCGTTCTGGACCAGGACACGCCACGGCACCCGACGGAGGAGAACCCGGGTGGTTTCACCCACACCGGGCTTCACGAAGTTCACCGACGAGATTCCATACTGCTCGCGAATGGCCTCGACGGAGCGCCAACCCGACCAGGTCGGGGTCCGGTCCGACGACACGATGTCCGAGTACCGTGAGGCGGCCTCGGTTGCGGCGGAATCGAATTGAGCACTGACGGCATCCAGCAACACGCCCGAGACGTCCTGATCGATCAGTTCCGAGTAGAACTTCGCGCCATGGAAATCATCCGGACCGATGAGTTCGCTGTTCAGGACAGTCCGCGAAACAAGACCAGACACAGTCGAATTCAGGCAGGCCGATGCGATGAGGAAGTCGTCGCGAGTCCCGTAAGTACGCACACACGCCCCGGGATCGGCGAGTACCGCCAGGTCCGGGTTGAATCGGGGACCGCCGGCCTGCGCGAGTTCGTCCAGCGCAGCCGCGAGCTCGCTGGTGATCGCACCTTTGCCGGTCCAGCCGTCGACGAACACCACTTTCTGCGGATCATGGTGTGCTGCCAAGTATCTCATCGCGTTCGTGTCGATCCCACGATCCCGGACTATCGATACCGCGTAGTGCGGCAGGTCCACACCGTGGTGATGGCGGGCCCATCGGCGCATCAAGACACCGACGGGGGTGCCTGCGCGGGCGAGCGATGCCAACACCACGTCGGTACCGCGCTCGGCGAGCACCAGATCGGTCACCGCTCCCACCGCAACCGCCAGGCGATGCGCACTTTCGTCGAGGACCCGGTGAAAGAGTTCCTGGTAGGCGGCGTCGGGCTGGAACTCGACAGGAAGCGTTTCGGCATAGTGGGCCAGTCCGGCCTGTATCCGCTGTTCGCGGGATGCGATGTCCGCTTCGAGAGCCACCTGAGACAGATCCTTGAGGAGCCACCGCACCTCGTCGGGGGCATAACTACCGAAGTCGGGCCCGACCAGTGGGACACCGAATCCGGCCTCTGGTTGCACGCTCACTGCTGCCCCCGCCTCTCCTGCAGAGCCCCGTAGTCGGTGCCGGAAACGATCACGGCGAGGACGTCGTCGCCGCCGGCCCGCAGCGTTTCGACCAACCCGTTCGGTGCGGTCAGTGCTGCCGTGTCCGCGGGGGCATCGAGCACCATGACGAGCTGGGAGCCCGGATGTTCTCGGGTTGCGTTGTACAGGAAGCGATCTGCCGCCGCATCAGGCTCGGGTGAATCAAAGCGATAACCGCGACGCAATGGGTAACCGCGGTGATCGATGACGTGGGCGGGGGACCGGGTTGTCGTCTGGCTCAGGACGGGTGCCGCGACAACCGACGACAGCTCACCGGCAATCCGCTGAGGCAGATACATGAACTCCTCATGCCCGATCACGATCACCGGGCGCGTCAGATCCACTGCTGCCGCCACCTGCGCGCCGATCACCGTCACGGCCTGATCGAATTCGGCCCAATCGCTGTGGTCGAATCCGTACCGGCCGCCGTCGGGGACGTGCGGCGGCCAGGATACGTCCAACCGCTCGAGCCGGCCCGGAGTCCCGGACTGGTGGAGCGGTCCGGGCTGGAGGGCAACAATCTGCTTGGGGAGGTCCTCGGGAATGCTCGTGACACCCTGCGCGAGGCTGATGAAGTCGATATCGATGCCCATCTCACCGGCCCTCTCCCGGCACCGGGCCATATCGCGGTCGGTACGCATGTCGACCAGCGAAGCCACGATGTACAGCGACCGATGATGGATCTCCTGCATCGACCGGATCGCATCGAGTGCTGTGGCCCCAGTGGATATCTCGTCGTCGACGAGTACCACCGGAAGGTCGGTGTGCAGGCTCTGCGGATCGGTCGGGACCACCAAATGGTCGGTCGCGTGCGAATGACCTTCTTCGAATCGCGCGATGACCGGGACATGCGATTCGTTGCGCCGCGTCGACTGCAGATAGTGCCCCGCACCCATCCGCTGAGCGACCGCATGTCCCAGACCGGTTGCCGTTTCGGCAAATCCGAATACGAGCGCGTCGCCGACGCCGCGTTCGCGCAACGCCGAGGTGGCCAGGTCGCCGAGATCTCCGGCGGCGGCAAAGATCACCGCCGGCGCTACCGGAATGTGTTTGCCCAACACCGTCGACACCCACAGGTGCGCACGTTTGGGATTGCGGCGCAGTCCGGGTTGCACGAGATCGTCAACCCGCCTGCCACGATGTCCGCTGACATGCTCGGCCTGCAGACCGAACTCCGATGTCGCGTACGACACGGGCGGTGTGATGACCTGGCGACTGTCGGTTCCGCTCATGGCTCCACCACCGACGCCAGCAGGTCCACAACGCCGATCTCCGGCTGCAGAACCCCGAACGCCTGTGCTCGGACGAGTGTCTTTTCTGCCCAGGCGCGGTGTGGGCGACGTTCATTCATCTTGTTCCGATAGATCGAGGGTTCCACGCCGCCGGAGTCGTCGACACCGAGTATGGCCACGGCGTCGACGTACTCCTCGTGCGATACCGCGCTCATCGCGTGCACCACGTTGACATGAGAGGGATGGATGACGGTCTTGCCCTGAAGTCCGTTCGCGTGGTCGAGCACCAACTCCCGAAGTAGTCCGTCGAGGTCGCGGCTGACGAGATGCGTGCGGAACCTCACGGCGTCGATCTGTTCGAATGGTGTGTGCCGCAACAAAGGCCGGAACATTCTCTCGTGGGTGTTGTAGTACTCCCAGACCGGCCCGGTGATGGTGTACCCGGTGCCGTCCGTCCGTCCGAGAACATTGACGATCGCTCCGATGACCTCGGCCACCGGTTGCACGTCATAGATGGTGAGGTCGGGATCGCGCCGGATCCCGAGGGCGCCACACATATCGGTTCCGCCGATCCGGACGGCGAGGACCTTGTCCCGGTGCTTGGCGAGCAGGTCCCGAATACCGCTCAGCGCATACATCCTGGTTTCCAGATGTAACACCGTCGTCGACTCGATGATCGGCATCGCGTAGAGCATCCGGCCCGCACTGGCGATCGCGCCGTCGATCCGGTTCAGATAGTCCTCACCGGTCACGGCGGTGAACTTCGGCAGGACAAATCCGGCGAGCGCCTCGATTCCCCGCCCGAGGCGTCCGAGCAGTTCATCGACCTGCTGCGCATTGCGAACCCGGACAAACAGCAACGGCACATTCGCCGCATGGTCGGCGAGATCGTCGAGTGCAGCCACCAGGTTTGCCATTGCTGCCGGCACCAGGTGATCGGCGACCGCATCCTCGAGATCGATGACCATCGACGTGGACCCATTGCGGCCTTGTCGGAGAATCAATTCGGCCAGACGATCGCGAATCGCCGGAATGTACAGGGTTGCGCCGATCGCCACACTGAGCAACGCCGGTCCGGCCTCGGCCTCGATCGTCTCCGGAAACCGGTGGAACAGCCGTTCGCGTTCGACGTCGTCCAAGGCGGCGAAATGCCGGATTCGGTTGGCGCCATGCGCCGTTGTCCCTGTGTTCGGTTTTTGTTCATCCACTTGCCCGGTGCGGCCCACCTCGCCGTCGGGGATGGACTGTTCGATCATCAGCGCCGTGCCTCATCCTTCATTTTGTTCACGACTCCGGTGACGAAGTCAGAGATGGCTCGCAGGTCAACCAGATATCCCCAGTAGTCGGGGTGCCGCCCGGTCAATGCGGCAACAGCACGATCCACACGCAGCACTTGTGCGTCGAGTACTGAACCCCATTGTTTGACCAATCCCAGGTTCACCGCAAGCAGTTGTGCGTCACGTATCTGAAAACGAACCCTACCTGCGGCCGCCGGTGGGTCTGCCCGGACCACCCGAAGTTCATTCAATCGGTCGGTGACCCCATCCACCAGTTCCTCCGCCTCGGCGAGTACCGCGCGGGCCCGCGTGATCGCGGCCAACGACGCTTCCGGATCGGACGCGATTTTGCTTGCCGCGGTGTCGATTTCGGCCTCTGCGCGCTGCAGGTCCGCGGCGCTTCGTTCGTCGTACCCGATGAGGTCTGCCGAACACGCCGCACTGAACTCGCGGAGTAGAGCCGAGTACGCCTCGGGCATGCGGGAACTGCGATTACGGACCGCAGCCAGACGCGTCCGCACCGACGCCAGCGCAGCGCGCGCCTGGCCGTCTTTGCTCGGCGCCTCCACGATCGCCTGCTGCAACTTCTCGATCGCCGCCCTCATCGCGGCCGTACTGGCCTGCAATTCGGCACGATCACCGCCTTGGGACACCTGGAGCTGCGCGGACTCGAGCCGCTGCCGCGCCTTATCGTACTGAGCCACAGCACTTTTGACCGAGGTGTAACCCAACTGACTGGTAGTCAGATCGCCGAGTTTCTCCGCCATACGGTCGGATTCCTGGCGAATCCGGGCGGCCTCGTCGGGAATCGCGCCGTATGCCGTCCGGGCATGTTCGATCTGGGTCGAGTTCTGCTCATAGAACCGGTCCAGCCGCTGAATGGACTTCGTGATCTGGTCGGACGTCTTCTGGTAGTCGGCCAGTGAAGCGGACGCATCGGGATCGCTGAGCGCCAGATACTGATTGATGGTCTCGTAGCACTGATCCCGGATCGGGGAGAATGATCGGATCAGGTCAGGTGACAGACCCAGCGCTGCTGCGGCGTCGACACCGTCGGCCAATATGGACAGCCGCTGATCGAGTTCCAGGAAGCCGGTGACCATGTCATTGCGGGCACGTGTGAGGACGTCGGTGGACCCGCCACCGACGTCACGGCTATCTCGTCGAAACCAGCGCCCGGCCACACGCGCATCCTACTGGGAGCGGCGACAATCGCCGCCCGTGGCGGTCGACGATCACGGGTGATGCCTCACTTGTCATTCGATCCGTGCATAGATCGCGCAAAAATGTGGAGGTATCGGAGTGGACGGTGCCAACGATGTCCACATTCACGTACGGTTGACGACAAGGCTCGGCTCCATGCCAGCGTTTGGCACGGGATCGGCCTCAATCAACTTATGAATCAACCTCAGGAAGGTACTGACATGGGCGTCAGCTTGAGCAAGGGCGGCAACGTCTCTTTGACCAAAGAGGCTCCGAACCTGACCGCAGTGGCGGTCGGACTCGGCTGGGACATCCGTTCCACCACCGGCACAGACTTCGACCTTGATGCCAGCGCCATCGCCACCGGAGCTGACAAGAAGGTCGTCTCCGATCAGCACTTCATCTTCTTCAACAACCTGCGGTCGCCGGACGGTTCGATCGAGCACACCGGCGACAACACCACCGGTGAGGGTGAAGGCGACGATGAGGTCATCAACGTCGATCTGGCGGCGGTGCCGCCGAACATCGAATCGGTGGTCTTCCCCGTCTCGATCTACGACGCTGATACGCGCTCGCAGTCGTTCGGGCAGATCCGTAACGCATACATCCGTGTGACGGACCGCTCCAACGGCACCGAACTCGCCCGTTACGACCTGTCCGAGGACGCGTCGACCGAAACCGCCATGGTGTTCGGTGAGCTGTACCGCAATGGTGCGGAGTGGAAGTTCCGCGCCATCGGCCAGGGCTACGCCTCCGGCCTTGCAGGCATCGCCCGCGACTACGGCGTCAACGTCTAGTTCGACATCTAGAGTCGAATAACTGAAGTCATATGATTCAGCACTATCGCGGAACCTCCCGGGGCTCCGCGATAGTGCTGTTGATACGTAAGAGCGATATTTAAGGAGCACGGGTGGTCATTCGCACATTCGGGATCTCGATCCTAATCACGATCGTCTCGTTGGGCGTTGCATTCCTCTACGGGGGCTGGACCGCGCTTGCGCTCTGCCTGATTCTCGGCATCCTCGAGGTGTCACTGTCATTCGACAATGCGGTCATCAATGCGACCGTGCTGGAGAAGATGAGTGAGTTCTGGCAGAAGATCTTCCTCACCGTCGGCATCCTCATCGCCGTCTTTGGCATGCGCCTGCTGTTCCCGCTGCTCATCGTCTGGGTGACGGCCGGACTGAATCCGGTCGAAGCCTTCGACCTGGCCATGAATGTGCCCGAAGAAGGCTCCGGTCAGGATTCGTATGAAGAGATCCTCACCGCAGCGCATCCGCAGATTGCTGCGTTCGGCGGCATGTTCCTGTTCATGCTCTTCCTCAACTTCATCCTCGAGGACAACGAGATCAAGTGGCTGACGTGGCTCGAGAAGCCACTGGCCACAATCGGCAAACTCGATCAGCTCGCCGTTGTCATCGCAGGCGGCAGCCTTGTACTGATCGCGGAGTTCCTCGCCACCGACGACCAACGCTCGACGGTCCTGGTTGCGGGCGTCCTCGGCATCATCACCTACATCGCGGTCAACAGCCTCGGCCAGTTGTTCCACACTGATGAACTGACAGCCGAACACGAACAGGCCGAGAAGTCAGGTGGGCCTTCCGACCTGGCAAAGGCGACAGGTAAAGCGGGTTTCTTCCTCTTCCTGTACCTCGAGGTCCTCGACGCGTCGTTCTCCTTCGACGGCGTCATCGGCGCGTTCGCAATCACCGCCGATCCGATCATCATCGCGCTGGGACTGGGGTTCATCGGAGCAATGTTCGTCCGCTCCATCACCGTGTACCTGGTCCGTGCCGGCACCCTGTCCGAGTACCGGTACCTCGAGCACGGCGCCCATTGGGCAATCGGCGCACTCGCGGCGATTCTGTTCTTCTCGATCAAGTGGCACATCAACGAGATCATCACCGGCCTGGTCGGAGTGGCGTTCATCGGCGCAGCAGCGTTGTCGAGTGTCTACGCCAACCGCCGCGACGAAGCCAACAATGCGGACTCCGATTCACCCGAGAAGGATGTCGCCACCACAAGCTGATTCCTGACTCGGCCGGACGCTGAACGACCCTGTCCACCCGGTGTACATGTGTACACTCGAACTCGCACACGGCGATGGCGATACAAACCGCTATCGTTTCCATCCGGAGCGAGGGGAGTGTGGGCAGTGGGCTTTGTGAAATGGAGCAAGCGTCCGGCCGCGCAGGTTCAAGCGACGCGTCCGCAGGTCAATGTCGCCCGTGGTCTGGTGGCCAGAGCAACGACGCCACTGTTGCCGGACGACTACCTACATCTGCTCAACCCGTTGTGGTCGGCACGCGAACTGCGGGGAAAGATCGTCGACGTCCGCAAGGAAACCCACGACACCGCCACCGTAGACATCAAGACCGGTTGGGGATTTCGCCATAATTACCGTCCTGGACAATACGTGGGGATCGGTCTTCAGATCGATGGCCGATGGCACTGGCGCTCGTACTCGCTGACATCCATCGCAGGCGATGGGAAAGTCATTTCGGTGACGGTCAAGGCCAATCCTGACGGTTTCCTCTCCAGCCACCTCGTCGATGGCGTGGCGCCGGGTGCCGTCATCCGGCTCGCCGCACCCAAAGGTGACTTCTCACTACCCAATCCGCCGCCAGAGAAGATTCTCTTCATCACCGCCGGATCCGGGGTGACACCGGTGATGGCAATGCTCCGGGCACTCGACGGACGTGGGCAGATACCCGACGTGGTGCACATCCACTCCGCACCAGACCGCGACAGTGTCATTTTCCACGACGAACTCGTCGGATTAGAGAACACCTCCGACGGGTACGAGCTGAAGATGCGTCTCACCCGCGAGCACGGCAAGGTCGATCTCAACGACCTGTCGTCCGTCGTCCCTGATTGGCAGGAACGCGAATGTTGGGCCTGCGGCCCGGTGGAGATGCTCGACGCCGCAGAGGAGGTGTGGGAACGGGTTGGGTTACGGGACCGGTTACACATCGAACGGTTTGCCATCGCACGCACCGACAAGGGTGGTGAAGGTGGCACCGTCACCTTCGCGAAGTCCAACAAAGAAGCACATATCGACGGGGCGACAACGCTTTTGGAGGCCGGCGAAGAACTCGGTATCCAGATGCCGTTCGGCTGCCGGATGGGGATCTGCCAATCGTGCGTGGTCCCGCTGGAAGGCGGGTACGTTCGCGACCTGCGCTCCGGGGACGAACGTAGAGAAGGCGACCGTATCCAGACATGTATCAGCACCGTGTCTGGTGAATGCACGCTGGATCTCTGAGCCGGCACACGTACGAACCGACAAGTCACACAGGGGGTAGTTGCCATGGCGATCACCGATATCGATCGATACGCACACCTGTCCGAGGCAGACGTGGAGGCTCTCGGAAGGGAGTTCGACGCGATCCGCCGGGACATCGAAGAGTCCCGCGGAGAGTCCGATGCCCGGTACATCCGCAGAACGATTGCGTTTCAACGCGGCCTGGCGGCCGGCGGTCGTGCAGTGTTGTTCGCGAGCAACAAGAGGCCGGCATGGATCGCGGGTGCGGCGATGCTCGGCGTTGCAAAGATCATCGAGAACATGGAACTCGGGCATAACGTCATGCATGGGCAATGGGACTGGATGAATGATCCCGAAATCCATTCCTCGTCATGGGAATGGGACACCACGTGCCCGAGCATTCAGTGGAAGCACTCCCACAACTTCATCCATCACAAGTACACCAACATCGTCGGCCTCGACGATGACGTGGGCTACGGGGTCCTGCGAGTCACCCGGGACCAACGCTGGGAATGGTGGAATCTCGGCAACCCGGTCTACAACTTCCTTCTCGGCACCTTCTTCGAGTATGGAGTGGCCCTGCACCATGTCGAGGCCGAAAAGGTCCGCAAGGGTGAGAAAAGCATGCGTGACGTCGCCAAGGACCTCAAGATCATCGGCCGTAAGGTCGGCAAGCAGGCCGCCAAGGACTACGTGATCTTCCCGGCGCTGTCCGGCCCCAACTGGAAGCACACGCTGACGGCGAACGTCACCGCGAACTTCATCCGGAACTATTGGACGTACGCGGTCATCTTCTGCGGACACTTTCCCGACGGCGCCGAGAAGTTCACCAAGGCCGAGTACGAAAGCGAAGACCAGGCCCGCTGGTACCTGCGACAGATGTTGGGATCGGCCAACATTCGGGCCGGCCGGCTGATGCGGTTCATGACCGGCAACCTGAGTCATCAGATCGAACATCATCTGTTTCCGGACCTGCCGAGCAACCGCTACGAAGAAATCGGTGTCCGCGTCCGCGAACTATGCGACAAATACGATCTGCCGTACACCACGGGATCGCTGGCACATCAGTATTTGCAGACTTTCCGGACCATCGCAAAGTTGGCACTACCCAATGTGATGCTCTCGGCAACCGCCGACGATGCCCCCGAAACCGCTTCGGAGCTTCGTTTCAACGTCCGCGAGGGGATGCACACGAGTTTCGGGCCCGACCCGGAAACCGGACGCCGTCGAGGGCTGCGCACCGCCTTGCGTGAACTTCGCGATTCGAAAGTGAAGGTGGCCTGACATCGCCGGTCGCTTTGCTCAGACGCGAGACGGAGCCCGCCAGGTGGGGGAGTTCCTGGCCCGCACTGACAGCAACGCGACCGTGGTGCGGATCGGACGTGCTGTCCGGATGAGAACCCCGGGTGCCGGAGCCGATGTGAACGCGGACCGGTTGCGCAGCTCTGACCGAGTCGCCGGCCTGATCGCCCAGGCGAGGGGCGAAACACCCAGCGCTGTCCGTGAACTCGGTTTGGCTGCCGTCGAATCGTGGCAGGTACTGTTGTCTCGGCGCGGCAGCAGCTCCAAGCCCGCAAGCGGCCCGGTGACGATCTTGTTCACCGATCTGGTCGGATTTTCCACTTGGGCTCTCGGCGCGGGTGACGACGCCGTCCTGACACTGCTCGGTGAGGTCAATCGCGCCAGTGAGGAGATCATCACCCGGCGTGGTGGCACGGTGACCAAATACCTCGGCGATGGCCTGATGGCGGTGTTCCGCGACGGAACCGATGCCATCGAGGCCGCGCACGAAGCCGGACTCGCGGTCAGCGCCATCACGCTGGACGGCTATCGGCCCGCGCTCCGAGCGGGTCTACACACCGGCGAACCGCGTGCAGTCGGCGATGATTTCCTCGGTGTCGACGTCAACATCGCGGCCCGGGTGGCCGATGCCGCGTCAGCCGGTGAGGTCTTGGCGACCGAGGCGACATTGGCGGCCACGGACGACACCAAATACATCAAGCGGCGCAGACGCTTTCGCGCCAAGGGCACGCCCAAAGACCTCGTGGTATTTGCCGTACTGCCCCGCTACGACGAGGTTGCCGATGAAGGATGATCTGCCTTGGGAAGTGAAAGGTAGAGCGCCTTCAACTGCTCGGCCGCCACATCCAGTGACCTGACATCTCCCTGGCTACGACACTGCACGATCGAACCCTCGATCGCATTCACCACAAAGAGTCCGAAATCTCGGGCGGCCGTCTCGGAGACACCGTCGGCGACCGCCGCCTGCGCCACCAGATCTCGCCATCGGTCGAACGCGACGTTGGCGGTCGCTGCGACCACAGGTTCGTCCGGCGCGGACATGGCGGCGGCAACCACCGGACACCCCAGCGCGAACTCCGAGCGGACCAGTTCGCGCTTCCACCATTTGATCAAACCGTCGATGGCATCGATGGGGGTTCGGGTGGCTGTCAGATGGGCGATGAACGCCGTCATCTGGTCGCCGGCCGCGGCGGTGGCATTGGCGATGAGCTCGGATTTTCCATCAGGAAAGTGCTGGTAGATGGAGTTACGGGCAGAACCGCTGCGTTTGAGTAGGTCGGCGACACTCGTCGCGAAGACACCTCGGCGTCGAACGAGATCTATGGCCGTGTCGACCAAGCGCTCTCGCGGCCCGGCTGTGCCGTCGACTGGCTGCATCGGATAGCCGGTCATGGTTGCCTCGCTTCGTCTCCCCATCGCCAAATGGACCAGTCGGTCCATCGGTGATGCTACGCTTCGACCTCATGGACCGATCGGTCTACAACATATCAGGAGGGGTTGCCCGTGACCGCCCAAACCGCACCGTCAGACACCGCATCGTCCGGCTCTGCATCGCCCGACACGGCAGCACCGCGCCTCGAGGAGATGAACGGCCTCGAGGTCCTTCGCTTCCTGACCTCGCTCCCTGACCAGCCACCGAACATCTCGCAATTGGTGGGCATGGAGATCGACAGTCTGGAAGAAGGCGTCGTGCAGTTCAGTTTGCGGGCCCGGCCGGATATGACCAATCCGATCGGATCACTGCACGGTGGTATCTGTGCCACTCTCCTCGACTCCGTGATGGCCTGTGCCGTGCACACCACACTGGCGCCGGGTGTCGGCTACGGAACCCTGGAACTCAAGGTCAACTACATTCGTTCGGTTCCGACCGATGGACGCCGAATCATCGGTCACGGCAAGGTGATCCACACCGGGCGGCGTACGGCGACCGCAGAAGGACAGATCTACGACGAAGCAGGCAAGCTGATTGCCCATGGCACTACCACCTGCATCATCCACAGCTGATCGGGCAGTGTTGCCGCGCTGGTCCGGTCGCGCTACCTAGACTGCACAGGTGAGACGAAGCAGCAGATCTACCGTCGGGCAAGGACCAGGTGTGGTCGAGCCAACCTTCCGATATCTGACGTTGTCGGCAAATCACGGCAAACTGTGGTTCGCCGTTGCAGGCGTTCTCGCCTGCAGCGGAAAACGTTATCGGCGTGCGGGTTTACGCGGGATCGGTTCGCTGGCCGGAGCGAGTCTGCTGTCCAATGCGGTCCTCAAGCCAATGTTCAGTCGCGGCCGCCCACCGGTTGATCCGCTGCTCCCGCCTGCACTTCGCAAGATGCCATGGACCTCGTCGTTCCCGAGTGGACACAGCGCTTCCGCGGCGGCCTTTGCCGTTGGCGCAGCCCTGGAGCGCCCGAGGACCCTGATCGTCTTGGCGCCGCTGGCCACGGCGGTTGCCTACTCGCGGGTCTATCTCGGTGTCCACTACCGCAGCGATGTCCTTGCGGGCGCAGCGGTCGGGGCCGGAGTGGCGCTGGCCGGACACCACCTGTGGCCCGCTGCACCGGCGGGCCCGGCCCGGACTGCTCCGGGTGTGGCGCCGGCGCTGCCCGACGGAGACGGTCTTACTGTTGTGATCAACTCCAAAGCCGGCAGTTCCGAAGGCGCGAAGGAACGCATCCTCGGAGTTCTCCCAGCAGCTCATATCGTTGAGTGGGATCCCGACAACCCACTGTCCGAACAGGTCCCGTCCGATGCCCGGGCATTGGCCGTTGCCGGGGGCGATGGCACCGTTGCCACGGTTGCCCAGCTGGCCATCGACCGCGATCTTCCTTTGGCTGTCTTCCCGGCCGGGACACTCAACCACTTCGCTCGCGCACTGGGCCTGGAAACCTACGCCGATACCGCTGCGGCCGTTGCCGCCGGATCGGTCGGGACAGTCGACATCGGACGGGTCAACGGGACGCTCTTCCTCAATACCGCCGGTTTGGGCGGCTACCCCGGCATGGTTCGACTCAGAGAACGCTTGGAGCACAAGATCGGCAAATGGCCGGCCGCGGCCTACTCGCTGTATCGGGCACTGAAGGGCACAAAGCCGATCCGGCTCGACATCAACGGCGAAGAACATCCGGTCTGGGCCGTCTTTGTCGGCAACGGCGTCTACTGGCCACGTGGCCTGAACCCGGGGACCCGTTCCGATCTCGCCGACGGGGTTCTGGACCTGCAGTATCTCCGTGCCGACAAGCGCTTCGGCCGGACAATCGCCGTGATCGCATCCCTCTTCGGCACCGTCGAGCGGAGCCGGGTACTTCGTTCGGTGCAGTCGGATCGAATCGACGTCCGTTCCCGGTCAGGCCCCATCCTCGTCGCACACGACGGTGAGGTCGAGGATCCCGTGGACCACATCGTGTTGAATGTCGAACCTCGCGCCCTCACGGTTTATCGCTGACACCCCGGCGGGCCACATCTGAGTGGCGGGGCGGTGCGGTGTTGGTTTGCGGTGTGTCCACCGCGGGTACGTCGAACGCATGGATGATCAGCCCCCAACAGACTTCGTTCGATCCGAGGGGGCTGACGTTGGCATCACCCTGTCGATCAATGGCTCCGAAGTACCCATCAATTGCGACCCACGGACCACGTTGCTCGACGCCCTGCGGGATCGTGCCGGAGCACCCGGCACCAAAAAGGGTTGCGATCGCGGGCAGTGCGGCGCGTGTACCGTCTTGCTCGACGATCGGCGGGTGGTCAGTTGCCTGGTGTTCGCCGTCGCTGCGCAGGGCCACCGGATCACCACTATCGAGGGCATTTCGGAAACGTCTACCGGCGGGGAACTGCAGCGGGCATTCGTCGATTGCGACGCCCTCCAGTGCGGCTACTGTACGCCGGGTCAGATCTGTTCGGCTGTGGGGATGTTGGACGAGGTCAAGAACGGCTGGCCGAGTGCGGCCACCGGAGATCTCACCGCGAAGGATCTCGAGCTACAGGACGACGAGATCCGAGAACGGTTGAGCGGCAATATCTGTCGCTGTGGCGCCTATGTGAATATTCTGGCCGCTGTCCGCAGGGTCGCCGGCGAGGTTCATGAGCCCAGGACGGTCTCGTGAAGACCTTCGAGTACGTGATGGCCACAAGCGTGGATTCGGCTGTAAAACAACTCGGCGCCGATCCTGATGCGCAATTGATCGCCGGTGGTACCAATCTCGTCGATCTGATGAAGCTGGACGTGAGCTCACCCGCGACGCTCATCGACGTGACAGCGCTACCTCTCGACACCGTCGAACTCGACGATCGGGGACATCTACATATCGGCGCCACAGCGCGGAACAGCGAGCTGGCCGCGAATCCACTTGTCCGCGAGCGCTATCCGGTACTGTCCAGAGCTCTCCTCGACGGCGCTTCGGGACAGCTCCGAAATATGGCCACCACCGCCGGAAACCTCTTTCAGCGCACGCGATGTACCTACTTCATGGATACGAACAAAGCGTGCAACAAGCGCGAACCCGGATCAGGGTGTTCCGCCCTTGCGGGGATCAACCGCGAGATGGCCATACTCGGCGCCTCGCCGGATTGCGTGGCAACTCATCCTTCCGACATGGCGGTCGCGATGGCGGTACTCGACCCTCAACTCGATGTGATCGGTCCGGCAGGTCGGCGGGAGATCGCCTTCGACGACTTCTATCGGTTACCCGGTGAACATCCTGAAATGGACAACACTCTGGGACGCGATGACCTGGTGCTGTCGGTGCGGTTGCCGCCGTTGACGGCGGCGCGCAACTCGACGTACCGGAAGGTTCGGGACCGTGCTTCCTTTGCCTTCGCGCTTGTCTCCGTGGCCGCCGTCCTCGAGGTGGCGGACGGCCATGTCGTGTCGGCACGTATCGCCTTCGGAGGCGTCGCCCACAAGCCGTGGCGTGCCCGGATTGCCGAGCACGCCCTGATCGGCAGGCCTGCAGTCCGCTCTGAATACGTCACCGCGATGGGGATCGAGCTTGCGGCAGCAGAACCATTGGCAGACAACGCGTTCAAGGTTCCGATGCTCACGTCGCTGGCGGCACAAGTACTTGTCGACCTGACACCTACCGAGGAAGTATCGCAATGACGGCACTGGGAGTCGGACACGATCGGGTCGACGGTTCCGACAAGGTCCGCGGTATCGCTCAGTACACCGCTGACCGTCCGGGCCCGGACGGCATCACAGTCGCACACTGTGCTCACGTCGGCGCGCAGATCAGGGTCGGACGGGTGCTCTCGGTCGACGTCGACACGGCGCTGCGACACCCAGGAGTCATCGGAGTGTTGTGGCACCAGAACGCACCGCGGCTGCACAGCATCGACGACGCTGAACTGCACGTCCTGCAGTCCGCGGACGTCCACTATCGCGGCCAGATCGTTGCCGCGGTGATCGCTACATCGGCCGAGTCCGCGAAAGCTGCTGCCGACGCGCTCGTTATCGACTACGAGGAGACCGCCGAGTTCGACAACATCCTGCGCGCCGACCACCCAGATCTCTATGAGCCGGATGAGGTCAACGGCGGCTTTCCCGCCGGTTCGGTTCGCGGAGAACCGGACTCCGAACTCGCCACCGCGGATCATGTTGTCGACCACTGGTATTCGACACCGGCGATGCACAACAACCCGATGGAGCCCCATGCCAGCATCGCTCGATGGCAGCAGATGGGCGACAAGACAACGCTGACGATCTGGGATTCAACCCAGGCACCTTCAGGTGTTGCAAAGGATCTGGCAACACTTTTCGGAACCGAACCCGACAACGTTCGGGTGATTGCTGAGCACGTCGGCGGCGGCTTCGGAGGTAAGGGGAGCACCAGGCCCAATGCGGTCCTGGCCGCAATGGCCGCGTTGCACGTGCAGCAAACCGTGCGGGTTGTGCTGCCCCGGTCGGCCACATTTCGATTTGTCGGATACCGGACACCGACATTTTCCCGGGTGGCGTTGGCCTCTGATACCGATGGTCGCCTCACAGCGGTCTGTCATGACACCGTTCAGCAAACATCCAGGATCATGGAGTTCGTCGAACAGACCGCCGAAGGAACCAGACACATCTATAGGTCTGACCACGGCCAAACCAGCCACCGGGTGGCAGCGCTGGATGTGTCCACCCCCCGATGGATGCGGGCACCGGGGGAGTGCCCCGGGGTCCACGCACTGGAGTGCGCCATGGACGAGCTGGCCTACGAACTCGGCATCGACCCGATCGAGTTGAGAATCAAGAACGAGCCGGAAGTGGACCCGGCAACCGGGGTGCCGTTCAGCTCACGCAATGTCGTACGCGCACTGAGGGTCGGTGCAGAGCGGTTCGGGTGGGCCGATCGAAACCGTCTGCCTGCCGCAACCCTGATGGGCCGAAAGCTCATCGGCACCGGAGTCGCGCTCGCCTCCTATCCCGCACTCACCTCGCCCAGTAGTGCTCGCGCATGCGCCCGACCGGACGGCTCTTTCGACGTTTCTGTGGCCGCGTCGGATATCGGAACCGGCGCCCGTACCGTGCTCACGCAGATTGCGGCCGACGCGCTTGAAGTGCCCTTTGACGGAGTTCGTCTCCACCTCGGCGACAGTGCACTCCCAACCGCACCGGGCGCAGGGGGTTCATCTGGAACATCGTCGTGGGGTTCTGCCGTCCACAAGGCCTGCCGCGAGCTGCGATATCGCATTCACCAGGTCGGCGTACCGCAGGAGTCGCTGGAGGTGGTCGCCGACACCAGCGACGACGTCCAAGCTCGTCAGACAATGCCGCGGGAGGCATTCGGTGCTCACTTCGCTCGTGTCTCGGTGGACGTCGACACCGGCGAGGTGGCTGTGGAGAAGATGCTCGGGGTGTTCGCGGTCGGGCGGGTTCTGAACCCACAACTGGCCCGCTCCCAGCTGCTCGGAGGTATGACCTTCGGTCTGGGCATGGCCTTGATGGAAGAGGGCATACCCGACACCGTGTACGGCGGGTTCGGCAACGAGAACATGGCCGACTATCACGTGCCTTCGCACGCCGATGTCCGCGACATCGAGGCGGTGTGGATCGACGAGGAGGACGACGATCTCAATCCGATGGGCAGCAAGGGGATCGGCGAGATCGGAAACGTCGGTTCATCAGCTGCGATCGTCAACGCTGTCTTCCATGCGACGGGTGTTCGCATCAGAGATCTCCCGGTGCGGGCCGACAAACTCCAATTGCTCATCGACCCGTCACTGCGGGGGTGACGACAGGTCAGTTCACGCCTTGACCCGGCACTAGATCACCTTCGGTCCCGGCATCGGGGTCGCCGGGTCGGGTCCGGGCGGGCTGGGGACCGGATCGGGTGTGGGTACCGGCGGCTCCGGATCGGGCATCGGCGGCATCGGAGGCTCGGTGCCGGGACCGGGCTTGGGCGGTTCAGGGGCTGGTATCGGCTGTCCCACAGTCGAACTCCTATGCATCAGCGGCACTTTTGTGCCTTCCGGTTTCGACCGGAGCGCAGGGACGAGATTCTGCATCTCATGCGCTCCACCTCCATCAGTACCACTTACCCGCACACCCGACGACGAGGCCGTCCCGACGAGTGTCAGGCGGATTCAGAGACAGGTCCGGATCCGAGTGAAGGCCTCGTCGAGAATTTCGGCACTCGTGCCGAAGTTCAATCGGACATGCTGTTGCCCAGGACTTCCGAAACTCAGCCCGGGTTCCACCGCGACCTTGCCCCGCTCGAGAAAGTGCCCCTGCGGGTCGTCGAGCCCGAGTCCCGAGCAGTCGAGCCAGGCCAGGTAGGTGGCCTCCGGGAGAAACCAGTTGACCCCGGGCGTACCGCGGACGAAACGATCTATCTGTTCGCGACGACGATCGAGGGTTGCGATCAATTGATCGAGCCAGTGCGCCCCGTTCTGGTAGGCGGCGACCGACGCGATCACTCCGAGGTGCCCGATCCGCCATCGCGTGTCCGCGGGAAACCGCTGCACCAGATCTGCCATGGGCGCACTGGCCGTCACCACGGTGGCGCACTTGAGACCGGCCAGGTTCCAGGCCTTGCTTGCCGAGACCACACTCAGTGCGACCTCCGCCGCACCCGGAATCGTCAGAATGGGCGTGAACTCGCGCCCGGGCAGGATCAGCGGCGCGTGGATCTCGTCACTGACCAGGGTGACGCCGTATCTCTTGGCCAGCTGGACAAGAGTCGCAAGCTCTTCGGAGTCGTGGACCCGGCCCACCGGATTGTGCGGATTACACAGCACGTAGGCCGCCGGTCGGTCGGCGAACGCCCGTTCGAGAGCCGGCAGATCCAATCGCCAGCCGTGATCGGTGCGGGCCAACGGCACTTCCCTGAGTCGTCCGTCGATCTCATCGACCCAGTGGTAGAACGGCGGATACACGGGCGGGCTGATGACGACCGTCCCACCACCCGAGGACAGCATCCGCAGAACCTCGACCACACCGACTCCGACATCGAGTACCGGCGTGACCTGAGCGGGGTCGATGTCCCAGTGCCATCGCGCCGCCGCGAAGTCCGAGAGTGATTCACCCAGCTCGGGAACCGGTGAGGCGTACCCGGTGTCGGAACGATCGATCGCTTCCCGCAGAACGTCCGCGATCGGATCGGCCAGCGCAAAGTCCATCTCGGCGATCGGGAGTGGCACCACGTCGTCGGGATAGAACGACCACTTGGTGCTGCGCCGCATCCTCAGTACCGACAGCGGATCAACCAAGAGGTCCGGCACCCGCTCGGACTCGACATGTTCGCTCATCCCTCTGGTGTACCGCATCGCCCCTCCGGTCCACCGCACCGACGGGCGCGTCATCACCGGCCCCGTCCGGGGTTCAACGTCTCGTCCGGTAGACAAGACACATGGACGTTCTCAGTGGCCGAATCATCTTGCGCCCGGCCGACCCCGACACGACATTGGCGTTTTATCGAGATCAGCTGGGACTTGCGATCTCTCGGGAGTATCCGGGCGGCACAGTGTTCTTTGCGGGCGGCACCCTGATCGAGGTCGCCGCGCATCTTTCGGAAGGCGCAACGCCCAGCACGACCGTGCTGTGGCTACAGGTGCGCGATCTGTCCGCCACCCAGGCCGAGTTGGCCGGGCGCGGCGTTCAGATCGTGCGCGAGGCCAGGACCGAACCCTGGGGCCTGATCGAGATGCACATCGCGGACCCCGACGGCACAACGATCATCGTGGTGCAGGTACCGGCAGACCACCCCTTGCGTAAGGATCTGCGAACACCGGACCAACCGCAGGTTGCTTGATGAGCGCGACCTGGCAGAACCTGGCAGCATCAAGATCGTGGGCTACGTCGAGCAGCTGAGAGATCTGGCCGAACGCTGCGGCGTCGCCACATTCTATGAGGGTTGGGACAAAACCCGCCGCAACGTCTCCACCGAGACCTTGCAACACATACTCGAAGCGCTCGGCGTCCCGGCGGGGTCGGTGGACGAGATCGATCAGGCACTGACCGATCTCGAGCTCGGTCCGTGGCGACGCACACTGCCTCCGGTGATGGTGGTGACCGCAGGTTCCGACGCCACCATCGGGGTCCATGTGCCGCACGGTGACGCTGTGCGGGTCTGGATACAGACCGAGGACGGAGCCCGGATCGATGTCCGGCAAATCAACATCTGGGTCGACCCCAGGGAAATCGACGGGCAGCTCGTCGGTCAGGCCACCTTCGCCATCCCGTCGGAGTTACCGACCGGTTGGCACACGCTGCATGCTGCTATCGGCGTCGAACATGACCCGGACGAGCTTCCGGTCGCGCAGTGCACGCTCGTGGTCACACCGCAACGTCTGACGACCGCCGACAGGCTTTTACATGACCGACGGTGGGGTCTTGCGGCGCAACTGTATTCGGTGCGATCCCGTCGATCGTGGGGTATCGGTGATCTGTCCGATCTCGCCGATATCGCGCATATCGCCGGATCGGTCCACGGCGCCGACTACGTCCTGATCAATCCATTGCACGCTGCCGAGCCGAAGCCGCCGATGGAAAGGTCTCCGTACCTTCCGACCACCAGGCGCTTTGTCAATCCCATCTACATTCGCGTAGAAGACATTCCGGAAGCCTCGCAGTTGTCAGATGAGGCACATCACGAGATGCGGACCTATGCCGCAAAACTCGCGAAGCTCAATACAGATCCCCACCGGATCCGACGAAATTCCATCTACCGGGCCAAACTGCAGATCCTCGAATCCGTCTTCAAAGTGCCGCTCAGTCCACGTCGCCGTGGGCAACTCGAGAAGTATCTCGCCGAGGAAGGCCAGGGCCTGCTCGAGTTCGCAACGTGGTGTGCGCTGATCGAGAAATACGGCGCAGCCAGCCCGAAATGGCGTAAATCGCTGCGCGACCCCGAGGGTGTGGCGCATCTTCGGCTCAAGTTCGCCGATCGAATTGCGTTCTACAGCTGGCTGCAATGGATCTGTGACGAGCAATTGGCCACTGCACAACAGGTTGCGCTCGATGCCGGTATGGAGATCGGCATCATCCACGATCTCGCGGTTGGCGTGCAGCAGGGCGGTGCGGACGCATGGACCCTGGGCGACGCGCTGGCCACCGGTGTATCGGTGGGCGCACCACCGGATGCCTTCAATCAGCAAGGGCAACTATGGAATCAGCCACCCTGGCATCCTTGGCGTCTGGCCGAACAAGGTTACCTTCCGTATCGGGACATGCTCCGGACCGTGCTGCGTCGCGCCGGAGGTTTACGGATCGATCACATCCTCGGGCTGTTTCGGCTCTGGTGGATCCCGGCAGGTGCATCACCGGCCGCAGGCACCTATGTGCGTTTCGATCATGAGGCGCTGATCGGGATATTGGTACTCGAAGCGCAGCGCGCGGGTGCGGTGGTCATCGGTGAAGACCTCGGGGTGTTCGAGCCGTTTGTGCAGGACTACCTCAGCGCGCGTGGCATTTTGGGGACATCGATCCTGTGGTTCGAACACGGCGACCATGCGCCGATCCCGCCAGAGTCATACCGCCGGTTGTGTCTGACCTCGGTCAACACCCACGACCTACCGCCGACGGCGGGATACCTGGCGGGCGAGCACATTCGGCTACGCGCTGAACTCGGACTCCTCGAACAGGACGAGGCGACCGAACGTGCGATTGATGCCCGCGATCGGGACGCCATCATCGAGATGGCCCGCGACAGGGGACTGATCACCGACGACGCCGATACAGAGGCCGTGGTGGACGGACTGCATGCGTTGATCGCGCGCAGTCCGTCCATACTCCTCGGCGTGGCACTCGTCGACGCGGTGGGTGAACGCCGGATCCAGAACCAGCCGGGTACTGACGAAAGCCAATATTCCAACTGGTCGATCCCGCTGGCCGATGGTGACGGGAACCCGGTCCTGGTCGAGGATCTGGCCGACAACAAGCGCCTTGTCCGGTTGGTGCGTGCGCTCGGCCGATAGCCCGCCGGCGGCTCTACGCGGTGGCCGCGGGGGGAGCGGCGGCATTCTTGAGGGCCCATTCGAGCGCGTAGTCGGCAACCGCTTCCCATCCGGGCTCGGCACACGTCCAATGTGATCGACCCTCGAACTCGTAGAAGTCTGTCAGTGCCGACGACTTGTGATAGTGCTTCGCGTTGGATTTGTTCACCGATGCGGGCATGATGTGGTCGGCTCCGCCCGCGATGAACAGCAGCGGCGCGCGGTTGTCGTTGCTGTAGTCGACCCACGTTTCCTGGTGTCCGGGTTTGAAGTTGGCGATCAGACCGTATGCCCATACCCAATTACCCGGTGCGGCAATGTGATAGCGGTCGTACACCTTCGCAGACTCCTCGGCCGACAGTGTGTTGGTGAAAGCGTAGTGAAATTCTTTCGGGGTGAAGCCGGCCGCCTTGTGTCGGTTCGCCGGGTTCTTGAGGATAGGAAACAGAGACTTGACCTGGGATGGCGGGTTGACCCGGACACCTTCGGTGGGTGCGGAATCCACCACCACCGCTGCGGATCCCAGACCACGGGCCACCAGTAGCTGGGTGAGCGTTCCGCCAAACGAATGACCGATGAGTATCGGCGGTGTGGAAACCGACTCGATCACCGCCGCGAGGTGATCCACTGTTTCGGGAACGGTGAGGTTGGCGATGACGTCGGGGGTTTCCCGTAGCGCCTCGACTTCGATCTCGAAACCCGGGTATGCCGGTGTCAACACCTTGTAGCCCAGGGCCTCGTAGTGCGTCACCCATCCTTCCCAACTGCGTGGGGTCATCCAGAGGCCGTGAATCAACACGATCGTGTCCGGGGTTGCTGCAGAACTGGTCATGGAGTGGGTCCTTTCTCGAAACAGCCGCCGCACGTGGCGTCGAGTCGGCCGATGTGCCCGATCTGTCAGAAAGGTACTGGTCGGTCGCGGATGTCAACCGGCCGAACCGTGCACAGTTCTGTTCTGAGAGCGCATGATTCATCGTTCGGCAACAAAAATACCGTTGGGCGTCAGAGCCACTTCTGTCGCCGGAAGACCACGTACAAGGCCACCGACGCCGCCACCATCAACACCACGGCCATGGGATAGCCGCCGGCCCAGGCCAGCTCGGGCATCGCTTCGAAGTTCATGCCGTAGATCCCGGCGATGAGGGTTGGCGCAAACAGGATCGCACCCCATGACGAGATGCGCTTGACCTGCTCGTTCTGCTCGATGCTGACCTGCGTCATCGCGCGAATCTCTTCGTTCTGCTGTTGTGTCACGAGGCTGGCGTGGACCGACAGTGCGTTCTGCAGGGTGGTGCGGAAGGATTCGGCACGGTCAGTGATGCGCAGGGTGTGGTCCAGAACATCACGAAGTCTGCGACGCAGTTCGATATCGACGTCGGAATCCTCAGAGCCTTCGCGGAGCGCTTCGATCATGGTCACCAGCGGAACGGTCGCCCGCTGGAACTCCATCACCTCCCGGGACAGGTCATAGATCCGGCGGGCGACCTCCGGTTGGCCGGTGAACAGTTGGTCTTCGATCTCGTCGATGTCGGCCTGTAATCCGGCTATAACCGGCTGGTATTCATCGACAACCTGATCGATGATCGCGTAAAGGACAGCTTCGGTGCCCAGGCACAACAGCTCCGGCGTCGATTCCAGTCGCATCCGCACCCTGGCGAGATCCGGGGACTCCGCATGGCGGACAGTGATCACGAAGTCCGGGCCGATGAAGACGTGGACCTCACCGAACTCGACTCTCTTCGCGCGACCGACGTAGCGCGCCGGCCGAAGCACCACGAACAGCTGCTCTCCATAGCCTTCGAGTTTTGGTCGTTGGTGCGCGGCGATCGCATCGTCGACGGCCAGGTGATGCAGATCGAATTCTTCTGCCACCGAGTCTATTTCGTTGCGGTCCGGTCGATACAAGCCGATCCAGGACATACCGTGACGTTCCCGCATCACGTCATAGGTGATATCGAGGCTCTCGGGGTTTGCAGTTCTTTTGCCGTCAACGTAGACGGCGTTGTCGATGATCGCCACACCCAAACTCATTTCGTCCGTCTGCCGGGATCACCGGGCAGTCACTTCACCAGGGGCCCTTGCAACAAGCCGATCTCGTCATATATGCGCTGCCAGACAAGCTCATGCTCAACAGGATCGATGATTCCGTCCTTCAGCGTGCGATCCGCGACGATCATGGTTTCCGCCATACGAACCAGTCTGTCGCGCCGATCGAGAACAGCTTGATCAGTGCACCCTGACATCGTCAACACAGCAACAGTCTTTACCTGATGACGCAGCGACCCCACGCATTGCCTGCACGCGAGCCCGATCAGTACCGCAACCACACTGGACACGACCAGCGCCATCACAGCCGAAACCCCGCACGACTGCAACACGACGGTTCCCAGCAACCACGAGGTGACGCTCCACATCGACCATCCCCGCCAGACCCGGATACGCCTGCGATCAGCAGATGATGCGCCTGGGGGATACATGGTGATCCGAACCCGCCACATCCCGTAGCGCAGGTAACTGTGCTCGCACGACCCCCACAGTTGCGAACCCTCCCACAACCGGGACCACCAGTCGGGACCGGAACTCTGCGCCCGTCCCAGAACGTCCAGCGGCGATGGATGGTCGACGGCGGAGCGGTCGCGCCTGTCTGTTCCCCGTGAACCTTCACTCATAACCACATCTGTACTCCTGCTCCCGGCAGCTGAGCTGCGATCCTGACGTACTTTTGACGCTCAACGAATCGATCTTGACGGAATTCGCACACAGTCACCCGTTCGTGCCCTTCTGCGGCGAGTTCGGTTATGGCCAAGCAGATTCGACCGATTGACGGACCGGCAAGAGCACGATCTCGATTCGTTCAGTCCGCACGTGAGCCACTCCTCCAATCATTGATCATTTCGGCAGCACTGCTTGGTTTGATGGTGGCGGGCAGCAGTATTGAGGCAATGGAGGGAGCCGGCAGATCATTGAGCGCATGGTCGTACCAAATACCTTTGGACAGGGAACTGACCCATTGATGGAATGGGCGATCAGTACTGACGGTGTCGCGCTTGAGGCTGGCGATGAGGACACGTTCCACACCGAACTCAAGAGTCCATTGCATGACAGTGTTGACCACCGCGCGTTCGATCGACCCCGATCCGCGGCGCGGCCAGTCGATGCCGAAGACAACTCTCGACGCTGCGACGAGATCCACATCGACAACAACGACACCGGGTATGCCGTGGTCTGGGTGCCCGGCGGTGTATTTCCGACAGGCCGGGGTGAAGCGTTCCGAAGCACGCTTGAGGCTGTCGTCACGACCGAAATATGCGATCGGCCCGGAACCCATCGCGCTGACGGCGCTGCGGTCGGAATTGATGATCACCGCAGCGGCTATTTCGATGAGAGCCAGGGGTGCTGAATCAACCATGGCGGCGAACCTGACAAGAATTGGTCATGTTCAACGATTACGCCGCAGCATCGGAGCCGTCACGGGGCATCACCGAAATTTGACGTTATTTAAACGAACGCACTCAGGGAATCTACGCGTCCTCGCCTGGCGCACTCTCGATTTCGATCCCCGAGCACTCGACTGTTTGAATCGCGCCTTTAGGTCAATGCTGACGGTTACGCTCTGTCCATGCATTGCGTGGTCATTGGTGGGGGATTGGCCGGATTGGCATCGGCGGTATGGCTTTCGGAGGCGGGACATCGGGTCACACTGCTGGAACGGCGGGGGTCGCTCGGTGGTCGGACGATCGCCATGCCCTTGGATGTCGTCGACGATGTCCCCGACAACGGGCAGCATGTCTTCGCAAGCGGGTATGTCCATCTCATGCGATACCTCGACAGCGTCGGCACGCGCGAGAACGTCTGCTTCCCCGGGCATATGACCGTCCGGATGCCCGGCGGTGGAACCCGGCGTTCGGCATTCGGAGGTATCGCCGGATTACGGATCGCGATCGGCGACCTTCCGGGAGTCACCGGTTTGGACCGGCTGCGAACTGCACGCGCGCAGGTCACCCTGATCCGCCAGGCGCTACGCCAACCCATGTGGCTCGACGACATCACCGTCGACGAGTGGTTCCGGCGGATCGGTATGCCCCAGTCGGCACGTGACGCCCTGTGGGACGGGATCGTGATCGGGCTGACCGGAGACAAACCCGCCATCTCCTCGGCGAAGGTACCGGCCGATCTGCTGGTCACCGGGATCCGGCAGGCCCGCCAGACCAAGACACCCATCTCGATCGGGTACCCGACTGTCGACCTCGACACCCTGTTCATCGATGGCGCTCACAAGGTCTTCGCCAACAACGGTGTCGAGGTGCGGAACCGGGCGATTGTCGCGTCGGTTGATGTGGTCGACGACAGGGTTACCGGCGTCATCCTCAACGACGGCGAGCGGATCACCGCGGACGCCGTCATCTGCGCAGTTCCGGTGTGGAATGTGAAGGGCCTACTCGATCAAGTACCGGGTCACGAGCAGATCTACGCGGCGATCGAACACTTGACACCGGTGCCGATCGTGAGCGTCAACCTGTACCTCGATCGTCCGATCGGGATGACCGACTGGGGCGAGATCCTGTACGGCGGAGAGGGAGTTCTCGAGCAGGTCTGGGATCGCCAGCAGATGCACGCTCGCGACCCGGCACGCAACCATTTCTATTCGACGACGGTCTCGGCGGCATACGACCTCACCCAGAAGTCCAATGCCGAGATCACCGCCATCCAGATGGAGATGCTGCGTCGGTACTACCCCGACGCCGCCGATGCGGAAGTGATCCACAGCCACGTGGTGCGCATGCCGAAATCCACGTTCGCGCAGCGCCCCGGCACCTCCGGCATCCGACCCGACCAGCGGACCACGGTTCGTGGTCTGGCACTGGCAGGGGACTGGACCCGTACCGACTGGACGACCACCATGGAAGGCGCCTGTCAGAGTGCGGCGCGCGCGGTCGAGGTCATCTTGGAATACGCGAACGGGCCGGCCTGATCGATCTCATCGCGGCCTCGTTCGACGGGGCGATTCACCCGCAACTGCAAAGGAAGTTCGGCAGATGGAGTCTTTTGTCCAGTTCCGCAAGGGAACAACCCCCGATCACGTCCACCGGGACCTCGACGGTCTCAAAGACGACGAACTCGGGCGATACGGCTTCGTAGGCAGGCAGGCTCAACTCTATCGCCGCAATGACCCCACTCGATATCGGGCGACGGGAACCATCGCACCAACAGATCTGATGGTCGACGATCTCGAACCCACCGACCTCGTCGACGCCGAAGGTGCACCGCTGCTTCTGTTCTCCAATCCGGATGTCCGCTTTCTGTTGAGTCGGCGCAGCGCCACCATGCCCTACTTCACACGCAACGTGGGCGGCGACGAGTTGATGTTCGTGCATCGCGGTACCGGCGTCTTCCAGACCGAGTTCGGCCAGATTCCCTATGAACCGGGTGACTGGGTGCTGCTGCCCAAGGCAGTGACCTACAGGCAAGTCCCGGAGCCCGGCGAACACGCGATACTCATCGTGGAATCGGTGGAGGAGTTCCGGGTTCCTGCCCCCGGCGTCCTCGGGCGGCACCATCCGTTCGATCCGACGATGGCCTTTGTGCCCGACCCCGAGGTCTTGACCGATGGTGGACCCACCTGGCGCATCCGCTTGGTGCGACAAGACGCCACCGGCGAGCTCGAGTACGACCACAACCCGTGCGACGTCGAAGGCTGGAAGGGCGACTACTTTCCCTTCAAGTTCAACATTCGCGACTACAACCCGATCATGTCGGAGGGCGTGCATCTGCCTGCCACCGCCCAGATATTCCTGCAGTCGGAAGGCGTTGCGGTCCTCAACTTCCTGCCGCGTCCTGCCGAGTCACGCCCCGGAACCGAACGACTTCCGTGGTATCACCGCAACGCCGACTACGACGAGGTGGCACTCTTCCACAGCGGCGATCTGTTCGGGATTCCCATGCCTCCCGGGCTCATTTCGCATGCGCCCCAAGGTATCCACCACGGACCACCCGAGGCGGCCCGGGCGCGGGCACGCCGAAAGTCTGACGAGTACGACCGGGTCAACTGGTCTGTCATGTCCATTGACGTACATCGTCCGCTCACCGTCAACGCCGACATTAGGCGAATCAGCAAGGAACACCCATGAGCACATACAGTCGCACCCCGTTCCTGGTCGTCTTTCCCGAAACCTCTCTCGCGCGGGACATCTACGGGGGCACCGGCGAGAACGTCGCACTGGAAGGGCATCTGCTCCGCGACGACTCCGATGCCGATACCGTCCTGGTTTTCATGCACCCGATTGGCGGCGGGGCCTACCTGCCCATGATCAATGCTCTCGCCCGTGCGGGTCACCATGTGATCTATTGCAACAGCCGGTACCGCGGCAACGATACGGCCTTGTTGATGGAGAAGGTCACCGAAGACCTGGCCGCATGTGTGCGGCACGCCAAAGACGTTCTCGGCTATCGGAATATCGTGCTCGCCGGGTGGAGTGGCGGCGGATCGCTGTCGACGTTCTATCAGGCCCAGGCCGAACATCCCACCGTGACGGCATCACCGTCGGGCGACGGACCGGACCTCACGACGCTGACCATGCCGCCGGCAGATGGCCTGATGTTGCTTGCCGCCCACGTTTCCCGCCACCAGACCCTCACCGAGTGGATCGACGCGTCCATCCTGGACGAGCATGATCCGTCGGCCCGAGATCCCGAACTCGACCTGTACAACCCATCGAATCCGAATCAGCCGCCATACAGTCCAGAATTCTTGGCCAGCTATCGCGCGGCACAGGAGGCCCGGAATCGCCGAATCACCCAGTGGGTCAAAGCGAAACTGACGCAATTGCGAGAGGCCGGCCGCGAGGTGGACGAGTTTTCATTTGTAGTCCACGGCACGATGGCCGACCCGCGCTGGCTTGATCCGACTGTAGACCCGAATGATCGCGATCCAGGGGTCTGCTACCTCGGTGACCCGAAGGTCGTGAACATGAGTCCTGTTGGCCTGGCGCGATTCTGCACATTGCGGAGCTGGCTGTCGCAGTGGAGCCTGGATGACGCCAACGCCGATGCGGTGGCCTGCGCGCCGTCGGTGACAGTGCCGGTCCTGGTCATCGGGAACACCGCCGACGATGCCTGCACCCCCAGCCACACGCGGCGCATCCACGATGCGTTTGTGAACACCGACGCCGAAATCTATGAAGTCCGGGGCGCGACGCACTACTACTCGGGCCCGAATATGAAGGCCCACCTGGCAGACGCCGTCGGACGGATCACGACGTGGCTGAGCGAGCACGGATGGGCAGACCACCTGGCAGAATCACCTACTGTTGCAACACAATCCGGACACGCCCGGTGAGGCCGGGCCTGGGCGCAGTCCGGACAATCAGTCGATGCGCAGGGGATAGGTCGCGCGCCGGGCAGCGTGAACAGGGCAGTAGTGCATGGGGTTGTCGCGTTCTGCACCTGACGGCAGGTTGCGTTCCGGTGTCTCCACCAGAGGTGCGTCTTTCGCCACCCGCCCATTGACCCGGTCCCACGCATCGCGTGGGCGCGGATGACGCCGTATCCGCTGGGGAAGAAGTCGGTGCATCACCAGATTCACGCCCTTGCCGAAGAGCGTGAACAACTTCTCATCCCGGGCAGACCACTCCAGTCCCAACATCTCGCGGATCGGCGCGTCATAGAAACCGGTGGTCATCCACATGAAGAACCGCTGATTGCCCGGCGCGATGAAACGCTCCCAGAAGGCGGTCGGAATGAACCGGAGAAATGGGGGAGGCGGCAACTGGCCGATGTCGAGCACCGTGCGAACCGCAGGATGATCGCGGAGTTCGTTGCGGCACATGTGGTCCCAGTACTCGAGAAAGTCCTCGTAGGTATCGGGAACCGGGCGCATCGAGACGCCGTACATGGCGTACCAGGCCTTGGACTCCTCAAAGAGTTGCCGTTTCTGGTCTTCCGTCAGCCACGGTCCGAAGCGCTCGCACAAACGGATGTTGCCGTACCAGAAGGTGGCGTGCGCCCAATAGAAGACATCGGGATCGAGGGCGTGATAGCGGCCGCCATCATCCATGTGGCCCTTGATGTCTCGGTGATAGTCGCGGACCTCGCGGCCGGTCTGCGTGCCGCCGTCGAACACCACTCCGCTGATCGGATAGAGCGATCGCATCAACCGCTGCCAGCGTTCGCCGAAGAAGTCGGAGTGTTCCCAGACCGCAGCGCCCAACTTGGGATGCATGTTCTGCATCGAACCGGCCCACAGTCCGGTGAACATACCCGTCCAGGTACCCCAGATCTGCCAGGTCAACGAGTCCGGGCCGAGAGGCGCGTAGTCGCCGGCTCGCGCAACCGTCGCGTCGGCACTGGTTGCCTCATCCCCAGCCCCGTCCGCAGGAACGGTCGGCAATTCAGTCATGAGACGAAAGTGTAGATTTGTCTCATTGGCGTGTCAAGGATCGCTGCCCGCCGCCGGTGATCTCAATGGCCGGCAGGTGCGACGACGGATCAGCGTTGTCTGGACAATGGCTGGTTGCGGCGGCGCCACCCGGAAGGTGTGACGCCGTACGTCGCCCTGAACAATTGGGTGAAGTGGGTCGGGTGGGTGAATCCGTGTTTCCGCGCGATTGCAGCGATGGTCAGGTGCTGGTGAGTGAGCAGTGACGACCGGGCTTGTGCGAGGCGCTGCGAGGCGATGTAACCGGCCAGGGTGCCGTGCTCCTCCGGCCAATTCTTGTAAAGCTGGCGCACGGAGATGTTGTGAGCGGCGGCAATGGTGTCGGCGCTGAGATCCGGGTGACCGAGATGGCTTTCGATATGGCGTTCGATTCTGTTGATCAGGTCATCGGCAGCGCTGACGGATCGGGCAGTGTCTGCCGCGCTGATCAGCAGTGATCGAACGACGCCGACCGTGGACATGTTCAACGCCACAAGCATGTGCGGATTGTCGTCCGCGAGACTTCCGAGTTGTAGTAGATGGTCCAGCGCAAGGGGGTACAGGGGGAGGCCGCGGTGGAGGTTGTCGAGACCGCGGCGCACGGTCTCGATGGAGAGTGTCAACCGGGCGTGGGTGATGTGGACCGCGATCGCGGACCCATGCCCGTGGCCTCGGAAGTCGAAGGTGCTCGACTGATCGAATGCCACAAGTGTCGGACGCCCGCACTGCTCTCCGGTGCGCATTCCGTCTCTGACCAGAGTCCAGTTACCCGGGTCCAGCACGGCAACGGTGAGTACGCGCGTATCCGGATCACTGCGTTTGCTGCGTGGGCAGGACACCGCCAACCCGTGATATCGGAGGTTTATGAGCCAGACCCCGTCGCCCAAGACCCAACGGTTGACGGATCTGCTCCCACGACCGTGATGAGTTTCCGACACCACCAGGTGCGGGGCGACACCACCGCGAACCGCATTCATCGCCTCGCCCGAGTGTGTCATCGGGTTGTGTTCTCGTAGGCGGCAATATCCCGCCATGCGCGCGGAGTGAGCCCGTACATTTCCCGGAAGCGTCGCGCGAAGTAGGAAGGATTGGTGAAGCCCCAGCGCCGAGCGATGGTGGCGACCGGGACGTCTTGGGTCTCCGGGCGCGCGAGTTCGCCGTGGCTGCCTTTGAGGCGGCTGGTGATGATCCACTGCTCGAGGCTGAAGTCGGCATCCTCGCAGAGCCGGAACAGTTTTCGGGTGGAGATGTCATGGGCCCGAGCGATCCTGTCCGGCGACAGCGATGCTTCCGAAAGGTGCTGACGAATATACCCACGGATGCGGGGCAACAGCACCTCGGCCATCATTCCGCGTGCGTAGTCCGCGTTGTAGGCCGAGGCAAGCATTGCGCGGGTCAGTTCGATCATGGACTCGTCGATGTCCGGTGCGGCAGGGGTGGCCGTGAGCGCGTCACCAGTCGCGGACAGTTCGGCGATATGCGAGCTCACCAGCGCGTACAGCGGGCTGGCTGGTAGGCGGGAGGCAGCCGACACAGTCACTTCGCGCGGGAGTCCGAGTTGATCGACGGGCACGTACAGGGCCTGCGATGCGCCGGGGCCGTCCCAGCCGAACGAGTAGGGCGCGTTCATGTCCATGAGCATCAACTCGCCGGGATGTACGTCGCGCTGCACATCGAACTGATCGTGCCGACCGATGCTCCGTCGTTGCCGGGCCAGTGCCAACACCTCCGAAGGTCCGGTCCGGATCTGTTTCGGCTTGCGGCTCAACGTGATTCCGGTGATGTGCGCCTGGAAGATACTGGTCCGTCCGATCTCAGCCATCTCGAGGACCGCATCGGCGGCAGCCGGATCCCCGATGGCGACATCCTGGGGCCAACTCTGATCGAGAAAAATCGACTTCAGGGCATCTGCTCGCTCGTGCACAGGAAGTTGGGAAGAATGAAACATGACCGGCATGCTTCACCTCGCTCGGTCGACACTGTCGAAGACCACGGGCACCACCTCGAAGAACCGACGAATGGGAATCACCGTACGCCGATTGCGGTCATCCCGCGCTATGAGTTGCCATAGTCAGCTCAGGGGACGGTGTAGGCGTCGAGAAAGGCCAGCAAGTCGTTGTTGAGCATTGTTTTGTGAGTGTCAGTAATTCCATGCGGCGCACCGGGATAGACCTTGAGTTCGGCACCCTTGATCCGCTCGGCCGAGGCTTTACCGCCGACCTCGAAGGGCACGACCTGGTCATCGTCGCCATGAATGACCAGGGTCGGCACATCGAACGTGTCCAGGTCTTCCCGGAAGTCGGTCGCCGAGAAGGCTGCGATGCTCTCGTATGCGTTGCGGGCACCGGCTTGGAGTCCTTGCCGCCAGAAGGCGTCGCGCATGCCCTGCGATGCGTTCTGCCCCGGACGGTTGTTGCCGAAAAACGGGCCATCGGCCAGGTCGCGGTACGTCTGTGAGCGATCGGCCAGCGATCCGGCCCGGATCCCATCGAACACCTCGACGGGCACACCGTCGGGATTGTCGTCGGTCTTGAGCATGTACGGCGGGACCGCGGATACGAGCACGATCTGAGCGATTCGGCTGGTTCCGCGTCGGCCGACATATCGGGACACTTCACCCCCACCGGTGGAGAAGCCGATCAACGTGACCTGCCGGAGGTCGAGGAACTCGATCAGGCCGGCGAGATCGTCTGCGTAGGTGTTCATCTCGTTGCCCTCCCACGCCTGGGTGGACCGGCCGTGGCCACGGCGGTCATGGGCGATGACGCGATAACCGTTGGAGGCCAGAAACAATTGCTGGACCTCCCAGCTGTCCGAGTTCAGCGGCCAGCCGTGACTGAGGATCACCGGGCGGCCGGTGCCCCAGTCCTTGTAGTAGATCTCCGTACCGTCCAGAGCGGTGTACATCGGCATGGTTCGTCCTTCCCGGTAGACCTGACGTCGGCGGCATATGCGCTGTCGGAGAACAACATATGGTCGCCGCAACGGGTCGAGCTGAAGGTATGTGCACGGTTATGTACTCAGCGAGCACATACCCACGCCGGCCGGACAGTGCCGCCCTGACAGTGCGCTGTGAGTACAGCGAAGTGCACTCACGTTCAAGTCAGACGGGTAGATCACCTCTAGGTTGTCTGTTACTTCAATCGCGACGAGAGGGGATCGGTCATGGTGTCCACCACTGCCCGCATCAGTCCGACACGGTCCGGGCTGCACATTCGTCTGGCGGCGATCATCGCGTTGTTCGTCGCAGTGTTCTGCCTGTCAGCCGTTCCCGCGAACGCCGGCCCGGCGCCAAAACCGACCGTCGTCCTCGTTCACGGTGCATTTGCCGATTCCTCTGGCTGGCGGGACGTCGCGACGACACTGGGAGCTGCCGGGTATCCGGTTCAGACCTTTGACAATCCGCTGCGTGGGCCGGCCCATGACTCCGCCGCGCTCGAGAAGCAGCTCGCGACCATCAGCGGTCCGATTGTCCTCGTCGGACATTCCTACGGCGGAGCGGTCATCACCAACACCCACGACCCCGACGTTGTCGCGAACGTCTACATTGCCGCATTTGCTCCCGCTCAGGGGGAGTTCGTCCAAGGCCTGCTCAACCCATTGATCTATCCCGGCAGTCGGCTGCTGCCGCCCGCTCTGGAACTCAAGGTTGTCGAGGACCCGACCGGGATCGCCGGATACAACGTCGACGGCTACATCGCCGAGCCCTACTTCCATGAGACCTTCGCCCAAGACGTCGACGACGCGACCGCAGCCGACATGTTCGCTCACCAAAAGTCCGCGGCCCTTGTGGCCAACCTCGAACCCTCTGGAGACCCGTCCTGGGCGAAGGTGCCCAGCTGGTACCTCGTCTCCAAGCAGGATCAGGTCATTCCGCCGGACCTGCAGCGATTCATGGCATCTCGCGCAGCGGCCGGCCACACCACCGAGGTCGACGCCTCCCACGCCTCACTTGTGTCCCGGCCCGGCGAAGTGGCGACGACCATCCTGGCCGCCGCCACCGCGACTCAAAGCTGAACACGCAAGGCGAGCTCGTAGCCATCAGACAATGCTCCGACCGCCATCGACGTGAATGAGCTGACCATGAACCATGGCTGCGTCATCACTTGCCAAGAAGGCTATGACCGAAGCAATTTCGTCGGGCGTGGCCGGCCGGCCCAAGGGTGACTTGGCCGCAAGTTTGTCGAGCAGTGGACCCAGCACCAGTTCCGTCCCCTCAGTCCGAGTAGGACCGGGCGCGACGGAGTTGACACGCACTCCACGGGGGCCGAACTCGACCGCCCAATCCTTGGTGAGCTGGTTCAGCGCTGCTTTGCTCGAGCCGTAGATCCCCGTCGATGAACTCCCAAAGCTCGCAACCATTGTGCTCACGTTGACGATCACGCCGAACTTACGCTCGATCATGCTCGGAACCAGCTGACCGACAAGGAAATACGGCGCTTTGACGTTGAGCGAATACAGTGCGTCGAAGTCTTCCTCGGTACCGTCGGGGGTCGGCCCAAAGACTGCGGCTCCGGCGTTGTTGACGAGAATGTCGACGTGCCCTGTCAACGCCAGGGCATCCTGCGCCAAAGCAACGGCCGCTGTGGCGCCGGTCAATTCCGCACTGATGAAGTCAGCTTTACCGCCGTCACTCTGAATTGCTTCGACGACTGCTTTTCCACGCTCGAGGTCACGACCGGACACGATCACGTACGCACCATGAGCTGCAAGCGTGGATGCCGCGGCTTTCCCGATTCCGCTCGTGGCGCCCGTGACGAGAGCAACGCGCCCGGTAAGGTCCCGCATCTGAGCTCCTGACCCTAGAAACCTTTGTCGCTGAGCCAGGCCAGTGTCGTACCCGCGACTTCTTCCCAGCCGTCGTCGATGGTGAGGGAGTGTCCACGGCCTTCGAACTCGTGATACTCGGTGATCGAATCACCGCCGGCGTACATCGCGAGAACTTCTCGCGTCACCTTCGCCGGGACGGTGTGATCCTCGGAGCCTGAGGTGAGGAGCAAAGGGCCCCGGCTCGCCTTGTGCGTGTCCACTGCTGCCGGGGAGTTGCGGCGAAAGTTGGCGGTCGCGTCTTCGAACAGTGGTCGGCCGGGTCCGGGGATGGTCCACTTCTCGAACAACTCGTCGGACGCCTCTTGCGTCAATGTATTGCCGAAGCTGTAGTGGAATTGCTTCGAGGTCAACGCCACCGTCTTCTTCTTGTTCGCGGGGTTCGACAGTACCGGGAATCCGGACTTCAGCTGCGAGAAGGGAAGTGCCTTCACCCCTTTGATCGGAGCCGGGTCGATCGCGACTGCAGCCGCGGCGAGGTCGGTCGCGAGGAGTTCTTGAGCGATAAGACCGCCGAAGGAATGTCCGATGACGATCGGTTTGGTCTCGAGTGTCCCGATCAGATTCGCGTAGTGCTCGTAAACGTCCTGTATTCCAACGTTGTTCATCTTCTCCGGCGCTTCACGGGTCTCTTGCACGGTCACGCCGTCTCCGGGCCAGCCCGGAGCAGTGGCCGTATAGCCACGCTCTGCGAACAGGGAGATCCATGGTTCCCACGCGCTCGAATGAATCCACAAACCATGGATGAACAGGACTGGGTTGTTCTGAGGTGCAGCGGCCATTCGCGTTCCGTTCGATAGAGGGTCTTCACAGCGTCTGGATCAGGCCGCCGTCG
The DNA here is from genome assembly GCF_056786495.1 of Williamsia sp. Y853. Classification (NCBI taxonomy): domain Bacteria; kingdom Bacillati; phylum Actinomycetota; class Actinomycetes; order Mycobacteriales; family Nocardiaceae; genus Williamsia; species Williamsia sp. Y853. Next base: position 583,096 of record NZ_JBXCJC010000003.1, read on the forward strand.
ATGGTGAAATCTGATCCGGTCACATTGGCAGATGTATCTCCAGCCAGGAAGAGCACAAGATCGGCAACCTCTCCGGGCGTTGTGAACCGTCCTGTGACCGACTGCGCTGCTGCACTTTTGGCGACCTCGTCGGCTTGTCCACCGCTGGCGCCGGCAATTGTCTCGGCAACGCCGCCCTCGCCCAGCCACAGACCGGTGGACACCGGTCCCGGACTGACCGTGTTGACACGTATTCCTTGCGGACCGAGCTCTTTCGAGAGTGATTTACAAAGGTTGGTGAGGGCCGCTTTGACCGCGCTGTAGTCAACGACCCCAGGATCGGGGAGAAAGGCATTGACCGAGCCGACAGTGACGATCGTTCCGCCGCCACGTCGAAGAAGCTGCGGTATCGCGGCCCTTGTTGTTCGCACGGTTGCCATGAGCCCCAGAGTCCAGGAGTCATACCACTGATCGTCGGTCACGCTTGCGAACCCGGCCGGCCTCGGCGTCACCGCTCCGGCGTTGTTGACGAGGATATCCACACCGCCAAGCGTTTTGGCCTGCTCGATCAACGCAATCGGACCTTCGGGTGTCGACAGATCCACGGGAACGAACGTCACCAGGCCCGCATCTTCCAGGCGGGCAAGATCGGGGCCCCGGCTTCGTGAACCGGCAACGACGTGCGCGCCTTCCTTCGTCAGCGCGGTGGTCACCGCCAGCCCGATACCTTTGCTGGCGCCGGTGACGACCGCCAACTTTCCCGAGAGGCCAAGATCCATCAGCATCCGATCGTTCGCTCCGGCACACAGATAGCCCGCTCCAGAAATCAGCGGGGAGGCCTCAAGCGATCGACCGAGCGCCCCAACTCATAACGGCACGACCACATTCACGTCGAATGGTAGACCCGATGATGGGAGAGAGCAGCGCTTGACGAAAAAGATGATTTCGGGGCGACAGGATGTCGAGAATGGGGTGGTGGCTCCGTCTCAGATATGCAGGCGGCGACAACGCGCCGCGACGACGAAGGAGAAACACCATGAAGTACTTGCTGCTGAAGCACTACCGAGGCGGCCCGACTCCCGTTCGCGACTGGGCACCAATGGACCAGTGGACGCCGGATGAGGTCGACGCACACATCAAGTTCATGCAGGATTTCGCAAACCGCTTGGAAGAAACAGGTGAGTACGTCGACGGTCAGGCACTCGCGCCCGATGGCGCGTTTGTGCGATACGACGGCGAAGGGCGCCCACCGGTGACCGATGGTCCGTTCGCCGAGACCAAAGACCTCATTGCCGGCTGGATGATCATCGACGTGGCGTCGTGGGATCGCGCTGCGGAGCTGGCAGGGGAGCTGTCCGCGGCGCCAGGGGCCGGGGGCGAGCCGATCCACGAGTGGCTCGAGGTCCGGCCGTTTCTCAGCGACCCGCCCACGGTGACCGAGTGAACGAGTCTCTGCTGCGGGAGCTCGTGCCCGCGGTCATCGGTGTCCTCGTCCGGCGCGGAGCAGACTTCGCGTCGGCCGAGGATGCCGTGCAAGAGGCGTTGATCCGGGCCCTCGAATCCTGGCCCGCCGATCCACCGCGCGATCCGAAAGCGTGGCTGGTGGCTGTGGCGTGGCGCAGGTTCCTCGACGCTGTTCGCGCCGAGAGTTCGCGGCGGGGTAGGGAACTCGCCGTCGAAGTCGAGCCTGTCCCCGGTCCGGCACCGGATGCGGACGAGACGCTGCGGCTGTACTTCCTGTGCGCGCACCCCACGCTGTCACCGGCATCGGCTGTCGCATTGACGTTGCGAGCGGTCGGTGGCCTCACCACACGCCAGGTAGCGTCGGCATACTTGGTGCCTGAAGCGACCATGGCCCAACGGATCAGCAGGGCCAAGAAGCGAATCTCTGGTCTTCGGCTCGACCAGCACGGCGATCTCGGAACTGTTTTGCGGGTGCTCTACCTGGTCTTCAACGAGGGGTACAGCGGCGACGTCGATCTTGCGGCCGAAGCGATACGTCTGACCCGGCAGGTTGTTGCGCTGACCGACGAACCCGAGGTCACCGGGCTGCTTGCACTCATGCTGCTCCACCACGCGCGCCGCGCGTCGCGTACCGGACCCGGCGGTCGCCTGGTGCCGCTGACCGAACAAGACCGATCGCGTTGGGACACAACACAGATCGCCGAAGGCGTGGCGATACTACAGGCGGCGCTTGCTCGTGACCGGCTGGGTGAATACCAGGTACAGGCCGCGATCGCTGCACTGCACGCCGATGCCCGGAGCACCGCCGAGACGGACTGGGTACAGATCGTCGAGTGGTATGACGAACTGCTGCTCATCACCGACAGCCCGGTGGTCCGGCTCAACCGCGCAGTGGCGGTCGGCGAGGCCGACGGGCCGCAAGCCGGTCTGGCCGCGCTGGTCGACGTGAATCCGGCCCTACCACGCTATGTCGCGGCGTCGGCATACCTGCACGAACGCGCGGGTGATCTCGAGGTCGCCGCCGATCTGTACACCGAGGCATCTCGCACTGCGACAAACGTTCCGGAGCGCGATCACCTCACGAGAGAGGCTGCACGGGTGCGACAACTGTTGCGGGCTTGAGTGCCTACGGCGACTCGGCGCGAACGAATAGTCGTCGAGTGAGGTGCTGGAGCTCGGACCTGAGTGTCTCGTCATCAAGGTCCTTGACCAGTGGGTGAGCAAGGGTGCCACCGAGGGCGGCCGACAACATCGCCACCCGCACTCGGGACTCGGCATTCGTCTCGGCGTCGTCGTCGACCAAAAGCCCGTATAGGCGGACGATCAGGTGCCGAAACGGTTCATGGTCTGAAACGAATCGAACCATCACCGGATCGTGCTGGAGGATGGCCATCATCGTGCGGCGTTCGACGACGATTTCGATCAGATCGTTGATCAGGAAGGTGCGCGCGAGCTCGCGACTCGGCTGCGCCTCCGCTGCCTCGAGCCCGGTTTCGAGCCGAGCCAGGCCGGTCTCGGCGACCGCGCGCACGATGTCGTCCCTGGACTTGAATTGGTGGTAGACGGCAGCTTTCGTCACACCGATCGAATCGGCGATCATCTGCAATGACGTTCCGCCCACGCCTTGTTCGGCGAACAGCGCAAGCGCAGCGGTGATGACTCGCGTCTGTGCGGCGCTGCGCGAGATCGATCCGAGGTGCACCTCAGATGTGTGTTTCTTTGAAACCATCACACGAGAATAGCCGATCGGCTACTTTCACTCTCAGCCGGACGGTGACCCACATCACTACCCCCGCCTCCTGGCATTGGTATTCACCAGAGAATGAACGGAGCGCAAACCGGAATGAATCTCGAAGAACGAATTGCTCATCACGGTCGGATGGCTGAAAGCTACAGCAACGCATACCTTCGGCAGGGTGTGCAAGATGGTGAAGAGTACACCGACGACGAGGGGCACGAGGCATGGAAGTTCGCGCCTGAAGCGGTGTACACCTCACCATATTTCACCGGGGACCAGGAATTCCTGATGAGCGAATTTCCCTCGGACACAGCACAAGCCGCGACCTTGGAGGCCAAGGCGTATTCATTGACCTTCTCCGATTGGAAGCCGGCGAGCTTCAAATATTGGCCCGCATCTGACGGCTTCGTGATGAAGACCCGGTGGCAGGGTCACACTGCAGACGGCACCGGAATGGGCTTCTACTCGTACAGCTTTGTGAACACCAATCCTGATGGTGAAGTCACTCGCTGGGAGACCCACGTCAACGACGAGTACAGTCCATTCCTCAAGGTCGCAATCGGTGTGAGCGGTCCGTTCCAGGGCACCTCGGATTACCTGGACGCGCTACATCGGTGCCTCGACAAGGCAAACGTCACTCTCTGAGCGGCAATCAAAGACGTCGGGTGGCCGCCCCGCTTTCGCAATCACGGCGGCCACCCGACGAACCCACGTCGCTTCGTTTCCTGTTGTGGGGCAACAGTTGTGGTCTAGGCCTCACCACCCTGCACAACAGGACTATTACGCATGCCAACAACAGGACACGTCGTGCGCAAGGGCGGCCGATGTCCTTGAAAGAAGGAAGAAGAATTTGAAGCTACATCGTTTGCTCATCGCTCTCATAGCGATGGTGGTGCTGCTTGCCGGCTGTAGTTCCCGAGGGGGTGGTGGTGAGGACGGGGGAGACGAGGGCGGCTCTACCTCGGCGGAATCTGCTTCGAATTCCTTCGGGGATCTGGCCGATGTTTGCCAGTCTGGGTCCGCGAAAGGCTCACCTACGCAGGGTGTTACCGATACCGAGATCCAGGTAGGGGTCTTCTCGGATGTGGGATTCACCAAAAACCAAGAGTTTGTGGATGCGGCGAAGGTCTTCACGTCATGGTGCAATGAACTCGGTGGTATCAATGGTCGAAAAATTGTCGCGAACACCCGTGATTCCAAACTGATGGAAACCCGACAGCAAATGATCACAGCCTGCCGTGAGGACTTCGCGCTGGTCGGTGGTGGTAGCGGACTGGATGGTCTGGGTGTCAAGGAACGTCTCAGTTGCACGTTGCCGAACTTCGTGGCGCAGTCGGTGCAACCGGCTGCGACCGGCTCTGACTTGCAGATCGCTGCTTCACCGGCCACAACTGCAGGCTACGATCCGTTCTTCGCATTCCGGAAGTGGCTGATGAACGAGGCGTACCCGGATTCGCTGAATGCCGTGGGGATCATCAACGGTGATTCGCCGCTGACCAAGTCGATCGGTCAACAGGCTGTCGAATCCACCGAGGCTGCAGGCGGAACGTTTGTCTACAACGACCTGTATCCGGCGATGGGCATTTCCGACTGGACCCCTTACGCACAGGCCATGAAGAACAAGGGCGTCAAGGGTCTGATCTTCTACGGTCAGTTCCAGCAGTTGGCCAAACTCGAGAGTGTGCTGACCAGCATGGAGTACAAGCTCGACTGGATCGATGCCAACAACAACGCGTACGGACAGCAGTTCATCGACCTGTTGGGTTCCTCCGCTGACTACCAGAACAACTACGTCGACCTGAGTGGGGTGAGCCCGTTCAACAGCCCCGAACCGGCGATGAAGGAACTGCTCGCGCTCTACTCCGAGTACGCTCCCGATGCGGAGATCACGTTGCCGGCGATCCGGGCGATATCGTCCTGGTTGCTGTTCGCCAAGGCCGCAGCGAGCTGTGGTGACGAGCTGACCCGGACATGTCTCTACAACGCAGGTAAGTCCGAAACCGCTTGGACCGGTGGTAAATTGACAGCGCCGCAGAATCTTGCCGAACCCACCCCGCCGTCACCGTGCTTCAACGCACAAAAGGCAACATCAAAGGGCTGGGAGACTCCCGCTTTCGAGCCCGATGACGGTCAATACCGATGCAGTACCCCGCCGTACAAGTACACCCAGGACTATGGGGTCCCGATGACCCTTGCCGACGTCGGGAAGACCATGGCCGACGTCAACTAGTTGGCCACGAGGGGTATTCGGTGTCGGCGCACGTGCGCCGACACCGAATACTTATTTCGCCTCTTCCTGGCAGGTCGGGCATAGTCCGTGCAGGGTCAGCCCGGCTGTGGTTGGGAGTTCGAAGCGGCTGCCGTCACTCGCGCGGGCGAGGGCCTCGGCGAGATTTTCGGCGGGTACTTCGATCACGGCGTCACACCGGGTGCAAACGGCGTGGTGGTGGGGTTGTTCGGCCAATCCATAGGTGGCGACACGATCTCCGACGGTGAGGGCATGCAGGATCCCGACCTCGACCATGGTGGTGAGGGTGCGATAGACCGTGGTCAGGTCAACGAGGTCGCCTTGCTCGGTGAGGCGTTCGACGATTTGCTGTGCGCTCAGATGCCCGACGGCCGGGTCGGCCATCAGGATTGTCATGACGGCCACGCGGGGGGCGGTGCACCGCAAACGGTGGTGTTGCAGGATCGAGCGCGCCTCGGCGACCGCGAGGTCGCTTGTCATATCGGCACCGGGCATGTGTCCAGTGTCGCGCCGAATGCAGGTATTGCCAACCGTCTGGTTTGCTGACAATCCGATGGTCGGCTGGGCTGAGCGGGTGCGGGATGATTCAGGCAAGGCGGTGGCGTTCGAGAAGGTCCCTGTCACCGAGGATCTTGGCGATATCGCCGTCGGCGACAATCCGGCCGCCGTCGAGGATCAGGGCTCGCGTGCAGATTCGTTGTGCGTAGTGCAGGTCGTGGGTGACCATCACGATGGTGGTCGGCAGCCTTCGCAGAACCTCGGCCAGCTCTCGCCGGGCGACGGGATCGAGGTTCGCGGCCGGCTCGTCGAGCACCAGGACATCGGGGTGGCAGGCGAGCGTGGTGGCCAAGGCGGCGCGGCGGCGTTCACCAACCGACAAGTGTGCTGGTGACCGGTCGGCGCGGTCGGACATTCCCACTGCGTCGAGGGCCTCGGCGACACGGTCGTCGAGGTCGGTATCGACCACCCCGAAGTTCGCCGGGCCGAAGGCGACATCTTGGGCGACGGTCGGCATGAACAGCTGATCGTCAGGATCCTGGAAAACCAGGCCAACCCGTCGCCGTACCTCGCGCACGGTGTCTGGCCCCAGTTGAACGTCTCCGATGTGAACTTCACCGGAATCCGCGGTGAGCACGCCGTTGAGCTGCAGCATGAGGGTTGATTTTCCGGCGCCGTTGGGTCCGAGGACGGCGACCCGCTCGCCCGCGGGGAGGTGCAGGCTCACCTCGTGCAGTGCGCCGGTTCCGTCGGGGTAGGCGAAGCTCAGATCCACCACCCGCACGGTCCCCGCCGCCACTGCCGATATCGCTGTCATTGCAGCCACCAGGCGCAGATACTGACAGCCACCGCTACCGAGGTCGGGATCAGGGCCAACAGCCAGGTGGTAGCGGTTGCCGGGATCGTCCCGTAATGCGGTACGGCTCCGGTGAATCCGCGCGAGAGCATGGCGAGGTGGACGCGTTCTCCGCGTTCGTAGGAGCGCAGGAACAGGGCTCCGGCTCCACGCGCAGTGGCCCCGACCTGGCGTAAGGTGCGCGGATCGTCGCCTCTCGAGATCCGCGCCATACGCATCCGGATGGCTTCTGCGACAAGCAGATCGACGTACCGCAGCATGAGTACGACGATGGTGACGATCATTCCGGGTACCCGCAGCCGAGTCAGTCCGGCAGGCAGGTCGCGGACGTTCGTGGTTGCCGCCAGGGTCAGCGACACCCCGACACCGAGAGTGCCTTTGGCTATGACGCCCCATGCGGCGTAAAGCCCTTGGGTCGACAGTGACACTCCGAGCACCTCGGTCTGTGGGCCGCCGTCGGCGAAGGGGAGTAGCACAGCAAGTATGACGAAAGGCAGCTCGATCACCATCCGCGGCAGGATCCAGCGTAGCGGGATGTGTGCCCACCACCAGACTCCGATCAGGATGGCGACGTAACACCCGAACGGCCAGAACAACTCTCGGGGTGTCGCGACCACAGCGAACACCGCGATGACCGCCGCCACGATCTTCACTTCGGCGGCGGCGCGGTGTGCCGGCGAGTTCCCAGGTAGATAGAGCGAGTTTCCCGCGCCCACTGTTACGGCGCCTGGCTGCGGGTGTCGGAGGCACCTGCGGGAGCCACGAGTGGCGGGCGTCGCCTACCCACCCGGATCAGCCGGATGACGGCGACCAGGAGCGCGAATACCGCCAGTACGCCAACGATTCCCGCAGCGCCCGTGAGCGTCTCGTTGCCGTTGATGGTGTAGTCGGCGAGGAAGGATTCGGAGCGGTGATGTTCACCGGCATTTTGCGCAATGCACTGACCATCGAGTTGTTCGGCACCATCGACCTCGACCACGGTGCAACCCCGCTGGGTGGTTGCGTCGAGACCGTCGGGCTGCGAACTGGCCACGTAGGACAGGAGTCCGGCAACCAGAAACGCTGCTGCTGCGAAGGCGAGCAGAAATCTGGTCATCGATCGGCCCGAATAGTCCGAAGCGCTTCGCGCACTGTCTGTTCGGCGCACAGCACGCAGCAGATACACCAGATCAGGACGTGCCTTGGCCACCGCGACAATGGTGATCGCGGTGATGACGCCCTCGCCGACCCCGATCAGGAGATGGGTGGCCAGCATGTAGCCCGTCACCTCTCCGAGCGTGGAGCCCGAGGCTCCACCGATGGCATACTCGAGCACAAATCCCATCGCCGCGGCGACGGTACCGCCCAGGGCGGCGAGGAACCCGATGCCGGCCACTCCTGTATCGCCGCGGGAAACCAGCAGGGGAGCGAGAAGTCGCGCCAGGACATAACCGACAGCGACACCGATCAGCGCCATATTCGTGATGTTGGCGCCCAGAGCTGTGAGTCCACCGTCGGCGAAGAGCAACGCCTGCACAACAAGCACGATCGCCACACACAGCGCCCCGACGTACGGCCCGACCAGGATTGCGGCCAACGCACCCCCGAGCAGATGACCGCTTACGCCAGGCAGGATAGGGAAGTTGACCATCTGAACAGCGAAGATGAAGGCGGCCACCAGACCTGCCATCGGGGCTGTTCGCTCATCGAGCTCCGAACGCGCCCGCCAGGCCGCAAAGGCAAGACCGCACACAGCAACCGCAGCAAAGAGCAGCGACGTCGGCGCGTCGACAATGCCGTCGCTCATATGCATCGCAGTGGTGGTACTGCTCATTCCCCGGACGCTACGCGTGATGCAAGTCACTGGCAAGACCGCCCCTGAGCGCTTGCCGCTTGTATGACCGTTTCGTCCAGTTTCAGGTTTTTCTGTTTCGTGCACGGGAGAGTGGTTGTCGCCCTTGTGAAGTCGCACTCCGGTCAGCGATGGAATCCCACACCCGCGAGCGCGGCAGCGGAGCTGGTTTTCGGCTGCCCGTTCGCAATTCGGCGACTACAGGCCGGCAAAAAAGGTCTCGGCCGCATCGTTGACCCGGTCACGATCTCCGGTGGTGAGTAGGTCGAGCAGCAGCCCTCGAATCGTTGCGATCACCAGTGTCGCCCGTTGTCTGGCTGTATCAGGATCGACGCCTGGGCCCTGAACTTCGCATAGCGAACGCATCCAATCCGTGACCACCTGATCCAAGAAGCCGCTGAATTGTTTCGGCGCTTGCAGAGCGCGCCCATAAACGGCATAAAACAGACGAAACTCCTGTTCCCGCTTCGGGTCCGAGGTGTGCTCCCACGCCACCCGTGCTGCGCTTGCGAGGTCGGGCTGCTCACCGAGCGCCCCTTCGGTATCCACAACGAGGCGTTCTCGTAGCCGCGCGAGGACAGCCTGGAACATCTGCTCCTTGGTGCCGAAATGATGTACCAGCGTGTTGGATGTGACCCCGAGTGCGGCCGCGACCGGACGCCACGTCAGTTCGGAGAACCCCTGCTCGACCGCGTAGTCGACGACTGCATCCAATAACGCAACCCGACGCTGATGACCAACCGGCCGACCCGCCATTTGAACCTCCGTGATTTTGGGACTTGCTTTACTTGCACGAGTGTATAAAGAATAGGGTCTGACATCAATGCACTCCAACTGAGGTGCATGCAGCCCACCGAGAAGGAGTCGCCACCATGGCACGAGTCGTCGTATTCAACGAGTTCGGCGCGCCGAATGTCCTGCAGATCGTGGATGAGCCGATCAGCGAGCCGGGCGTGGACGAACTGCGTATCAAGATCGACGCGTTCGGAGTCAACCGTCTCGATCAAATGATGCGCGCCGGGCACTACCCGGCGCCGATCCGGCTTCCGCATGCCCGGCTTGGCGTCGAAGGCGCGGGCACTGTTGACGCGGTCGGTTCGGGCGTCGAGGGCGTCCGCGTCGGTGACGAGGTCATCATCACCGCAGTGCCCGACGCCGACATCAACGGAACCTATGCCGAGTACACGATCGCGCCGGCCAGCCGGATCTTTGCCCGGCCGGACACGATCGACGCGACCACCGCTGCCGCGTTGTGGGTGTCGTATTCCACGGCCTACGGCGCCCTCGTCGAGAGAGCCGGTATGCGTCCCGGCGATCACGTACTGATCACCGCCGCGTCGAGCAGCGTGGGCCTGGCCGCGATCCAGATCGCGAACTACGTCGGCGCCATCCCGATCGCGGTCACCCGCAGCACCGCAAAGAAAGACATCCTCATGCAGGCGGGCGCAGCGACGGTGATCGTTTCCGACGATGAAGACATAGCCGAAGTCGCCAAACAGTTCACCGGTGGCGCGGGCGTGGAAATCGTCCTCGACTCGGTCATGGGCCCCAGCTTGGCTGACCTTGCCGGCGCGTTGAAGTTCAATGGAATAATCGTGGCGGTGGGCTGGCTCGATCCGAGGCCCGCTCCTGTTCCGATGAATCCCCTCACCTTGATCCGGTATGCGAGCTTCGAGCACACGCTCGATCCCGTGGCAGTGCGACGAATCGCATCGTTCTTGCGCGCCGGATTGCGCAACGGTGCTCTGCACCCGACGATCGACAGAGTATTCAAGTTCGACGACATCGCGGCGGCCCACGTTTATCTCGAAGGTGGACAGCAGGTCGGCAAAATCGTTGTCACACTCTAGAATTCATGCGTCAAACCCAGCCGTGCTGTCGCGGTCACCTAGTTGACCGCGCCGCCATCAGGACTCGCGCGACCAGGAAGATGAGAATCGCGGTCACCGCGAAGCCAAGGCGCGAGGTCCAGAGTAGGGATTGGGATACGACCGCTGCTGATTCGGAATCGAACCCGAAAAACACAAGAATTCGATCACCCATTCCCCAGTTCTTGCTCTCGTACCCCTTGTACGGTTTGGTCCCGGGCGTACGGTGACTCGTCACATTTCCCGACCAGTCAACCGCCTCCACGAGAGCCCAAAATGACACGACGAGGGTCAACAATATCGCGGCCCCAAGGAGATTCGCGGCTAGCGGTGTTGCTGTATTTTCGGGTTTCCGCTTCACGTCGAGAGCCTAGCGGAGGGGAAGTGGTTGGCCCCCTTCCGCCGGGTTGACCCCGTCCCGCCGGGTACGAATCCGATCCGAAGAGGGTGCCGCGCATGACGTACCGGTTGGCGCTGTCACGACGCCGGCTGAAACAATTCAATGAGATTTCCCGATGGGTCTGAAACAAGTATCTGTTGCCCACCGGGGCCGCTGACAGTGTCGCTGCGGAATGGAACTCCGGCAGCTTTGAGCCGTTCGATCTCTGCGGCGAGGTCATCGACGATGAGATGGATGCGGTTCCAACCGCCGGCCGTGGGAAAAGCGCCATCGGGCATTATCCGGGCGCCAGAACTCGTCGGCCCGGAAAGCAGTAGACGCAGCGAACCACGAACGACGTCAGCGAAGGCGGGGGCCGCACTGTAGCGAAGAGTGAAGCCGAAGTGCGTGGTGTAAAAGTCAATGGAGGCTTCCACGTCGTTGACGATGTAACGGACGTTCGCCAGATCCTTATCCACTGATGCCATCCCGCTGCCTTTCCCGATTGAAGGACAAATCTGCCACCGGCAGTTTACCGGACCCACTCTGGAGATGACTGCGACGCATACGCAAGATGCGAAATATCTGCCGACGCGACAGAGTCGCTCACACGCATAGGTGCCGACTTTTGTCACCGTGACATAAGTCGGGGAGTAGGCCCCACGGTAGGAAACCGGCGCCCAAACCAGTTGTAACACAGGCACTGTCACCAACCCTGGAGTGCAGGGGAGCAGCAGCTGAGCGAGGCTCAGATTCTAAACTCGCTGCACCACAGCACCATTCGAGCACCAATGTGGCGCGAGCCTCGCGTCGGCAGGCGCTGTACTCTGCCTGGTGCCGGGGAGGGGGTACTGGCCGGAGTGGTCCCCGTGGATCGCGTGAACGGTAATGTGCGGTCGATCGCACCATGTTCGCACACATGTGCGAACATAGACAGCGTGAACTCGCGTACAAAAACCGGATTGACTACCGACGACCTGGAAATGCTGTCTACGGCACTCGCCGCAGGTAAGCGGGTCACCGTCTACCTCCGTGATCCGATGCCGTCGCTCGATCTCCCCGCTGGAGCATCGGCGCGCGTGATGTCCGTCGACGGGTCAACGGTGACGGTAAGCCCGAAAGGCGTCGACGATCAATTGCCGTTCGAGGCCGACGAACTGCACAAGACTCGCACGGCAGCAACTTCCACGACTCCGGTGCGTCAGCGGCCGGTCAAGGCGACGTCCGCATCATCAGTCGCAACGAAGTCATCGAGAACCTTTGCAACGGAATCGAAGCCGGTACCTAAACCTGAACCTGAACCCGCGAAGTCGAGACCAGTGGAACAGAAATCTGCCCCGGTAAAAGCACTACGACGCGTTAAAACTTCAGCGGCTGTCAGTGTGACCGTTACGTCGGTGAGTGAGAGCACCTGGACGGTGTCGGTGTCACACGGCAGCAAAAAGGGCAAGACCACCGAGGTCACCTCAGACCGGGTCGCGCGAGCGATGCACACACTCGGCGACGACGCCGCGATCATGGCAGTCGACGCAGTGATCGAGTCGGCGCGGTCGGCGGCCCAGAAAAGAATTGACGAGCTCAGTCATGAACTCGAAGCAGCGCGAGCAGTGCTGGCACATCTCGACGTACAGGTCGCAGACAGCTGACAGCGAGTCCGCAATCCAGAACCAATTATCACCAACGTTTCTGAAACCTACGTGATATTTGGCCTCGCACCCTCCGGCATATCCGCTAGGTGATACAGAGGGTTCTGAGCTGCGGCTTTTCGAGTCTCCGTTCCCGCTGCCGTAACGTACCGCTGAGACGTGGCCATCGACTCGTGACCGAGGAGCTTCATCAATGTGTAGACGCTGACATCAGATTTCGCGAGCTCCGTCGCATATGTGTGGCGGAGGCTGTGCAGCAAGGCTCCTGGGACCCGTTGCACGTCTGGACCAGCCAAGTTGAAAGCACGCCGCAATCGCGACTGCAAAGTGCCTCGGGTGATTCGTTCTCCATCGCGACCAACGAACAGGGGGAGGGATCGCTTCCAACCGGCAAGCGGGTCCGCCGCCGCCTTGCGCGTGACTGATCTGGTCGAATCCGGAAATCGCACGCGCCGGCTTTCAAGATACTTCCTGATGACACCGAGCAGACCAGCCTCAATTGGTACTGCCCGTTCCATATTTCCTTTTCCTTGGACGTGCAGAACGGCGCTCCCATCTGAGATTGTCCGAATGTCCTTCACGTCCAGCAGCCTTAATTCCTCGGCGCGAAGACCAGCAAGTACCGCAGTCAAAATTATAGCCGTGTCTCGTTCGTCCCAATCAGTCTTTCGAGTCGAATCCTTCTGATATGCAACAGTTTTGACCAAGGCCTCAACACTCGACGGCGGAAGTGCCTTCGGCAATGATTTTGCGAGTTTCGGTCGACCGATCAGAGGCATAGGGTTCGCATAGATCAGCTCCGAAGTAAACAGATATGTACACAGCACGTTCCAGGTGGACCAACACCGCCGGATCGACGCAGCCTCGTGATCAACGGCGTAGGTTGCGAATGCCACACGCATTCCCGTGCTCTCTATGTCGCTGACCAACATCTCGGACGGCACCGGCACCAGGCGTGATGCGATCGCCAGAAAGTCTTGACGGTAGGCCTTAATCGTATGCGGCGATAGCTTGAGGGTCTGCCGGTCATCTATAAACTCTAAGAACCAGACCGGGTAGGCCGAATGTTGATCCGCGGAGGAACGGTCGTCATCAATCACGCCAAAGGCCATGGAGGAATCCTAGCATTTGATGGATAATGTTGATTATCCATCAAATGGCACCACACAGCGATCTGACCAGTATACATACCGCGACCAGCCGCGGGTGTTGACGTATTGTCACGGCCACTTGAGAAATTCACCCCATAATAGCCGCACGAGATGTACGCAGATGTACTGTCACAGTGACGTTTTGGGCAGTTAAAGCGGCACTCGGCACCTTCGCTCAACATCGGATCAAGGGGCGCCGACACACCACAAACAGCCCTCTGATAATTCACACGGCTTCGATTATGTGCAGACATCACGTAAGGCGCGCGCCCAGGAATACCGAGCGACCCGTCGGACATGATTGCAACCTCTGGTGGCAGGCAAGATTGATAACGGAATTCCCCGCAGGGTTTGTCGTGGAATCTGGCGCGACGTCGGACGACTCAAGTCTTCTTGGATTACCTCAATAAGTTTTGGATCGAGCCGACGCAGATCGATTCACCGCCAATGGCCCCTCTCGAACTCACGATCTCTGCGCGCCGATAAGAAACATTATGTCAAGTAGTACCCCTCTGACGCCCCTAGTTGAGACTTGGTCACTCCCTCATAGCTGTCACCAGTCCAGGTCGACCGGCATCCGACATACTGGTCGGTGATGATTCTTCCCGCGATCTTTAAGTACACACCGGCGCAAGCACCGCCACGGCTTGGCGACCATGGCGAATGGCACCTTGCCTGGAACTCACGGTTCGCCGACCTATGGGCCGGCCTTCGCCCAGACTGGCACCTCAGCGCAACGCTGCAGGCCCGGCACGATCAGGTCGTCACTCCGATAGTCGGCGAGAACCAGACGCCAATGCCAGCCATCGCAACAGCCGGTGACGTGCAGATCGACTGCCGTGTCGACGGTTCGGTGCCCGAAAACATCAATCTGACTGGTGCTGTGCGTATTACCGGCAGGGCCGGTCAAGCCGCACCCGATCACCGAGGGCGACGAGCTCGTTCGATCACAGCGGCGACCGTGACGCGAATGCAGCTGGTATCCATCGTCATGGACTACCGCCCCATGATGAACATCGACAACCCCGACCCGACCAGGCAATACGAGAACCTTCAGCCCATCGTGGGCACCGAATGGTTCTACGAACTCGCCGAACCCCCACTCCAACTACACACCTATCGACCGCACGAGCGCGAGACGGGTCAGTTGCGCCAAGAGTTGCTACTCCTGGACCTCGACACGACGACCTGATTGGTCCTGACCGATCACCGTGCGTGATCTGCTGCAGGTTGAGTGCCGGGCCAGCCGGCATCTGATCGGAAGCGCCTGCCGCGCACTGTGAATTCCTCCTCGCGGGAGGTCCCTCATTCCCGGATGGCTCCCCGATCGTGGCTGATGCGCAGTACAGCCGGTTACGTCGATCGTGCACGTTCCTTTAAGTCCGCTTAACGGACCGCGTGTGGAGCCACCACAGGCCGGCCCCAATCAGAGGAGTCACCCAGACGACGAGTATCCATATCAACCGCGGCCGCGATGCAGGTTCCGGTGCGTTGAGGATGCCGTATGTGGCAACCATTGAGGCTGCAACCGAAGCCGAAAGTGCCAGAAAGCCAACAAGAATGAGTGTCACGGAGGCTGCTGAAGGACCCCCGCAGATATCTGCGTGGGTGCACTCTGACAGGCCAGACTCTGCCAACACGTCTCCCATCCGGCCACCGTACATGCCCGTGGTTCGGCTGACCGTCTGCAAATAGCAACTCGCCGAACAACCGGCGTGCGTTACCGCTTCGCCGTGCCAGCACCGCAGTGCCTATCCCCGACCAGACAAGATCAAGGACGTCTGAGTTCGCCCCGCGCGGGTGCTCTGCGTCGGCCATCATCACTCGATGCGGTTCACCCGGATAGTGTCCGTTGTCATCGCCGCTCTCGTGGTCCTGACAGCATGCTCAGACGACGCTCGGCCAGCGCCGGCGCCGGTTCTCGTGGCCTTCGACGACGGGTGGGGTCAGGTCTTTGTAGCCGGCGCGGACGGCGGCGGCCTGCGCCAGGTCACCCCGACCCCGGGCGATGACACGTCCGACATGCGATACGCGAACTTCCCCGCGCTGTCTCCGTCCGGCGAACAACTCGCGTACACCCGGGGCGGGACGCTCATCGAAGTTGTCGACCTAGAGTCAGGCGAGTCGAAGACGATTCGCGACGGCGGCTACCAGCCGGTCTTCTCGCCGGACGGTTCTATCATCGCCTTCACGAGCAACGGCTCCATCCACATCATGAACAGCGACGGTTCCGATGTGCGTGTCATCGCGCAGAACCAAGCGGCCTCGGGACCGACGTTTTCTCCGGACGGCTCACGCGTGATCTTCAACGTCTCCGGATACCTCGTCGAGGCACCCACGGCAGGCGGAGAATCGAAAGTCGTCTTGCGTGACCAGTTCTGGAACGCAGACCCCGCCTACTCTCCCGACGGATCGACCCTCGTCTTCTCCAGCAACCGCGGCGGCAACAATGGATCGGAAATCTATTCGATGCCCACCGCGGGCGGCGAGATCACCCGCCTCACTGACACATACGCAATACACCCGGCATTCACGCCCGACGGATCGCGCATCGTCTACACCAGGGCGACTACGGACTCCGGTGAGCTCGTGACCGACATAGCCATCCCGAGTCGCGCCGAGCTCGCTTCGATGAACCCCGACGGGTCCGATCAGAAGCGGCTGACGCCGCGATCCATCACGGCTCAGGATCCGAGTGTCGCGGGCGGACAGTGAAAGACCTGGAGATCAGTTCTTGACGGCGATCCCGCGACAGGCAGGCCTCCACCGCGGGCCACGAACAGTCAGAGCTCACGCGGCCGTTCGGGGACTGGCACTCCCCCATCCCGAAGCTGCTCCGCGCCACCGATCCTGACGCCATCGGGGTACGTTTTCGTCACCGGTCACGAAAACGTCTGTCCGACAATTGTTTCTGATAGCAATCGAAACATCGATTCGCTGCGCGCTTCCGACCTATGACGCACTGGAGCCGACTACAACGGGCTATTCATAAACCCCGCAAGTCGATTGCCTTCTACGATGCGGCAATGGGCGGACTTGACGAGTGTGAAGTAGACGAGCGTGAAGTATGAGCACCGGTCGCGAGCGGGACACTGACGTAGATACCCAGCGTGTGGACGCTGGGAACGGTCCCCTGCGAGGTGAGCTTGCCTTCGTCGCCCAGTTAGCGGTGGGGTTGCTGTCGGGGATATGCATCGCGTGGTTCGCAGTTGTCTGGTCGATGAACGGGCTGCGCGACCTACTGAACGTTCCCGAGTTGCATTCGGTGCCGATCAACGATCCACCGCCCAACATCCCTGGACCTACCATCACTTACTGGATCGCGTGGGCGATCCCATCCTTGATCGTCTACAGCTTTGGCGGAGTACTTTTCTGGCGCTGGAAACCATCACGCTGGTTTATCGTCAGCTTCATGATCGGCTTTGTCGCGGTCAGCCTCCTAACTATCCCCCTCATCATTCACATGGACGTCAACGGTTTATAGTCGCTTCGCATTTCAGCATGTCCCCCATAGACCTGCTGCGCTCACACGTACGGCCGTCTCGTATGACCGAAACTCACTGCGGAACGGTGGCTTTCGCGGTTGTCCAGTTGCTTCGATCACGACCGGTCAGGCTCCTGTTTCACAATCGCGGATCCACGGCTTCCGACTCCATCGCGAGGACGCCGAACACGCACTGGTGGATGCGCCACACCGGCTCTCCTGCAACGGCCCGGTGGACGGCTTCGAGCCCGAGTGCGTACTCTCGCAAAGCCATCGACCGCTTCTGGCCGAGATTGCGCTGCTTGAGCCGGGTCAGCGTCGACGAGTTGGTGTAGTCGGCGCCGTAGATGATCCGCAGATACTCGCGCCCGCGGACCTTGAGGCCCGGCTGCACCAGGCCCTTCGGACCGCGAACGAGATTGTCGAACGGCTTGACGACCATGCCCTCGCCACCGCCCGCGGTAAGGTCCTCCCACCACGCCGCGCCGGCGGCGCACGACGATTCGTCGGTGGTGTCGACGACGAGGCGGCGCGTGGGTCGGAACAGCTCCGGGTCTGCGGCGACCAGGCGATCTGCGATGTCGAGGTGCCACTGGTGATCGCGGGCCTCGTACGTGGCCGTGTCACCTGCGAGGATCTGAAACGGCGCCACCTCAATCCCCAACGCGCTGTCGATCGGCTGCACGTAGTGGCGATACGAGTCGACGAAGAGCTCGGCGTTGACGGCTCGGGTTCGCGTCCTGTCGAGTAGATCACCGACGTCAGCCCCTCGCGCTGCGGCGGCCGACAGCACATCGATCGTCGCCGGCAGCGCGGTTGTGGCGGCGGCCCCCACCTTGGCGTACTGGCTGCGGACCATCGCCTCCGCCTTCGCGGTCCACGGCAGTATCTCCGTATCCAGGAGTAGCCAGGTTGCGTCGAGGTCTGCCCAGACGCCTGCCGTGGTGATGGCGCCGGCAATCCGCGACAGCACCATCGCCTGCTGATCGTCGGTGAAGAACGCTCGTCCGGTGCGGGAGTAGATGACGCCGGATCCGTCGCGCGTTACGCGCACGATGGCGCGGGATCCCATGTGCTTCTCTTCGCAGATCACCCGATCGATGGATCGCTTCGCGTAGTGACCGAACGCCTCATCCGGGTGCTCGAGTAGACCCTCGCGTGACGAGCTGTCGACCGGCGACATGGTCGGTGGCAGATAGAGCAGCTCGGCCGGCGGGATGGCGAATCTGCTCATCACCTCCAGCGCACCGGCTGCGTTCTCCTCGCGCAACGACACCCGCCCCATGTGTTCGGTCTCGATGACGCGGTGCCCGAGGATGTCGGTGAGCTTCAACACCTCGGGGTCACGCGGCGGCGGGGCCAACGGCCGAACGGGTTCGTAATACGTCGCCCGTGCCTGCACCGACACCACCTCGCGCTCGGGGTAGCGCAGCGCAGTCAGACTGCCGCCGAAGACACACCCCGTGTCCAGGCACATGGTGTTGTTGACCCACTCGGTCTCCGGCACCGGGGTGTGCCCGTACAGGACAGTCGCCGAGCCCCGATAGTCCTCGGCCCAGGGGTACCGGACCGGTAGCCCGAACTCGTCGGTCTCGCCGCTGGTGTCTCCGTACAGAGCAAACGCCCGGACCCGGCCCGATGCCCGCCCGTGGTACTTCTCCTTCAAGCCTGCGTGCGCGACAACGAGGTTGCCCTCGTCGAGTACGTAGTGGGCGACGAGTCCGTCGCAAAACTGACGCACCTCGACGACGAACGAATCGTCCTCGGCCGCCAGCTGATCCAGTGTCTCCTGCAGCCCGTGGGTGGGTTTCACGTCCTTACGGCCCAGCGCACGAACGAGTTTCGCCTCGTGGTTACCCGACACACACAGGGCGTTCCCGTTGGCGACCATGCCCATGACCAGGCGGAGCACACCTGCGGAGTCCGGACCACGATCGACCAGATCGCCGACGAACACAGCCTGGCGACCATCTGGATGCTCGGCATCCACGCAGCGCCCAGTGTCATCCCGGCTGATCGCATATCCAAGGCGCTCGAGCAGGATCTCGAGTTCTTCGCGGCAGCCGTGCACGTCACCGAACACGTCGAACGGACCGTGCTCGTGCCTGCGGTCGTTGAACAGGCGGGTCCGCACGATCGACGCCTCCGCGACGGCCTCCACCGAGTCCAGGACATGGATCGTGCGGAAACCCTCGCGTTTGAGACTGCGCAGCGAACGGTGGAGTTGGTCGTGCTGACGCTTGATCACATGGGCGCCGAAGTCCCGGTCCGGCCGAGAAGCATTGCGCTCCAATGCCAATGCGACCGGCAGATCCAGGACAATCGCCACCGGGAGCACATCGTGGTCCTTGGCCAGGGCGAGCAGCGACTTGCGCGATGACGCCTGCACGTTGGTCGCGTCGATGACCGTCAGCCGGCCACGGTCGAGTCGCTTGCCTGCGATGTACTCCAGCAGGGCGAAGGCGTCCGTCGTCGCAGCCTGATCGTTCGGGTCGTCCGAGACCATGGCCCGGCAGTCATCGCTGGATACAACCTCGGTCGGAAGGAAGTGAGTCGCAGCGAAGGTCGACTTTCCAGAACCGCTCGTCCCGACCAGAATTACCAGAGACAGTTCGGGAATGCTCAGCTCGCTCATACGCTTTCCCCACTCGAAGTCTGTTGTGCGAACACGGCCATCTGCGTCGGCGACCCCACCTCGTCGTCACGCTCGCCCACTGGCCGGAGGTCGACGTTGTACCCGTAGGTCTGGCCTACTGAGCCGGCCCAGTTCGCGAACTCCGCACGGGTCCACTCGAATCGGTGGTCGGGGTGACGGAAACCGCCGGCGGCCAGCGCCGGGTACCTCACGTTGTACTCACTGTTAGGTGTCGTGACCACGACGTGGCGTGGCCGCATGGACCCGAATACGTTGGCCACGACCGCCGGCAATCGTTCTGGGTCGATGTGTTCGATGACCTCCATGAGGATCGCCAGATCGAGACCTTCGAGGCGGTCGTCCTCGTACTGCAACGACGACAGCAGCAACGTCAGGCGTTCGGATTGCCGCTCGGTCATCCGATCCACGTGCTGCCGCTTGGCCGCTTTCGCCAGCGACGAGTCGGAGACTTCTGCTCCGATCACCCGTGCCACACCCTGCAGCTCGAGCAACGATCCGAGGAGGGCGCCGGGCCCACATCCGAGGTCGACGATCGATGCCGGCCGGAGCTCGCGCACGACTTGCAGCACCGCGTCGTGGCGCAACCGGACCAGTGTACGCGACACATCGGGTTCCGCATCCTCCGCGGCGTCCTCGACCGGGCGGTCGTCCAGCTCGATGAGTCGTTGTGTTGCAGCTTCTTTCAGTCCACGTTGGTGGGCCAGGTAGCGATGTGTGATCAGTTCTCGTTCCGGGTGAGTTGCCAGCCAGCCCGATCCGGCCCGGACCAGTTTCTCCACCTCGTCGTCGCCGACCCAGTAGTGCTTGGCGTCGTCGAGCACCGGCAGCAGGACGTAGAGATGACTCAGCGCGTCGGTCAGGCGCAGCGACCCCTCGAGCGTCAACGACACCAAAGGTGCATCACCCCACTCGGGCCTGGTGGCGTCCAAGACGATCGGCGTCGCAGTGACATCCCATCCGATCGGCCCGAACAGACGTCGCAACAAGGCAGGGTCGCCCGTGACCGCCGGGAGTGCGATCGTCAGATCCAGTGCGGAATCCACCAGATCTTCTCGATTCGCGCATCGCCCGTTCAGCGCCGACCGGAACACCTTCCCCATCGCCACCGACAGCAACGACGACGCGACGTACGGGCGGTCGTTCACGTACTGACCCAACGCGAACCCGTCGTGCGCACCAGAACGTCCCCGCACCAACGCAACCGGATCGACCTCGAGCACCATCGCGACCGTGCAACGGTCGTCGCTGACCTCAGGGTAGAAGACGTGCGCCGTCCCGCCGTACACATCGAAAGGTTGGACCTTCTCCGGATGCTTGTGCAGCAGGTAGCCGAGATCGCTCGGCACCTCGAGAGTCGGTGAACGTTCGGCGGAGATGGTCAACAGCATCAGGACAGTCTGACGTACAGATGGTTCCCGTCCAGTGATTTCTCCCGTGGACTGACCGACCATGCGCCGAGAGCAGTTGAGACGCCCTGAAACGACAGCGGGAGTGACGATCGACGCGACACCCTGCTCCGCTTGTTGTGCGGGGCAAATAGCTCAGTTTCTGATATCAGACTTATCCAGTAAACCTCTGCCTATTGCAGCAAATGAAATACTGGCGGATCGATACGATCTGCACGCCCGATCGAATGAAGGAACAGTAGTGTTGTGACGTCCATCCGGACGGACGCCGCTTCCGAAACACCTGGCTTCGGCGACGGATTCGATGCGACGCCCCTACGGCTTGGCCGACGAGGTGATCGGCGATGCTGCCGGTGCGCTGGAGTCCGGCACTCCCGCGTAGTCGGGCAGCTCGATGCCGTTGATCGCGCGCCCGACCAGTTCCATGAACCATTCGCCGGCGAAGTCGGGGCTGGGCTCTGTGTCTGGTCCGGGGACGTCGCGGGTGCGAGCGTTCAGCCGTCCGATTTCTTGGTTGGCCTCGACGAACGAGCGCATCCGGGCCTCGTAACGGGCGAACCCGTCGTCTGGGTTCCATCCGGCAGCGGCCAGTTCACCGGCCAACACATAGGCGCCGACCAATGCCAGCCCGGTCCCCTGCCCGGACATCGGCGACGAACTGAACGCCGCATCCCCGAGCAGCACCACCCGTCCACTCGACCACCGGTCCATCACCACCTGGGCGACCTGGTCGAGGTAGAAGTCCGGGGTGTCGTCCAGGTGCGCGAGGATGTCCGGGGTCAACCAGCTCATGCCCGTCATACGCTCACGGAGCAGGACCTTCTGGGCCGCGATGTCACGGTGATCGACATCGAAGTCAGACGAGCCGAAATAGAACATGGCCATCGCCCGGGTGGCGTCCTGGATGGGTCGTAGGAGCGCTGAGCGCCCGGACGCCTGGTCCTGGTACTCCAGCAGCCAGCGGTCCAGCCCGAACTCGTTGGGCACACTGTAGAAAGCCAGCACGTGCCCGAGGTGGCGAAGAAATCGTTCATGCGGCCCGAAAACCATTGCGCGCAGCGCAGAGTGCAGCCCGTCGGCCCCGATCACCACCTCGAAGCGCCGCCGGTCGCCGCCCGCGAAGACCACGTCGACCCCGTCTGCGTCCTGGGTGAGCTCGGCGATTCGGTCGCCGAAGATGTACTCGACGCCGTCACGAGTGTCGTCGTAGAGCACTTGCGCCAGGTCCCCTCGCAGGATCTCGATGTCCGCTATGAACCCGTCGCCACCATCGTCGTCGGCGCGAAAGGTTTCCAGCACTTGCCCGTTCGCGTCCACGGTGTACGCACCGGCGGTGTCGGTGCACGCCGCGCGCACCGCCTCATCCAGTCCCATGCGCTTGATGACCTCCTTCGCGACCCCGCGCGCGTCCACGGCCTGTCCGCCGGGACGCAATTCGGGCGCCCGCTCCACCACGGTCACCTCGGCCCCCCACCGCCGGAGCCAGTGGGCCAGCGCCGGTCCCGCGACGCTCGCGCCCGCCACCAACACCCGGGGATCACGCACTCGCGTCCCCTGCCCGCCTGTTCGAATCGTGCTCTCCTGCTTGGAGTCGTCGACGCTCATCACTGCCTCCATCTGTTTCCGCTGGAAGGTCGCCAGCACAGGCCCACCCGGCCGTATCGACTGCGGATCTACACGAAACTCATCGGTACGGCCGCATTGCGTCCACCCTCCCGCTTCCGACTTGTATGAAAGTACGTCGTGGTGTTCGAACCGGCGGGTTCCTAACCTGGCGCAGGAGAGCGTAGGGCGCTGGCTCGGGCGCTTCGTGCCGCACCAAGGGCGCGCTGTTGAGGGGCTGGCTTAGCTCAACGCCCACACGGACATCGCCAAGGCATCTGATCAAGGGCCTCGTCATGTTATTTCGGTTGCGGGAAAAGGGATTTTATGGCGTCTCCGGGGAGCGGTTAGCGTCAAAATCATGGAATGGAACTTTCGATCGGCTGCTGAAATGTTGTCCGCTTTGCGTGCTCGTGATGTGTCATCAGTGGAGTTGACTGACGCCGCAATCGATGGGATGGAGCGAAATGACAAGGTAGTCAACGCCATCTGCGTATCGGACTACGATCGAGCGCGCGCAGCGGCGCTGCATGCCGATCAACTACGCGGTAGGGGTGAGGATCGGCCGTTGCTCGGTGTGCCGGTGACGGTCAAGGAGTCCTACAACGTAATCGGCATGCCCACGACCTGGGGAATGCCGCAGTACCGGAACTTTATACCTGCCGAAGATGCGGTCCAGGTGTCGCGCTTGAAGGCCGCGGGCGCGGTAGTGCTCGGTAAGACCAACGTGCCCTTCGGGCTGCAAGATATACAGAGCTTCAACGAGATTTACGGCACCACCACCAATCCGTGGAATCTCGGGCGCACATCAGGTGGATCCTCTGGTGGGTCAGCGGCGGCACTGGCATCCGGCTTCGGTGCACTCTCCATCGGCTCCGACCTTGCCGGTTCGCTCCGTACCCCCGCCCACTTTTGTGGCGTCTACGCACACAAGCCGACGCTTGGGCTGGCAGCGATGCGCGGTATGAGTGCGCCGCCTGCGCCAGCGCTGCCGACCGAGGCTGACCTCGCGGTTGTCGGTCCGATGGCGCGCACTGCCCGTGACCTCGCCCTTTTGTTTGACGTGATGGCTGGACTCGACCCCCTGACATTCGGCGTGGCGAACGACATGACGCTGCCCCCAGCGCGCCATGAGGCACTCGGGGGCTTTCGGGTCTTGGTCCTAGACCAGCACCCTCTGATACCGACTGGGGCCGCTGTGCGAGCAGGGGTGACTCGGGTAGCCGACGCGCTCGCCGCGAGTGGTGCCCGCGTCGAACGGTTCAGTCCACTGTTGCCGGATCTGACCGAAGCTGCGCTTCTCTACACGCAGTTCCTGTTCTCAGGATCCACGGCCCGCTTCCCCGTCGACACGTACGAGCAGCTGCGGGCCCGCGCAGCCGGCCTGAGTGCAGGCGACCTCAGCCTTGACGCGGCGCGGCTGCGCGGAATGGTGTTGACTCACCGCGATTGGATCGAAATGAACGACCGACGCGAGATTCACCGCCACGGATGGCGTCAGCTGTTCGGCGAGCTCGATGCGGTGGTCTGTCCGATTACACCAACTCCCGCGTTCCCTCACGACCACAACCCCGATCTATTGGGACGCACGCTAGACATCGACGGGGACAAGTACCCATACTTCGACCAGCTAGTTTGGGCTGGTCTGGCAACCATGCCGGGTCTGCCTGCGACGGCCGTACCCGCCGGCCGATCGCCCGATGGTCTGCCGGTCGGAGTGCAACTCATCGGTCCGATGTTCGAGGACCGAACAACCCTGCGGCTGGCCGAACTCCTCGAACAGCGCATCGGCGGATTCCAGCCCGCCACGTAGAGCCAAATCTACGGCTATTCGAACGCCAGATCGCTTGACATCCACAGAGGCACCCGAAGGGCAGCCAGCACTGCTGCGAGGCCTACTTGTGTTGGCGCGTACGGACTAGTTCCAGCCCGCCGTCTCCACCGCTGCGCGATGGGTCTGTGCGAGGAACTTCAGAACCATGGCTTCTGGATCCGCTGCTTGTCGCACAAGATGATAGGGCAGCACATACTCCCCCAGCGCGGTGTCCCAGTGAGCAGGCGCTTCGACCGCCGGATGTGTGTCGTACCCGTCGGGATGGGGATACGCGTACGCGTAGAAGACGCCTTCCTCGGCGCCACCGGGCCAGTAGCCTGCGCTCGAAACCTCGTCGCTGTAGGCCTCGTGCATGACCCAGTCGGGGCAGTTCGGAACACCACCGGGATGCTGAGGTGCAGACCGTCCCGAGAACCGTGTGACGGCCAGATCGAATGCGCCCCAGAAGAAATGAACAGGTGAGGATTTTCCTCGAAACTCACCACGGAACTTCGAAAAGACACCATGTGCAGAGACGAGCGACCGCCAGAAGCGAGTTACGGCGTCCGCGTCGTACGAGGCGTGTGCGGTGTCCTCGGCGAACGGGGTCGCATCGGGCAGTTCGACGGGTGTTCCGACCATCGCGATATCGAATCCGAGATCAGTGAGGTGGCCGATGTACTCGGCGTAGAAGTCGGCAACGGTCCGCGGTTCAAGCTTCATCCGACGGGTGCTGCCGTCGGTCACGAGGATCAGTAGCTCGTGCGCCAGGAAGTCAAAGCGAATCTCGAGGCCGCGGTTTCCGGCGACCATCAGGGACGTGGTGAGTCCCCGTGCGTCCACGTACAGCGGAACTCCCCACCAGTGGTTGATCTCCGGCCCGAGAGCCATGCGCGTCTTGCCAACGATCTGAGTCCACAGCTGAAGCGTGTCCCTGGTGTCGATCCACGAATCCAACGGCAGTGCAGGCCAAGCGTCGTGTTGGGTTTCCATGAGCCCATAGTCCCCGACGTCCACTCGACGCGGGCACTTAAGATGAGATGTCCACAGAAACAGCGGGTTCGTGGCTCGGCGACGCCGTCATGACCACACAGTTCGTTGACCAGGACCACAGTGTGGTTGCGTGCTCGCCGTCAGTCGGTGTCTGTGGCGGGACCATCCTGGGTAGCCCCGCCTTCGCCGGACCAGTCGCCGGACGTCTCGCCTTCGGCAGGATCGGACTGCACGTCGGATTCCGCGCCCTCAGGTCCGGTGCCGGCGTCTTCGGTGTGTGGGTCGGTCTTCTTGTCAGTCATGAAAGTCCTGTACCCGAAAACGGTTGCGTCAACCCACCCGGGTCAGCACCGTCCTCTTCGGCACGATCGAACTTCGCTCACTGTGAGAAATCCGGATTGGTCGAAAGGCGGGTGACCACACCTCGATCTCCATCGACGCGCACTCGATCACCGGTCTTGAGCGTCTGGGTGGCCACCAAGGTGTTGACGACGCAGGGCAAACCGTATTCGCGCGCCACCACAGCGCCGTGGGAAACCGAGCTACCGATATCGGTGACCAGCGCCGCGATGACGGTGAAGTACGGCGTCCACCCAACGTCGGTGACCGGCGTCACCAGGATTTCTCCTCGCTGCAACTTGCGTGCGTCGACAATCGATTTAGCGACGCGCACAACGCCTTCCACGGTTCCACGACTTGCGGGTCGGCCGATGATCTCATCGCCGGTGACACCTGGCGCAGGCCGGGCGATGAGCGGGGTCGGTCGCCCGACAGACACGTCGTCGAACTCGAGAGAGTTCTGGAACGCCAGCGCTTCCCGACGCTTCAGCGCGCTCTGCACGAGATCGGTGATGTCTTCCGAACCAACGACGTGGTTCAATTCCGCACGGTCGAAGAAGAACACCAGGTCTGAGTCAGGCAGTCGTCCGTCCTTGGCCAGCACCTCACCGAGGTGGCGATAGCCCCGCTTGAGCGCATGCGCCATCAGCGCCATTTTCGATTTCGTCTCTTCGCGCCCACGTGCACCTCCCTGCGCCAACCGGGCAAGAAATCTGATGGTGGAAGAGCTGGGCGTTTCAACGTGGGCCTTTGCCGGTCCCCGATCAGTCGGATCGAGCGCCGAGCGCACCATCACCTGCATCATGGCGCCCAGCCCTTCCGGATCCTCGGCCCAGGAAGGGTCACGCATGCACAGCTCGCGGTAGCCGCGGTGACCGTGACGAGTCAAGAACTTCTCCAACGCCATACCGCCGGCGCTACTCGTGGCCCGCAACTCGTTGACCGCGACGTCCGGCTCCCCTGTCAAGAACTGCTCAGCGGCCGCGTCGTCGGCAGCGATGGTGTTCACCACCGAGTCGAGCTCCTCGAGCATGAGCGCGCTCTCGACATCGGAGGCGCCGGCCATGAGCCGGGTTGCTTCGGCTCGCCCCTCGTCCTCGCCACGTCCTTCCTTGACTGCTTGTTTCATCAGTACGCTTTCCAGAATGTTGGCCGCAACCGCCGCGCGCGATGATGACCGAACATGTGTCAGCGTGATATCGCAGTACTGCTGCACACCAGAGTCCAACTGGCGCAACACGAGTCGGGGGTCGTCGCTGGTCGGAATGTGAAACTCGGCAATCTGCTCCTGAAGGCGCCGAATCGCGGGGCCGGCGGACAACGCGTACGTGGTGAGCCGAACCGTGTTGATCAGCTTGCTAACGAACGGTTTTGGTGGTTTTGGCTCCAATTCGTCGACCACCCGGCCGCAGATCGAGGTGGAGAACTGCTCCAACGAATTGCCCAGGAGTCCAGAGCTCAGACCTGTCCCCTCGGTCAGGTTCAGGAACATGTGGCCCTGGAAATAGCCGACTTGTAGCCACGGCTTTTCGTAGCTCTGCTGTGCCCGCGCCACCACCTGCGTCATCTGCATCGCGTAGTCGATGGCAAAGCCGGAGACCGCTGCGGTCAACGGGCAGAATGCTCCCGGCATCATCTCGCCTATGTTGCAGCGCGTGTACACGTGGTCTGCGCCCGCGAGAGGCGAATCCATCTCGCCCAGATCGCCGGGCAGGGTGGTGATCGGTCGAGCCTGCAGCCACCACAGTTTGCCGGATTGGTCTATCGCCCACTCGAGATCCATTGGTCTGCCCCAATGTTGCGCAGCGCGCAAGGCGCCGGACCTGATATCCGCGACCTCGTCTGGTGACAAGACCGGCACCTCGCCGACATCGCGAACGGCGGGGTTACCGTCCGAATCCAGGACGATGTGGTCTGACGACGCCGTACCGTCGACCAGCGCTTCGCCGAGCCCGGCGACGGCGTCGATCACTGTGAGGTCGCGCCGGCCGGTTGCCGGATCCGCGGTGAACACAACGCCGGCGGCGCGCGCGTCGACCATCTGCTGCACCACCAGATGCATGGTGGCCGTGGGTTGCCCGCTGTAGGCCGAGGCTCGTCGCGAATGCACGGAGGCGGCGCACGTCTGCACGGCCGCGGCGAAGTCATCGACGGAGTCCACACCCAGCACGGTGTCGTATTGCCCTGCGAATGACTGGTCGTCGCCGTCTTCCCCGACGGCCGAGGACCTGACGGCCACTGGGATCGCTCCGACTGCAGCCATGCGGGAGAACCATTCCCCCACTTCATCGACCGTGACCCGCTCGGCAGCATCAGCGATGACGAATCCCACCGGTACCGGAAATCCGAGGCGGCGCAACTGCGCGAGTCCGGCCGCTTTGCCGCCGTAACGTTCGTCGGTGACCTGGTCGAATTCGATCGCTGTCAGGGGCATGATGATCCTCCCAATGCGTCGACGATTTCGGCGAGCGCGTCGACCTCGATGGGGCTTGGTTGATACAGGCAGATCCGGTCCGACACACCGTCGACGCGGTCACGGATGTGCGCGGCCACCTCGGCCGGGGTACCACAGGCGGCGATGGTGTGCAGTATGTCGTCGTCGATCAACGAGGCCATCTCCTGCCAGCGGCCCTGCTTGGACATCGCGTTGAGTTCCGGCTGCAGATCGCCCCAGCCGTGGGCGTCGAGCACCGGCCGGTATGCCGGGGTGGAGCCGTAGAACGCCAGCAGCATCCGAGTCGAGGCATGGTCATCGTCTCGTCCGGTGCCGACCGACACGATGATCTCCGGCACCACCTCGAAGTCGTCCTCGCTGCGGCCGGCAGCAGCCAGCCCTTCGCGTACGGCAGGCAGCGTCGTCCCGTGCAGGAATCGCTTCGTCCCGAAAGGCATCACGAGCAGGCCGTCAGCTACTTCTGCCGTGGCTTTGGTCAGCCGAGGTCCGAGCGCGCCAAGATAGATCGGTGGCGGGCCGAACGGGTTCGGCCCGGGTACGAAGGTCGGCGTCATCAAGGTATGGCGGTAGTACTCACCGCGGAAGTCCAGCCTTTCACCCTCATTCCACGTCGCGAAGATCGCCCGCAGCGCCCCCACCATTTCTTTCATCCGCGCGACCGGACGATCGAACTCGGCCCCGTAGCGCTTCTCGATCTGCGCCCGCACCTGTGTGCCCAGACCCAGGATGAAGCGCCCCTCGCTGAGAAGTTGCAGATCATTGGCTTGATGGGCAAGTTGAATCGGATTGCGCGGGAACGCGATCGCGACGTTCGACATCAAGTCGAGACCCTTGACCGACGATGCCAGCACCAGAGGCGTGAAGACGTCGAACGGTCCTTCGAAGGTGAATACGCCGGATGCACCGGCTTCCTTGAGCACGTGTGCGCGTTCGACCGCATCGGTGGGCCCGAACAACGCTGTAGAGATCTTCATTGTGTCGCTCCTAGCCCGCTACGTCTGTCCAGTCGGAGAAGCCCGACGGGTGGTGCGGACCGAGCACGCCGTGCTCGAACAAACCCGCACCCTCGCGGATCGTCCCGTCGGCTTCAGTGCACACAGCTATGCCGACGTGGTCGATGAGACTGAACGGCGCACGGGCCATCACCTCCGGGTCCGTGAGGTCGAAGCTGACGCGTTCGGCGAACGGACCGCCCTTCCAGCTGCCGTGTGCCCACGAGGAGTCGCCACCGTACCCCGACCCGAAAGCGATGGGCGCGAACAGCTTCGATTCGACATCTAGTTGTATTCGGTCCCCTGCGCGGTTCATGAACTCGACATGGGCGCCCTGGGGAATCCTGGTTCCGGTCTTGTAGTCGATGGTGGCGCGGACTCCGTCGAGTTGTTCGACGCGGCCGTCTCGCCAGCGGCGTGTGCAGTCGTAGAGGCTACGGTGGCCATCGGGATCCTCTTGCAGGATCAAGAACAGTTGGTAGTCGTCGAAGGCCAACGGCAGGTAGAGCCACCACATTCCGCGAAACGAAGCGTCTGGCCGACCGGCGGGCTCGGCCTCACCGACAGGTCGAATCCCCCACGATCGGTCGCGGCTCGCCACGCTGGTGTCATGACTGACTTCCAACCGTTCGCCGTCGACGTCGATCCAGCCCTCCCAGGAGCCGACCTGGGCGAAGCGGCACGCCTGCAACGTCACTCGCCGCTCGGTGAGCATCTCGTGCGGTTTCTCCAGGGCCGCAGGAAACAGCCCGCGCCAGGTGAGGTCTGCGGAAATTCCCTCGGTCTGCGCCAGTGTCAGGCGCATCTCCTGCAGTGGCTCGATGACTTCGAGACGGTAGCCGTTGACGTTCTGGTGAAGGCGGTCGTCGTCGATCGCGTCGCTCAGGTGTAGCGCGGTCTGCATGTCGCCGCGACGGACGACGAAGTAGGCGTCTTTGACGCCGAGTCGCGGGTAATACCCGATTCCGGTCAGCGCCATGAAGCGACCGTCCCGGTCGAGCACGTTGAAGTAGGACCGATCGTAGAAGTTTCGATCGGACGTAACCGGCCAGGACAACGGCACAGGTGCCTGATGAATTGGATACTCGTCGAGCGGGCTCAAGTTCACAAGCACTCCCTCAAATACGATGCACTCTGTATTGGAACTACGATGAAGTCATGACAGCAGAAAGCCCGAAGGATGGCAAGAGGTCTGCGCAGTCCGCGCCGGGACGGCCGCGCGACAGCAGGATCGATGCTGCGATCATTGCGGCGACCCGAGAATTGATTCTCGAGACGGGCTATTCCGCGGTGTCGTTGTCGGCGATCGCCGCGCGCGCCGGGACCACCACGGCTGCCATCTACCGGCGGTGGTCGGGCAAGGCGCAACTTGTCCACGAGGCAGTGTTATTCGCCGAATCGATCCCCACGCCGGACCATTCGGGAGATATCCGCAACGAGATCAGGGCTCTGGTCGAGACAATCAGGGTGATCTTCGACAGACCAGAGGTGCGATTGGCACTGCCGGGTCTGATCGCCGACACCGTTGCCGACCCCGAACTGCACAACATGATGATCGCCCGATTGGCCGGGAATCTGACCGCTCTCGAATCTCGCTTCGGTCAGGAGCGCCGCGACGATGACCACTTGCCGATGCTCGTCGAGGTGGTCGCGGGCACTGCAATTTTCCGCATCCTCATTCGCCGGGACGCCGCCCTCGACGACACCTGGGTGACCGAGATGACCGAGATGATCACTGGCCGCTGGCCCTCCGAGAACGCGGTTGACGGCACGTGAGCTCAACCGAATCCTCGGACGATTAGCTCAGAGGGCCTGACTCGCCAAGCACTGGTTGGAGATTTCCACGGATGCTCGCTGCCATCAGTGAATCAAACCCGCGTCCTTACTGCCGTACGCTGCGCGGAGCTTCGGTTTGACCACCTTCCCAGCAGGATTGCGCGGAAGTTCGTCGACGACAACGAGGTCCTTAGGGTGTTTGAAGCGCGCCAAGTTCTCGTTGAGGTGAGGCCCGAGTTCGTCGAGCGTGAGCGAGTCAGCACCGTTGGCCAGGACCACGACTGCGACCGGCACTTCACCCCACTTCGGGTGTGCCCGACCGATGATCGCGGCTTCGGCGATGGCGGGATGGCTGTAGAGGACGTTCTCGACTTCGGCGCAGTAGATGTTTTCGCCACCGGAGATGATCATGTCTTTGGCGCGGTCGACGACATAGAGAAAACCCTCGTCGTCTTGCCGGACCAGATCTCCGGAGTGGAACCACCCACCCCGGAACGCTTCTGCCGTAGCCTGCGGATTCTGCCAGTAGCCTTTCATCAAATTGGGCCCGCGATAGACAATTTCACCCACTTCGCCGGGTTTGACGTCGTCCATCAGAGGGTCGACGATGCGAGCAGTCACCGCCGGCACCACTTTGCCAATCGATCCGATCTTCCGGATGGCGTCTTGACCTTCGAGAAAGCATGTGACCGGCGACATTTCGGTCTGCCCGAACGCAGTCATGTTGAGTGCGTCCGGGAACAACTCATTCATGGCACGGAGCACGGTATCGGGGGCCGGGGCCGCTCCCCAACTGATCGTCCTCAGCTTGAGGTGGCGAGGTTTGGCTCGCTGTGCCGCGCAGACCGCCTGCCACTGGGCCGGCACCATGAACACCGACGTAGTGCCTTCACGCTCCATGGTGTCGAGCATGGCGTCTGCATCAAACGCGCCGAGCGGATGGATGACCGCCTGGATGCCGCGATAGAAGACCGGCGCGAATGCTGCGATGCCGGCGATATGAAAGATCGGCGGCACGACTGAGGCTATGTCGCCTGGTTGGCCATCGGACGCATTGATCGTGGTCATCGCCTGGGATTGAAGGTTGGCGTGGGTCAGCATGGCGCCCTTGGGTTTTCCGGTGGTTCCCGAGGTGTACATGATGAGTGCGACTGTGCTTTCGGGGACATCAACCTCTGCCAGATCCGCAGGGTCCTGGGCGAGGAGCGTTTCGTAGTCGAGGTGGTCGCCGCTGTCGCCGGCGTCGACGACGATGGTGGTGTCGATAGCGCCGGTTGACGCTCGCACCGCATCTGCCAGTGGCGCGAGCAGGCACTCGGTGAGAATTATCGTGGCGCCACTGTCGTGGACCAGGTAGCCGACCTCGGCCGGGCTCATGCGGATGTTGACCGGAACCGGGATCGCGCCAATCAGATTCGCCCCGAGCACCGCCTCGACGTATTCGGTGCGATTGAGTAGTGCGATCAGGATGCGATCACCGAATTGGACGCCGCAGCGTTGCAAAGCCGCGGCAAACCGGTGCGACCGGTCGTCGAGTTCACGCCAGGTGGTTGCGGCGTCGAGATATTTCACAGCGACTTGGTCTGGCGCCATCAGAGCATGTCGTCGTACCTGGTTGTTCCAGGTATTGCGACCGGAACGCATCGGTTCACCGTGGAGCTCGCTGGTCGAAGCTGCGGCGGCTGTCATGGCGTATCCCCTGGCGTCGTCGGGCGTGGTGTGCGGTCCCCCAGCCCACCACTGTGCTCTGTGTCACACAGTAGAGGCTGTGACGATAATGCGTCGACGAATCCAAGCCGGAACGTGAATTATCAACCGATCAGGCACCATCCGAGGCGGCTAAGTGACACATCACTATCGCCTCGCAATTGTTATGCCGCAACGATATTCATGCAAGGAATGGTTTGGCGAGATGCTCAAGCGTGTCCCACAGTTGGTGCTCACGCGCCGGACTGTAGGACTCATCGGACGAAGGCGCTTCGCGACTTCGGTCGATGTAACCTCCGTTTGGCGCCTTGGTTCGACCCAGTGCCGCATCAGCGAGATATCGACCGGCTGCGGACTTTTTGGTGGCCACGGGCGTGAGGGCCATCAGTGGCATGATCCGAGCCATCGCGAACCGTTGAACGGCCCCGGCCTCACGCGCAAGGTCAGTACCGGGAACGAAACCAGGGTTTGAAGCCGACGACGTCGACACCCGAAGGCAGACGGCGGGCATACTCGTGAATTGCGTAGATCGCGGCAAGTTTGCTCGTCGAGTAAGCGGTACGGCCTGCGGTCACCGACTCCGGCGCTGCAAAAGCGCGGACTCTGGCGAGCGTCGCCGGGTCTGCGGGCCACACGGGTCCGGGGACCATTCCCATGTTGTGTTTGAAGTCCCCGAAGTGAGTGTCGCTGACAGTCACCACAATCCGGGAGGGCGACTGCAGATATGACTCCAAGACACGAATGAGGACGTGGTTCGCCAACACGTTGACAGCAAAGGTCGTTTCGAATCCGTCGCGCGTTTCGGTGAGGTCGTTGATGTGCTGCAGTCCGGCGTTTGCCACGATCAACCCGAGCGGCGGGAGTTTCCCTGAATCGATGTCCGCGGCGATGCGGCCTGCAGACGATCTGACACTGTCGAGAGCTGACAGGTCGGTAGGGATTGAAGTGACGTGGTGTCCCCGATCAGTCAGCTCCTTCGCCAACGCCTGGCCGCCGGCGTTCCGGGCGAGTAGTACGAGGCTGGCATCGGGTTCGGCTTCGAGTAGCCGGTGGACGGCGACATTCCCAATCCCTTTGGTAGCTCCGGTCATGATGATGGTGCGAGACATGAACTCTCCTAATTGCAAAGCGCTGCGTCGCAAGACCGTATGTTCGACGAGGTATTCGTGCGATGTCGGGCATCGGTCGGTGCGCTGGCAACGACCTTTCCGCAGTGCGAGAGATTCAGGAAGAGGTCGGCTGAGGCTGAGGACTGCCAGTACCTAGGCAACGCCCCCCGCCAACGGCGCACAATCGAACAATGGAGACAAGTAGATTCGGCGAACTGTTGCACCAGTGGCGCGATCGACTGGCCCCGGTCGACGCCGGCATCGCCGTGACGTCGCGTCGTCGAGCACCAGGCTTGCGCCGAGAAGAACTCGCGATGTTGGCCGGACTGTCGGTGGACTATGTAGTTCGACTCGAACACAGCCGCGCCATTCGGCCATCCGCGCAGGTCGTCGGTTCGCTGGCCCGCGCACTTCAGCTCGATCGCTCGGAGCGGGACCTCCTGTTTACCAGCGCCGGACTCTTGCCCCCGCAGGACGGCACCGTCAAGACTCACATACCGGCCAGCGTGCAGCGCCTCATCAACCGTCTCGCAGACGTACCGATCGGAGTTTTCGCCGCCGACTGGACACTGCTGACCTGGAACCGACCGTGGGTGGCGTTGCACGGAGATCCCGAGCTGCTACCCGCCAGCGAACGCAACCTCGTGAAGGCGATTTTCGGCGATGGCCCCGGACACCGCGCCCTGCGCTCTTCAGCCTCGGGCGCCAACCCAAAGTTCGAGAGCAGTATCGTCGCCGATCTACGACGCGCAGCGGCACACTATCCACACGACCGTGCCCTTCGCGCACTGATCAGCGATCTGCGCAGTTCATCTCCAGAGTTCACCCGACTGTGGACAATTGCGGTCCCGTCCGAGCATTCCTCCGACCGCAAGACCATCGCACATCCGTTGGTGGGCGACATCGCGTTGGACTGCGATGTTCTCGATGTGCCGGGTGCCGACCTCCACGTCGTCACCTACACCGCCGCCAGCGATACCGAGGATCAAACCAAGTTGGACCTTATTCGCCTCGCTCCTAACGTCGCTGCATCTGCGGAGACGGGCTCGGCAGACTCATACGCACTCGATTGAGGCGCATTCCCCGACGTGCCGGTCTTCCCGGTCAGCCTCCTCGGTCTGCTGCAGTCGAAACGTGTCGATCTCTACGGGGATGCGACTCGGGATGACTCCCCCGGCACACCGAGCTACGAGGTCGATCCTCAGGTGTGTTCGAACAGGGACACGATGATCCCGTCCGGGCCACGCACGTATGTCATGCGCACGCTGTTCTCGTACTCGCCGATGCCGCCTATGAGTCCGTAGCCGTCGACAGCTAGCTCGTCGACGACCTTCTCGAGGTTGCCGACCTCGAATGACAAATTGCGCAGGCCAAGCTCGTTGGCCATCGCTGTGGGCGATCCGGCCACGTGGTCGGGCGTCACGAAGCTCGAAAGCTCGAGCCTGGACCCTCCGCCGGGTGACCGCAGCATCGCAATCTCACAGTGGGCGCCCGGGATCCCGCAGACTGTCTCCACGAATTCGCCTTCTACAGCCCCGGTGCCCTCGACTTCGAGACCCAGCTTGACGAAGAACGCCGTGGCCGAGGCCAGGTCAGCGACGGTGACGCCGACGTGGTCGAAACGTAGTACGTGCGCCATCGGGTCAATCCTTCACTGGTTGTCTGCCCATTCGATATGGAGACGGGCTACCGCTAAAACCACTACATATTACATCCGATGAATCAACACAGCGCTCGCCACGCGCCAGCCTCTCTTGCGCTGAACACAAAGGCAGGCAATCTTTTTCAGTCATAGTCGACGGCTACAACGCCTCCGGTCATTCACCGCGACCAAGTGAACACCGTCATGCGACGTCGACCCCAGGAACAGTCGGGGCCAGTCCGCGCGCGCAAGGCGTGACGCCCCCTCGCGGCATTCCGTGAGGAGGCGTCATTCCGGGTCTAGTCGACGGTGATGACAGTTTTACCGGCGAGCGTGCCGCTGGCGGCGTCATCGTGGACGGCTCGTAGCTGCTGCAACGGTCGGCGATCGACTACGGCGAGTTCGAGGCGGCCGTCATCCAGACGGGACACCAGGTCGGCCAGGTGAGAGCCGTTGGGTGTCACCCACACGCTTGCAGTCCGCACCGACCGCGCATCGTCGGCGGGCACGGCGCCGGCGGAGCTGACCGCGATGCCGCCGTCGGCGACGTACGAGGTCAACTTCGCAAGTCCGTCGGCATCGAGGCGCACATGATTGACGACAACGTCGAAGGGGCCGTCGACCGCGGTCGGACCCGCGTCGAGGTCCAGGGGGCCGACGACCTTCGTGGCACCGTAATTGCGCAGGCGTTCGGCATGTTTCGGTCCGTCGACCGCGGTGACAGTAGCGCCTGCGTCGACCGCTAGCTGGACGACCAGGCCGCCCACTGCGCCGCCTGCTCCGTTGACGAGCACACGCTGCCCTTTCTGGATGTCGGCCAACTCGATGGCGGCCTGCCGGGCAGCGAGGCCGGCGAGCGGAAGCGCTGCCGCATCGGTGAGAGCCACCGTGGTGGGCGCGGCGGCGATAAGGTCGGCCGCGATCACCGCGTACTCCGCCGCGCCACCATGCTGGTCCAGCGGAAACATGCCGACGACCTCGTCGTCAATCTGCAGGCCGCTGACGCCCGCGCCTAGCTCGACGACCGTGCCGGCAACGTCGAGACCGGGCGTGATCGGCAATGGGGTGGGAATGGCTTCCGCGAGCACTCCTAGGCGGATGTGGTCGTCCACCGGGTTGAACGACGTGGCAACGACTTTGACCAGCACCTGCCCGGATCCCGGTACGGGGCGTGCCACTTCCTCTTCTTGCAGAACCTTGGTATCGCCGAACTGGTGGTAGCGAATCGCTTTCACGGACTCTCCTCGTGTGTCGTTACTGGGTCCAGCGCTATACATGCCGGCCCACCCGTTGACTTGCCTAGGCAAGTGTCACCAAGATTGACTGACTTGCCCAGGCAAGTCAAATGAGCGATTGATGTAGAGTCGGATGCCATGACCGCTTCGCCGCATTGGCTTGACGAGGACCAGCAAGCGATGTGGCAGGACCTGCTGACCGTCGTCATCGCACTGCCCACGTTGCTCGACCGTCAGTTGGAGCAGGACGCCGGTACGTCGAACTTCGAGTACAGCGTGCTCGCACGCCTGTCCATGGCCGAAGACCTGACGATGCGACTCGGCGACCTTGCTGCGCAGTGCAACAGCAGCCAGCCCCGGTTGTCGAAGGTCATGGTCCGTTTCGAGCAGCGCCAGTGGGTCACCCGCCGCCCCGACCCGGGCAACGGGCGCTACACACTTGCCACGCTGACCGAGGTTGGACTGCAGAAGGTCGTCGACAGCGCGCCCGGCCACGTCGAACGCGTGCGAGAGCTGGTCTTCGACCCTCTCAGTGAGACTCAGCAGCGTGATTTCGGCGCCGCGCTCGCCCTCATCTCGACCACGGTGCGCCAGCAACTCAATGGCGCCGAACTTTAACCGGCACAGGCGGAGATACCCGCGACCATCACCACGTCCACCGCAGGACGTGACAGCTACGAGTATGCCCAGATCTTATAGTGCGCTTGATCTTTCGACACTGCGACGCGATCATTCAATCCCCCGAGTCACCCCGAGCGGGGTTCTATATCTCAAGTTGGGCGGAGAGGTTCGTCAGAGACGAAGTGATCCCTTCACCGCAGACAACCCTGCGAGCGCTTGATCGATGTGATCGGGCCATTCCCGCGGTTCGACCCGATGGACTGCCGAATCGCCCGCAAATGCACTGGAGATCACCACATTCGGTTCCAGAGATGCCAGCAGTTGCAGACTTTTGGCCAGCGCGCGGGCATCGCTGAAGGCCTCAATATAGCCGCCCGTCCAGGCACCCGACGCGCTTACGAAGAGCAGGTCACCAGTGAACAGATAGCGGGCACCGTCGGCACCCGGCACCAGATAGCACGTACTACCCACGGTGTGCCCCGGCGTCGGTATGACCTCAATGCCGTTGTCGTCGATGTGACGTTCTGCCAAGGGAATATCGACTCGGGCGTACTTGCCGATAGCGTCGGCCTCTGCCGCCGGAGCGCGCAACCTCGACCCGAATCGCTCGGCAATGCGGCCCAACATCGGGCCTGCCTCATCCACATGGGACAGGTAGTGGTCGACGAAACCGCCGTGACGCTCCATTTCGTCGAAATCTGCATCGCCGGCAACCGAGTAAAACAAGGCATTCCTGTTTCCGGACCACAGATAAGCGTGTGTGGTCAAGCCCGGAAAGGGATTGTCCTCCTGCGTCTCCCACACATCAGGCAATACTTGTCGCATCACGATCCTCCTCATGGGCAGCAATTTTGATCCACGGTCCATGCTGCAACCTCAAGCCGGGTTGAAGTCAAGGGGATGCGAAGCGTCGAGAAGTGAACGGCGGACGGATGTTTTCAGGCGTCGTTGAAGTTCAATGACGTGGACAGATCGCGATGTGCGTCGATCTGCTCCAGCAAGGTTCGCGCCTTTCCCTCAGCAATCTCAACCGCATCGGCGCCGGCCACCCACCGCAGCGGCGGCTCCGCCGAATCCGCCAACTCGATAAGCGCGGCAGCCAGCTTGACCGGGTCTCCGGGTTGCTTACCGTTCATGCCCTTCCATGCTTCGATTGTTGCCGCCGTGCGCTCGGCGTAATCGGGGATCGACAACTCAGGCCACAGTGTCGAGGATCCCTCGACCAACAGGTCGGTACGGAAGAACCCAGGCTCGACGATCATTGTTGAAATCCCGTACGGGGCAACGTCGAAGCGCAGCGACTCCATCCACCCTTCGACGGCGAACTTTGACGCACAGTACGCGGCGACGAACTCCTGACCGACCAGACCAGCGGTCGAACTCATCGTTACGACCTGGCCGCTTCGCTGCTTGCGCATCACCGGCAGCACCGCACGGGTGACGTTTGTTGGGCCGAAAAAGTTCACTTCCATCTGGTGGCGGTACTGCTCCGGACTGATCTCCTCGAAGAACCCCGCGTAGAACAGACCCGCGTTGTTGACCAACACATCGATCCGGCCGAACCGCTGGATCGCCGCTTCGGTCGCTGCCGCTGCTGCGGGCGGGTCGGTGATGTCCAGTGACACCGCGAGCAGGTCCTCACGCTCACCGAACACATCCGTGACCCTGGTTGCATCACGCGCCGTCGCCACCACCCGGTGGCCGGCGCCGAGCGCTGCCCGGGTGATGTCAACACCCATCCCGCGCGCCGCACCCGTAACGAACCACACTTTATTCTCGGCCATGTCGAGATCCTCTCTCTCGCGTGGTTCCAGTCAACAGGCCGACAGCGTCGCGAGGGAGTGTCCAATGATCCAGGAACCAGCAGACACTCCCTGATCGCGGACGGAGGTCGTAAAGTCAGAAGCACTCATGAGTCGGGACGACGGTGTCGACGAGTCCCCACGTCGCGCGGAAACGCTGATCGAGCCGCAACCACGAAACCAAGAGCTCATACCTACCGGCTCAGAAGCCGTGTCCTGCGGCCGCATCGCCGCCGTGCTATCGACGGTCGCCGGGAGACATATTGCGCACAAACAGTTTTCAGGACCTCACCTCTGGGAGCGAATGGCGCGGGATGTGCGTCCACGTTCGCAGAAGTGCCGGTCTTCATTGCCTTGCCCTCACTCCTGATCGTGCGCGATCGCGCGCGTCACTATGGCAGTGACAAAGTCTTGGTCGATTGGTTCGCGTGAGAACCAGCGGCGGTAGAACAGGGGGCCGAGGAGAAGTGCGATGGTCGTTGCGTGTTCGTCGTTCGGTCGTGGCTCGCCGCGATTCGCAGCACGTTCGAGGATCGCCCGCAGCGGGGCGGCGTGGCCGCTTTGAATCTTCTTGTGGATGTCCGCGAACGCAGGATCGCGCTCTGAGGCGTCGATGATCGACGGCAGTACCGAGGACCAATTGGCTGTCTGCAGTAGGTGTGAAATGTTCGTCAGCGCCGCCGTTAGATCGCCTTGGACCGATCCGGTGTCGGGAATCTGCTGGTGTTCGGTGATCTGAGAGCAGGCATCGAGGACGAGCGCATTGCGGTCTGGCCAGTGACGATAAATGGTCGTCTTGGCCACACCGGATCGGCGGGACACCTCGTCAATGCTGAAGCCACCTACCCCGCCTTCGTTCAGCAGCTCTTCGGTGGCTGCCAAAACCGACCGTTTCGAGCGCTCGACTCGGCTATCCACCCTTGCCGACGTTGCCCCCGTCGGCTCACCCTCCGGTACTCGATGTGGCATCGATGTTGCTCCTCTCGAAACGCTACGCTACGGTACCGTAGCATTACTCCCCATTCAAGAAGGAAGACGCGGTCCATGCATTTCGCTTCAGTACGCATCATCACCGATAACCTCGACCGACTGGTCTCGTTTTATGAGCAGGTGACCGGAGTCAAGGCCGAGCGGCCTGCGCCACCCTTCGCCGAATTCGTTCTGCCATCGGCGACGCTGGCTATCGGACACTCCCAGACGGTCCCGCTGTTCGGTGCCGGATCGGCGCGGGCGGCCGCCAACCACAGCGTCATCCTCGAGTTCCGCGTCGACAACGTCGATGCGGAATACACCCGCCTCTCATCGCTCGTCAGCGAATGGGTGCAAGAACCCACGACGATGCCCTGGGGCAATCGCTCAATCCTGTTCCGCGACCCCGACGGCAACCTGGTCAACCTCTTCACCCCCGCGACTGAGGACGCTATCGAACGGTTCCAGGGCCGTTGACAATTCATGCGCGGCGACCCCGCCGATGACAGCGCTTGGCTTGCGGGTGCCGTGTACAGCCAACGTCGCCGACAACCGGTCGCAGTGACATAAGGCTTCTGTCCCAGGCGATTCGCCGACAAATAGGAACATGAGGCGCAGAACTGCCTCAGGACGGATCGACGCTCATATCCCCCGTCTCGGGTGTCCCTTCGACCAAGCCGTAGCGCAGATGTACCGCTCCTCTCTCACCGGCCACCGGCGGTTCGAGCAGGGTGAGGTTGGTCGGCACGGCGCCACCGTCGAACACCCGCTTGCCCACACCGAGCACGATGGGGTGCACCCAAAGGTCGAGCCGGTCGAAGAGCTTCTCGCGCAACAGGGTCTGCACCAAGTTCAGGCTCCCGACAACCTTGATGTGTTCGTGCCGATCACGGATCTCGCGCACCGCCTCGGCCAGATCTGGGCCGAGTTGCGTCGACCCCGCCCACGAAAGCTCAGGCTTGCCACGGGAGGCGACATACTTCGGAACGCCATTGAAGAGCGTGGCAAACCCGTTGTCCTCGCCTCCCTCCTGATGCGGCCAATAAGCAGCAAAGATGTCGTACGTCCGCCGGCCGAGCAGTAGGGCATCCGTGCCCTCGTATGCAGCATGTACCTGTGCACCGGTGGCGTCGTCGAACAGAGGCGCCTGCCAGCCACCGAACGGGAATCCCTCCGGATCCTCGTCGGGGCCGCCAGGCGCCTGCCCGACGAGGTCGAGGGTTGTGAACAGCTCGATGTGGATCAGGCCCATGGTCAGCTCCGGTGGTGTTGGATGCTTCGGTCAAAGGGTAGACCTGTGAACGCCTTCAAAATCATCGCTTGCGCCCGATCGCAAGTGGATCGGGATAGTTCATGTACTCCCCGGCCCTACGTCTCGTCGAGCAGTGTCGCGACGAGCAACGAGGTCGTGGTGCGTTGCCAGTGCTCCGGCGTCCAGCCGATGGTGTTCGTTGCGACGAAGTAGTTCTCGACGCTGGCGATCAGGAAGGCAAGGTCGGCGGCGTCCTCAACGCTGAGCCCGCTGCGAAGCGCATCGCGATCGGCCAGCAGGTCGGCCAGCGCGCGGTACGCGGTGCGGCGCTGTTCCTCATTGACCTCCCACTGCACCGAAAGGTCGGAATCGCTGCCGATGGTGCCGCGGACGACTGAGAGCAACGGAGCGACCCGCTGCAAGATATCGCGGTCGCCGGCCATCCAGAGCTCGATGATTCGGACCGGGTCGGATTCGGCCATCACCTCGTGGAACCACGGGCGGTCGAGCAGCGGCACCGGCTCGGCGTCGCCGACTGCCGCGATGTCGAGTGCCTCCTTGAGCAGCGTCGCCTTGTTTCCGAAATGGAAGTAGACCGTCTGCGTTGCGACGGCAGCGCGCGTAGCGACCTGGTCGAGAGTTGTTGAGCCGTAGCCCTTGCCGAGGAACAGGTCCGCCGCTGCGGTGATAATCCTCCGTCTGGTCAGCCGCGTCTTCTCGGCGCGGCTGACAGGTGTCGGTTCGTCGTTGACGGAAGTGATCATTTGCTAGAGACTACTCTAGCGAATCAGTCGCGCTGGCCAACGCCGGTCCGGTCCACCGAGGGCGAAGGCGCGTAGTGCTTCGTTGAACTCGTGCGGGGCTTCCAAGTTGCAGAGATGCCCAGATCCTCTGAGCACGATCAGTTCGGAACCGGCGATTGCGCCGCGGAGCGCCTCCGCGACGGACAGCGGGGCCCGGACGTCGTGATCGCCGTACACCAGGAGTGTCGGAATCTCGATGCTGGGAAGCACGTCTCGCAGATCCACGGCGGAGGCCCGCGCCATGGCTCGAAATCCGACCGGTCGAACCGCCAGAAGGCTCGCGCCGAACCTGTCGACCACGTCCCACGGGGTCGAACCGCTGAACATCGTCGGGAGCAGTGCGTCGACCAGTTCCTCAGGCGAGAGGTCGGCCAACTCCAACGCCTGCCGTAGCCGCTGGTCGGCCACCTCAGAAGGCAACGACCCACGCCAGCCCGCATAAGCCGATACCAACGTCAGAGAAGCCGCGATGTCCGGGTGACGCCGGCACAACTCCAACGCCAGTGATCCCCCGAACGAAAGCCCTGCGACATGTGGATTGTCGAGCCCGAGATTCGCGATGAACCCGGCAAGGTAGTCGGCGTACTCCCCCATGCCGGTGCCCGGGGGTGGATCAGAAGAAGATCCGGCGCCGGGTGCATCCCAGGCCACCACCGTGAAATCGTCAGCGAGCCCGTCGAGTTGCGGCCGCCACGTTCGCGGGCCGTCGCCGACGTAGCCGTGGACGAGGATGAGCGGGGGTCCGTGTCCGACCCGTTCGTATGCGATCAGAAGTCCCTCGACCTCAACCATGTCCATGGCTCGCCCTCCTGCGACGCAAGCGCTCGACACCCAGATTCCTCCGATTGACGATGCGGGGCAAGGGTTGCGGCATCTCCGTCGCGTCGTTCATAAAGCAGCGAGGTCAACACGAACATTCAGAGCCGGTTGGAGGCTACGATTCTGGCGAACAGCGTTCGACAGAGTGTTGTTGAGTCGGGGGGCACACGTGAAGATCAATCGGTCTACGGCTGCACTGGTATCGGGAACTCTGCTGGCCACAACCGCTCTGATGGCGGGGCAAACATCCCTCGCCTATTCCGCACCGTCGCATCAGCGCACCGAATCAATCGTGCAGACCTCATCCCCGATCACCTCGGTCGTCGAGTCAGTTGTTCGCGTCAATATTCCGCTTCCCAGTTCGGTAGGCGCACATCCAGCTGCCTGCGATTGGCTTTCGTACCAACGGTATCGCGCCGTCGACGGGCCAACGGCCTCCGCGAACGCGGACAAGATCTTGATTGCTCAGCCTGGCGTTCTGGAAGGGGCGGCAGCATTCGACAGCGTCGCGCGCAATACGGTGGCCGCCGCCGCGACCGGCGGCCGGCACATCGAGTTTTGGGCTTTGGATAGGCGCTCGAATTGCTTAGAGGATCACACCGGAATCGACGCGGCGGTCGCCAACCAAGACATCAACTTCGCCATCGATTACTACTACGGGCAGGGCGCCATCGATGGACGGCGATTCGCCGGGTTCGTACCCGATTCCGATCTGGCGTGGCTCTCCCACATCGGAATCGAGCAGACGGTCGTCGATCAGTACGATCTGCTGAGCGCCGAACTACCTGACCCGAAGTTACGGCGAAACAAGGTGCTCTGCGGTGGCCATTCGCTTGGTGGCTCACTGACCGCCTATTTCGTCCAATGGGACTTCGATGGACAACCTGGTTACGAACAGTGCTCCGGCTACTTCGCTCTCGACACCACGATCAATACGACGTTGCCACTGGGAGACATGTCGACACTCAACGCGCTGGTCCCCCAGACCTCTCTCGGAATGGACGCTCTGGATGGATTGACCACCCGCGGACTGGTACCCCGATCGGCAAACGTTCCAGCACTGATCAACCCCGAGACCATGAACCTTCTCGGCCTTGTCGGCACCGCCACCCACATCGATCCCGACAGTGAAACCCAGTTCCTGAAGAGTGTTCGCAACAACAATATCGACAATTCGCTGCGGCTCCTCTTTTCCCGTGACGCAGCGGGTCTCGCCACCGATACGACACCGCTCAGAGATATTCGCCTCACCAACGCGGCACTCCTCGGCGGGTTGATGGACAACAACTCCCAACCCTTGGCATTTCTGCAAACCTCCGTCGGCATGTTCGATGGCGGATTACTGGCCGACAAGAACTTTCCCCTGTCACACGACCTCAATGTCGCAAACCGTCAAATTACTGCGGGAATGCTCGGTCCCGATCCCCTCGTCATACCTGCGATCGCACAAGGCCCGCTCTATACGTGGCAGAATTTCAACGAGGTGACCAGCAGTGCGCCTCTCGATCGAGACGGGCGCCCGTACACCACTCCCGCCCACGAAGTCACCGACATCAACGACCTCGCCAGGAGTCTGGCTGAACATCCCCTGGATTTCACGGAGCAGTACTTCCCGATGAGGCTCTTGGTCGA
Source organism: Williamsia sp. Y853 (assembly GCF_056786495.1). NCBI lineage: Bacteria > Bacillati > Actinomycetota > Actinomycetes > Mycobacteriales > Nocardiaceae > Williamsia > Williamsia sp. Y853. The sequence goes on from NZ_JBXCJC010000003.1 coordinate 627,861, forward strand.
GAGCGTCCTGGGACCCACCACGCCCGCGATCACCAACCACCTCCGCCACCCCGCGGGCCTCACCGCCCACCCAACCTTGAACCTCCTCGGCGGAAGTGGCATCACCGCCGGTGTGATGACCACCCAAGAAGATCTCCCCAACGGCAGGACCGTCATCGCCCCCGGTTACCACCACCTCGACGTCCTGACCGCCGCAGCCCTGCAAAACAACGGAACCGCGGACCCCATTTCGACCAACTTGGCCGAGTTCGCTACCAAGTAGCTTCTAGACTCCGGCGTGGCCGTATTGCGTGCAGTCTGGTGGGTGTTGGCATTCCTCGCAGCTGCGAATGCCGTCTGGGTCGGTAGCTGGCCGATGTCGAACGAACCTCGTTCTGCAGTTCGGTCACCAGCGCAACAGGATCGTCGACATACACACTGACGTATTTGACGAACGCGTCCTTCCGGAAACGCAGGAACAGCGCGGGCAGTTCGATGAAGGTCCTCGCCTGCCAGAGGCCATTCTTCCGGGTGTCCCACTGGACAGTAACTTTACCGCAGGTATAGTTAATTTGGTGACGCACACCACCGCCGAGGATGTGGTGCCCCATTTGGGGCCCGACAGCCTCGGCGTCGCATTCTTTCGAAAGTTTGCGCAGGAGCCCGTCTCCGACGTGCGTCGGCGGGGAGGAATGCCAGACCTGTCCTCACCGCCGCAGGATGCGGCGCGTTCCCGGGTGAGGCCAACCTGGGAATTGACTTACTGACCGAGGAGTTCGAAATTGCCTGAGTCGATGGACCTGGACAACATCCGGAAGCGTTACGCCGACGAGCGAGCGCGACGACTTCGGGCGGACGGTACCGGTCAGTATCGGTACATCGAGGAATCGCACGACCCGTGGGCGCAGCCGATCGATCGCGCCTCGATTGAAGACGAGGTCGACGTCGTACTGATGGGTGCGGGGCTTTCGGGGCTCGCCTTGGGCGCGATGTTGCGAATGGAGGGCGTGGACCGCATCTGCATGATCGATAATGCGGGTGACGTGGGCGGTACCTGGTATTGGAATCGGTACCCGGCAGCACAATGCGATGTCCAGTCCTACATCTATCTGCCGCTCTTGGAGGAGATGGGCTACATCCCGACCGAGAGGTACGTCTACCAACCGGAGATCCTGGAATACTGCCGGTCGATGGCTCGAAAGTTCGACCTCTACCGTGATGCGTATTTCCAGACCGAAGTCGTCGATGCGGTGTGGGACGATGGCGACGCACGGTGGACGGTTCACACCAATCGCGGAGATGTCGTCAAAGCGCGATTCGTGGTGATGGCGGGAGGGGCCCTACAACGGCCCAAGTTACCTGACATCCCCGGTCTCGAAGATTTCAGTGGTGCGCTGTTCCACTCGAGCCGTTGGGATTACGGCTATACAGGTGGAGGGCCGGGGCCAAAAGGTGGCGGTATGCCCAACCTGGCGGACAAGCGCGTCGGAGTGATCGGCACCGGAGCGACTGGGCTGCAACTGGTGACACCGTTGGCGGAGGCCGCGCAACACTTGTCCGTCTTTCAGCGAACACCAGTAGTGGTGCTTCCGCGGGATAACCGACCCACAGACCCAGCCTGGGCCGCGACTCTGGAGCCCGGCTGGCAAGACCGCCACATGTTCTCGTTCAACGAGCAGAACGTGGACCTGACTGCGGAAGATCTCATCGACGACGCCTGGAGCCACACGGTGTTTCCGGTCGTGGCGAGTCACAACAAGGGAATGTACGGAAGCAGCGAGGATCTCAAGCAGGCCGAGCTCGACGATCTGACCGGCATGGACGTCGCCCGCGCCCGGATCGCGTCCATCGTGAAGGATCCCGATACCGCCGCCGCGCTGATGCCGAACTTCCGCATGCTCTGCAAACGAGCGTCGTTCCACGACGACTACCTGGAGTCGTTCAACCGACCGAATGTCACCCTGGTCGACACGAAGGGTGCGGGGGTGGAGAGGGCGACCGCCACCGGAGTTGTCGTGGACGGCCGTGAGTACGAACTCGACTGCCTGGTCCTCGCCACCGGTTTCGACATCGGCCGCGGACTGCTCAAAGCCTGGGGCGTTGACCCCGTCGGCATGAACGGAACCCGCATGACAGAGTATTGGGCCAAGGGCGCACGCACTTTCCACGGTATGCATGTGCACGGTTTCCCGAATCTGTTCATACACGGGCCCGGCCAAGTCGCTCCGGCCTACAACTGGACGAGCAGCGTGATCGAGATGGGCCGGCACATTGCCTACGTCATCGCAACGGCCCGGGCCAGGAACGTGCAGCGCGTGGATGCCACCCCAGAGGCCGAAGAGTACTGGCTCGACGTGCTCGGAGAGTCGCCTTCCGCTCTCGTTGAATACCGAAGGAACTGCACCCCTGGCTATTTCAACAATGAGGGCAACGTCCGAGCAGGTGCCTCCTCGAACTTTGGACATGGCCCGAATGCGTTCTACAGCATTCTGCAGAAGTGGCGCGCAGACGATCTCCTGACGGGACTCGAATTGATGTGACGGTTGCATTCAGGCTGTCTGCTCGGGGCAGCTGGACAAGACCGCGTCACCGCCGTCGGGCTCGCTCTCGAGAACCTCACGGTCGAAGATCATCATTTTCGCGAAATGGATTGCGCCGGAGAGGAGCGTCGCATACACCGGGGTTTGGGTGCGCGGGTTGACCCTCCGCATCAGTCCGTGTGCGGGGAAGCGCTTGTCGCGGGCCATCGCGAACACCTGCCGTGAGCATGCGGCCATCACCACCATGCCGGCTCCGAAGATCGCAAAAGCGATGCCGGCCAGGAGGAACCGCTCCATCACCGGCCCCAGCTGATCCCGGATGATGGCTGCGACCGGTGACCCACTGGCGCTCACCGCGTCCACGTCTTTGATCGCGACGGTGAGTGCGAGCAAGAACAGCAAGCCGGCGACTCCGGCTGCGACCACCGATGCCACGATGGCGCGCGGGACACTGCGAAACGGATCTTTGGCCTCCTCAGCGAGATTCGCCGCCGAGTCGAATCCGACGAGCGTGGTCAGGCCCATCAACATCCCCGCCATCAGCCCGCCACCAATTGCGAGGTAGTTGCTCTCGCCCGCGGTGATCCCGCGGGATGTCAGATTGCTGACCTCGCCGCTGCCGGTGAACACCACGACTGCAACCAGTGCGATCACCAGGACCACAACGATGCCGAGTTCGATGGCCACCGCAGCAGACGTGATCATTCCCAGCAGTCGTGTGGAGGCGATCACCAGTGCCGCCTGAATCACCATGATCACCACGGTGATCACTCGAGCGGTGCCCTCGTTCTCCTCCATACCGACCAGTGGCATGAACGCCTGGCTCGCAAGCGCGCTGTCATTGCGACCACTGCGATCGCCAGGTACCAGAACGTGAGCCACCCGAATAGCCAACCGATCTTCGGGTTCGCCAGCCGTGAGGCCCACTGGTACGACGAGCCGCTCAGCGCGATCCGCGCCGCGAACTGAGCGACCACGAGCGCGACCAGGGTTTGTCCTACGGCGGCGACCACCCAGAGCCAGAGTCCGACTGGTCCTGCAGTCGAGAGCAGATCACCGTACGTCGCGAAGATTCCGACGGCCACCGAGATGAATGCAAACGATATGGCGAATACCTGATACGACCCAAGTGTTCGTTTCAGCTCGTTCTTCGAGAGGGGCTCAGACGAGAGTTCGTCCGCAGTCTGGTCGTCGGCAAAGGAATTGGCCACCTTGGGTACTCACCTTGTTCCGGAGGGCACCCCAGGCCTGGTGGCCGAAATGTCGACCACAGGCTAACCCGGTTGACGCGTGAATATCGTCCAGTAATCGAGACCGGGGAAATAGGGCTCAATTCGCCGAATGGCTGAAATCGGTAACAGGGCAACGTGCAAGGCACAGGATTAGTTGCGAGATTGGGTTCCGTCGGTCTGGTCGAAGAATCGCCAGTCGCCATCCACGTTGACCTCCATACGGAACCCCAACTGGCCCGATGGAACCTCACGGTTCTTGAACCATTTGTAGGCGTCTTCAGCGTTGTTGAACTCGACCTCGTCGATGACGTCCTCGTCAGGATTGAGCACTCGATATTTCGCCATGTCTCCCTCTCCTCGACTTGCGTTCCCGTGACACTCCGCGGGTCGTTGATCCGGGTACCCGTCAGTTCGCAGGACTACACATCGGTCAGGTCTCGGTCGTCTCGACCGGGCTCCTGCGCCGCCGGACGATACCGGTCACAACGGCAAGGATCGAGCCAACGGCGAGAACTATCGCCGACGCGAACGGAAGTGCGTTGTCGATGAGTCCCACGATGAGGACGACCGGGATTGCCAGTGCCGGCCACGGGATGATCGTTCGCCAGTTGCCCGAACTCCACCCGAGGATGGCGCACACTCCGGCGATGAACAACGCCAGCCCACCGCACAGGACCCAGCGTCCAGCAGCGCTGAGTTCACCGACCGGATGCAGGACGTACTGCTCGATCCCGACACCAAGGAGGGCCGCACCCAACGTGATTGGCAGATGTCCGTAGATGTAGCCATCGGCGCGTCCGCTACCGACCGCACTCTCATCATCCTGTATCTCGGTCTTCGCTTCGGCGCCACCGATGTCGAAGTACATCCACCACACCGAAGCGGCGATGGTGAATCCCAGCGCTGCCACCAACGAGGACGACCATGCCCAATGGGTGTCATGCATCCCGAGGACGATGGCCGAGATGGACTCGCCGAGCACCAGAATAACGAAGAGGCCGAAGCGTTCCGGTAGATGTTTGAGGTGCAACGGCACGTCCGGGCCCCACCGGGTGGCCGCGAATGGAGCCATCGCCTCTATCGCGATACCGACCGCCCACAGGATGTAGGTGGTCGGCGATGGAGTGAACAGCGAGACAGTCCAGATGACCACGCTGATGACCGTCGCCGCGAAATACAGATTGATCGTGACCCGTACTTCGCTGATGTGCCACCACGCACGTAGGTACAGACCGGCGAGGATCACGCGGGTCGCGATGTAGCCGACGCCGAACGCCACGGTCCCGTCCGCCCCGACGGCGGTGGATGCGCTGGCCGCCATCACCGCAATCGCAAAGGTGGCAGCCAGTTTCAGCACGCGATACACGACGTCGTTGGTGTCGAACCGGTTTGCGTACAGCGTGGTGGTCACCCACGACCACCACGTGACCACGAACAGACCTGCGAAGACGGCCACACCGTGCCACCCGAGATCATCCTTCAGTGCCAGCGCCAACTGATGGATGACCAACACATAGGCAAGGTCGAAGAAGAGCTCGAGTCTCGTTGCCGCACGGTCGTCTTCGGTTCGCAGTCGCGGCGGTTCTATGAGCGGAGTGCGCTGGTCGCCACCACTGGCGTCGCCGGCGTTCTCCGATTGATCGCCCGAAAGCCCCGGTGTGCGCTCACCCATTTGTGAGTTGTCCTTACTGTCGGCCCAACGATGCGCATTGAGCCAGAAGCGGCACAATCACTCCCCACGTCGGTACCCCGTGCCGAGGGGACGCAAACCGCGCAGCTCCGCTATTTGGTATTGCTATGTACCGGTACTCTGCGTTACCGTCTACCGGTACTCAGCGATACAGATTAGAAGGAGGTGAGTGATGGGCAGCCAGATGACGGAGATGCTCAAGGGCACCCTCGAGGGCATAGTGCTCGCAAACCTAGCCGTACGTCCGACGTACGGCTACGAGATCACAGCACTGTTGCGCGAGCAGGGTTTTACGGACCTCGTCGAGGGCACCGTCTACGCCTTGCTCGTCCGCATCGAGCAGAAGGGTTTCGTGAATGTGGAGAAGGTCCCCTCCGAGAAAGGGCCACCACGAAAGGTCTATTCGATCAACGACATAGGGCTCGAACAGCTCAACGAGTTCTGGAGAACATGGGACTTCCTCTCCGAACGAATCGAACAACTCCACGAACGAAGGAAGTAGTCATGACCAGATGGATCTCAGCAATCATCAGATCGTTCGAAGAGAAGAAGCAGTACAAGCGGCACGCTGCGCGCATCAATGCCCTTCCCGAGCCGCACCGCACCGCCGCAAACGCGCTGCAGAGGTACTTCAACTACTACGGTGGCGTGACCGACGGCGCGACCATCGTGAAAATGATGGGCGACCACGTCGACCTCTGGGAGCGCGCGGCCATCGACAGCACACCGGTGCGTGAGATCGTCGGCGACGACCCGGTCGAGTTCGCTGAGACGTTCACAGCGGCATACAGCGGCAAGCACTGGATCGACAAGGAACGCGCCCGCCTGGCCAAGTCCATCGAGGACGCTGAACGACAAGGACAGCGATGACCTCGACTACAGCGATCCGTGTACAGGGGTTACAGAAGTCGTTCGATGAGCTGCCGGTGTTGCGCGGCGTCGACTTCGACGTGGCGACAGGCAGCATCTTCGCCCTGCTCGGCTCGAACGGATCCGGCAAGACCACGGTTGTGAAAATCCTGTCGACACTTCTCAAGCAGGACTCCGGAACAGCGAGCGTGGAAGGCTGCGACGTCTCCGCGCAGCCACAGAAGGTGCGCGAATCAATCAGCCTCACCGGACAATTCGCGGCCGTGGACGATCTCCTCAGTGGCCGCGAAAACCTCGTGCTGGTCGCCAAGCTGCGACATCTGAAGAACCCTGGCAACATCGCCGACGACCTGCTCACTCGATTCTCGTTGACCGAGGCCGGCAGCCGAAAAGCATCGACGTATTCGGGTGGAATGCGTCGGCGTCTCGACATCGCGATGAGTCTCATCGGGAACCCGCCGGTCATCTTTCTCGACGAACCGACCACCGGCCTCGACCCCCAGGCACGCACCGAGGTGTGGCAGACAGTGAAGGAACTCGCCAACAGTGGGACGACGGTGCTGTTGACGACGCAGTATCTGGAGGAAGCCGAGCACCTCGCCGACCGGATCGCGATCCTTCACCAAGGTCGGATCATCGTGAACGGCACCCTCACCGAGCTCAAGCAACTGCTGCCGCCCGCGAAAGTTGAGTACGTCGAGAAGCAGCCCACGTTAGAGGAGGTCTTCCTCATGATCGTCGGGGACGACAGCAAGAGCCTCGGAGCCGACGCGCGCGCGACCAATAAGGAACGATGATGACCACCACATATTTCTACGGCGACACCGCCGCTCTGACCGGGCGTTCGCTGCGCCACATCCTGCGTAGCCCGGACACCATCATCACCACCGCAGTCACCCCGGTGGCCCTCATGCTGCTGTTCGTCTACGTGTTCGGCGGCGCCATCGATACCGGGCCGGAACGGTATATCGACTACATGCTGCCGGGCATCCTGCTCATCACGATCGCGTCCGGGATCGCGTACACCGCCTACCGCCTGTTCATGGACATGAACGGCGGGATCTTCGAGCGATTCCAATCCATGCCGATTGCTCGGTCCAGCGCGCTGTGGGCACATGTGCTGACCTCGCTGGTCGCCAACGTGATGTCGCTGACGATTGTCGTCGGCGTCGCACTACTGATGGGTTTTCGTACGGGCACAGGTGTATTGGGATGGCTCGCGGTCGGCGGCATCCTGATCCTGTTCACTCTGGCGCTGACGTGGATTGCGGTCATCGCGGGCCTTGTCGCAAAAACCGTGGACGGCGCGAGCGCGTTCTCCTACCCGCTCATCTTCCTGCCGTTCATCAGTTCCGCGTTCGTACCCAGCGAAACCATGCCCGCGCCGGTGCAATGGTTTGCGGAGAACCAGCCAGTCACAGCCATCGTCAACACGATTCGCGACATCTTCGCCGAAGAGCCGGTCGGCGGCGACATCTGGATCGCCTTCACCTGGTGCTTCGGCCTCCTCATCGTCGCGTACGTCGCCGCGATGGCCATCTACCGACGCAAGATCAGCTGAGTCCCCCAGGAAGTCCGGCCAGTTCTTCGACGATGAACTCTCGGAACTTCCGGAATGGAGTTCTTCGGAAGCTAGATGCTCAGGGTTTGATGAAGGAGGCCTCGACCATCAGGTCAGTGGCCAGGCGTGAACCCTTTTTCGTGTAGCGCAGCCCCCAATTGCTGCGGTCGAGGTGGACTTCGGCGGTGACTGTAGCGGTGTCATCCACCGCGACCACACGAGCGGGGACAGTCAACGGCCGTGTTTGGCCGTGAACGGTCAGATCGCCGATGACATCGATATGTCCCCCATCGCCGGGTCGCACCTGCGTCACGGCGAAGGTGATGGTGGGATATGTCCGGACGTCGAAGAAATCAGCAGAACGCAGATGCTCGTCCCGTTGCCGGTTCCTGGAATTCACGGAGCTTGCGTCGACGACCAGCATTCCGGTCACGCTCCCATCATCGCCGACAGTTCCGCTGCCTCCGACGGGATCGAAAGAACCGGTCACCGTGAACAGCCACAATGCCTTGGCGCGGAAGGTTATCGAGGTGCGGGCGGGGTCCAAGGTCCACGAGCCCTCGAGAGCGCGCAGGTCGGGGACGGAGTCAATGGGCGATGTCATTGTCAACTTCCGGTAGATGGCGATCCGTGGTCGGCGAAAGATCCGGCGAGCAAGCATTCAGCCCGGGTGAACCTGGAGGGTCGCTGACCGGGGCCCTTCTTCTTCGAGATGATCCACGATCGAGGGGTACTGACCGTATTTGGCCCGGTAGGCGGCGTCGACCCGCGCGAGATCCTTGTCGTCCGCTTCGGTGAAGATAACGTCAAAGGTGTTCTGCCGCGCCATTATCTGCCCGGTGTGTGAGGTGATCGCGGCGCGGAACCAGGCCGCGGTACGCCCATTGGTCGAACGAATGAATACGTCGGCACCGTCTCGCACTATCCAGATGGTCGTAGGCCGGCGCGCGCGACCGTCCCGCCGGTAGGTGACGACCTGTACCTCATCCGGTGCGCCCAGGACGGCGGCGTCCTCGATATTCCATGTTTTCATCGGTGTTCCTTCGTTTGGGTTCGGCATGACAACCGCTGTCAGGCGGGCTCATTCACCAGGCGGAAAGTCCGTCGACGCGGCAACGTCGGCTTGTGCCTCGTAGTCGGCGATACGTTTACGAAGGGTGTCCACCGTGATCGCCAGTGCTTGCGATCCGAGCAACAGCCGCAACGGTGCCGGCTCGATGTCGACGCTCTCGATGATGCGAGCGGCCATACGAGCAGGGTCGCCGGGCGCGAGGCCATTGGCGGGGTCGAGCATCTTCAGGAAACCGTGCGCCGGGTTGTTGTCGTAAGCCGACATGAGGGTGGCGACTAGGGCACTGCCGTAGCGGAACTCGGTTCGGGCGCCGCCTGGTTCGACGAGTGTCGCCCCGATGCCGAAAGGTGCGATCTCCTGTGCCACTGATTCGACGAAGCCTTCGATCCCGAATTTGGTGGCGTGGTACATGGAGTTGCCAGGAAATGCGACCTGTCCTCCGTACGAGGACATCTGAATGATGCGCCCATTCCCCTGCGCACGAAAGTGCGGCAGCGCCGAGCGGATGAAGGCGATCGATCCGGTGAGGTTTGTCGCGATCAGACGGTCGATCTGGGCGTCGGTGAGTTCCTCCGCGGCACCGAAGAGGCCATACCCGGCATTGCTGATGACGACGTCGATCCGACCGAGCGTCGAGAAGCTGCGATCGACGACCTCGTGAACGGCCGGAATGTCGGTCACATCGAGCACTTCGGCGATAAACGTCTGAGGGTATCGAGCGATGAGGTCGTCGACCTTGCTGGCGTCGCGGACGGTCCCGACGACGCGATCACCTGCGGTGAGGAGCTGTTCGGTCAGTTCGCGGCCGAAGCCGCTGCTGACACCGGTGATGAGCCAGGTGCGCTGAGCCATGGTCGGTCCTTTCATCCTCTTCCAGGTGCCGCGGCTATTTGTCCTGCGTGACCTCATCGACCATGCGAAGACCGTTCAGTGTTCGGGGATAGCCGATGAAGGGTAGGAGTTGGGTCAGGACATCGATCAGGACCCGGCGATCGTTGCCGACATGAAGGTTGGCGGCGACGTGGGCTTTGACCTGCGGGTCACAGCCGCCGTGCGCGACGAGCATCGCGAACGTGAGTAGCTCGCGGGTAGGTACGTCGAGTCCGGTGCGCGTGTAGTGATCGCCGAAGCAGTTGGCGGACAGCAAGCGCAGAATATGCGCCTGATCCTGGGGCGCGTTGGCATACAAGCTCTCGACGGTGTCAGTGCCGACGATCTTCTTCTGTACTGCCAAGCCCTTCGCCATGCGACTGTCCGGGGTGGTTGTGGACTGGCCCGGTAGCGGCAACTCGACACCGCGTTCGGTCAGCACCTCGTTGGTTGCGTGCAGGAAGTCGAAGACCTTGGCCATACCCACGTACGGCACTGCTTGATACACGATTTCTTTGACCTCGACCGGTGTCACCCCCACGGTCAGCGCCGCTCCGAGCATGACTCGATATTCGCGTAGCGCCTGGCCTGCGATCATCGAGGCCAGCTGAACCATCAGTCGACTCCGAATCTCGAGGCGACTGTCTTGGAGTACCTCGTCGAAAGCGAAGTTGTCAAAGTACTCGATCAACTCGGGATCGGTCTGCGCCAGTGTCGACACATGCCCTGGAAAGAGCTCATCGTGATTCTTCTGCGCTCGCGCGTTCGCGGCCATCTACAACACTCCTCACCGTGACCACATCTTCACGTCGACTGGGTCCTCTGATTCGAATGTAGGTCGGCTGCCGCGGCTGCGGGAGGGCCTATCAGTACCCCGTTCAGGAGTCGGACGTGCGATATGGACAAAAGCGACGGCGACGACGTCCTGACCTACGACGAACACGAAACGGGTTCGATCATGGTGCCTTGTGCCTCCCGACGATGTCCGAGCAGCGCGTCATCGAGGTACCCGATTGACGGAGACACCCGGGATGTGTCGCTGGAATCCCCTCCCCCGCAATTGATCCCAGGATCATCGTGCCCGCGAACGATCCAGGCACGTCAGCACAAGTGGGGCGCCGTCGGTGACGGCGATCGTGTGTTCGCTGTGGGCGGTACGAGATCCGTCAGCGGAGCGGATGGTCCACCCGTCATCGTCGTAGATGATTTTGTCGGTGCTGCGGGCGAGCCAGGGTTCGAGCGCAAGGGTCAACCCGGGCCGCAGTTTGAGACCTCGTCCCGCACGTCCGATATTGGGGACGTGCGGGTCTTCGTGCATGGTGCGCCCCAGTCCGTGGCCACCGAACTCGGTGTTGACCGGGTATCCGTAGTCGGCGGCCACAGCGCCGATGGCGGCCGAGATGTCACCCAGGCGGTTGCCGGGCAACGCCGCCGCAATCCCCGCTGCCAGGGCACGTTCAGTGGCTTCGATCAGGCGCTCGTCCTCGGGTCGCGGGACACCGACGATCACACTGCGGGCGCTGTCGGCGACCCACCCATCGATCGACACCGCGATGTCCATGCTCAGCAGATCGGCATCACGCAGTGTGTAGTCGTGCGGAAGGCCGTGCAGCACCGCATCATTGACCGACAGGCAGATGACGTTGCGGAACGGGCCTCGCCCGAATGACGGCGCGTAGTCCCAGTAGCACGATTGCGCACCGCGCTGCGCGATCAGATCGCGGGCGCGGTGTTCGAGGTCGAGTAGATTCACCCCCGGCTTCGCCTGGCCGGTGAGGTCGTCGAGCAATTCGGCGATGAATGCGCCGGTGACGCGCATCGCGTCGATCTCTCGAGGTGTCTTCAGTTCGAGCACGGGAGTTCCTCTCCAACCGGCCCGATGGCCGGTATTTAAATACCAGCCTAGCTGTTTCGTCGGTATTTTCATACCGGCCTGGAGTAAGCTGGTGGAATGGTTCGTCTCCCACTCACTCCTGCTCAACTCGCGACTGGTCAGCGCCTGGGTGCATATCTGCGCCAAGCTCGCGGCGATCGCACGCTCGCCGAAGTAGCGCAGTCCGCGGCGATCTCACCGGAGACGCTCCGCAAGATCGAGACCGGCCGGATGCCGACTCCGGCATTCACAACCATTGCAGCCTTGGCCCGTGCCCTCGACCTGCCGCTCGAGGACCTTGCGGACATCTGCGTTGCCCCCGCTGACCTACGTAAAAGTGGCTGACGTGAACTCGCCCTGGCCTGCCTGGGCGAGCTGAACACCGAATTGACCGGAGATCGGCGAACAGCATCACGCTGCCTGCTGTCGATCTATCGGCCAGACCCTCCGCACCACAGCTTTTCGGACCTCTTCGATCCACAGCACTGATGAGGCAACCGCAATTGCGAAGAACCACTGGGAGCCGGTCAGAAAGGTGGTGTCGAAGAGCTCTTGCAGGACACCGACGTTGATGACCGCGATATGCAAGACGATGATCGCCACGAGGGACAACCAGATCGTGTGGTTGGTGAATGTCTGCAGCGAGAACACGGAAACCCGATCCGAGCGCACATTGAGAAGGTTGAAGACCTGATAGAAGACGAAGGTCGTGAAACCCAGTGTTGTATCGACCAGAGGATCGTCGGCCGTTTCCGGGAAGATCTCATCGGCGCCGGCGATGACGAGAATCGTGCCGGTCGCCATGACAATTCCCAGGGCAAGAATCCGAAGTAGCCTATTGCGGTTGAGGAGTCGTTCGCTCGGCGAACGCGGCTTCTGCCGCATCGTGTCGGGTTCGGTCGGGTCGACGCCGAGCGCAAGCGCGGGCGGTCCGTCCATGATGATGTTGACCCAGAGGATCTGGATCGCCGTGAATGGTGTCCCACCGGCGATACCGGCCACTCCCGCGGTGAGAAAGATCAATACAAAGCCCCACGCCGTGGTGAGCTGAAACTTCACGAACTTGATGATGTTCGCGTAGATCCCACGGCCTTCCCGCACCGCCGCGATGATTGTCGCGAAGTTGTCGTCGGTGAGAATCATCTTCGCCGCACCTTTGGACACGTCGGTGCCGGTGATACCCATGGCGATACCGATATCGGCTTGTTTGAGGGCGGGTGCGTCGTTGACCCCGTCGCCGGTCATGGCCACCACTTCGCCGGCCTCTTGCAAAGCCCTGACGTAGCGAATCTTGTGCTCGGGCGCCACTCGCGCAAGAACGCCGAATCTCGCTGCGCGCTCGCGTAATTCGGCGTCGTCGATCGTGTCGAGATCAGCACCCGACACGGCCTCACCGACGATCCCGAGATCGCCGGCAATCGTCGACGCCGTAGTGAGGTGATCACCGGTGATCATGTGCACGGCGATTCCGGCGCCCCGAGCCGTCTCGATGGCTTCGCGGGCTTCGGGACGCGGCGGATCGAGGATGCCGACCACGGCGTACACGGTCAAACTGTCGACCACGTCGAACAACCCTTCTGCATCTTCGGGAAGGCGCTCGAGTGTCTTACCGGCAATCATGAGGGTACGCAGACCATCTCGTGCCAGCTCGTCAACAATCGCCGCCAACGCCGCCCGGTCTTCATCGGTGAGCACACGATCACCATCGACGTCGCGCACCTGACTGGCGCGTGCCAGCAACGGTCCCGGCGCACCTTTGGCGTAACAGCGAACCCCAGGGGTGTCGTCGGGACTCTGGTGGACATGAAACGTCGCCATGAACTTGTATTCGGAATCGAACGGGACCTCGGCCACGCGCGGATAGCTCCGGCGGGCACCGACAACGTCCACGCCACCCTTCTCGGCAAGCACCACGAGGGCACCTTCAGTGGGATCGCCGACCAGCACACCCTCGGAAACACTGGCGTCGTTGCACAATGACATCGCCAGGAGTGCGCGGCGGAAGTCGGGCAGAGGTTGCTCACCGTCGGTCAGGATTTTGCCCTCGGTGGTGTAGCCCGACCCCGTGACACGGAAAGTTTGACCTGCTGCCTCGAGACGGCGCACGGTCATCTCGTTGAGAGTCAGTGTGCCGGTCTTGTCGGTGGCGATCTGCGTTGTACTGCCCAGTGTCTCGACGGCCGCCAACTGTTTGACGATGGCACCACGCTTGGCGAGCCGGGAGGCCCCCATCGCCAAGGTGAAGGCGACGACCGCGGTCAGACCCTCTGGAATGGTTGCCACCGCGAGAGATACCGCCGTCAGCAACATGTCTGACCAAGACTCACCCCGAATGAGCCCGAGTAGGAACACGATCAGGACCACAACAAATGCAACAACAGTGAGCAACGTGGCCAGCTGATCGATGCGGCGCTGCAATGGGGTCTTGTCCGCCCCTGCGGTATGAAGCAGCGCTGCAATGGTTCCGAACTGAGTGTTCATCCCGGTGCCGGTCACAACCATGGTTGCTCGTCCGCGGGTGACCTCGGTGTTCATGAACAGCATGTTCGTCCGGTCCCCGATGGGCAGATCAGGATCGTCGAGCACCGCGGCGCTCTTGTCCACCGGGTTCGATTCCCCTGTCAACGCCGACTCGGCCACCTGCAATCGCGCAGTCTCGACCACCCGACCGTCGGCGGGTATGACGTCGCCGGCCTCCAGCAGCACCACATCGCCCGGCACGATCTCGGTGCGGTCCACGTTCTGCACACGCCCGTCGCGGCGAACCCGCGAGACCGCCACGGACATATCCCGGAGAGCTTGCAGATTGCCTTCGGCCCGGGTCTCCTGAACGTAATTGAGCACCGTGTTGAGACTGATCACCGCAAGGATGACGACGGGTGTCTCCCAATCGTGGGAGACGGCAGCGCTGACCGCCGCAGCGATGATGAGCACCACCGTCATCTTGTCGGCGAGCAACCGGGCAATTCTGCGCCAGGGCGGGATACGTGCGGCTTCATCCAGACTGTTCTCGCCATAGTCCGCGAGGCGCCGACGCTGGTCCCCACTCGACAGACCCTGCTCGATGTCGACGTCGAGATCCCCGACGATCTTCTCAACGCTCGCAGTGTGCGTAACGCTCTGTAGCTGCTCGGACATTCAGGGCTCCTCACCGGGCTCATCAGAGGTTGCCAACGAGACACCTCTGGCGCACAAGCTGTTCCGCGCAAAAGTCAGAAAAGACCGATTCAGACGAGACGGCACTGCACCGGCCACACGCCCCAAACGGTCCGCACTCGGGCCCATCACCTACGCGCGTCGAACCCGGGAAGACGATCGACCGTGCGGCAATTTCGACGTTATCGCAGCCGGAGCCCGCTCACATGCCGGTTGACGGGCGAGGGCGAAAGTGAGTTTATGTTGTGATGACCAGCTTTTGGGAGGTGCGGTGGTGACCGAGGAGAGCCCGAGCCAGACGCGGCGGGGTGGACCGTGGTGGTATGCCCCGAAGAGGTGGATGTATCGGGGTGGTCGCCCACATGCGCTGGCTCGCGCGATGAACTCGCTCTCGGCGTGGTTGTATTCCCGAGGCTGGTTGACGTCAGGGCGTGCGGCGACGCTGGTGGTTCGCGGCCGACGCAGCGGTAAACCCGTATCAGTGCCGGTGGTGGTCACCGATTTCGAGGAGTCACGGTATTTGGTGTCGATGCTGGGAGATGACGCGAACTGGGTGCGCAATGTACGAGCGGCCGCCGGCGAGGCGACGCTCGGTACGCAGCCGGTGCGCCTCGTCGAAATCCCCGTCGATGAACGAGCGCCGATTTTGCGGCGCTATGTGCAGGTGGCGCCAGGAGCCCGGCCCCACATCCCGGTCCCCCGCACCGCACCGCTGTCCGAATTTCGCGGTGTCGCAGCGTCTTATCCCGTATTCCGGATCGAGCAACACCTCGACGGTCCCATCTGATCGACCTTGCCCTGTGTGGAAGGTGTGAGATCGGCAGGGCACCAACACCATCGGACCCTTAAGTAGACTGCCCTGCGAGGATCAGGTCGGCTACCCTTTCGAATTGCCCGAACATTTGGCGAGGACGACAGATCACGCTACGTCGCCTGCCGCATTGGTCGGGACAAACCTTCGGAAACAGTCAGTCTTGTTCCTGTATGCGTGACCGGATCGCCGCGGCAGCATCGGCGTTCTCTGATTCGAGTTTTTGGATATATGCGACGGCGTCGCCGACGGTGCGCAAAGCAGACAAATCTTCGTCGGGAATCTTCACGCCATACTTGTCTTCGGTCTGCACCGCGATTTCCACCATCGACAACGAGTCGATGTCGAGGTCGTCGACGAACGATTTCTCGATGGTGATCTCCTCTGGCTCGATACCGGTGACCTCTTCGATGATCTCGGCTATGCCTGCGATCAATTCTTGTTCAGTAGCCATGAATAGATGTCCTCTTCTCGGAATTGGGTTGCGATGGTTTGATATTCAACGGGGTGAAGGTCGGCTCACGTCTGCGGCGACACCACTGTTCCCGGCGCGGGTCGGGTACCGCGGTGTCGTGCCCGGGCGCCTGCGCAAT
Source organism: Williamsia sp. Y853 (assembly GCF_056786495.1). Classification (NCBI taxonomy): domain Bacteria; kingdom Bacillati; phylum Actinomycetota; class Actinomycetes; order Mycobacteriales; family Nocardiaceae; genus Williamsia; species Williamsia sp. Y853. Next base: position 644,108 of record NZ_JBXCJC010000003.1, read on the forward strand.
TCGAGTTCCGGATAGGAAGGATCGAACACCTCGAAGTGTTCTTCGATGGCTGCGGTGAGGAGTTTCCAGACCTGGTGCGCTGTCGGCTTGCGGTCGTCCCAACCCGATCCGTAGACCTCGACACCATCCTCGAGGCCGAGTTCACTCGGCGGCATGATCGTGTGCGATTCGGCGCATCCATCGGCGTGGAGGCCTGGGCAACGATGGATGATGTAGGTTCCCCGATGGTCCCAGCCCAACGCGGCCGATTGGTCGGGAAAACCGTTCCATCGCGACTGGGAGAAGACGAGTATCCGCTGCCCCGTGGTCATCTGAACATATTCGCGCGAGGTCGTGTCCGCGCGTCCCAGCGAAGCCGGGAACGCAAGCTCGATGCCGTGCGCGGCCATACGTTCAAAACTCGGGATGTCATCGCCCTCGACGACGAACCGCTCCCCGGCGAGATCGGCGACATCGACCCAAACCTGATGTGCCAGCCGTGTGACGTCGCGCTGCTGATCAGGATCGGGTGTCGGCTCGACAGACATGGCCCGAATCGACGATTTCGAGATGCCCATTGCGGTCGCGATCTTCCGATCGCTGAGCCCTTCGGCCCGCATCAACGCAATAGCCGCCGCAACTACCTGACGTTGCGCCAGATCAGCGACTGAAGACCGTGTGCGAGCGGCGTTCACCGCTGCCACGGCGACGTCGATGCGGTAGGAGGTGTGAGAGGAAGTCACCGCACGAGTGTGGCACGTTCATCTGCCGGGTGTCCAGGGAATTGGACACCTGGCTACTGCTCCGGTCAACCGATCACCGTTGGACGCCTCGTCACACCGAATGTTTCGACGGCTTTTTCTCGGTACTGATGTCAGCGCTCTCGTCACCCTCTGCGGCATCGCCCGCATCAAAGGTGATCTTCAGGGTGTCGTCGGCGACATCGACGTTGACGGTGTCGCCCGGGACGAGCGCGCCGTCGAGCAGATAGTGCGACAGTTTGTTGTCGAGCTCTCGCTGCACCGTCCGGCGCAGCGGTCGCGCACCGAACTCCGGCTGGTAACCGGTGCGCGCCAACCAGTCCTGGGCTGCGGTACTGACCAAGAGCCCGATATCCTGTGCGCGAAGCCGGCGGCGGGTGCTGTCGAGTGTCAGCTCGACGATGGCGCGTAGCTGCTCCTCGTCGAGGCGCGTGAAGGTCACGATCTCATCGATACGATTGAGGAACTCCGGACGGAAATGCGAATGCAGACGTTCCATCAACTGCACGGCGATCGTGTCCGCGTCTGGTGTGTTGAGGATCAGGTCCGATCCCATGTTGCTGGTGAGTATCACAATCGTGTTCTTGAAATCGACTGTGCGCCCCTGTGCGTCGGTGACGCGACCATCATCGAGTAGCTGCAGCAGGACATTGAATACGTCCGCGTGCGCCTTCTCGACCTCGTCGAAGAGGATCACCGAATACGGCTGCCTTCGCACCTTGTCGGTGAGCTGGCCCGCTTCTTCGTATCCGACATAACCGGGAGGTGCTCCGACCAGACGCGAAACCGTGTGCTTTTCCTGGAACTCGCTCATATCGAACCGGATCAGCCGGTCCTCGTCACCAAAGACGGCTTCTGCCAACGCTTTCGCGAGTTCTGTCTTGCCGACGCCCGTGGGCCCGAGGAAGAGGAACGAACCGATGGGGCGGCTGGGATCGGCCAGCCCCGCCCGTGCCCGTCGCACCGCCTCGGCGACAACCGTGACGGCCTTGTCCTGGCCGATGACGCGGGAATGCAGCACGTCCTCGAGCGCGAGGAGCTTTGTGCGTTCCTCGGCGGTCAGTTCGGCGACGGGCACGCCCGTTTGGCGCGAGACGACTTCGGCGATGTCCACAATGGTGACATCTTGGGTGCGGCTGTCGGAGGACTCGTCAACCCCGTCCTTCTGCGCCGCGATCTCGGCCTTCAATTCCGCGGCGCGGTCGTAGTTTTCGGCCGCAACGGCTGAGTCCTTCTCGCGTTCAAGACGGGCCAGCTCTTCTTCGACGGCGCGAGCGTCAGTGCCAGGTGTCTTGGTACGCAACCGCACACGAGCCCCGGCCTGGTCGATCAAATCGATCGCCTTGTCGGGCATGAACCGATCGGTGATGTACCGGTCGGAGAGTTCAGCGGCAGCGATGAGCGCTTCGTCGGTGTAGTGGACCTGGTGGTGAGCCTCGTAGGTGTCGGCAAGACCCCGGAGAATCTCGATGGTGTCGTCAACCGACGGCTCCGACACCAGGATCGGCTGAAAGCGACGCTCGAGAGCGGCGTCCTTCTCGATGTACTTGCGGTACTCGTCAATGGTGGTGGCACCGATGGTGTGGAGTTCGCCACGGGCCAACGCCGGCTTGAGGAGATTGCCCGCGTCCATTGAACCTTCGCCGCTCGAACCCGCACCGACGATGGTATGTAGCTCGTCGATGAAGATGACGAGTTCATCCGAATGAGCCCTGATCTCGTCGAGGATCTTGGTCAGCCGTTCTTCGAATTCACCCCGATACTTGCTTCCTGCCACGACCTGACCGATATCGAGGGCGATCACCCGACGGTCCGCGAGGGTGGATGGAACATCGCCATTGACGATTCGCTGCGCCAATCCTTCGACAATCGCAGTTTTGCCGACACCCGGATCGCCGATGAGGACCGGGTTGTTCTTGCGTCGGCGGGAAAGGATCTCCACGGTTTGTTCGATCTCGTCCGCGCGACCCACCACCGGATCAATGTTCCCCGCACGCGCCTCGGCGGTCAGGTCGCGACCGTATTCCTCCAGCGTAGGCGTCTCGCTGTTGGCACCAGCGCCCGAACCTGACTGCGCTCCATCAGGTTTCAGATTGCCGGCCAAGGCCTGGGCTGCAGGTGTCTCGGCGCTCGACGCGATTCCCACAAGAATATGTTCAGGCCCGACATAGCTGACACCGGCCTGATAAGCCTGCTGCTGAGCGGTACGCAGCGCGAGTTTGGTGGCGGGACTCAGCGGGAGGTCGCCGCCGTGTGGTTCTGACGGGACCGCGGTGATGCGCTCATACATCTCCGTGGCGAGCTGCTCGGGATCAATTCCCAACTCTCTCAGCATATTCTGCGAGGTTTCGACTTGCGCTGCTGCATAGAGCAGGTGTTCCGGTGTGAGTTCATCACTGTTCCACTGCTTTGCGGCCTCGCGAGCCGTTGCCACCAACAGTTTGGCCTCGTCGTTGAGCAGCCGCCCCAAGTCGACACGCTGGACCTGCGGACGGGGTCGTTCAGTGCCGAAGAATCGGTTGAACATATCGTCGAAGGGGCTTTGGTCCATCCAGGGGTTGGTCATCAGTCGTACCTTTCTCTCTCCGGTGCGCCGGCGGCCTCACCATTCGACGACAGTGCCGCGCCAACGTGGTTCAGGTGAGATCGAGAACAATGCGTCCGTTGATATCGCCGTCGGTCATGGCAGTGAAGATGTCGTTTATTTCAGGTAATTCGCGCACCGTGTATGTGGGTTCGATCAGTCCACGGGCAAAAAAGTCGAGCGCTTCCGCCATATCCTTTCGAGTACCGACGATCGACCCGCGCACGGTGAGACCGAAGAGCACTGTGGTGAAGATATCGAGCGGAAACGCCTCCGGCGGCAAACCGACCAGAGAGACGGTGCCGCCACGACGAAGACCCGCCACAGCCTGCGGAAAGGCATGGGCATTGACCGCGGTGACCAACGCGCCGTGGGCGCCGCCACCGGTGGACTCGAGGATGACCGCCGCCGGATCGGAGACCTTGGCGGCATTGATGCCGATCTCGGCACCGTGTTGTTTGGCCAGGTCGAGTTTGGCGTCATCGACATCGACCGCAATCACTCTCCGCCCCATGGCGCGCGCGTACTGAACAGCGATATGCCCGAGTCCACCGATGCCCGAGATCAACACCCACTCTCCGGGCTGGGTATCGGTGACCTTGAGACCCTTGTAGACGGTGACGCCGGCACACAGGATGGGTCCCACAGCCTTCAAGTCGACGTTGTCAGGGATGATCGGGGCGTACCGGGAGTCGACGAGCATATGGGTTGCGAACGATCCGTCCACGCTGTAGCCGCCATTGATTTGGTTGGGACACAATGTTTCCCAGCCTGTCTCGCAGTATTCGCATTCGCCGCAAGCACTCCACAACCAAGCGTTTCCAACGGTGTCTCCGACGGCAAGCCGGGTGACGCTGTCACCCGTCGCGATGACCTTTCCCACACCTTCGTGGCCGGGAATGAATGGGACTTGCGGCTTGACCGGCCAATCCCCCCGCGCCGCATGCAGATCCGTGTGGCACACGCCGGAATAGTCGACCTTGACCAAGGCTTCGAACGGGCCGGGTGACGGGATCGGAGCTTCTTCGACGACAAGTGGACCAGTGAAACTCTGGACGACCGCGGCCTTCATCATCTCCATTACTGTGCTGACCCTTCTGTCCGAAGTTCGTGGTCTCTAGCAGAGGGCGGCAACCGCCGATGACGCCACGAATCTCAGTGCATCACGCGTGGCCTCTTGGCCGCGCGGGCACAAAGTCATCGAACGAATGCCAAGTGTCATCGGGAGACGGTCACGCTCGTTGACCTTCGTCAACAAGACAGGCCGCCTCCCCCACATGAATACGGCCTGAACTTCGAAGCATCATGGACACGCACCGGAAGCGCGTATCGACACTCGAGTGCAACGGAACCTGTTGTGGCGCAATGTCCTTTCAGATTCCACAATCCATTGGCACAGCGGACAAGCGGCCGGCCGCATCCCGTTGCGATCCGCCAAACAGGTGTGCGGACGCCACTCATCGAAGATCGCCCGAGCAAAGTGACCCGGTCGCGGGTTGGTCGACCATCAATCTCATCGCCGATCGGCCCAGGTGACATTCGGCATGGGTTGCGGTGCCCTGTGGCACTACCGAACCGGACTGAAAGATGGGACCGTGGTTACGGTATGGCCTGTGCTCGATGTCAGGAGCGAACATGGAGAACAAACCGATTGTCGCAGGTGTCGACGGCTCGGCAGCGTCATACGGCGCAGTGCGGTGGGCCGCACGCGAAGCTGCGATCAGATCGGCCCGACTGCTGCTTCTTTGCTGTGTCGACGACGATCTGATCACCCTCAGCGACTATCCGATACCCGACGCGTACTTCGATCTCCTCAACGAGCGCGCCGACAAGGACCTGGCGGAGGCGAGGTCGCTGGCAGAATCTGAGGTCGCGGACGCTGCTACAGACATCGTCATCGAGACGAAACGCCTCTTGTGCGAACCCCGATTGGGCCTGCAGCGAATATCGGCGAGCGCGGATCTACTGGTTATCGGCGCTGAAGGACAAACTCCCCGAGTCCCCGGCCTGCTCGGGAGGGTCGCCGATGCGTTGACGTCCCACGCGGCGTGTCCGGTCGTGGTGGTTCGCGAACATCCCGGTCCGGCGCGGGACACGACGCCGGATGCTGTTGTCGTCGGTGTGGACGGATCGAGATCGGGCGAACTGGCTGTGCGTCTGGCGTACGAAGAAGCATCGTTACGAAACGCTCGACTCGTGGCCATCCACGCCTGGAACTTCACGAGACTTCACCCGGTGTTCAAGGCCGATCGCGGGGGGTTGTCGTGGGATGACGCGCGTACGGCCGAAGAGGCGGTACTTGCCGAATCGCTTGCCGGATACCGTGAACAGTACCCAGACCTCGAGGTCTCCCAGTTGGTTCTCGACAGCGAGCCGGTCGCTGCACTGCGGGATGCGTCAACCGACGCCGCCCTGCTGGTCGTTGGCTCGCGAGGACGCGGCAACTTCATCGCCCGCGTTCTCGGGTCGACGAGCCGTGTCCTGCTGAACACCGCGTCTTGTCCCGTGCTCATCGCGCGTCCCTGACCCGACTACTCAAGGCGGTCGACGGACCATTTCCTGCGCCTACAATTGAGCGAGCCACAACCGGATCTGTCATCACCATCTGAGGAGCACGCCATATGGGGAGTGCAGCTGTGACCTCGGTGTTCTTGGTCGATGACCACGAGGTGGTGCGGCGAGGGTTGATCGAGATCATCGGCTCTGACCCCGATCTGGCCGTGATCGGGGAAGCCGGCACCTACGCTCAGGCCCTTGCCCGGATTCCGGCATTGAAACCCGACGTGGCCGTTCTCGACGTTCGACTGCCAGATGGCAGCGGCATTGAACTGTGCCGGGAGTTGCGCACCAAACTCGACGATCTCCGGTGTCTGATGCTGACGTCGTTCACCGAAGACCAGGCGATGCTCGACGCCATTCTCGCCGGAGCCAGCGGGTACGTCGTAAAGAACATCGCCGGGATGGACCTGGCCAAAGCGATCAAAGATGTCGGGGCAGGCAAGTCGCTTCTTGACAACACCGCGGCCGCGGCGCTCATGGATCAACTCCGCACGCAAGGGGCGACCGGTCCCCTCGACGCACTCACCGAGCAGGAACAGACACTTCTCGCCTTGCTCGGCGAGAGTCTGACGAATCGCCAGATCGCCGCCCGGATGCATCTGTCGGAAAAGACGGTGAAGAACTACGTCTCCCGGCTGTTGGCGAAACTCGGAATGGAACGCCGCACGCAGGCGGCCGTATACGCCGCCAAGCTCGAAAGGCACCCCAAGAATCCCGGCCGATAAGGGTTGTCGGCCCTTTCGTTCGGCCGCGACACAAGGTCTTTTTGCCCTCCCGCCGACGTATCGAAGTCCGGTGAAATACAGGCAGACCGTAACCGACTGAGAGGTCTCCCTGATGAACAAGCCCGCGACGAACAAGCCTGCGACGAACAAGCCCGCGACGAACAAGCCCGCGACACGCCATCCGATCCAATCACTCATCCCCGACGTGGCAGATTTCTTCGCCGCATTCCCCGCACTCGGCTCGATGCGACCGAGTTCGAATCTGATCCGGATCGAAGACGAGTTGACCGATGACAAGTATGTCGTGCGCGCCGAGCTGCCGGGCATCGATCCGAAGAAGGACGTCGACGTGACAGTCCGGGACGGCATGCTGACGCTCAAGGCAGAGCGCACCGTTGAGGAGAAGTCCGATACTCGATCCGAGTTCGCCTACGGCTCGTTCATCCGATCGATGCCGCTGCCGAACGGTTTTGTCGAGGACAAGGTCACAGCGGACTACGACAAGGGAATTCTCACCGTGACGGTGCCGCTGTCGGAAGCCAAGTCACAGGGCAAGCAGATCACCGTCGAGACCAAGTGACCCGACGAGGCAATTGACGAGAGGCCATCTGTCACAGCGGCACGAACCACGACAACATCAGACCGGTGCCGGTGCCCGGCGAGGACAACGTCAGGTCCCCGCCGAGTTCACGTGCACGGGAGCGCAGATTGCCCAGACCGCTGGGAACCACTTCGGTCGGCATGCCGATCCCATCGTCGATGACCTCGATAGTGAGATCGTTGCCGACCGAAATGGTCACGGTGATCGTTTCGGCGGCGGCATGACGAACTCCGTTGCTCACCGCTTCTCTGACGACCGCAACCACGTGGTCACTCAAATCGGCTCCGACCACGGACAGTGGTCCGCATAGCCGCAGGTAGGTCTTGACGCTGGTATCCCCCGCCTGGTTGTCGATGACCTCGTGTATCCGCTGGCGCAGCTGCGGGGTCTGCGGCGCTTCGTTCTGCAGGTCGAAGATGGTCGCGCGAATCTCCTGCACCACGTCCTGCAGATCATCGATGGTGCCGGTGAGCCGGCGTCGGACATCTGGAGACCGGGTTCGCTGTACGGTCCCCTGCAGGTTCATCCCCGCGGCGAAAACGCGCTGGATGACGTGGTCGTGCAGGTCGCGTGCAATTCGGTCCCGGTCTGCAAACACTTCCAGTTCGTGGGTGCGCCGATTCGCCGCCGCCACCGACAGTGCTGACGCCGTTTGATCAGCGAAGTTCGCAGCCAGCGTCAGCATGTCTTGGCTGAACGGACTCTGCCCGCGCCGGCGGGCAACGACCAAGAGGCCGCTGATCGTGTCCCCACCACTCAACGGGACGACCAAGGCCGGACCTTCGGTACTCATGGTGAGGCCCGAGATCTCGCCTTCCAACTCATCACACAAATGTGGCGTCCGCCCGGAGTACACCGCACCGACAGTTGATCCTGCGATGTGGATGATGCGACCGACGGATTGCGAAATGCACTCACCTTCGGCCACGGTCACGACGAGTTCGCGGACCAGTTCGCGAGGCTGTTCCGGATCCCGCGGTCTGGCGATGATTGCGACATTTCCGCCCGTCAGGTCCATCGCCCGTCGGGCGATCATCTCCACAACCGCGTCGAAGTCGGCACCCGACAGCAACTCGGCTCGAACATCACTGATGGCCTCGGTCCACCCCAATCTCGACTGGGACTCGTCGTAGAGCCATGCGTTGTCGACCACCACGGCCGCAGCCGAAGCCAGTGCTTCGATGAGCTCGTCGGTTTGCGCACTCGGTCCCTCCAGGTGCGCAATCTGGTCGTGGACTTCGCCGAAAAGGTCACGTACGCGGAGGAGGGACGAACCACCTCGCAGTTCCTGTGAAGCGGCGGACGTCAGTTCCATAAGGTCCCCCGTAGATCGGGTGGTCACGCAGTATTACAAAACCCACGCTAGTGGCAAAGCGCCCCCGCGGGTTTCCGTTTGATCAAATTGGCTGCAGCCGTTGGAATATCGACTTGGAAATGGAATCTCTCCGGTTATCGGTGGCCATGTGGAGATTTTGCGATGTTCACCTGCGCGACGAGCACCCAATCGATGTAACGGACCGTTGGCGGGCATATCGGATATAGCAAACCGGTATTCAACGAGCCCATAACAATTGAATCACATTTTAGTTACAGATATTCGGACACTGATTTTATGCTGATCCAGTCCGGGATCGCTTGAATCGCAATGCCACAACTCCTTTTCGGAAATGTTTCGCACACCCGACCGGACGGTTCCACTCTTTCTCAACGAAACGCGTCGGCCAATGCTGCACCCATCCGGTCGACCGCAGCACGGGCGTCCGCACTGATCAGGGTCATATTTGCGAATCCGTGAATCAGACTGCCTGCGCGATCCAATGTGACGGACACGCCTGCCGCCGCGAGCCGCTGCGCGTAAGCGATCCCCTCGTCCCGGAGTGGATCGAATCCGGCAATGACGACATAAGCCGGGGCCAGTCCCGAAAGGTCTTGCGCCAGCAGCGGCGACACCCGAGGGTCACTGCGCATCGCGATATCGGGCACGTAGTGATCGAGGAACCAGTCGATGCGCTCGTCGGTCAGGTACATCCCGTTCGCGAACTCCCGGCGCGATGCGTGTCGAGCTGTGGCGTCGGTACCGGGGTAGATCAACAGTTGAAGGCAAGGCGTCACGTCCTCATCTCGAACCTGCTGGGCCACAACAGCACTCAAATTTCCTCCGGCACTGTCCCCGGCGAGGGCAATCCGCGACGTCGAAACACCCCAGCGCGGTGCGGAATCCACCGCGTACCGCCACGCAGCAACCGCATCGTCGACGGCGGCCGGAAACCGATGTTCGGGAGCCAGCCGATAGTCCACCGACAGAACGTCGGCACCGGACGCGATGGCCAGCCTGCGCACCAGGTTGTCGTGACTGACACGATCCCCGATCACCCAACCACCGCCATGGAAGAAGACCACGACGCCCGTCGAGTCCGTCTGAGCTCGATAGCGGGTGATCGGGAGCATGCCGCCGGGCCCGTCGACCAACAGGTCCTCCTCCACGGCCATCGGAGGAAGATCCTCGGCCAATGCAACCGCATTGGCCCGCAGGTCCACACGAGCCTCGGCGACCGATTTCCCGGCGATGTCGAAGGACTTCACATGCGCGGCCAAGAAACCTGTCACGGCCATCTCGACGGCGATCCGGTCACCGTCCGCATTCACTCGGCTTCGCCGGCCCGCCATCCGGAGTACTGCCTGCGGGATATGCGCAGCAAGCTGCATGAGAATGCGCTGGATTCTCACTCGGGTCGACAGTGACATCGCGGTGGCCTGGCTCACGATCGTGAGAGTACGCGAAACCTACTGACCGGACGTGAGTCCGGCCACCGATGCACTGAGCCCACGATCACCGGTTGACTGGAAATCACACCGTCCGGTGCTCGCGCAACGTAGCTATTTCATCTGCATCACAACCGATTTCGGACAGGATCTCGGTGGTGTCGGAACCGTGTGGGCGACCGGTGTGCCGGATGTTGCCTGGAGTCTGGCTCATCCGCCACATCACGTTCTGCATCCGCATGGGACCCAGATCGGCATCATCCACCGTTGTTGTCATGCCGATGTGCTGGACCTGCGGATCTTTGAGCAGGTCGCTCGGCTTGTACACCGGTGCCACTGCGGCGCCGGCGGACTCGAATGCATCGATCACCTCGTCGCGCGTCCGCTCAGCGATCCACGAACCGACGTAGCCGTCGAGGAGATCTGCATGGGCGGCACGCTGACGGCCGGTGGCGAACCACGGTTCGTCGATGACCTCCGGATGCCCGACCAGGCGCAGCACACGTTCGGCGATCGAGTTCGCACTGGTGGAGATGGCGAGCCAGTGATCGTCATTGGTGCGGTACAGGTTCCGTGGAGCATTGTTGCTCGATCGGTTCCCGCTCCGCTTCTGATCGATGCCGAGTTGATCGGCATAGATGATGCCCGGACCGACGGCCGTCATGATCGGACTGAGCAGGTCGAGGTCGATGACCTGTCCCTTGCCTGTGCGTTCCCGGTGGAAGAGCGCCATCGACACCGCAGAGGTTCCGGCGATCCCGGCGATCGAGTCCGCGAGGCCGAAAGCCGGCAAGGTGGGCGGGCCGTCGGCAGCACCGGTGAGGTGGGCGAAGCCACTCATCGATTCGACGAGGGTGCCGAACGCGGGCCGACCGGAGTACGGCCCGGTCTGACCGAAGCCGGTCACGCGCAACATGATCAGGCCGGGATTGATCTCGGACAGGACGTCGTAGCCAAGGCCCCACTTCTCGAACGTGCCCGGCCGGAAGTTCTCGATCACCACGTCGGCCTCGGCAACCAGACGCCGGAAGATGGCTGCACCTTCGTCACTGCCCAGATACAGCGACAGCGTGCGCTTGTTGCGCGAGACCATCTTCCACCAGAGCGGTTGACCGTCCTTTTCCAGCCCATGGCCGCGCATGCCGTCCGGACGGGTCGGATGTTCGATCTTGATCACATCCGCCCCGAAGTCACCCAGAATCTGGGCAGCCAACGGTCCGGCCAGGATGGTCGACACATCGAGGATTCGAATGCCGGCCAGCGGGCCGGTCGGAACCGGCCCGCTGGGGACCTCCGTGGAATCGGTGGTCACCGGATCACTCATTTGTACGGGCGGTGCAGGTAGCGACCGGCCGGTGTCCCGGAGACCGCTCCGTCGGTCAGCACGCGCTGTCCGCGGACGAAGGTGTCGGTGACCTTGGCCGCCAGCTCGAAGCCTTCGAACGGGGTGTATTCCTGAGCGGACTCCGAGTCCTCCGGACGAACCGTCCAATTGTGATCGGGGTCGACGAGCGCCAGGTCGGCGTCCATGCCGACCGCAATGGCACCCTTGCCCGGGAGTCCGTAACGCTCCGCCGGATTGGTCGCGGTGAGCCGGGCGATCCGCTGCCAGCTCAGTCCACGCTTGCGGCCTTCGCTGACCAGTCCGGGCAGAAGGTACTCGGCGCCACCGAATCCGGACTTCGCGGCGAAGATGTCACCACGGTCTTCGGCGAACTTCTTCTCGTCCTTGCAGCAGGCGTGATCGCTGACAACCCAGTCGACGTTGCCCGCGATGACGTGCTCCCACAGTGCCTCGACGTCATCACGGGGACGCAGCGGCGGGTTGACCTTTCCGCCGAGGCCGTACGCGGTGTCGATATCGGCGAGAAGATGTCCGATGGTGACCTCACGCCGGAAGTTGACGTGCGGGAAAGCTTTTGCCATCCGCATCGCGGCGACGAATGCCTTGGCCGAACTCAGGTGCAGCAGGTTGATGTTGGGCATCTGCGTCTCGTCGGCGAGGAACGACGCGATGGTGACGGCCAGGCCCTCGGAGTGCTGCGGACGCGAGGCGCTGTACGCGGCGAGGCCGGTCAGCGTGCCCTCTTCTTCGACCAGCTTGGTGTACGCGCTCATGATCTCGGCGGTCTCGCAGTGCAGAGACAGCGAGACGTGATCGGCCTTGTCGGCCAACTGCTCCCGCGCCTTCTGGATACCACGCATGACGAACTCGAAGTGTGCGATGTCGTACCGCTCGTCCTTCGGGATCATCAGGAATTCGCTCTGGTCGGTGGAGCGACCATGCAGTCCGTGACTTCCGTAGAACATGAAGATCTTGAACGAGGTGACACCGTGATCTTCGATCAGCGAAGGGATCTCGGCGATGTGCTCTTTCGACATCGGCGCCAGGTGGTAGGCGTAGTCGACGAAGGGCTTGCCCTCGGTCTGCTCGAGCACCTCGGGGAACACGTCACCGTAGGCGCCACCCTTGTTCAGGTAGTACTGGCCGGTGCGCATATACGACAGCGCAGTGGTGACACCACCCTGCACAGATGCCCGTGACTCGATCTCGGCGTCGTCGCCGAGCGGGTTGTAGATACCCCAGTGCTGATGCGCGTCAACGACACCGGGGAATGCGATGCGTCCGGCAGCGTCGATGACCTCATATGTCGGGTCGACTGGGATTGATGCCTCGATGCGGGAGAACTTGCCGTCGGTGATCAGGATGTCGAGGAACTCGCCCTCTTCCGGATGTTCCGGTCCGGTCTGAACGACCCGTGCATTCTTGATCAGGAGCGATGTACTCGCCATGGTGGTTCCTTTCAACTGAGGGGATGGTGAAGTGCCGAGAGTTGTTCTCGGCGTTGTCTCAAAGTGCGGCGAGTACCGAGTTCGCAGCGAGGTACGACAAGCCCAACGCGGGCAGAAGACCGTTTCCGGCGAGGTATCCAGATGCACCGTGGCCGGAGATTCCCATGGCCGCACCGCCCGAGGCATAGAGGCCGGGTATGGGTGCGCCTTCGGCGTGAAGCACCCGTGCCCGACGATCGACCCGGAGGCCGCCCTGGGTATGGAACAGGGCGGGAACAATTTCCACTGCGGCATAGGGCGCTTCGAGCGTGCGTCCGAAACTCGCTCGCCCGAACGGGTCGGCGGCAGAGCCGTTCGAGTACTCGGCAACCCGGGTGAGTTCGTCGACGACCTGTGCCTGCGGCAGTCCGGTTGCCTCGGCGAGTTGCTCGGCCGAATCGGCCCACACCAGGGCACCAGAATCTACGGTCTGCTGGAAGTCGGTGAACAGCAGACACCTCTGATAGATCTCTTTGTCGATGACGATCCAGCCCGACGAACCAGGCTGTGCGGCAAGGATCGCGGCGTATTCGGAATAGCCGGTGGTCTCATCGCCGAATCGTTTGCCCTCGACGTTGAGGACAACTCCCCCGTGCATGACCGTCGCCCAGCCCACGAGAGTGGTTGCCTTCTTGGACAATGCCGCGTGACCCTGATACCCGTCCAGGAAGGCGGTGTCCGCGCCGAGCCGCCTTCCGATTTCCAGCGCGTCGCCGGTCGAGTGCTCACTACCGTGATAGACGGCATTTGCGATCTCGGGCAACAACTCCGAGACCATCGCACTGTTGGCACCGAAACCGTTGGTGGCCAGCAAGACAGCGGTGGTCTCGATCTCCTCGGTCGCCCCATCGGGCGATGTGACAGTCACCGAACACACCGCACCGGAGTCGTCCAGTGCGACGTCGGTGAGCTTGGCCGGGACCATCAGGTCGATCCGCGGATGCGCGGACACCAGCCGGATGAGGTGATCGATCAGGGCACTTCCGTGCCGGCCCTCGATGGTGTGGCAACGCAGTGCCGAGTGACCGGGGTACGGAAAGTCGGTGACCAGATCGAGCGGCATCTCGAGGTCATCTGCCATCCACTCCACGAGTGTCGCACTGACTTCGGCGAGCGCGCGGGCCAGCGGCATGTCGACCGCACCCTTGGTCTTCTGAACCATGTCGTCGACGAAGCGCTCGGGCGAGTCGTCGATGCCTGCAGCCGCCTGCCAGCGCGAACCCGCGCCGGGCACCATCGCTGTCGACATCGACGTGTTGTTGCCACGCCGAAAATGCTCGCTCGCCTCGACCACCAGCACGTCGAGACCGCCCTGCGCAGCACGCAGAGCCGCGATCAGGCCACCACCGGCACCTGCCACGACAAGGTCGGGTCCGTTTTCACTCATGCATCGTCACAGTTCTCGGTCTTTCGTCGGAATCGGTTGATCGGTGACCGTCAGTCATTCATCGCAGCGCCAGACCTGCGCTGAGTGCAGAGCGCCCAGCGGTCGTCACAGATGAACTGGGTGCCGATCTGGAAAGTCGGCGCCGGGCACGCTGAACACATTGCGATCGGTTGTCGCCACTGGACTCTCTTCTCTGTCGTGCGGAGTGCTGGACTGGCCGCGAGCGAAGGATAGTTCACTGTCCGTCGCCGCCGATGGCGGCACGGTCTTCGGAACGAGTTCGGTCACCGCTCGGATTCGAGGGCTATTTGCGAGCCTTCGTTTCGTTACCCGGAACGTTAGTTGCAGTAAGTGGATTCGTCCACTGTACGAAGAAACACGAGGTCACAAGACACTCTTGTTACAAAAAGACACGTTTTCATCGCGCGATGATGTTTAATATGCCTAATACGGGCGTCTTCCGGCTATCAGGAGGTCCGCTGAACGGAACGGGCGCACGGCAGCAGGCGAGATCAAGGCTCATTAACGAACGGACGTCACATGCGATTTCGCCGCCGGCACCAGTCCTCCAACAATTGATCTCACGCAGACCACCGGTCTCGAAAGACAAGGAACAACGATGAAAACAGGGCTTCGGCAGCGTGGTCGCGCCAATTTCAATTTCCTCGCCGATCTGGCCGCGTGGAGCGGTAAGGAACTGCAGTCGGCGGCGTCTGCGGACCTCGACGCACTGACCGAGGGTGTGCAGCTGCCCGAGGGCCTGCAGGCCCAGATCAGATTCGCTGCAGGTCTTCTGGAGCAGTCCCAGAACTACACCTGGGACCGGTTCTACACCCGATTCTCAGGAGAGCAGCAGTTCGTGGCAGCTCGGGACGCCTACGACGACGGCAGCTGCGCGGTCGAAGCCGAGTACGAGGCGAACGCGCACAAGGGTGGAAACCTTGTTCTCGACCCGACGGTCGAGGCACCCAAATACTGGTCGGACACCGAGTTCCACCTCGCTCCGGGCGGATGGGAAGGCCATGAGCGGATGGGCTTCATGATCCATGAC
This sequence comes from Williamsia sp. Y853, assembly GCF_056786495.1. Classification (NCBI taxonomy): domain Bacteria; kingdom Bacillati; phylum Actinomycetota; class Actinomycetes; order Mycobacteriales; family Nocardiaceae; genus Williamsia; species Williamsia sp. Y853. The sequence goes on from NZ_JBXCJC010000003.1 coordinate 659,350, forward strand.
TACGTCTACGATCTACTCTTCGCCACCGGTGGCATCGGCGCCGTCAAGCCCGGTGAGTCGTTCGCGGATCAGCGTCTTCTCGTCGCGCAGGAAGGCCGCCTCCGCTCCTACGAGTCGATTTTGGAGTTGGGCATCGGCACCGGGCGATACGCCGCCGCTCTGCAGCAGGCCTGGCCCGACGCGAAGATCTCGGGTGTCGACCTCGGCCGTACTGAATTGGAGCACGCCAAACTCATCGCGGCCCGCAACGGCTGGGAATGGGACCTGCGTCAAGCGGCTTGCGAGTCGACACCCTACGCCGACAACAGCTTTGACATGGTTACCGCCTTCATCTTGCTTCACGAGATTCCGGTGCCTGCGGCAAGGACGATCGTCGCCGAGGCTTTCCGGCTGTGCCGACCCGGCGGCGAGGTCATCATCGGCGACGTGGCACCGTACTCGGAGCAGGATTCGCTGTTCCGGTGCGTGGTTCTCGACTGGGAGACCGAAAACCGCAACGAGCCGTTCTGGCGTGGCGCGTTACTGCTGGATCGGAGCGCGTTGCTGCGCGATGCCGGCTTCGTCGACATCGAGGAATACGGCGTCGGCCCCGGCAAATACCCGTGGGTTGCGCGCGGCGTCAAACCCCAGGCCTGATCGCCCGTCACCCAACGCATCGTCCGCGGGCACCGAAAACGGCTGTCGCAAAACACGAATCGAGAAGAAGATGAGTAGTCCCTCCTACTTGGAGAACGCGACCAATGACGAACTGGCGCGCATGGTCACGACACTGACCCAGGAACTGTGGATCCTGCGGGACCGCGTGATGACCCTGGAACAAGTCCTCGAAGACAACGACGTCGTCACCGTGGAGTCCGTCGACCTCCACGAGCCCGGTGAAGCCCTGTCCACGCGTCTTCGCCGGGAGCGCCAGCGGATCATCCGCAAGGTACTCGGCGCACCCGTCGGGGTCCGGCGATGAGCGGCGCGGTGAACAACACCACCACGTCGGCCGCCCGAGCCGCAGACATCCTCCTGCATTTCACCAACGGACCGCTCGGCGTATCGCGTGTCGCACGGGAGCTGAACCTGTCGAAGGCTGTGGTTCACCGCGTCCTGACCACGTTCGTCGACCGCGGCCTGCTCGTCATCACGACTCCGGATCGGGAGTACGCGCTCGGACCTGCCGCCGCAGCGCTCGGCGCGTCGGCTCTGCGATCGTCCCCGCTGCGAGAGATCGCACGGCCGTTGCTGACCGACCTGCAACAGCAAACCGGTGAGACGGCGACGGTGACAGCGATGGCCGGCCGCGGCCGCGTCTATCTCGACCAGGTGGAGAGCCGCAACGAGATCAAGATGACGGTGGAACTCGGTCGTCGCTTTCCGCTGCATACCGGGAGTTCTGGGCGCACCATCCTGGCATTCCAGACGCAGGCACTGAACGACGCCGTACTCGCCGACCCCCTCGATCGCCTCACCCCTGCGACGATCACCGACCCGGAAGCCCTCCGCGGAAGTCTGCAGGAGATCCGAGAACAGGGTTGGTGCGTCTCCAGTGGCGAAAGGCAGGAAGGCGCATCATCGATCGCTGCCCCGGTTTTCGATCTCGATGGTCTTGCCATCGGTGCCCTCTCGGTCTGCGGTCCGATCCACCGGATGCCGAACAAGGTTCTTCTCGGCTATGTACCGATTGTGACCGCAGCCGCCGACCAGGTGTCCCGGACACTCGGATGGCGTGGTGGCCTGCCGACCGACAACGGAACGGATACAACCCGTGCACATAACGCCTAGGTCCTGGCTGTACGTCCCTGGCCACTCCGGAGCTCGTATCGAGAAAGCAATCACCAGCGGTGCCGATGCCGTCGTCATCGATCTCGAGGACGCGGTCCCTCCGGATGCCAAAGCGCACGCCCGATCAGCGGCTGTCGCGACGATCGAGCAGTGGGCAGATACACCGGATTCACCACAGATCTGGGTGCGGGTGAACGACACCGCCAGCCCGTGGCACCGCGCAGATATCGAAGCCCTGGCGGGCACATCCCTGGCCTCCAGTTCGATGGGTGGTATCCGGATACCGAAAGCCGAAGCGCCCGAATTGATCCGGGCCATCGGAGACGAGACCGGTATCCGGATGCAGCTCTTGGTCGAGTCTGCGCGTGGTCTTCTCGGCGTCGCCGCACTCGCTGCGGCACATCCGCTGGTCACCGGCATCAGTGCCGGTGAAGCCGACCTCGCCGCCGACCTGCGGGTACCTGCCTCTGGACTGGCGTGGTCACGAGGCTGGTTGGTCGCCGCGGTCCGGGCCGCCGGACTCGAGTCCCCGATCCAGAGCGTCTACACCAAAGTGTCAGACCTCGACGGTCTGCGGGCAGACAGCGAATCCGGCCGCGATACCGGGTTTTTCGGCCGATCGGTGATCCATCCCCGGCAGATACCGATCGTGCACGATGTCTTCACACCGGCATCGGCCGAGATCGATCGGGCTCAAGAGACCGTCGATGCCGCCGCGCAGGCACAGTCGGAGGGCACCGCCGCCTTCATCGACAAACACGGACGCTTCATCGACAACGCCGTCGTCGAACAGGCGCGTGCCGTACTCGCCCGCGCCCGTACGGCCCAGACTTCGGCGAGCACAAGCGCCCAGCGCTGAGCTTCGCCCTCAACAAATCACGGTGCCACCGGAGATCCCGGCGGTGCGAACGACAGGAGTATTTGATGACCTCAACCACTGTGGCAGATCCACTTATGTCGGCGGTGGCCGCCGGCCTACGCCATGGCGAACTCGGGCATCCCCAATTTCACCGGAATGCCCTGTTCGCCAAATCATCTTGGCTTCCGAATGACACTGATCCGGCGGCACGGCGACATGGTTCGACCCGACGGCGGGTCAGCAGCGAAAGAGATTTCATGATGACCAGGGGAATCCTCCTCGACATCGCCGGGCTGCACGGTGTGGACACCTTGCCTGCGGGCTACGCGATCACCGCCTCACCCGTCCGGCCGGTGGCAGTGGTGTCGGCATGAGTGCGGCAACCCCGGACACATCCGGGTCCCAGCTCACCGTCGTCCAGCAACTGGCGGCGCTGGCATACACCGTCTCCCGTGACGGCCTTGCCGATGATCTTCGCGACGACGTCGCCCGTCGAGTCCTCGACCTGGTCGGCAACAGTGTTGCAGCGCGCCATGAGAGTCCGGCCGCGGCCGTCATAGCAGTTGCGAAGAACTGGGGCGGGCGTGAGGCAGCAGCCGGTATCGGGACCGGAATGCGCTTTCCGGCGGCCACAGCAGCGCTGATCAACGGAACGCTCGCCCATTCGATGGACTCGGATGACACTCATCTGCCCTCGGTTCTGCATCCGTCGGCGTCGGTGATCCCGGCCGCACTTGCCGTGGCCGAAGCCGAAGGTGTCGACTCGAGCACCATGCTCGACGCCGCCGGTGTCGGTATCGAGGTCGCCGTACGCCTCGGAATGGGTGGCTACGACGAGGCTTTGGGCAACTCGGAATTCTTCGAGCGAGGCCTTCACGCGACATCGATCTGTGGTGCCATCGGTGCTGCCGTCGCCGCCGCGATGGTCTACCGGCTCGACGAGACGAAGATCGCACACGCTATCGGTATCGCCGCCAGTATGGGCGCCGGGCTCATCGAGGCCAACCGCACCGGCGGCACGGTCAAGCGTGCCCATTGCGGGTGGGCCGCACATGCCGGTGTGACCGCAGCCGAGCTGGCGATGAATGGCCTCACCGGTCCCCCCACGGTCATCGAGGGCAGATTCGGATTCCTCAACGCCTACTGTGGCGACCGGGCCAATGCATCTGCTGTCGTCGACCGGCTCGGCGAGCACTGGGAACTTCCGGGCATCTTCTTCAAGCCCTATCCCTGCAACCACTTCACGCACGCCGGAATCGATGCCGCACTGGCCATCCGGGAACGCGGGGTGAATCCGTCGGACATCACGTCGATCGAACTCGGCGTCTCGGGTCCGGTGTTGCGCACAATTGCACAACCCGTCGAGGACAAGGCCCGACCGAAGTCCGGCTATCACGCCGCGTTCTCGGGTCCGTACACGGTCGCGGCAGCGCTGATCGGCGGAAGCGGTCTGGGTGTTGGGCACAGCGATTTCACCGACGCGAGTGCACACGACGCGGACAGGCTCGCCCTCGCGGCAAAGGTGACCTGTGTCGAAGATGCCGAGTGCAACCGGATCTACCCGAATCAGTTCCCGGCAGTGCTGCGAGTGGTCACCACTGACGGCACCCGGCACGAAGTTCGGATCAGCGTCAACCGCGGTGGACCCGGAAATCCGTTGTCGTCAGACGAACTGATGACCAAGTTCGGACTCAACGCAACGAAGACACTGGGTCAGTCAACCCAACTCGTCGGAGAGCTCGCCCTCGGCTTGGCACATGGTGGCACCGTGAGCGATCTGATGAACGCGCTCATCGATTGATCCGTTCCCTCACCGCGCCGATCCACGGGGCTCCGCGCGGTGAGGGGACATGACTGGACCCGGTTCCGTCGAGGTCGACGGATCGTGCAGACTTGGCCTTCTCCTACTCGAATACTCGCCGGGATGCCGCCACCGCAGCATCAATCTCATCCGCTCGCGGCATCCCCGCCCGCGCACCGACGTGTTCCACCGAGAGGGTGGCAGCAGCCATGCCGCGCAAACTCGCATCCCGTACGGGAACTCCGGTTGCCAGGGCAGTCGCGAATACTCCGTTGAATGTGTCTCCCGCACCAGTGGTATCCCGCACGGTGACATCTGATCGAGCAGGCAACGTCGTCGTCACTCCCCCCGGCTCGACGACCAAGACTCCATCTGCGCCAAGAGTCACGACGACCGCAGCCTTGGTGCGGGCAGCGACCTGCACCGCCATATTCCCCACCGAGGCGTCACCTTCACCTCCGAGCAATCGGTATAGGTCACCCAGTTCAGACGCATTGGGGGTGACCAAAGGTGCAAGTGGCAGGAGGTCCACCAGCCCCGGCGTCACCGGCGCCGGGTTCAGCACACACCGAATCCCGTGGGTGGAAGCAGATTCGACCGCGGCGATCACTGCTTCCGAAGTGATCTCGGTACTGACCAGGACACAGTCGGCCCACGTCGCCGCTCGCTGCACCGCTGCCCGCACCGATGCGGGGTCGACAGCGGCGTTCGCCCCGGCGCCGACCGCAATCTGATTCTCGCCGCCGGCATCGACCACGATCAGTGCCATACCCGTCGAAACCCCATCGAGCACAGCCACGTCTGTGACGTCGATGCCTTCAGCGCGGAGTTCGGCCAGAGCACCAGTGCCGGTATCGTCTGGCCCAACCGCTCCGCAATAGCGAACCTCCGCACCGGCCCGTGCAGCAGCGACGGCCGCGTTTGCACCCTTTCCGCCCCCATGGTGCTCGACCCCGGGACCGACAACCGTCTCACCCGGCCCAGGTAACCGGTCGGCCGTCACCACGAGGTCGACGTTGACCGCTCCGACAACGAGCACCCGAGCCATCACTTTTGACGTCCGATCAGGCACACCGATTGCCGGAGCACGGAACCGGTCGTGCTGATCGAAACGTCCGCGCCGTCACAGACCTCCGCCATCGTGGGTTGTTTGACCGTGCGGTCAGTTGGCATCACGTCACCTTCACCTGAGATCTTGTCGCCTGAATGTGCTCTGGCCCATGACAGTATCGAACTCCACGGGATCCGCCTGAGAGGCCGACCGCGCGGAACGTGATCCTCGGCATCGAATCGGCAGGTGGCAGTGACACTTCCGCAGCGTCATCCATCGAATAGGGATCGCTCGCCGGTGACTTCGTATTCCGCCACCGAGGCCGAGCGAATGGCCGCACCTTGGTCGGCACCCGGGCCGCTGCTTCGGAATTCTTCAACAGCCACCCGTGACTCCCACCGTTCAAAGATGTTGATGCGGGCGGAATCGATGAGGTCGGCGGAGATCGCGAAGTCCAGGCATCCCGTCGCCCGGCGGGCGTCTTCGACAACGCTGACGCAACTCGCCAGATAGGCTTCTCGCTCTTCGGATTCGACCGTGATGTGTCCCGCAACGATAACCATCTGCCGCTCCGCCTGTCAGTGTTGAGTCGTGGTCGAACGCACTCTTGTATAGACACGGTTCGTAGGCAGAACTCACCGCAGATCAGCGACATTCTCCGGCGCCTGCCGATCCACGACCAGTGATGTTCATGGCTCCATCAACCGAGCCAGCCAAGGCGTCGAGTCGGCGGTTGAGGTGTTCACCGTGCCGCTGTGGTCCGTCGGATACACACGCAACGTCACCGGTTGCCCGTTGGCGGTGAGCGCGGCAGCCAAAGTCAACGCGAAAGGGGCCGGAACGTCGACGTCAAACAATCCCTGGCCGAGGAAGATCGGCCTGTCGTAGCCACGATCGGGTGTGGCCATGTATTCCTGCACTGCGGCAGACAAGCCCGGCACTTCGGCCAGAGGCTTGCTGAAAAGCGTCCTCGAGTCCAGATCTTTCGTGAGTTCGGCCATCGCCGGAAGACAGAGTGTCTTGGCTTGATCGATGACTTGTGCGGCCTGCGGTGTCAGCGCAGAGCGGGTTGCGACGTCGGGGCGGGCATCGAGAAACCCGGCAAGGATGTACAGCATGTAAGTGGTGAGTCCGGGCGGCAGGGCAAACGGTGGAAAAGCCGGCCCGAACAGGCTCCCCGGATACTCGATGTAGGCGGGTGTGCCGGTGGCAACAACACCCCGATAGTCAAGCCCCGATCCGGCAGATAGCCGTGTCGCACGCTGCGCAGCACCGAGCGCTGCACCCGCACCCTGGGATTGGCCGACGACGGCCCATCGTTTCGCCAATGGCACACCGACGGACTGCGCTGCGATCACCGAGTCCACAAGGTTGCGGCCGGCCGCTTCGGTGCTGAGATACTGCATGAGCCCGGGAGTCCCGAGCCCGGCGTAGTCGGTGGCAACAATGGCGTAGCCCTGTCGCAACCAGTGTCCGAGGTACGTCGCGTCGCGGTCGGACCGAGGAAGGGCCGAAGGTGTGCAGTTGTCACCGAGTCCGGTGGTGCCGTGGGCCCAGGCGATGACCGGCCAGCCACCATCGGGAACCACACCGTCGGGAATGAACACAGCGGCGGTACTCGTGGTGACATCCGTATCAGCGGAACGCCTTGTGGTGTAAAGGAATCGGCGAGCAATAGCCGCGTCGGGCAGTGACAACGCGGGGTCGAGTTCAGTCTGGACAACGAGCTCCCCCGGAGCGGACCCCGCCGGGGCGGGAATATCCCGCGCGTCGATGCCAGACCACTGTGGAGCCACGAACGCGGGCATGTCGTCCGCTACGGCAGGGGTCGCGGTTGCGACGATGGCCATGATCCCAGCGACCGCGATGAGCACGGCGACACTGTGAAATCTCATACCTTCGGATGCTAGCCCCGACCGGACTGTCCATCGTGCGATCGCATTCATTCGGAGCCGAGTTCGGCACTGATCCCGTCCGGCACGACCCGTCCGGGTGTCCACAAATCCACCCGGCGAGTCCCGCAGCGGACACAACGCTGGTAAATCACCACCCCGACCGATGTCGAGTGCCGCGATTCACTTGACCAAGCGTGCTCGCACGCCGCCGTGAGCGTGGAATGCGCCGCCGATTGCGGTTTGCGCGATGAGCTCATACACCCACAATGATGTAATGGCCTTATGCACCTCAACCCTTACGGGGAGTATGCGGTACTCCTCGCCGCGTCCCTGGCCGACGATTGGCCGGAGTCGCGAACCGGCATAGTAGAACGGACCCGCGTATTCGGGATGACCATGGACTTCCCGGACGAGCCGATCGACCACCACCGCACTCGCGCCGTGATCGATCAGTGGCTCGATGTCGTCGACGCCGCAACTCCCGACGCACGCGCGGTGAAACTGAACGCACTGATGAAACGGGCCACCGCCTACCCTCGCCTCACCGACCACGACGGCGAAGGGTGGCATCTGCACTACCGCGACGACGGGCAGACGATGCCCGAGGTACTACTGGCCGTGATCAGCGTCGGTACTGCGCTGCACCTCACCACCAGAGGGATGAATCGACTATCGCGATGCGCTGCCGGTACGACCCCCGGCGACCCATGCGCACGCGTCGTCGTCGACATCACCAGGAACGGGCGGCAACAGTACTGCTCGGTTCGGTGCGCAAACCGGGCCGCCGTGCGCCGTCACCGCGCCGGGAGTCGAACGACAAGTGTTCGCTGATCCGCCGGAGCGCGATCACCGGGAGCGAGATCGGTTATGTACTGCTGTCATCAAGTACGCCGACGGACACCCCGTACGGCAGGAATCGAACCTTGCGTCGAGTGTCGACATTGTCTTTGTGTGAACGCAGGGCGTCGAGCTCCGACGCAAACACCTGGTCGATGCGCGCTGTTCCGTCGTCATCGACCGTGTAAATGGCCCACACCCCGTCACCGGTGTCGCCCGTTGTCTCCCGCGGAGGCGCAGAGGGCTTTGTCTTCGCCGCGGAGTTGCCGAACATCGACTCACTGAAGAACGCCACGAGTGGCTGTTCAGCGCCTGATTGCGACATCCCTTTGGCGACCTGGCCGAACAGGTCGCGAAGTCCGTCACCGGCTTCGCGAGCGATGCGGTCGATGTCTTCGGGATCGAAGCCGAACGGTCCGTTGCTGCTCATAGATCTCACTCCTTGTAGTGGTCCACTCCAGTGTGCACGCAATACCCGGCCCCGTGGTCCATCGCAGGTCACGCACCCGGATCACAGGTGCACCCCTGGTGTAGACAGGCGTGTAGACAGAACGGTGAGCCCGTCCGCCTCGGTGTCGACTTCGACAAGATCATCACGGCCGAAGATGTCGGCGCATACAAACCTGCAGCCAACCACTTCGACGCCCTCGGCGCCGCGCTCGATGAACTCGGTATACCTCCCGAAGGTCTACTTCATGTGGCGCAGAGCCTGTTCCACGATCATGTCCCCGCCAAACGCCACGGACTCGACTCGGTGTGGGTCAACCGTCGGCACAACCGACCCGGTTGGGGCGCCACGCCTGCACCGTCCGAAGCCTTCGGCTACGTGGCGGAATATCCCTCGATGGAGGCATTCGCCCGAGCCGCACGCAAGCCGAAGGTCTGAAGAGACCTGCTGGTCGGTCAGCCCACGCAGCAGGGTCCGCCCGACGCGCCATCGTCGGCCAAAACCTCAGAGGCCGTACCGAATGTCTCCGAATCAGCAAGGACGGTGTAGACCTCCCATTTCTCGTTCGCAGGCCCGGTCACCCACACCTTGTCCTGGGTGGCGAAACAGCAGGTGGTGCCGATCTCCTCGGCGGTGAACAAACCCTCGTCACTCAGACGTGCGATCTCCGCGTGAACGGTTTCGCTCGAATCCACCTCGACGCCCAAATGATTGAGCGATCCACCCTTGCCCGGATTCTCGATCAAGACGAGCTTCAGAGGTGGTTCGGCGACGGCAAAATTGGCGTAGCCGGGCTTGCGCTTGGCCGGCTCGACGCCGAACAACTTCGAATAGAACGTGACCGACTCGTCGAGATCATCGACGTTGAGGGCGAGCTGAACACGAGACATGACACTACCTCCACCTGTGCGACATACATCTAATTACTGCATCACCCAGAGTGCCACCTTTTCGACATATGTCAATAACTAGCAAAGTCTTGTGCAGACGCCCGGCTTTACCCCTGCGCGCTGACCATGGAAGGAATCAGTCCATCGAGGTAGCATCGCGTTGTCGACGACAGGGAGCATCATGCGAGTTCTCGTGGCCACCGCCAGCAAGCACGGGGCAACCCGCGAGATCGGCGCAGAACTGGGCGCGGAGATCTCGGCGGGGCTGAAGAAGCGGGGCGTCGAGGCAGAGGTTGCAGTGCTCGATGTCGAAGATGTCGAAACTGTTGCGGACTTCGATGCCGTGATTCTCGGCAGCGCAATCTATCTCGGGCGATGGCTCAAACACGCCACCAAGCTCGTCGACCGCGAGCTGCCCTACCTCCAGGACCGCCCGGTGTGGCTGTTCTCCAGCGGTCCGGTCACACCTGGTGACGACGCCGAGAACCTGAAATGGGCCACCACGCCCTGGGCGGTGGAGCACCACACGTTCGGCGGCAAGGTCGACCGCTCCGTACTGTCCTTCACCGAACGACTCGCAGTCAAAGCCGCACACGCGGAGGACGGTGACCATCGCAACATGGACGAGATCGCGACATGGGCAGACGGTATCTGTACAAACCTGACCGCCAGAGCCGGCCGATGATGAACTCGAATCAGCATGGTGACAAGACGCCACAGATCCGCACGGAACCGAAATTCCAGTACGGCGAGCCGGTCCGGATCGATGACCAGACGACCGTGATTCCGGTGTCCCGACGCACAATACGGGGCCGAACCGTCCCGCTGGGCCTTTACACGATAGTCAACGGTAAGACCACGTGGACTCCTGCCATCGACGGAGCAAGTGTCGCGCTGATCGGAGTTCTCACCGGTCTCGTCGCGGCGACACTCGGGTCGGCCGCGGTATTGAAACAGCCACCGTGGCCACGAATGACCATTCGTAAGTGATCGATTTCGCCCTGTTCAGTTTTTACTGATTCCAGAAAACGCAACACTGACAGCAACGAACGTGCCTATCGTGGGGTCGTGGCCTCCACACCGGACAATGCGAATCGGCTACGCGGTTCAGATCTTCGGGTAACCCGGCCGCGGATAGCGGTGATGGATGCCGTCAGCGGCCACCCCCACGCCGACACCGAAACGATCTTCGATGTTGTGCGCTCCGTCTTGCCAACGGTGTCACGGCAAGCCGTCTATGACGTGCTCAGTGCATTGACAACTGCGGGACTGATTCGCCGTATCCAGCCCGCCGGCCATATCGCACGATACGAGGGCCGGGTGGGTGACAACCACCACCACGTTGTGTGTCGCATCTGTGGCGTGATCGCCGACGCAGACTGTGCCATCGGTGAACGCCCTTGTCTCACAGCCTCCGACGACCACGGCTTCGTTCTCGACGAGGCCGAGGTCATCTACTGGGGTCGATGTCCGGACTGCACCGAACCCACCACGAACCGGTCACATCCGTGATCACAGCCCAATTCATCACCGTCTGAAAGGAATCCTGTGACCTCTGACAGCCGTCCACCCAATCCCGACACCGAGACCAGAAGCACCAGTGAGAGCGAGAATCCGGTAATCCCGTCTCCGGAGCCGAAGGTTCACGCACCACTGACGAACAAGGACTGGTGGCCCGAACAGATCGACCTGTCGATACTGCACGCGCACGCATCGAAATCCAACCCGCTCGGTGACGACTTCGACTACCCGACCGAGTTCGCGAAGCTCGACGTCGATGCGCTCAAGGCCGATGTCACTGCGGTGATGACCAATTCGCAAGACTGGTGGCCTGCCGACTACGGCCACTACGGCGGTTTGTTCATCCGGATGAGTTGGCATGCCGCAGGCACCTACCGAGTCTATGACGGACGCGGTGGTGGCGGGCAGGGAGCGCAGCGTTTCGCGCCACTCAACAGCTGGCCCGACAACGCCAACCTCGACAAGGCCCGCCGGCTGCTCTGGCCCGTCAAGCAGAAACACGGAAGCAAGATCTCGTGGGCGGACCTGCTGGTCTTCGCAGGCAACGTCGCACTGGAGTCGATGGGATTCCAGACCTTTGGCTTCGCATTCGGACGTGCAGACATCTGGGAGCCCGAAGAGGTGTTCTGGGGACCTGAAGACCAGTGGCTCGGGACCGACAAGCGCTACCAGGGCGAGCGAGAGCTGGCGAAACCGCTAGGCGCCACCACCATGGGGCTCATCTACGTGAATCCCGAAGGCCCGGAAGGCAAGCCAGATCCGGTTGCCGCCGCCCACGACATCCGTGAGACGTTCGCCCGGATGGCGATGAACGACGAAGAGACCGCGGCATTGATCGTCGGTGGCCATAGCTTCGGCAAGACCCACGGCGCCCATCCAGCCGATCTGATCGGACCCGAGCCCGAGGGCGCGCCGATCGAACAGCAGGGCCTCGGCTGGAAGAACGGGTACGGCAAGGGCAACGCCGAAGACCAGGTCACCAGCGGCCTCGAGGTCGTCTGGACCTCGACTCCGACTCAATGGGACAACAGTTTCCTCGAGATCCTGTACGGCTACGAATGGGAGCTGACCAAGAGTCCGGCCGATGCCTGGCAGTTCATTGCAAAGGACGGCGCCGGCGCCGGGACCATCCCGGATCCGTTCGGTGGACCGGGTCGCGCCCCAACAATGCTGGTCACCGATATCTCTCTGCGCGAAGATCCCGTTTACGCCGAGATCACCCGGCGCTGGCTCGATCACCCGGAGGAGCTCGCCGAGGCCTTCGCCAAGGCCTGGTACAAGCTGCTGCATCGCGATTTGGGACCGGTCACCCGGTACCTCGGACCGTGGGTTCCCGAGCCGCAACTGTGGCAGGACCCGGTGCCCTCTGTGGACCATGCGTTGGTCGACGATCAGGACATCGCAGTCCTCAAGAGCAAGCTGGGCGATTCCGGATTGTCGGTCGCACAGTTGATCAACGTGGCCTGGTCGTCGGCAAGCAGCTTCCGCAGCACAGACTTCCGGGGCGGCGCCAACGGCGCTCGCATACGCCTTGAGCCACAGAAGGATTGGGAGGTCAACGAGCCGGCCGAACTGTCCAAGGTGCTGTCGGCGCTCGAGAAGATCCAGCAGGAGTTCAACAGCTCGGCCTCGGGCGGCAAGAAGATCTCGTTGGCAGATCTGATCGTGCTCGCCGGCTCGGCGGGCATCGAACGGGCGGCGAAGGACGCGGGCCACACCGTCACTGTGCCCTTCACGCCCGGCCGCACCGATGCTTCTCAGGAGAGCACCGATGTGGATTCCTTCGCAGTGCTCGAGCCGCGCGCCGACGGGTTCCGGAATTTCGCAGCGAGCGGGGAGAAGACGCCGCTGGAAGTACTGTTCCTCGAGCGGTCCTACCAGCTCGATCTCACCGCTCCCCAGGCAACGGTACTTCTGGGTGGACTGCGTGTCCTGGGTACCAATCACGGTGGCAGCAAGCATGGCGTGTTCACCGATCGACCGGGTGTGCTGACCAACGACTTCTTTGTCAACCTCCTCGACATGGGCACCGAGTGGAAGACGTCGGGGTCGGAAGAGAACGTCTATGAGGGCACCGACCGCGCAACCGGCGATGCCAAGTGGACCGCGACTGCAGCAGATCTGGTGTTCGGTTCGCACTCGCAGCTGCGCGCGATCGCTGAGGTGTACGCCCAGCAGGATGCGCCGACCAAGTTCGTCGATGACTTCGTCGCCGCGTGGGTCAAGGTCATGAACAACGACCGGTTCGACCTGAACTGATACTCGACTTTTGCGACTGCACCCCGCTTGCCTTGTGGCAGGCGGGGTGTCGTCGTTGTGTTAGATTCAGCCCGTCCTAGCGACAACGAAAGAGGAAGCCGATGAAAGACCGGCGCGGTCCCGCCACTGTAATCGGGGATGCAACTTTCCATCACGGCCGCAACCCATTGGGGTTGTAAGGCGGAAACAAGCAACGATCCGAGAGCCAGGAGACTCTGCGTTGCCGTACCTTTCTGCCCGGGGCGGATTTCCCCGAGAGAGGCGTCCTCGCCATGCGTGTACGCAGTGCAACTCACCGAGTTGCCTCATCCCCCAGTGCCCTTGTCGGTCCCAACGGGGCAGGCAAGTCGACGCTGCTGCGACGCTCTGCGGGTGTCCGACAACATGTGGCTGCTCGCGATGGACGGCAGCCTGACCAGCGGAACACCACAGGCGATCGCCCGATCCGGCAAGGTCGGTACGGTCTTCAACCGTGGCCGGATGCGGTTCGACCCACATACGATGGTGTTCGACATCGACGCGGAGCCAAACCATGAATGATGCGAAAGCCCCCGGTCGGGACAACTCTGACGTTGCCGCGATGCTCGCCCGCATGGCCGAGTCAGGACCGTACTTCACACTCGGTTCCGGGCCGGTGTCCGACGGGGACTGGCAACCCACCGCCACACTCCGAGAACCCGCTGTCCGGGACCGCGTCGTCGCGGAAGTCGCCCTCGCGCTGAACGTCGATGAGGAGCGCGTCGCCGCGTCCACGGTCTTCTTCGGATATGCGGCACAGTTGTGGTCAATCGCGGCAGGAACACGTCTGGACGACGGCCGCTGCGTGCACCTGGGACCGGATGAACTGTTGTGGCGCACCGTCAACGGATCACTGCAGCTTCACGCCGAAGAACCGCGGATGGGCCGATCGGCGCGGATCGAGGTGCTCGACAACCAACTCGACCCCTGCATCGAAGCCTGGCGAGACATCGTCGCACCCGGATTGTTGTGGGGCAACACCACATCCGCGTTGCTCGGTGCCGCCCAGATCACCGGGGATACCACGTCCCGTTGGGTTGCCACCCTCCTCAACGATCCTCGACTTCAGCTGACAGTGGATCCGATCACCCATCGCCGACGCAGCTGCTGCCTCTTCTACCGCACCCCCACCGGAGGTGTCTGCGGAGACTGCCCATTCCCCTCGCCACCGACCACCGGCCCAGCAAAGGAAACCCCGTGATCTATGGTCGGCCCGCAGCGGCGGCCCGGAATGCGCCATGAAAGGTCATGGGGACGTGATGGCGTAGGTTGATCGCCGCAACTGGTCCCCTATCAGGATTGCGCGCCGGCAGGACAACAACTCGGGATCGCTGTTGTGCGGGTTGGTGTTCGAGCGATAGCAGCCAGCCGTCGCCCTCCGCGCCCGAGGTGTCATCCGCCGCGAAGAGGGGCTCACAGATGGTGTCGCCGGCGGCGGCGACGTACCTGGATTGGGCTCCGGTGCGGTGGTCGATGGTGGTGATGGAGTCGGGGTTCCCACCAGCGATCGACGCCTCGGCTAGGTACGAGAATCGGTGGGCCAGCGTGGCCTGCCGGTGATCGAGTTGGGGGAACTCACAGCCGAGGTCGTTGAGTTGCTCTTCGGTGACTTTGCCGGTTCGGCGGTTGATGGTGAGCCGTTTCAGGGTTCCGCCGAACGCCGGTCCGGGGTTGTTCCGAAAGTTGTGAAGATGCTCGTTCCATCCCTCCCAGCCCCAATCCTGATCGTGCACAACAAGTTCGACCACAGTTTCGGTGTCGCCGTCATAGGCGTTGTTGACGTGGAAGTGGAACAGCGCGTCATGATCGATGCTGATCGGCTCACCACCACCACGGGGAACCAGGACTATCCTCGTCCCTCGGCGCGGCTCGAAAGTCAGGACGTTGTCGATCGGCCGAAGACCAAGAACGGCCGGAACAGGGTTCTTCACCACGATCGGATCGATGATGAACACGAGGTACCGCTGCGTGAGGGCGAAATCATGGATGAATCCCAGCCGAGAGATCGGGACACTCTGAAGCTCGGCGATGCCTCCACCCGGCGCAAGCCGGTAGCAGCGGATCATCGGCCGTGGAAAGAAGTCGAGACCGAAGTTGAAGGTCTCGCCGGTTGCCGGATCGGTTTTTGGGTGAGCCGAGAACGCGCCGAGGCGTTTCAGTGCTCCGTCGAAGTCGTCGAGGCCGAGGGTCTCCAGGGTCTCCGGGTCGAGCTGGTGCGGCCGACCGCCCTCCCACAACGAATACAGCTTGTTGTTGTGCAGCAGCACATTGGTATTGGACATGTTCGCCGGGCCGCGCAGCGCATTCGCCAAGACTCCACCGACTCGCTGGGTCCCGATGCCCCGGGGTGGTCGCGCCGCCCGATTGGCGCGCACATACGCCCGGGTACGAACGTATCGGTTGCGGTAATACGCTCCACCAGAGTTGATTTCGATCCTCGAGACCATTCCGTCGCCGTCAAAGATGTGATTGACCGGATGTCCGCCGACATCGAGACGCCCCGGCCCGATGCGGTAGAGAACGCCGTCGAGATCGGCGGGAATCTGCCCCTCGATGTCGTCCACCTGATAGTCGAACTCGACATGCTGGGAATCCCACGGGGACGTGCCCACATCCGCAGCGGTATCAGTCGAACGTCCTGTCGCAGATACACCCATCCTTGCAGGGTCGCACAGCTGAGACGGATCATCAATAGCGTCTCAATGCTCACCGCACACGGCGGCAGCGCCCAGCCGCATCAATCGAGACAGAACTCGTTTCCCTCCGGGTCGGTCATGACGATGTGACCGGCGCCGAGCGGCGGATCGGGTTCAAAACGCTGCACCCGGGTCGCGCCGAGCGCCACCAGCCGGGAGGATTCCTGCTCCAATGCCGCCAGTCGCTCGTCACCGGTCAATCCTGGAACCGCACGAACATCGAGGTGGACTCGATTCTTCGCGGTCTTGCCCTCCGGAACGCGCTGAAAGAACAGTCGTGGACCTGTTCCATCCGAACTGACCACGGCCGAGGCATCATTGCGCCGCTCCGGCGGGATGTTCATCGCTTCCAGCGCGGCATCCCAGGAATCGAAACCCGGCGGCGGGGCCTGAAGCTCGTAACCCAGGACGTCCGCCCAAAACCCCGCCAGCGCAGCCGGGTCTCCACAATCAAAAGTCACCTGAAAGTCGCGGCTCATCGCCTTACCCCTCTTGTAGTGTGCGGTGGCGCCACCGGCCACAGGACCGGCGGCGAGTCTGCTCAAACCTCAGACTTGCACACCACCAGGACAGATTCGGTCCTGAATCGGCTGTCGATCAGCTACTTGTAGTGCGGGTTGTTGCCAACCGGAATGGTGATGTTGATCGGCATTCTCAGTTCGGACATGTAAAAAAGGACGAACTGGCGGAGGAACTCGTCGAACAACCAGTAGGCCTCTTTGGGCACACCCACATCGAGCAGCCCTTCACGGACGGCAACATATGGGCCCCAAGCAGTTTCGAGCAACGGGGTCCACACCGGCTCCGTGGGGAGCCTCAGCCAGTCACCGATCTTGTCGCCCAACATGAATCGGGTGAGCGCGCCGAGGATGGGTCGGCTCAACAAGGTCAGATCGAGGTTCATGCCGAGGTCGAGCAGCATGTCGGCGAGCTGAATGCCCTCATTGGTCGGAGCGAGAATCGGATCGAGTACCTGCTGTGCCTGAGACTCGGCGCTGGCCCACGATGCCGGGATGTACTCGTCCTTCACGCCGAGCAGATAGGCGCTCAACTGCCAGGAGTGCAAGAAGCCCGCGGATTCGTCTGCCGCGATCGGCACACCCCACCGTTTGAAATTCCGCATCACAGTGGTCGGCAGACTATGCCAGGTGACCATGATGTCGGCCTGACTGATGGGTACCTCTTCTGGGGCCGAGTTCACCCAATGCGGGGATTGTGGCAGCAGGTGACGCACCGCAGCATGCGCCAACCGGGTCTTCACACAGGTGACCACCATTTCACCATCAGGCTGGTAGGCGTTGAGCGATCCGATGTCGTAGCCGAGTTTGGCGGTTTTGGTGATGCGGTCCTTCATGTCCGCGCCGCCCTTGGAGTAGTACACCGCGCGGGCCTCCCTCGGGATGACCGTGCTCATCATCCCGCTGGCGAACCCGTAGATCACGCCGAGGTACGTACCCCGTTTCTGGTTGAACCTGACCGCGTCGGCGAGTTTTTCCTGGTCACTCCAGCCGGGGAGTTGGCGAGCCTCTTCCATGAAGTCCCGCAGGTCCGCGGGCAAACCCGATGGGAGGGCTTGCCCATTCTTGGTCCAGTGACGCAGCAGTTCGTTGACCTTGGGCACCTCACCGCGGTCGAACAGTGCCGCAACAACCGGATCGGCCTCCACATCCCACACACCACGCGGGTCGGCACCCGCCCCCGTGCCGGGTACCGAACCGGCAGGCGACCACGTCCACGGCGTTGTCTGCGCAGCCAGCGCAACTGCTCCGGCGGCCCCCACGACCCCGCCCGCCTTCAGCAGACTGCGCCTGTTGAGATTGTCCATTTCCGTTATCCCCATCCCTCATCCTGTTTCAGTGAAACAACGAGCGTTTCCTTGTATCATACGTATCAGAGTGTGCTGCACATCACAAGTGAGCCCAGGCTGGAATATGATCGTTACGAGACAGCGACGCCGAACAAGGAGGGCTAGTGGCATCTGCGCCGACAGACAGCCCCCGATCACCCGAACCCAAATCCTTGATCGAACGTGCGTTTCACCAGGCGCTGGAGCAAGCGGATAACGGCGATCGAACCCGAACCCGCCTGCTGGA
Source organism: Williamsia sp. Y853 (assembly GCF_056786495.1). Lineage (NCBI taxonomy): Bacteria > Bacillati > Actinomycetota > Actinomycetes > Mycobacteriales > Nocardiaceae > Williamsia > Williamsia sp. Y853. The sequence continues at coordinate 677,488 of NZ_JBXCJC010000003.1, forward strand.
CGCGGCATACGAACAGTTCTGCCGGATGGGCATTCAGCGGTCATCCATGGAGGACGTCGCGCGCCGGGCGGGCCTGTCCCGGATCACCGTCTATCGCCGATTCGCCACCAAAGACGAACTGGTCGAGCAGGTGATTCTCCGGGAGTTCCGGCGATACTTCGACCGATTTCTCGTCGACATCCAACAGGCCGAGTCCGCCGCTGATCGTGTGGTGCTGGGATTCGTGAGCTCACTTCGCGCGATCCGCGGCAACCCGATGATCGGCGGCCTCATCTCGGCCGAACCGAACCTGATCGCGGGATCGATGATCGGCGACGACGGCCTGATGCTCGCCACCGTCCGCCAATTCCTGGCCGCCCAGCTACGGCAGGAACAACGTGCGGGCAACGTATCCGCCGCGCTGAACACCGACCTCGTCGCCGAGATGATGGTCCGGATCTCCGCGTCGTTCCTGGCCATCCCCAGCCACGTCGTCAACCTCGACGACGACGACGAATTGGCCGCGATCGCCTGGCAGTTCCTGGTGCCCATGCTCGATCCACCCGAAGGGTCACGCTGACCACGGAGTGATTCTGGTCGAGCTGCCGCTCGGTGATTTCCGCCGTCGGTTCTGGTCTACACCGTCAGAGCGGAACTCTGAATCGAACGGATTCAGACATCCAGGACGGCGAAAGGTGTATCGACGTGGCTGCACTCCAGGGAAAGACCGCATTCGTGACCGGAGCGGCTCGCGGGCAGGGCCGCGCGCATGCGGTGACGCTTGCGCGCGAAGGTGCGAACATCGTCCTGTGCGACATCGCCACTTCGGTCGAGGAGGTCGACTATCCGGGGGCCACCCCCGACGACCTCGAACAGACCGTCAGGATGGTCGAGTCGCTCGACCGGCGTTGCCTCGCAGATATCGCGGACGTCAGAGACCTGATGGCCCTGCAGGATCTCGTCGACCGAGCGACCACCATATTCGGCACGATCGATGTGGTTGTGGCCAACGCGGGAATCGCAAGCGCCGGACCGGTCGCAACGATGTCGACTCAGCGGTGGCAGACCATGTTGGACGTGAATCTCACCGGCGTCTTCAACACATTTCGGGCGACTCTCCCCCACATGATCGATGCAGGCGCGGGCCGACTGGTGGCCACCTCATCGATTATCGCCGGCACCGGGGCAGCCAATTCCGGCCACTACGCCGCCGCCAAAGCGGGGGTTGTCGCTCTGGTCAAGTCGGTGGCATACGAGGTTGCCGAGTACGGGATCACCGTGAACGCCGTACTTCCGTCCGGCGTCAACACGCCGATGATCCACAACCCATCGACGTACCGATTGATCCGTCCAGATCTCGACGAACCCACCTCCGCCGATGTCGAATCCGTTTTCTCCCAGGGACATCCACGGCCCGGACTTCTCGAGCCCGAAGACGTCGCCAACGCGGTTCTGTATCTAGTGTCCGACCACGGACGGTGCAAATCAGGCGAGTCCATCATCCTCTCGAACGGGCTGCCGTAGCACCGAAAAACGGACTTCAATCACCTGAAAAGATCCATCTTCTCTGTGAATGAGAGTATCATTCTCATAGGCCTGCCCCCGGGCACTGCTGCCCAGTACGAGAGGACTTTGATGAATATTGACGACATGGTGATGGTCAGCATCGACGATCACGTGGTCGAGCCCGCCGACATCTTTGAAAAGCACTTCCCGAAGAGCCTCATGGATCAGGCACCGAAGCTGACCGCCAATCCGCGCAATCCCAAGGTCCAAGCCTGGCTGTTCCAGGACAAGGTGGTCGGTAGCTCCGGCCTCAACGCCGTTGTCTCGTGGCCGAAGGAAGAGTGGGGCATGGACCCCACCGGATACGCCGAGATGCGGCCGGGCGTCTACGACATGGACCTGCGCGTCCGTGACATGGATGCCAACGGCACCCTCGCGGCCACGCTCTTTGCCACCTTCCCCGGCTTTGCCGGAACCCACCTGGCAAGCCTGCCCGACAAGGCCCTGTCGCTGGTTGCATGCCGGGCGTTCAACGACTGGGTGGTCGGCGAGGTCCCTGACGCCCATCCCGGTCGCTTCATCCCGCTGGGCATTCTCCCCTTCTTCGACGTCGACGAGTCGGTGAAGGAGGTCCACCGCCTTGCTGCCATGGGATGCCGGTCGATCAGTATCCCGGAAACCCCGTACGGGTCGGGTTTCCCCAGTTTCGAATCCGGTTACTGGGACCCGATCTTTGCCGCATGCGTGGAGCACGGCATCGTCCTGAGCCTGCATATCGGTGGCGGCTTCGGCCTGATCCAGCGGCCCGAAGGGTTCAACATCGACGACATGATGGTGTTGACACCGCTGATCTCCACGATCGCGGCCAACGATGTCATGCTCAGCGGCGTATTCCTGAAGTTCCCCGACCTCAAGTTCGCGATGAGCGAGGGTGGCGTCGGCTGGGTTGCACCGTGGCTCGATCGACTCGAACGCCACGTGGTCAACCAGTCGTGGACAGGTAAGAGCTTCACCCCCAAGGGGATGTCGCCCACCGACGTGTGGAAGAACAACTTCCTGGCTTGCTACATCACGGAACCGAGCGGTCTGAACAACCGCGACCACATCGGGATCGACACCATCGCGTGGGAATGCGACTACCCGCATTCGGATTCCACCTGGCCGTTGTCACCGGAGACGCTGAAGCCGGAGCTGGACGCCGCCGGACTCACCGACGAAGAGATCGACAAGATCACCTTCGGAAACGTCGCCAAGTTCTTCAACTGGGATCCGTTCAAGCACACCCCACGCGAACAGGCGACCGTCGGGGCACTGCGCGCACGAGCCAAGGATATCGACACCAACGAGACGTCCAAAGAGGAGTACCGCCGCCGCTACGAGCTCGCCAACACGTAGAGCAGCGCTTAGTGTCTGTGGCCCATCGGATCTGATCCGGTGGGCCACACGCATGTGGCCGATCAGCGGTGACCAGGCCGGCGATGATCGCCTCCTGCGCATTCGCCGCTAGCCTGGTCGGGATATGACTGAGCAGAGCTTGCCCCATCTCCCGTTCCCGGTGCGTCGATGACACGTCTGATGGTCTTTGCGGTTGTGGCCGCACTGCTGACCTATTGGTTTCACCGCAGGCTTGTGCGGGCAACCAGGCTTCCACGTCCGTGGTCGATTGTTGTCGACAGTGCACTGGCCCTCCTGTGGGTGCTCGCGGTCATCGGGATGGGCAGCGGCGATCAATTCGACACATCCTGGGCGCGGCCACTCGGATTCGCGGGGTGGGTTTGGCTCGGTGTCGGCTTCTATCTGATCCTGGGCCTCATCCTGGTCGCCGCCGGATCTGCGACTGCCCGACTGGTCGGAGTATTGCGCAGACGTCGATCGAGCATTGACACCAATGAGCCGAGCGGTGATCGGGCAGCCGGGGGCACACGTCTGTTGGTGGTGCGCCTGACCACCGCGGCGGTTGTCGTCGGGGCTCTGGTCACCACAACGTACGGCGTAGTTGTTGCGGCACAACCGAAGATCGTCGATGCCTCGGTGGCGCTCCCCCGTCTGCCCACGGAATTCGACGGACTCAGAGTCGCACTGATATCGGATCTGCACGTCGGGCCGGCTCGCGGCGTCGGGTTCACCAAACGAGTTGTGAAGCTCGTCAACGAACAGCGGCCGGATTTGATACTCGTCGCCGGCGACCTCATCGACGGAACGGTGGCAAACGTCGCCGCAGACCTCGAACCGCTGGCCGACTTGTCGGCACCATTGGGTGTGTACGGCGTCAGCGGTAATCACGAGTTCTATGCCGACGACGGTGGTCGCTGGCTCGATGTGTGGGATCGGTTGGGCATCCACACATTACGAAACGAGCGGGTGTCGATCGAGCAGGACGATGCGAGCATCGACATCGTGGGCATCCACGACTACACCTCACCCGAACCCTACGAACCTGATCTTGCCGCCGCGCTCGATGGACGCGATCCCAACCGGTTCGCATTGCTGCTTGCGCACGAACCACGCCAGGCGTTCGAGGCGTCAGACCTCGGAATCGACATGCAGGTATCCGGGCACACCCATGGCGGCCAGATGTGGCCGTTCAACTATCTTGTTGCCTTGCAACAACCTTCGGTATCAGGGCTGGACCGGATCGGCGACACGATTCTCTACACGACGCGCGGCACCGGCGCCTGGGGACCCCCGGTGAGGGTGGGGGCACCCCCAGAGATCACCATCCTCGAACTTCATCGCGAGGCCTGACGCGTCAGCTCACCAGGGGCGGAGCATCCGCCAGCGCACCCGGTTCGCCGTCCCACCGATCCAAAGACACGATGTCGCTCAGCGGCTTTCGACGGACGGGGCCGTGGCGCCCGCGCGGCCATCCAACCACCACATGTCCGGCGATGATCCAGTCCGCGGGGACACCGACCGCCTCCCGGAACAACGGTTCACCTTCGTACGACGCCCACCCGGTGAGGCAGGCGCCCAACCCCTGAGACCGGGCTGCGAGCAGGAAGTTCTGCATCGCCGGGAAGATCGAGCCGCCGAGCAACAGCTCAGAGGCGGTGGTGAAATTCTGTTGAACAAAGAGCACCGACGTGAATTCGCCGGCCCGGTCGTGCAATTCGTACGTCGCCCGGTTTGTCCGCGCGCGACGACTGTTGTCGTCGTCGGCAGGCCGCGACATCCCATACACCGGTTCGATCACGTCGAGTGCGTGCTTGGCGGCCTTGCCGACAACAATTCGCTGCTCCGGAGAGCGCAACACCACGAACCGCCAGGCCTGCGCATTGGCACCCGAGGGTGCCCAGGACGCGGCTTGCAGGCAGCGGGCCAGCGTGGCGTCGTCGACAGGTTCGTCGGTGAACCTCCGGATCGCGCGAGCGGTCGACATCGCTTCCCAGACATCCGTCGTCGTCTCACCCATGCAAAACTCCCTACCCGTCCCAGACCGGCCTCATCAGGACACGCCCGGCGCGGCGAACTGCCCCGACAACTCAGTGATTTGTCTTCGCCACTCTCTCATGTCGCGTCATCGGTGCTCACACCACCGGCCACGACCAGCGCGGATCCGAACGATATCCCCCTGCGGAACCGGTATCAGCCGAATCTGATCATCACCGTCGGAGAGGGTCCAGTACTGTAATCAACTGACACTCGCTCCGCAGCCCTCGTGCACACACGAGGGCTGCGGACATATCTGGAGGAGCAAGGATTTCTTTGTACTCACCAATTGATGCCGCCATAGACGCATTCCTCAACTCGACTCCGTGGGCGATGGAAATCCTTCGGTTCTTCCTTGCCGGATTGCCGTGATCCACAGCTGATCGGGCACCAACGTCGCTGCCCCCACCAGCAGTCTCCCGACCCCGCAACATCTCACCGATGTTGCGGGGTCGGCTGCTTTTCAAACGTCGGCGCGATCCCGCACCCCGTGATAGATCCCGCGCCGGACGATCCAGGGTTGCAACACCCGATCGATGGACCACGCCGGGAATCGAAAAGCCTGACCCGTCGGCGCAAAGACCTCCAGGCCGTCGGCTTGCGCCCCGAGTACCGAACCCCACCGATGCCCCTTCGGCCGGTAAGACTTGAGTTGACGGCCTTCGAAGTGGGCCCGGACGTTGTGTGCGACCAGACGATCGGCCCTGTTGCGCGCCGATGTTCGAAGCGCGTCGGTGGCGGCGACGTCGCCAACTGCGAACACCCCGGGGCATCCGGGGACCCTCAGACGATTGTCGACCCGCACGAATCCGCCGTCGTCGAGGAACTCATCGGGCAACCATTCGGTGTTCGGACGAGTCCGTCCTATCGCCCACACGACGGCGTCGGCCTCCGAAGGTGATTGGCCCGTCGACCATCGAACCGGGTCGTCGATGATCCGGTCACATTCAAATCCGTTGGGCACCAAAGCCCGGTGCCCGGGATGCAGGTGGACTCCCAGGTCGTCCAGGCGGTCCCTGACGCGCCGCCAGGTGCGGGGGTGATGGTGCGGCAACGCATGCTGCCCCGGGTAGTAGAGATCGACGCGGGTATGTGACCAGCGAGCAGCGATATTTGCGGCGCAACCGACCGCGGCCGCACCACCACCGACGACGATGACCGAGTGCGCCCGCGCGATGGTGTCGTGCGCCTGCTGAAGATCGTCGTCGATCTCCGCGCTGGACTGGAGCGTGGGACGCCGCCAGAACCCGTTGGCGACGCCGGTTGAAATCACCAAGGCGTCATAATTTTCGACGCTCGCAGACCCGTCCGGGCCAGTGATCGTGACGTGCCGGGCTCCGACGTCGACACCGGTCAGGGCTCCATGGACGGTTCGCACCCCGTCCAATCCCCGGAATCTGTCGAAATCGACCCGATAGTCCCGGGACCACGAGTCCGGACGACTGAGCCGCAACCCCAACTCCTGACCACTGACGAGACCGGGTTTGACCGAAATCCCCACCACGTCGCAGCGCCCCGCGAGGTGGATGGCGGCCAGGACACCGCTGTCACCCAAACCGGCTATGACCACGCGCCTGCGGCTCACACCGTCACCTTTCGTTGCGGCCGTGGGACAAACCGGGATACTCGATCGATCACATCCTCGTATCCGGGCCGGCGCTGCAGACTGCGCTCCTCCATCATCGGGATACTGGCCCCGAGGAACATCGCAAGCATCGCGGCAGCACCGACGAACAGCCACCACGCATCTGCGGGCGCAGCGGCAACACCGAACAACGCCAACGCACACCAGAAGATGAACTCTCCGAAGTAGTTCGGATGCCGCGACCAGCTCCACACCCCCTGATCCATGATCTGACCAGGACTTCGGCTACCGACGTACCGACGCATCTGACCGTCGGCCACCCATTCGAGGAGGACCGCGGCCAACCCCAGCGCACACGCAAACACGCTGAGCCACAACAGGTTGTCGCCACCGGTGGTCACGGCGACATAGACCGGGATCATGCCGAGGAAAACCTGTGCGGTCGGGATCAGGTGGATCGCCACCAGATCGGTGACAAAACCGAACCGGCCGGATCGGGCGCGGAGCATTCCGTACCGCCAATCCTCATGATGCAGGCCGGGAAACGAGTGAGCCCAGTTCGCCGTCAGCCGGATCGCCCAGAGGACCACCACGACCGAAACAAGCCAGCAGTGAACCTGATCGATGCCGAGCCCGCCGGCAAACCACCAGTAGAACAGCAACAGCGGCGGGACCACACTCCAATAGGCGTCGTAGAAACTCGAGTTGCCGTACCACCGGCTGAAGGCGAAGATCACCACGGTTCCCAGCACATCGGCAATCAAGGTGTCGAACCACAGGGCGTCGGTCCGCGGGCCCCACCCGAGCCAGGCACCGGCGAGCGCCAGCGCGATCAGATAGGCCCCGCCGACCCGAACATACGAAGCACTCCTGGTCATCGTCCCGATACTGCCACCGCACGTGCGCAATTCGACCCGGAAGCACCATCTTCTTCCTACCAACCGGCAAACGCTGTATGGTGAGCCTGCCCTAAGCCATTTATGTGAGGAAGCCCCAGTGCACTGGAAGAACCGCCGTTCCGCCGTATCAAAGATTGTCATCGCGTCCGCGACGGTGGCCGCTCTCATCGGAGCCTCGGCGTGCTCCTCACCCGACGAGGACAACGACACGTCGGCAACGGTTTCCGCGGAGCCCGGTGCGTACCCCGTCACCATCGAGCAGAACTTCGGTCCGGTGACCATCGACAAAGAACCCACTCGCGTTGCCTCGGTGGGCGTCGGTGATGCCGACACCCTGCTGGCGCTTGGCATCGTCCCGACCACGATGACCCCGTTCAGCGATCCTGAGGCCAAACGCGTGACCGAGCCCTGGAACGAGGATTTGATCGGCGACAACGCGCCGGTCGTGCTGGCCGAAGCCAGTTCCAATCTCGGTGCCGAGATCCCGAATATCCTGGCAACGAACCCCGATCTGATCGTCGCCGTGAACAGCTCGGTGACCAAGGAGCAGTACGACTCCCTGAGCAAGGTCGCGCCGACGATCCTGCGTGAGGCCCAGTACCCGGACTGGCAGGTGCCGTGGCAGGCTGCCGCAACGCAGATCGGCAAGGCCGTCGGGATGCCCGAGGCGACTCAGAAGCTGATCGATGAGACCGAGCAGGTCTTCACCGATGCCCAGACCGAGTACCCCACCATCGTGGGCAAGAAGGGCGCGGTGATCACCAACGGAACCGACGGTGGCGTCGCGATCTACAGTGACACCGACGGACGTGGCCAAACGCTGGCGGAACTGGGCATGACGTTCCCGGCCGAACTCTTGCCGACGATCACCAGCGGTTTCTACGGTTCGATCTCTACGGAGAACCTGAACCTGCTGAACTCGCTCGACAAGATCGTCGTCGTGGACTGGCAGGGATCCAACGACAAGCTCAAGCAGAATGCCGCGTTCATGAACCTCGACGTCGTCAAGCGCGGCGGGGTCATATGGGTGGACCAGGTTCTCGGCGGCGCGATGTCGGTCCCGTCCGTGCTCACCATCCCCTACGTCGTCGAGCAACTGGCACCGCAACTCGCGCAGTAGTCACGACCAAAGCATTTCCACACACGTCCCCGGGTTCGCGTATTCGCAACCCGGGGACGTGTGTCATTTGTGGACTTACGCTGGTCCCGTGGCCTACTTCGTCACCGGCGCAACCGGGTTCATCGGTCGGCATCTTGTCGGGCAACTCCTCGACAACCGTGTCGGGCCGATCTTCGTCCTGGTACGTAACCGATCGCGGGCCTCACTCGACCGGCAGATCCGGATCTGGAACACCGACCGGGTGATCCCGGTGGTCGGCGACCTCCAAGAGGATCTACTCGGTGTCGATGCCGACTGGATCGATGAACACCGGGGCACGATCGATCACTTCTTTCATCTCGCCGCGATCTACGACATGACTGCCTCGGACGAGGCCAATGAACTGTTCAACGTCGGCGGCACCCGGGCGGCACTGGCGTTGGCCGGAGCACTCGAAGCCTCTTGCTTCCACCATGTTTCATCGGTCGCGGCATCCGGTGACCACAGAGGCGTCTTCGACGAGACGATGTTCGACGAGGGTCAGGGGCTGCCGTCCCCGTATCACCGCACCAAGTTCGAGTCGGAGCGGATGGTCCGCGAAGAGTCGACTGTTCCGTGGCGGGTCTACCGGCCGTCCATCGTGGTCGGGGACTCCGAGACAGGTGAGATGGACAAGATCGACGGCCCCTACTACTTCTTCCCGGCGATCAAACGGATTCGTAACCTGTTGTCTGCCGGCGTTCCCCTCGTCGCCATCGACCTCGGAGACACCAACCTCGTACCGGTCGATTACGTTGCCCGCGCCATGGATCACCTTGCGCATGTACCCGACCTGGACGGCCAGGCCTTCCACCTGATGAATCCCAAGCCACAGAACACCGTGCGTATGGTCAACAGCTTCGCCGCAGCGGCGAAGGCACCTCAGTTCGCTCTGCCCATCGACAGGTCGGTCACCGATCGCATCCCGACCCAACTCCTGCCGCAGGCACTGCAACCGGCAGAGCTGCTGGGTAGCGCCATGCGCTTCGGTGCGGTTCAGTTCGCGTTGCGCGAGACCGTCGGAAGACTCGGGATCCCGCCAGAAGTGTTGGCCCATGTGTCCTTCCCTGCGGTGTACACCTCGGCTCGGACGGTGAGCGCACTGGAGGGTTCGGGCATCACAATGCCCGACCTGGACTCCTATGCACCGGGGTTGTGGGCCTACTGGGAGCAGTTCCTCGACGATTCGATCATCTCCGATCGCCGCACGGTCGACGCCCTTGCCGGACGGACCGTGGTGATCACCGGGGCATCGTCGGGTATCGGGCTGGTCACCGCGGTCAAAGTCGCCAAGGCGGGCGCCATCCCGATTCTTGTCGCACGCGGAATCGAAAAGCTCGAGGCCACCAAAGATCTCATCGAAAGTCAGGGCGGAACCGCGCACGCATACGGCTGCGATCTATCGGATCTGGACGCGATCGACGCGCTCACCAAACAGTTGAGTCTGGATTTCGAGCGGATCGACTTCGTGGTCAACAACGCGGGCAGATCGATTCGCCGGTCGCTGAAATTGTCCGAGGACCGCTTCCACGACTTCGAAAGGACCATGCAGCTCAACTATTTCGGTGCCATCAGGTTGGTCATCGGGTTGCTGCCGACGATGCGTCAACAGGGGCGCGGTCACATCGTCAACGTCTCATCCATCGGAGTTCAGACGAACCCGCCTCGATTCAGCGCCTATGTCGCATCCAAAGCCGCCCTCGATTCCTGGTCCAACGTGGTCTCGTCGGAACTCTTCGGCGACGGGATCTCCTTCACCAGCATCCACATGCCACTGGTCCGGACACCCATGATCGCGCCGACAAAGATCTACGACCGGTTCCCCACGATCAGCCCGGGCCAGGCAGCGGACAAGGTCATCGCCGCACTGGTCGACAAGCCACACGAGATCAACACAAAGATCGGCAACCTCGGAGCGCTGGCCCACACGCTGACGCCCAAGCTCGCATTCCGAATCCTGAACCTGGCGTATCAGGTCTTCCCTGATTCAGCAGCTGCCCGCGGCGAGGAATCCGGTCGACGCGAATCCGAGCAGCTCATCCTGGCGCGCGTGCTCGGCGGGGTTCACTGGTAGGCCTATACCCAGGTCAGTGCCGGGGTGTCCACCGCGCCACCCCGGCACATCACTCCTCAGTCAGGTCGGGTCAGCCGATGAGCTTGGCGAGCAGAGCGGCAATTGTCTGCGGACTCAAGCCCAATCCGGAGAGCAGGTAGTTGTACACCGAGCCGTAGTCGGCCTGCAATTGTGTCAGTCCCGCTTGCAGGTAGCTCTCATTCACGTGGAGGAGCGGCGAATAGAGCGCCACTGCCTCGGGCCCGCGCGCGGCCCCGACCCCAGCGAGCTGACGCTCGATCGAGACTGCCGAATACTCGTTCGTCAGCAGGTAGTCCGACATGATCGTTTGCGGCGAGACGCCCGCGAGGCTCTGGAGGACAGCGGTGGCCCAACCGGTGCGATCCTTGCCCGCGGTGCAATGAATGACCTGCGCACCACGCGTAGATGCCAGATCGTTGAAAAGCGTGGTGAAACTCTTCCTCACCTCGGCGTCGGTCACGAACCGTCGATTCATGTCCTCCATGAAGGCGACCGAGTCCGCAGGAGTCTTCAGCTGGCTCACCTGGCTCAGCATGTCGCCGGCCAGGGTCGGGAGCCAGGTCCGGGTCGCCCCGTCTGGCAGGCGGTCCGCTTTGCCCTCGATTTCCGGAGCCGTCCGCAGGTCATAGACCCTGGTGATGCCGAGCGTGTTGAGCGTCGCCAAATCGATGTCGTTGGCAAGCAACGCATTCGAACGATAGATGGTGCCACGATTGAGATCGAGCCCCCCGATGCCCTGGTAACCGGCAACAGATCCCGCAATGTCACGGAAATTGTCGACGGAGGTCAGGACTGGGGTCGCCGGGATCGATGGCGATTCCGATGAGCCGAAGCCGAGCCCACCGACCGGATCAGCGACCGGGGCTGCGAGCGCAACCGGCGAACTGAACAGCAGGAGCGAACCTGCCACTGTGAGGGTGACGGCGAGTCCAGCATTCCGGCGATGCGCACCGGCGAGAATTCGAGACAACTCAGGTTCCTTACGTAGTCGAAGAAGTACGAGCGGAACATATCTGGGTTCACCGTTTGAGAATTCGAATTGCAGACAAAGACAATTTTATTCTCACGCACAGCGCCTGGTGGATCACCCTGAGGCAGGGTGTCCCATCGGACTGAGCACCGGCCCAGCCCGACACGCGGAGCATCGCACTTTCGTAGACGAGAATGTCATTTCCGTATAGTGTGAATGGATAGCCCCGGTCCCTCCGGACTCAGGTGGGGCCCCAGACCATGGAGGACGGCTCATGACGAAGGCGCTCGCGCCCGACGTTTCAACTTGGCCTGCGGAAAATCCGCAGCTCATCGGCAGCAAATGCGATGCCTGCAGTGCGACGACCTGGCCGCGCCAGAATCGTTGCCCGCGCTGCAGCGGCCCGGACATGTCGGATCTCCTATTGCCCCGGCGCGGCAAACTGATCGCCTTCACCACCCAGGGATTTGTACCGAAGCTTCCGTACGCCGGTGGCGAGACGGCAGCGACGTTCGAAACCTTCGGTGTCGGTCTCATCCAGCTCGACGACGTGGTTCGCGTCGAAGCACGTCTGACCGAAGCGGATCCGGAGAAGCTGGCGGCCATCACGGACGTCGAACTCACCTTCATCCCCTTCTACACCGAAGAAGACGGCACCGAGATCATCACCTGGGCGTTTGCGCCGGTGGCAGAGAACAGCTGAGCGAGGAGAGGCGAATATGAACGACGTTGCGATCATCGGCGTGGGTTTGCACCCATTTGGCCGATTCGGCGCCAAGTCAGCCATCGAAATGGCTGCCGACGCAATCCAACTCGCACTGGCTGATGCCGGCGCAGAGTGGAAAGACATCCAGTTCGGCATCGGCGGTAGTTACGAGGTCGACAACACTGACGCGGTCACCAGGCTCGTTGGCCTGACCGGCATCCCCTTCACCAACGTGTTCAACGCCTGCGCCACCTCAGCCAGCGCGATCGAGCAGACCGCTGACGGAATCCGCTCGGGCAAGTACGACATCGGTATCGCCGTCGGCACCGACAAGCACCCCCGCGGAGCCTTCACCGCAGATCCCGCAATGCTCGGACTGCCCGCCTGGTACGCCGAAAACGGCCAGTTCGTCACCACCCAGTTCTTCGGGATGAAGATCAGCCGGTACATCCGCGATCACGACATCTCCGTCGAGACCCTGGCAAAGGTTGCGGCCAAGAACTACCGCAACGGTGGGCTCAATCCAAAGGCCTTCCGCCGCAAGCCGATCAGCGAGGAAGAGATCCTCGGCGCCCAGATGCTCAACTACCCGTTGACGCACTACATGTTCTGCGCACCCGACGAGGGCGCCGCTGCCGTCATCATGTGCCGCGGCGATCTTGCTGCGCGATTCACCCAGAAGCCGGTGTTCCTCAAGTCCACCGCAATCCGCACCCGTACTTACGGTGCGTACGAGGTGCACGCCACCTGGGCCGCGGTTGATGAGGATGTGTCGCCGACCGTGTACGCGTCCAAGGCCGCCTACGAGATGGCCGGCATCGGACCCGAAGACGTCGACGTCATGCAGTTGCAGGACACCGACGCCGGAGCCGAGGTCATCCACATGGCAGAGAACGGCTTCTGTGCCGATGGTGATCAGGAGAAGCTGATTGCCGAGGGCGCCACCGAAATCGGTGGTTCGATGCCGGTCAACACCGACGGCGGCCTGATCGCCAACGGTGAGCCCATCGGTGCTTCCGGTATCCGTCAGGTCCACGAACTGGTTCTCCAGCTTCGCGGACAGGCCGGCGACCGTCAGGTGCCCGGCAACCCGAAGGTCGGCTACGCCCAGGTGTACGGCGCGCCCGGAACGGCTGCCGCGTCGGTCCTGTCGCTGTAACCAGTCCGCAAACGCTCCACCTCTACGAAGACGCTCCACATATTTGTGGAGCGTCTTTGTATTTGTGGAGCGTTTGCGGGTCAGTCGATGACCAGGGTCGGCAATCCCAGCGCGCGGTCGCGCACCGAGAACACCTGGGTGCCGGGTTTGCGGCCGGTACGCATCTCACTGACCTCCACATCGGCGGCAACAAGACGGCGATGAGTCAGATCGATGTCGGTCGATCGCCATGCGATACCCCACAGGGTCGTCGAGGCGGCCGTCGTCGCCGAACCCGGATCACCTTGTCCGACAACAACCTCCACGACCATCTTCGGGGCGCGGAAGAACAGCTGGTGGATCTTTTCGTGGATCGACTGCTCCAGCCGGAAATCCATGCCGAGGGTCGCACCGAACAGCGCCACGGCGCCGTCACGACTCGCGGCATTGAACACGAGGTGGTCGACGGCGGTCAGCTCCGAACCAGCCGTCGGTGCAAGCTGTGCGGCCTCGATCACGCCGACGGATGATTCGCCGTCGGCCTCGGCTCGTCCCGGGGCGGTCTCGGTGAGCGCCAGCCCGCGCCTGCGAAGCAAGCGGGTGGTCGCAGCGAAATCAGCGGTGCCGAACAATGCCCGATGTGGTGTCGTCTCTGAACTGCCGACACACAATTCGATCAATGCGTTGTCGACCGTCAACGGCGCGCCTTCGTCGATTCCCAGCAGTCGCTCATAGGCCCGCCGGCTCGCATCGACGTCCTCGGTCGTAACGACGATGGCCGATGACAGCGACCGACGCGCCTGCTCTGAGCTCATCGATCATTCCTACCACCCGCGACTCGAGCGCCCATGTGGCCACGCGTTCGACACGTAGGATTCGCACATGACTCTCGATCACGGCGATCCCGGCGATGCTCCCTCCGTTCCAGCACCCTTGACCGAGGTTGCCGACTCGACGCGTCCGTCGGCTGCTGAAGAGGCCCAGACGATTGCCGCTTCTACGAATGCCGGCACGCTCGCCAGTCTGACCGCCGAGGGTGACCCCTGGGCGTCATTTATCACCTACGGACTACTCGGTGGTGCGCCCGTCCTGTGCGTGTCGAATATGGCCGAGCACGGCCGGAACCTGGCAGGCAACCCGCGGGCGAGTATCGCGATCGTCGCGCCCAACGCTGTGTCCGATCCGTTGGCGAGCGCGCGGATCACCCTGGCCGGCCACGTCGAACGACCGACCGGTGACGAGTTCGCCGCCGCTCGCGAAGCGCACCTGGCCGCGGTTCCCGCCGCGAAGTACTACGTGGACTACAGCGATTTCGCACTCTGGATTCTGCGGGTCGAGCGCGTTCGGTGGGTCGGCGGTTACGGGCGGATGGATTCGGCGACTGCACAGGCCTATCTGGCTGCGACACCCGATCCGGTGACCCCGGGTTCCGCGCGCGCCATCGAACATCTCAACAACGACCACGCCGGTTCCCTCGTCGAGATGGCGCAGGGACTCGGTGGATTCCCCGACACCACCGAGGCCACCTGCACCGGCGCCGACCGCTACGGTCTCGATCTCCGGGTGGTCACACCTCGCGGAATCGCGTACACGCGGGTCGGTTACTCCACACCGATCACCGCAGCAGCCGATCTGCGGATGGCGACGGTCGATCTGGCCAAGCGGGCGAAGGCGGCCCTGACGGATCCGACTGCCGAAGGCCGGCCTTCCTGACACCGGTGGGCGTACTCCCCCACCATCTCTGAGCGCAGCGGGTGAATGTTGCCTGCTCGGTCAACCCGATCATGGCGGCCAACTGCCCCATGGGCATGTCGGTGGTGGTGAGGTACCGGCGCGCCTCTGTGCGGCGCACCGAATCGAGTATCGCGGAGAACGACGTGCCCTCAGCGGCCAACCGACGCTGCAACGTTCGCGGATGTGTTGCGAGTAGCCCTGCCACAGAACCGATCTCGGGTGGCGCGGTCCCCAGGACCTGTTGCACCGCCGCCCGCACCCGCGGGGCCGTGGCCGCGCCGGCATCGGAGACCTGCTCTGCAAGGAACGCCCGCGACAACATCCGCAGGTTCTCGTCGGCTCCGGCAAGTGGCCGAGATGCGATGCTGCGGGGCACACGCAGCATCGCCGACTGCCGGTTGGTCCGGACCGGCACTCCGAAGAAGTCCTCGTAGCGAGCGAGTGGCGCAAGGGGCTGATAAGGCAGTTCCACCGTCCGAAGCCCATAGCTGCCACCGAGCAGTCGCTCGATCGAGCGATGAAGGAAGCCGAGCCCGAGGTCGGTGCCCTGAATGGTCGTCTCGACCCCGGCGCCGGGCCCGTATCGCAGCGCGACCACCCCGGCGACTCCGTAGGGATCGGTCTCGAGCGCCAGACTCAGCGACTGGGCGTGCACGAATAGGTACCTCGACGTGCATTCGAGAGCGTCTGCCAGCGTCGACGAGTTCACGATCGCCAGCGCCAGCGGTCCGAGCATTCCCAGATCCTGCCGCGCGGCCAGCCGGAGGCCGAGATCGGGACAGGCCAACTGCTGAGCTGCGATCTCGAGAGTGCGGGCCATCGCGAGGTCCGAAACCAACAAGTCGTCGCTGTCGAGGGCCGCAGGCGGGAGCCCGGCGAGTCGTGCGATCTGTTCGGCGTCGCCGCCGAGTTCGGCAGCCAGAGCCCGAAAGCCTCGCAGACCGGCCGATCGGATCACGGACATGTCGTCCATGATCAAATAGTTGTCGCACAGAATCAAGTACCGCATGTCGGTAGTACGGAGACTGGATACATGTCGATCTCACGAAATGGCGATTCCACTACAGCCGCGCCAGAAGCGGATCTCGACGTGGTGATCATGGGAGCGGGGCTGTCCGGGATCGGTGCGGCGTATCGCCTGCAGACCGAATGCCCCGGATTGTCGTACGCGATCCTCGAAGCACGCGATGTCATGGGCGGCACCTGGGACCTGTTCCGGTATCCGGGCGTGCGTTCGGACTCCGACATGTTCACCCTCGGATACCAATTCCGCCCGTGGCGCGATGCGAAATCGATCGCCGACGGAAGCTCGATCCTGCGATATATCCAGGAGACGGCTGACGAGTTCGGGATCGACGACAAGATTCGTTACCGCACAAAGATCGTGGCCGCCGACTTTTCGACCGCCGACGCGCTGTGGACGCTGACCACACACGAGACCAACGCGGTCGGTGCCGTCGTCGAGCAGACCCTGCGCTGCCGGTTCCTGTACTCCTGCGCCGGTTACTACAACTACGACAAGGGCTACTCACCGGACATTCCCGGTCTCGACACTTTCTCCGGAACCGTTGTCCACCCGCAGTTCTGGCCCGAAGATCTCGACTACGCCGACAAGCAGGTCGTCATCATCGGCAGCGGAGCCACCGCGGTGACCCTCGTCCCCTCGATGACCCCGACTGCCGCCCACGTGACGATGCTGCAGCGCTCACCGACCTGGATCAGCGCGGTGCCCAGCCGCGACAAGATCGCCGACAAGCTCCGGGCCGTCCTGCCCCCGCGCGTTGCCCACCGACTGATCCGCACCAAGAACATCCTGTTCGCCATCGGTGTCTATCAGTTCTGCCAGCGGCGACCACAAGCTGCCCGCGCACTGCTGACCAAGCTCAGTACCAAGATCCTCGGCGATGCCGCGGTGGTGGCCGAGCACCTGACTCCGTCGTATGACCCGTGGGATCAGCGCCTGTGCGCCATCCCCAACGCGGATCTGTTCAAGGCGATGAAGAAGGGCGACGCCGAGATCGTCACCGACCGCATCGATTCGGTTCTGCCCGAAGGCATCCGCCTCGAGTCCGGCCGGTTTCTGCCCGCCGATGTGATCGTCACAGCCACCGGCCTCGAACTCCTGGCTTTCGGTGGTCTTGAACTCCGCGTCGACGGCGAGGAGGTCGAACTGTCGAAGCAATTCGTCTGGCAGGGCGCGATGATCACCGGCGTACCCAACTTCGCCATCTGCATCGGGTACACCAACGCATCGTGGACCTTGCGCGCCGACCTGACGTCGCGACTGGTCTGCAAGGTCCTGAACTTCATGGACCGCAACAACTTCGCCGCGGTGGTCCCCAAACGCGACCCCTCACTCAAGGAACTCCCCCTGCTCGACCTGGCATCGGGCTACGTCCAGCGGTCGATCGATGCGTTCCCCCGCCAGGGCGACCGCAGCCCCTGGAAGGTCCGGCAGAACTACCTGCTCGACTCCGCGACAACATTGCGGGCAAACCTGGGCAAAACTCTGCAGGGCACACCGAGATTTCAGATCACTGCGTCCCGACGATCTCCTGCCGTGCACCGCTGATCACATCGTCGAGGTCGAGGCCGTACGTCGGTCCGGAGGTGTCCGCGTACGCCGACAACCGCGCGATCGCCCGTTCGAGTAGTCGCATCGCTCCGCGGTGGTTACCTCTGGCCTGATGGGTCAGCGCCACACAGATTTGCGCGAGCCCCTGCCACAGGTCGTTTTCGGCATCGGGGCCCGTCTTCCATCGGACCTCGTACACCTCATGTGCCGAGAACGGACGTCCCTGTTCGAGTAGTGCGGTGGCCACGGCGATGGTATCTGCCGGCGGCATCGGCTCCTCCGACACCGGTTCCACACCGGCAGCGCCGTAGGCCAGTGGCCGGCCAAGTGCATCGCGCGGACGCGCTTGCCGCGCGCGCCCTGCCGAGTCGCGGTCACGGTCGTCATTCATGTGTTCACTGCCTTGCCCACAATCGTTCTCACCTTCCACGGGTGAACTTCCATCGTGACGCACTCCGGCAAAGGCTGGTCGGTTTACGCTGATGGCCGGCGCGTCGATGATCGGCGCATGATCTGCGTGCGCCACCGTGCAGTCACCAACGATACGAGGCGCGATCATGGACTCGAATACCACCGAACCGCTCGACGATTCAGAGCGCGCCGAACTTCTCAGGTTGCGCCGCGAACTCGCCGAGCCATCGACCGCACCAACCGGTGTCGCGACGGCCCGGCGCGGACACCGGGGCTTGCGCTGGACCGCCGCCGCGATACTTCTGGTGCTGGTGGCGATTCTGGCGTACTCAGCCGTGCTCGCACGGTTCGCCCGCGCCGAGGTACTCGACACCGACCGATACATCCAAACGGTGGCGCCACTGGCCGAAAACACCGTTCTGCACGACGAATTGGCCGCGCAGATCACCGACGCGATCATGACCCGCGCCAACATCGAGCAGGTCACGACCGACGCTCTGAACGCACTGACCGCGAACGCTCCCAACGTTCCACCCGCGGTGACCGGTCTTGCCCCGGTGCTCACCCAGCAAGCACGATCGTTCATCGATGAAACGGTCCAGCGCCTACTTGCCTCAGATCAATTCAAGACCCTGTGGACCGCCGCCAACCGGCGGGCCCACGAGAATCTGGTGGCGGTCTTGACCGGGGACACGGCCAAGGCCGTACAGATCGACGATGAAGGCACCGTCAGCATCGAGCTGAAACCGATCATCGACAACGTCCGCGGCGCGCTGGTCGACCGTGGATTCTCGTTCGCCGCGAACATCCCCGATATCAACAAGTCCTTTGTGATCTTCCAGTCCCCCGACCTGGTCAAGGCCCAGCGTGCGGTCTCCGCGTTGGACAAGGCCGCATCCATCTTGCCGTGGGTCACCCTGCTCGTCGTCGCCGCCGCGATCTGGGCCGCGCCCAGCGGATCCCGACGACGCGCGTTCTCCTTGGTCGGCGTGGTGATTGCCATCGCGATGGCACTGCTCGCCATTTCGATCAGCATCGGGCGCGCCGTCTACCTCGACGCGGTTCCACCCGACGTCATGTCCAGCGATGCTGCGGCGGTCCTCCTCGACACCCTCGTGGTCCCCTTGCGCACCAGTCTGCGTGCGGTGGCCGTCTTGGGTATTGCGATCGCCTTGATCGGCTACCTCACCGGCGCATCCGCCTCGGCAGCGGCGATCCGGCGCGGGTTCGGCAAGGCGCTGAACGCTACGCGCGGCAACGGCAGTGGCCGCGTCCCGCACCAGGCCGAGGTGTACGCGGCGAAGTTCCGGTTGCCGCTACGCATCGGGATCATTGCGATCGCGATCATCGTCCTGGTCTTCTGGGACTACCCGTCGGGACTGGTCGTCATCATGACCATTCTGATCGCCGTACTCGCGCTACTGGCGGTCGAACTCCTCGCCCGCCCCGCCATCGGCTACGCCCCGCCCGAGTCGGGCCCCGAACCCTCAGACCCGATCCCGCCGACAAGTTCGGTCGGGATCGACAAGCCCGTCGACTGATCGCTTATCGTTTCTTCCATGAGCGTCAACGAAACGGAGACGATATGAAAAAGCTTGTGGCACTGGTTTCCTTTGTCAGCTGCTTGCTGTTTGCTTCGGCCTGCAGCAGCGAAGAGGTCCAGGATACAACCGAACAGGTGCGTAGCAGCGCTGAGCGGGCCATCGACAGTGCTTCCACTGCCGCCGGAAACGTCCAGGACAAGACGTATACCGAGGCCCTGAAATCTCAGGACGCAACATTCGGTAACAGCGATGAGCAGATCGCCGCCGCGCGGACGGTGTGCGATGAACTGACAAACGGGACAAGTCTGAACGACACGATTACCTTGACCGCCGACGACACCGGTCTGAGCGACTCGAAGTCGCGCACCTTGATCAACATCGCGGTCCCGATCTACTGCCCGGGCAACGTCGGCAAACTCGCCGGCAACTGAGTACATGAGCTGAACGCCCAACAACTCACCGGCACAACAAATGCCGAGCGCTGCGACCGGCCACGTCCGGTCGCAGCGCGCCACGGCCACGTATACGATCACCGGGTGTTCGGGGACTTCGGCCAACAGCTGACAACAGGATGACGTCGATTCTGATCGCCATGCTGGTGATCGTCAGCTGGTCCCTGATCGCCGGCCGCTTGGCACGATTCCGGATCTCCGGGCCATTCCTGATGGTCATGGCCGGCATCACCATCGGACTGACCACAAACAACGACATCGGCAACGCACTCGACACAGTCGTGGCCGAACGAATTGTCGAGTTGATCCTGGCGGTGCTGCTGTTCGTCGACGCCTCCGAGGTCAAGGGCGGCTACTTCGCAGGCGAACGCCGAATCTCGTTTCGGTTGTTGCTCATCGCGATGCCGTTGTCGATCGCAGCGGCCATGCTGTTGGGTGTTGCACTGCTACCGAGTCTGTCCATCGGTGTCCTTCTGCTCATCGCATGCATCATCATCCCGATCGACCTGGCTCCCGCGTCATCAATCGTCCGTGACCAACGCATCTCACCGCGGGTACGTCACCTCCTGAATGTCGAGAGTGGCTACAACGACGGAATCGTGGCGCCGCTCTTCATCTTTGCCCTCACCCTTGCCGGTGACCACTCGCACGCACAGTCTCCGGCTGATGCACTCGAGACCGCGCTGCCCGCGGCGCTGTCGGCGGTTGTTGTCGGCGCCGCTGTCGGCATCGTCGCCGCCTGGTTGACCAACCAGTCCTTGAGACGAGGGTTCGCCACCGAGCAGTCGATCCGGATCAGTCTCGTCATCTTTCCGCTCTTCGCCTACGGTTGCGCACAGCAAGTGGACGGCAATGGCTTTGTGGCCGCGTTCATCTGCGGTATCGCCTACAAAGCGGCACGTAGGGACGGACCCCGCGACGAAGAACTCAGCCTGGTCGACGACGTGGGTGCGCTCGCTGCGCTCACCATGTGGTTCGTGTTCGGCTGCGCGTCGGTCCTGGTGTTCGAGTTCGGATTCGTCTGGCAGATCATCATTCTCGGCATCGCTGCGCTGACCGTCCTGCGTATCGGACCGGTGTATCTGTCGCTGATGGGCACCGATCTGAGCCGCGTCGACCGACTGGTGATCGGAATGCTCGGCCCACGCGGTACGGCGTCGATCGTTTTCGGGCTCCTGGCGTTCAATGCGCTGGACGGCACGATCGCCGACGACACCCTGTATGCGATGACGGTCACGGTGATGGCCAGCGTGGTGATACACGGCGTCGGGTCAAGTGTGCTTGCTCAGTGGCTCGAGCGTCGGGCACACCGCATCGACATCGGCGAGCCCAACTGACCAGCGGCAGAACATATTCGACAGTCCTATGGTTCAACGCGGCGGCCGGCCGCTCCCATCGGGGTCTGCCGCGAGCGATTCGAGTCGCTCGCGGAACTGCACCACTCGTTCGCGGGCCTGCTTCGTCTCCTGCTCCGACTCCGCGGCATGTTCGGTTGCGACCCGTTCGGCGCGGCGGGCGAATTGAAGTTCTTGCTCAGCCTGCGTCAGTTGCCCGCGCAGTTCCTCCACCCGAACCGACGCGTCTTCGACGGCTGACTCGGCCAGGGCGACCTCCTTTTTTGCTTCTCGGGTCGTCGACACCGCGGTGCGCTCGGCTTCCTCCGCCTCGGCAAGCTGCGCCCGAGTCGCCTTGACGGCGTCGTCCGATGCCTCATCACGGGGCGCGCGCGTGGACGTGCGCTTGCGTTCGCTTCCGCCAACCAATGTCAGTCCGGCCGGACCCATTCCGCTGTAACTGACCGCGGAGAGCAATCGACCGGCCCGGACCAGTTCTCCGATCTCGGGATCGGCCAGGGCCGCATGCAAGGACTGACCGACCTCCCGGAGCGCGGTCTCACTCGCCTGATGCCCATTGCCTGCGGCCAGTGCACCGGCTTGCCTGGCCAATGCGCGAACCACCTGCTGGCGCTGGGTCGTCAGAGTCCGCAGTTCGTCGCCGGCCAGGTGGCGCTGAGCGTCGCGCATCGCCTCACCGAGGTCGAGCAGATTCTCGATGTCATCGGAGTTCTCTCGGGACAGGATGTTGACCATCCACGCGACGGTGGTCGGCCGTCGCAGGCCGGCGATCTTGTTGGCGAGCGCCTTATCCCCCGCGGCGCGTGCTTCTTTGGCCCGGGCCGTGCGGGTCTCGACAAAATCGGCCGGTTCCAGACCGTACAGCTCGTCGGCCACCTCGTTGATGTCCACTGCGATCGCCCCTGCCCACTGACCTAAGAGTCGGCGGTCACCTTACTCAGGAAGAACACCGGGATCAATCGATCGGTCCGCTCTTCGTAGATCGCAAAGTTCGGCCAGGTGTCGAGCAGGATCTTCCAGACCTCGTCACGCTCGGGTCCGGTGATCTCCCGCCAGTTGACCTTCAACGTTTTTCCGCGATGCACGACCTCGGCCGTCTCGCAGGCCCTGATGTTGAGCACCCAGCTGGGCATCTCCGGGTTTCCGAAGTATGAACCGGCAATCAGCCAGCCGTCGTCCTTCAAGGCACAGAGCAGAGGTGTCGACCGGATGTTTCCGGTCTTGCGTCCGGGTACCCGCAGAACGATATTAGGAAGTCCGGCGATGTCGAGCACACTCACTCGCCCCCTGGTGAGGCGCTGCAGGCGCACGTCGGTCTTCTCGATGAGTGGAAGCATTTTCGGCATCCACGAGAGCGCGCCAATCTTTACCGCCAGCGGCGTCAGAATCCCCACCGGCACAGGCTACCCACTCCGACGTCTACCCACCGCATCAATCCGCCGCGGACCGGCGCGCTGGTGAGCGCACCGGTCCGCGGCGATTTCAATGGTGATGTCAGCTGTTGGCACCGACCAGATCGTTCGAACGCTTGTTGTCGGCGGCAAGCCAACCCACTTTCGTACCCAGGGCCGCATCGACGCTGAACTTTCCGGCACCCACGACGGCGAGCAGCAGCGCGCCCATCCCGAGCGACAAGACCAGCTCGTATCCGCCGTCGGACGCCCAGATGCCGTTGTCGATATGCGTGATGAAAAGCGCGCCAAGCATGTCGAGGAACAGCAGAGCACCGACGATCGGGGTCAGGACGCCGGCAATCAGGGCGATGCCACCGAGGATCTCGAGCCAGGTGACCAGGAAGGCCGACACCGGGGCCAGCGGCACATCCATCATCTCGAAGCCGGCTTTCGGTCCGGCCCATCCGTTCTGCTGGAACTTCTGAAGTCCATGCGCCAAGAAGACGATGCCGAGACCGATGCGCGCAACGAGGATGCCTACGCTACGAATGATGGGGTTATTCATTCTCTGAACTGCCTTAATGTGCGAAGTTGACTTGATGTATCAAGTAAATAGTACGTAAATTCAACTTGATGCGTCAAGTAATGCGGCAGGAGCTCCCAGTCGTAATACACTTCGACAATGCAGAGCGGGCCGGAGCCGAAGTGGCTCGACGACGAAGAAATGGACGCCTGGATCCAGGTGGCGACCGCGTTGGCGCGCCTGCCTCACGCGCTCGATGCACAGCTGCTGCGCGACGCTCAGCTCACCCACTTCGAGTACGAGGTGCTCGCGGCCTTGTCCGAGGCCCCCGATCGCACACTTCGCATGAGCACACTGGCCGAGATGTCCTATGGCTCACTGTCCCGTTTGTCCCACGTGGTCACCCGCCTGGAAAAGCGCGAATGGGTCAGGCGGTTTCCCTGCCCGGACGACGGTCGATTCACCAATGCCGTTCTGACGGAAGCAGGTTGGGACAAAGTGGTCGAAACCGCTCCCGGGTACGCCGCCAACGTTCGATCCCTGGTCATCGATCGACTCAGTCGCGCTCAGCTCCGCCAACTCACGGCGATCGGCAAACGGATCAACGCCGGTTCGCCTCCACTACGGTGAACAGCGCCAACCTGCACAGCGAGATGATCAGGGCGCCAGGGTCAGCCAGTCGGTGAACCCCGAGGGATCGTGCCGCCCCAGCGCACCATGTTCGAACAGCCCGAATCCCTCCACGCCGTCAGCGCCGGGACCGGTACAGACCGCCCTTCCGACATGGTCGATGACTCCGAACATCATCCGGCCGGCAACCGCGGCGTCGGTGATGTCGTAGCTGACCCGTTCGACGAACTTCTCTCCGTGCCAGCTGCCGTGAATCCAGTCGGGGTCACCGCCGTATCCACCGCCGACATGTATCGGTACCGCCAGCCGGGATTCGATCTCGAGTACCAGCGGGGATCCGTCGGGCGTGGTGCATTCGATGGTTGCCCCGATCGGGATCCGGGTGCCGGAGGCGTATCGGATCGCCACCCGCGGCCAGCCGAGTTGTTCGGTGCGGCCGTCGGACCACACCCGGGTGCAATCGTTGAGGGTCCGGAATCCGGTCGGATCTTCCTGGATGATCAGAATGACCGCGAAGTCGTCGAAGCGCATCGGAACGTACAGCCACCACATGCCCTCAAATGGCGGATCAGCAGGCCGGCCCGCCGGTTCGGGCTCTCCGACCGGACGGATACCCCAGGACCGATCGCGAGTGCCCACCCACGTCGACGGATCGACGGCGATGTCGGTGCCGTCGATCGACAATGTGCCACTCCATGTACCCACCTGGGCAAACCGTTGCGCCTGCAAAGTGATTCGGCTGCCGGTGCGCATGATGTGCGGTTGTTCCTGCAGGACGTCGAACGAGCCCTGCCACGTCATGTCCATGGCGATGCCCTCGGTGGGTTCGAGGATCAGACGCAGGGTCCGCAGCGGTTCGACCACCTCGATCCGATAACCGTTGACGTGCTGGTTGAGTCGGTCGGAGTCGATGGCGTCACCGAGGTGAACCGCGGTCTGCACGTCACCTCGCCGCACTAACACAAAAGCATCCTTGGTGCCCAGATTCGGGTAATAGCCCGCACCGGTGATCACAAATATGTCGCCGGTGCGGTCGTGGGCATTAAAGTAGCTGCGGTCGTAGAAGTTTCGATCACTCGAGTCGACGAGTCCGATGGGTAGCGGCGTTTGATGAATGGGGTACTCGTCGAGCGGTTCGATCACTGTGCTTCCCCTTTGCCGGTACCGATGAGTTGTTCGAGGAGCGCCCGATGATGGAACAGTCCATCCACCTCGTCGGGCATCTCGATTTCGCCGAAGTGCACCTGCCGGGCCCCGGTTCGCATGAATACACAACCCCAGATCACTGCGGCGTACGCGTAGAACCAGTCGAGGTCGCCAACAGCCACGCCGGTCAGTTCTGTGTACGTGGAGACCACATCATGTTCGGTCAAGGTATCCGGCATCCCGGGAAGTCCCAGCGTGGTGGCAATGTGCTGAAATACGTTGTGTGCAAAAATCATCCACGCGATGTCGAGCTCACGCGGACCGACGGTCGTCATCTCCCAGTCGAGTACCGCCACCGGTGCGAAGTCGCGATATAGCGTGTTGCCCAATCGCGCGTCACCCCACAGCAGGACCGGCTGCGCCGCCTCGGCGTCCGTGGGCCAGTGCTCTTCGAGCCAGTCGAATGCCCGGTCCAGCAGCGGCGATCTGCCGAGGTCACGGGCAGCGAACTCATACCAGGATCTGCACCAGTTGACGTTGCGCCGCAGGGCGCTGTCACCTGCAGTTCCCTCATCGAGAAAGCCGAATGTGTTTTCTGCGTCCGGTATCGAGTGCAATTTGGCGATGACGGCCACCGTGGCATCTTGCACGGCTCGCTGCTGCAGTGCCGAGGCGTCATGGAACCAGTTGTCTCCGAATGTATATGGCATCACATCAGGTGGAACGGTCCCGTCGACGTGGTCCATCAGAAAGAACGGTGTGCCCAGGACGTCGCCGGTGGGTTCCATCCAGCGCACCTGCGGTACCGGGATGTCGGTCAGCTCCCCCACCAGGCGCATGACCTCGAATTGGTGGTCGAGCCGATACTCGGGAAAGACAGGTACATCCTCGTCGGCCGGGGTCACACGTGCCACGTACCGGCGTGATGTCGTTTCACCCCCCTCGTCCCAGGTGGCGGTGAGCACAATTGTCTCCGAGGACATCCCGTTGCTGTTTATGCCACTGTCGACGGCAACCGAGGGTGTGACCCCATCGGGCAGGACCGTCGACAACCAGGCGGCGAGCCGCCGGGGAAGTGTGGCCGCGTCCCTACTGGAACGCGTCAACTTCATGTCAGCAAGTGGTTGTTCAGCTGCCACCGATTTCCCTCCGGAAGCTTGCGCGCCTCACCAAAAATGTGACGCAGATTACGATACCGCTGGTTGCGTAATGAAAGCAGAGCGCCCACGTGATGACAAGGATTTGCTGCTTTCCGGCATTGCATCCGCAGCATCCCAACTCGAAGGACGGTAACGGTGCCACTACCCGGTGAACCACTGGACAAACTCGGATTTCTCACGATCGGGCGATTCGATCCAGCCAACCCGGCCGACGGCCATGAGTCGACCCTGAGAATCATCGAGCTCGCCGAGGACCTGGGATTCGACAGTGTCTGGCTGCGGCATCGTCATCTGCAGTTCGGGATCTCGTCACCTGTTGCGGTCCTTGCTGCCGCCACTCAGCGGACCAGCCGAATCGATCTCGGCACCGCTGTCATCCCACTCGGTCTCGAGAACCCCCTGCGCCTGGCCGAAGATCTCGCCACGGTCGACATCCTCTCCGGCGGACGACTCAATCCCGGCGTCTCCGTCGGTACTCCGATGCGCTACGACAACTTCAAGACCAGCCTTTACCCCGAGACGCACGCGATCGAGAACTTCAGCAAAGACCGGGTCCGCAGGCTCATGGACAACATACGAGGTGTCCCGGTCAGCGACTTCGAGGGAACCGTTGGGATAGAAGAGTTCTCACGCATCGTCCAGCCTCACTCCCCTGGATTGATCGACCGACTCTGGTACGGCGGGATGTTGTCGTCGGCGATCTGGGCCGGGCAACAGGGTCTGAACTATCTGACCAGTTCGGTGGTCACCGCCGAAGGATCGGACTCACTGGACTTCGCAACCATTCAGGCGCAGCACATCGATGCCTACCGCGCACACCATCGACGCCCCGAAAAAGCCCGGGTGTCACAGGGTTTGGTGGTGATCCCAACCGACTCGGCCACACCCGAGCAGATTCGGAGGTACCGGGCCTATGCCGCGGCCCGCTTCGACCGGACGCTGTCCCCGCAAGGCCCGCGCAAAATGCTCTTCGCCCCTGACATCGTCGGCACCTCGGACGAGATCGCCGATGTGTTGTTCTCCCATGCGGGATTCCAGAGAACGCAGGAGACAACCTTTGCGTTGCCGTTCTCGTTCGACGATCCCGACTACCTGCAGATCCTCACCGACATGGCCGTGCACCTCGGCCCGAAGCTGGGGTGGACACCCACATCCGGTTGATGAGCCACCGCCATCACGCCGCGGCAGACCGATGAGTTTTCGGCATCGGGGCGGTCAGACCCAAGATTTCGTCGAGGATCCCCATCGGCGACTACGGCTCACCGTCGGGTTGCGCAAAGAGAACGGGCGCTGGACGGTGACCCACGAGCACCACTCATTTCCCCTGGACATCGAATGATCGCGACATCGAGCAGCGCGACGGCGGGTCACGCTTCTGCGGTCAGCTCTTCGACAATTCCGGGGTTTCGAACTCGCCTGCCTCGTCTTCGTCGGTCTCGATGGGGCCGGTGAACTGGCTGTTGTACAAGCGGTAGTAGGCACCGCGGGCAACGAGGAGTTCATCGTGCGAACCCTGCTCGACGATCCGGCCCTGCTCCATCACCAGGATCGTGTCGGCATCCCGCACCGTCGACAACCGGTGGGCGATGACAAAGCTCGTGCGGTCGGATCGAAGTGCGGCCATCGCCTTTTGGATCAGGAGTTCGGTGCGGGTGTCGACGGAACTGGTTGCCTCATCGAGGATGAGCAAGGTCGGCTTCGCCAGGAACGCCCTGGCGATCGTGATGAGTTGCTTCTCGCCGGCGCTGACGCCGCCACCCTCTTCATCGATGACGGTGTCGTATCCCTGGGGCAGAACCCGCACGAAGTGATCGACGTGGCTGACGTGGGCGGCCTCCATGATCGCCTCGTCGTCGGCGTCCGGATCACCGTAGGCGATGTTGTCGCGGATGGATCCGCCGAACAACCACGAGTCCTGCAGAACCATGCCGGTCCGCTCACGCAGATCGTCACGGGTCATGTGCGAGGTGTCCACACCGTCGAGTTTGATCGTCCCGGAATCCACGTCATAGAAGCGCATGATCAGGTTCACCAGGGTGGTCTTGCCTGCACCCGTCGGACCGACGATGGCCACCATGTGTCCGGGTTTGGCCACCAGCGACAGGTTTTCGATCAGTGGGCGATCGGGCACGTATCGGAATGACACGTCGTCAAAAGTGATGAGCCCCTTGCTGGTCGCCGGCGACTCGGGCATCACCGGATCCGGGCTCTGTTCTTCGGCATCGAGGATGTCGAAGATCCGCTCGGCGGAGGCCACCCCACTCTGCATCAGGTTGACCATCGACCCGATCTGGGTCAGCGGCTGGGTGAATTGCCGCGAGTACTGGATGAATGCCTGCACATCGCCCAGACTCAGCGAACCCGCTGCCACCCGCAGCCCACCGACGACGGCGATGGCCACGTAGTTGAGGTTTCCGAGGAACATGATGGCGGGCATGATGATTCCGGAGACGAACTGCGCTTTCCAGCTGGCGCTGTACAACTTTTCGTTGCGATCGTCGAACCGCCGCTCGACATCGTCCTGCCGACCGAACGCCTTGATCAGTTCGTGGCCCGAGAAGGCCTCTTCCACCTGACCGTTGAGCCGGCCGGTGTTGGACCACTGCGCCATGAAGTGCGGTTTGGACCTTTTGGCCACCATCGCGGTGACCACGACCGCCAAGGGAATCGTGACGATCGCGATGAGCGAGAGCAGCGGCGAGATCCAGACCATCATCACCAGGATCGCGAGGACCGTCAGAACGGAGTTGAGCACCTGGGCGATCGTCTGCTGCAAGCTCTGCGAGACGTTGTCGAGGTCGTTGGTCACCCGACTCAACATGTCTCCACGCTGATTGCCGTCAAAGTATCGCAACGGCAGCCGGTGGATCTTCGCCTCCACTTCGGCGCGCAGCTCCCTCACCGTGCGCTGGGTGAGCACGTTGAGCACTCGGCCCATCAGCCAGCTCAACACCGCGGACACGAAATACAGGACAAGAACCAGGATCAGGACCCGAGCGACGTCACCGAAGTCGATGCCCACGCCCGGTACGAGATCCATCGACGACACCATGTCGGCAAATGTGTCGTCGCCTCGCTCCCGGAGCGTCGCGACCGCCTGCGCCTTGCTCTGGCCTGCAGGCAACTGGTCGCCGATGACCCCGGCGAAGATCAGGTCGGTGGCATGCCCGAGCAACAACGGCCCGACGGCGGTCAGGACCACCGAGGTGACCGCGAAGAGCGCCATCACACCCACCGCCAGCCGGCGCGCGACCAGCATGCGCAGCACCCTCTTGACGGACGGGCCGAAGGACTTGGGCTTCTCCACCGGTACGGCGCCCATCGACGGTCCGCCGCCACCTCCCGGCCGCGTCATGCCCGTCCCTCCACGGACAGCTGCGATTGCACGATCTCCGCGTAGGTCGGGCAGGTCTCGATCAATTCGTCGTGCGTGCCGATCCCCACGACCGCCCCACAATCGAGGACGACGATCTGATCGGCGTCGGCGATCGTGGTGATCCGCTGCGCCACGATGAGAACGCAGGCCTCACGGGTTGCCGGACGCAGAGCCGCCCGCAGGCGCGCATCGGTGCTGAGGTCGAGTGCGGAGAACGAGTCGTCGAAGAGATAGATCTTGGGTTTTCGGATCAGCGCGCGGGCGATCGCCAGCCGCTGCCGCTGACCGCCGGACACCGTGGTGCCGCCCTGGGCGACCTTGGTCTCGAGTTGATCGGGCATGTCCCGGACGAAATCGGCTGCCTGGGCGACGGTCAACGCTTCCCACATCTCTTCCTCTGTTGCGTCCTCCTTGCCGTACCGCAGGTTGGACGCGACGGTCCCGGAGAACAGATAGGGCCGCTGCGGGACCAATCCGATTTCCGCCCGCAGCACCGCTGGGTCGAGGTCGCGGATGTCGGTGCCGCCGACGAACACCGCGCCGTCGGTGACATCGATCAGGCGCGGCACCAGTGACAGCAACGTGGTCTTACCCGAACCCGTCGATCCGACGATGGCGGTGGTCGTTCCCGGCCGCGCGGTGAAAGTGATGTCGCGTAGAACCGGTTCGTCGGCGCCCGGATATTGAAAACGCGCCGAGCGCAATTCGACAAACCCGGCATGCGCGCGCATCGGTGTCGGGTCGGCCCGCGGAACCACCGACGATTCGGTCTCCAGCACCTCGTAGATCCGTTCGGCGCACACCGCCGCCCGCGGCGCCATCATCGCCAGGAACGACGCCATCATGACGGCCATCAGGATCTGGGTGACGTAGGCGATCATCGCGGTCAGGGCGCCGATCTGAACGCTCCCGTCCTCGATGAGATGTCCACCGAACCAGATAATGACCACGATGGTCACGTTGGTGATCAGCAGGACCGACGGGAACATCAGCGCCATCAGCCGGCCGACGTAGAGCGACGCGTTCGTGAGGTCATCGTTGGCCCGGGAGAAGCGGGCGCGTTCATGTGGTTCCCGGACGAAGGCGCGAACCACCCGAATGCCGGTGATCTGCTCGCGCAGGACCCGGTTGACCACATCGATGCGGGTCTGCATGGCGCGATAGCCCGGCACCATCCGATAGATGATGTAGGCCATGCTCACGCCGAGGAAGGGCACTGCCACCACCAGAACCCAGGCCAGCTTGCCGCCGACGCCGATACCCAGCACGATGCCCCCGATACACATGATGGGTGCCGTCACGAGCATCGAACAGGCCATCACTCCGACCATCTGGACCTGCTGGACGTCGTTGGTCGTCCGGGTGATGAGCGATGGCGCCCCGAACGTGCCGACCTCGCGGGCCGAAAAACTGTCCACCCGATGCAGGAGGTCGTGGCGGATGTCGCGGCCGGCTCCGAGCGCCGCGCGGGCGCCGAAGTACGTCGCCGCGATCGAGGCGCAGACCTGGACCAGCGAGACCGCCAACATCCATCCACCGATCCGCAGGATGTAGCCCGAATCGCCCTTGGCCACGCCGTAATCGATGATGTCGGCGTTCAGTGTGGGCAGGTACAGCATCGCGGCAGTTGCCACCAATTGCAGTACGACGACACACATCAGCTGGGACCGATAGGCACCCATGTAGGTGCGTAACAAACGGGTCAACATGGGGCAGTCACATGTTTGACGTTAGCAAGCCTGCAGATCCATCCTCACCTGGATTATTCGTGAGTCCACCGATGTCCGTTTCAGACCACCCATGCGGTTCACCCCGTACGGCTCACCGAGCCCAGGGCGGCGCGATCACCTCGCCATCGGCGGTGGTGGCCTGCAGTCCCGCAGTGGTGCTCACCCACACCGATGCATCCTCGCCTCCACCATCGATCCTGACCTCACTGTTCGCGCCGATCACGACGACATCTCCGGTCCGCGCCTGCGCGCACACACCGTCGAGCGTTACCTCCAGATCCCCTTGCAGGACCAGCAGGACCTCCTCCCGATCGGGGCGGTGCGCGACACCGATCTGGCGGGTCGGAACCTCTAGGCGCCAGGCACAGAGTTGCTCACTGCCCCGGGACGGATTCACATAGGCGTGAAAGGTGCTTCCGTGCACGGAGAAAACCGTGGCATCGGTGGACGAGATGATCGGCATGGGAGCCTCCAGACGTAATAGACAAGTCACTTGACCATATAGACAAGAGGCTTGTCTGTCGATGGCATACTGCTCCACATGACTGACAATGACTGGAATTCCGCCTCGGCACTACTGAGGCTGTCGGCGCAATTG
This sequence comes from Williamsia sp. Y853, assembly GCF_056786495.1. NCBI lineage: Bacteria > Bacillati > Actinomycetota > Actinomycetes > Mycobacteriales > Nocardiaceae > Williamsia > Williamsia sp. Y853. The sequence goes on from NZ_JBXCJC010000003.1 coordinate 709,561, forward strand.
GTCGACGGGATACAGGACGGCATGGCCCGGCGCGGTTTCACCGACGTCCGGCCGGTCCATGGATTCCTCTTCGCCGCGGCATCATCGGGGCCGACCACGGCAACGGACATCGCCGAGCAGCTACAGGTGACCAAACAGGCTGCTGCACAACTCATCGCATACCTGATCGAACGGGGCTATCTGACGAAGAAGGTCAGTGACGCCGACCGCCGCATCCAACTGGTCGAGCTCACCCCGCGTGGACATGCCTGTACGCAGGCGGCACAGGAGTCAGCTGAGGAATGCGTCGATTCGTGGCATGGACGGCTGCCGCGTAAGGATTTCGACACGTTCGTCAGGGCGTTGAATGTTCTCGCCGGTCCCGGACGGCTCCGCCCGAGCTGGTGATCTCAGCTGGTGGTGCGGGTCCGTGCGGGTGCGACCCCCAGGAAGTCCTCGAGGATGTCCACAACCGTCAGCGGAGCCTCGGCATGCGGATAGTGTCCGACACCGGGCAGGACCTCGAGCCGGCTACCCGGGATGGCCTCATGTGCGGCGTAACCGTGCGCGACCGGGATGATCTTGTCTGCGTCGCCCCAGATGAGCAGCGTTGGCAGCTCCGAGTTCAGGTACAGCCGATTCATCGCGCTGACCGCCTGGCCGCGATGGTCGACCACCGAACGCAGCGTCCGCAAGAATGCCTGCCGTGTCTCGCGGTCGGCGAGCGACGAATAGGACCGCCACGTCTCAGCGGTTCGCGGTGACTGGATTCCGATCGAGCCCATCCATGATCCGATCTTGTTCCCCACGGCCAGGACCGGCTTCGGCGCGATGATCGGCAACACGAGTTCGGTTCCGGGAGCCGCCAGGAGCCGCAGGGTCCAGTTGACGTCCGGACCGAGTCCGCCGCTACCGATCAGGACGAGGCGTTCGCAATACTCAGGGTGCTGGTAGGTGAATTGCATGGCGACACCGCCACCGAGCGACTGGCCGATGACCGTGACCTTGTCGATGCCGAGTTCACGCAGCAGATCCCGAAGGGTCGCCGCGAACGCACCGAGTGAGTAGTCACCGCGCGGTTTGCCGGACTCTCCGTGGCCGGGCAGATCGGGCGCGATCACGCGGTGCGTGCGGGCCAGGAGGGGCGCCACCGCGCGCCATGTCGTCGAACTGCCTGCCATCCCGTGGATCAGCAGGAGTACGTCGCCACTCCCCTCGTCTTGATACGCAATTCGCTCGCCGTGCAGGTCTATGTGTTGGAGTTCGTTCATGTCGCCTCCCATTGGGTTACTGCGTGACCCGGAACCAGACATTAGTCGGCAGTGGCGTGAGTGAGCCCGGTTCGTTCCAGCTTGACCGGGTATGACCCCCGGCGCATCGAACAGCCTGACACCGTCACCCACCAGTATGGGCGCAATACCGATCATCAGCTCATCGACCTGCCGTCGCCAGTTCCAGGCCCATCAGCAAACGAGCCGGTCATACGAAGACGAGTCACCTATTTGTGGCTCGAATTCGTACAACCGGCTCGTTTGTGATGGAGGTGGATCAGGCGTCGATCAGATCGCGCGGCGGTTTGCCACCCTCGCGCATCGGATCTTCGTCGGCCGCGATGTCGATGGTCTGGCGCAATGGGCGATTCGGAAGGAACGCCACTGCGATCAACGCGACCACGGCTGCGGCCGCGGCGATCAGGAAGATCGCACTGGTGGCGTCGCCATAGGCCGCTCGCACAATCGTTTGAACCGGATCGGGCAACGCACCGATGTCGAGGTTGCCTCCCGACGAACCGCCCGGGATGCCCAGTTTGGACAAACCCGACGCCGACAGATCGGCGACCCGGGTGGCCAACACCGAACCGAGAACCGATACACCGACCGCGCCACCGAATGTTCGGAAGAACGCGACGTTGCTCGAGGCGGCGCCGATGTTGTGAACACTGACGGTGTTCTGGACTACGAGGACCAGGTTTTGCATCAGCATTCCGGTGCCGAGTCCGACGACCATCGTGAACCCTCCGACGAGCCACAGGCTGGTCGCGTGATCGATGGTCCCCAACAGGCCGAAGCCGATGATCAACAACGTCGCACCGACGAGCATGTACGGCTTCCACTTACCGAAGCGGCTGATCAGCTGCCCTGAGCCGACCGATCCGATCAGCATGCCCGCCACCATGGGTATGGACAGGACGCCCGCGAGTGTCGGCGAGAAACCGCGTGCGGTCTGGAAGTACTGGCCGAGGAAGGTTGTCGCGCCGAACATTCCCAAACCGACGGCGATCGAGGCGATGATGGCCAGGCCGGTGGTCCGCTCGACGACGATCTTGAGCGGAATGATCGGCGACTTCACCTTGGATTCGACCATGACTGTCGCCAACAGCAGCAGTACACCTCCGGCGACGTACATCGCGGACTCCTTGGAGAGCCAGTCGTAGTAGCCGGCCTTGCCCGCAAACGAGACCCAGATCAGCAGGACGGAGATCCCGGCGGTCAGCAACGTGGCGCCGAGCCAGTCGATCGAGACGTCTTCCTTGCGGTCGGTCTTGATGTGCAGCGTCCTCTGCAGCAAGAACAGTGCGATCACTGCGAGCGGCACGCACACGAAGAAGCACCAGCGCCATCCGAGTGGACTGTCGACGATGACACCACCGAGGATCGGACCACCCGACATCGACACGGCCATCACTGCACCCATGTATCCGGAGTAGCGGCCACGTTCACGTGGCGAGACGATGCTGCCGATGATGGCGACGACCAGAGCGGTCAGACCACCCATGCCAACACCCTGGATCACACGCGCTGCCAACAGAATCGGGACGGTATGCGCAAATCCGGCGATGATCGACCCGACGACGAAGATCACCAGCGAGCTCTGGACGAGCACTTTCTTGTTGAAGATGTCGGAAAGCTTGCCCCAGATCGGGGTCGAGGCCGCATTGGCCAACAGTGCGGTGGTGATGACCCAGGCATACGCCGTCTGTGAGCCTTTGAGGTCGCCGATGATGGTCGGCAGGGCGGTCGCGACGATCGTGGTACTGAGCAATGCGGTGAACAGACCCGCGAGGAGCCCGATCATCGTCTTGAGAATTTGTTGGTGTGTCATCGCCAGCGGATCGTGCTTCACAGCCGCCGTCGTCGAGCTAGACATAGATTTCCTGGCTTTCCTTGCGATGGGACGTGGGCTCCGACCGTCCGGTCCGATGCATGTATTCGTTCATCGATTGTTTGAGTCTTTGCACCGCGACCCCTGCGGCTTCGGCGTCGGCTTCAGGCCAGTCGGAGAGCACCTTCTGGAGTTCGCGAGCGCGTGTATCGCGCTTACGGTGCAACGCTTCCCGACCGGCCGAGGTCAGCGATATCTGGGTCGCACGGCCGTCTTCGGGATCGGATTGCCTGACAACGAAACCGCCGTTGACAAGTTCGGTGATGTGACGACTGAGCGCAGATTGACTCAGGCACAGGTCTGTGGCGAGTTCCGTCTGCCGGCAGGGTTCGCCGGCGGCCAGTGCCGCCAGCACCCCGAGACCACCCTGGTGAATGTCGCCGTCGTCTTCGGTCGCAAGCGTTCTGCGCATAATCCGGCCGAGTAGGTGCAGATCGACTATCAACGCACGGGCTGCCTCAGTGGACATGGCCATGTGACTCCCCCCTTAATTAATTGATTGCACTACGCAACTATATGTTGGTTGCATGTAGAAATCAACTAAGTGCCCGCGGGGGATATTCCTGACACCCAACGCAGAACGAGACCGCGACCGCGACCGATCACCCCGGTCCGCGGTCCCGCTCACCACGCGTTTGTTCAGAGGCGGCCGACGATGATCAACCGGAAACCACACTTGGAACGATGTCGTAGACCGCCTCCGCCGGAACCGCCATCACGCGATCGGCCATCTCCTGCTTGACCACGACCAGACGCGCTTCCTCCTCGGCGCTACGGGCGGCCATGCGCGAGAGGGTGATGTACTCGTCGACGACGAATCCTTCCCGGATCACGAGCGTGACACTCACGCCGCGATAGTCGAGTTGGAAGACGTAGATCTCCATCGTCGTTCCGCGTTCCGGACGCTTCAGGGTGCCGTCGACCGTGTATCGGCCCTCGGTGACCGCCCGGGTCACGAGCTCGAAGGTGTCCCGCACGCCGGGACCACCGTGTGAGGTGGTGACCACGATCTCCCGCCGTTCGACCGGCCCGTCCTTCGCCAGCGCCGGCAGTGCTCTTTCGAGAACTTTGAAGGCGTGGGCAACACCACCTGGCGCAAGTGGGCCGTGGTAGCGCAGCGCGTCGTCGAATCCGAACTCGAGCATGGCGCCCCGGTCGATCACTTCGAGGGATTTCGTCATGGTGCAGTTCTCACATTCTCGTCGATCGATTCACCTACTATCCACAATCGACGATCCCACGCCTCGGTCGAACTAGTCGCGCGCGGCCTGGCGCGGATAGCCGCGGCGCACGGTTCTGTCGAGAATCCCCAGCGTGCTTGCCAACGAGTTGGTGTGGATGACCGGGAAGATGTTCTTTTCTCGCCATTCCGGATGGATGTCGGACCAGTCGTAGAACGAGATGACCTTTGTCGCACCATCAGCCGCCGGCTCGAGCCGATACCCGTAGACGTGACCGATCTGCGGTCGCAGACGACCGAGAATCGTCCAAGAGACCTCGACATCGGGGATAAGAGTCTTGATGGTCACCGTCACGTCGTACTCCCCCAGTGGAAAGTCGCCCAACGCTTCCCGGTCCATGTGGACCACAAACGTATCGCCGACAGCTTTGACGCGCTCCCCGGTTGCATCCATCAACATCCCCGACGCGTCGATGGCCACGTGCCCCTGAGGATCGGTGAGCACCGCGAAGATGTCGGCTGCGCTCGCGCGGATCAGGCGTTCGGATTCGAGACGTTCAGATTGCTTCTGTTCAACGGTCATACAACAGGCTAGCCATGCCGCGCGACGAAGCTCACCCGATCGTGTTCAGTTCCTCCACGAGATCGAAGACCGGATCGTCGGGTCCGATGTCGAAGGTGCAGGATGTGGGCCGCGGATCCGGCACGAACGCCCAGAACAGTGCACCGGCGGTGCCGGCCAGCTTCTGTCCCGACACCTTGGTGTCGAAGTCGTCCACCCGGTCGGGCAGCGATCCACACGACCCGGCGTTCTGCCCGATTTCGGCCACCACCAAGGGTTTTCCGAGTAGTTGCGCCTGAACGAGGTGCGTGGCCAGCCCGTTCCAGGTGTCGCCCGGCAGCGGTACCCCATCGGCGCCATAGTCGTGGTACTCCAGAACATCGACATTGCTCGACGCGTTGACGAGTCGATAGTCGTCGCCCGCCGATCCGCACTGCCCGCCTCCGAGGAGACCCGCCCAGATCGGCGTATTGGGGTCGGCCGTTCGAACAAGCGCGCCGGCGTCGTCGAAGAAATCGCGCAGCACCTCTCCGGCGTCTGCCGGGCACGTCCGGGTTTGCCAGTGGCAGGCGGTGTTCGCGCACAGGCTGGTCTCGGGCTCACCCACCAGCTCCCACCCGGCCAGCGCCGGTGACGATTTCCACCGGTTGACCGCGGTCGACACCCACTGATCAAACCGCAGCGGCGACCCGGCCGGGACCACGGTGTCCCAGTCGTCGTCGTACCAGTCGTATCCCTTGAAGAGCTCGTCCTCGCATGCACCGTCACCGGCCGCCAGCACCGGGACCACCAACTGGTCATGGTCGGCCGCCGCTTCGAACACCGCATCCATCGGACCGAAATCGAGTTGTCCGGTGTATTTGTTCACCGCCAGCCGCTCAAACGCGTTGAACCGCGTCAGAGACCCGGGTTCGAGTGCGGAGAAGTAGGAGTCGAGGTCGACCATCGCGCCGCATCCGGCGTTCACCGACCAATCGGTCGCCAGCTGATAGGCGTTGAATCCACTGGGCCACCAGGGGTTTCCGTCCAGGGTCAAGCCCGTGCTCGTGGACTGCACGCGATGCGGCGACCCGGGTGCAGCTCCGGCTCCCGGCGCCGCGGATAGCTGCAATGCGCACACACCGAATACAAGCGCGATGACCGTCAGTAGCGAGCACCTTCGTGGGACGTTGTGTTTCATCAACCAACCTATGCGGATTTGTGAGCGTCACAGTCATATTTGCATAGCTGAAGCTGCGCCGCCCGTCAGACGCCGATTGCGCCCGATGGCGCGACCGAACCACAATTCGGGTATTGCCCGATCCGCGAGCGACTGGCAGCATCAGGTGATGGCAGGTCTACTGAGCGAATCCGACATCACCAAGGCCCTCGCCGACCTGACTTTCTGGTCGCGTTCCGGCGATTCCTTGACACGCACGATCGAATGCGCGGATTTTCCGGCAGCGATCGCGTTGGTCGATCGCGTTGCCGAGGCAGCCGAAGCCGCCAATCATCATCCGGATATTGATATCCGTTGGCGCAACGTCACATTCACCCTGAGCACGCATTCAGAGGGCGGGATCACCGGCAAGGACACCGTGCTCGCCCACCAGATCGACGATCTCACCCACTGATCCAGACTCCTGCTCAGCGCGCGGAGAGCGCGGCGTATCGGGCGATGTGCTGATCGGCCGGACCGAACTCGTACTCGATCGCGGTGAGTCGCTTGAAGTAGTCCCCGATCGCCAGTTCTTCGGTCATGCCCATGCCGCCGTGCAACTGGACCGCATTCTGGCCGATGAACCGCGCCGAACGTCCGATGGTCGCCTTGGCCGCCGAAACCGCCAATGAACGCTCCACCGGCTCAGCCTCGAGATTGAGTACGGCAAGGTAGACCGCGGCGATGGACTGCTCGAGCTCCATGTACATGTCGACCATCCGGTGCTGCAACGCCTGGAAGCTGCCGATCGCCTGCCCGAACTGACGTCGCTGCTTTGCATATTCCACGGTGTCCGCCAGTACCTTTCGCATCAGACCCACGGCTTCGGACGTAACTGCCGCGGTGGCCTCGTCGACTGCCTTGTCGATCGACGCCCAGGCACCGCCTTCTGCCCCCAGCAGGGCGTTGGCGGGCAGTCGCAGGTCGGTGAACGTCAAGTCTGCGGCCTGACGATCGTCGATTGTGCGGTAGGCGTGAGAGTCGATGCCCGCAGGCAGATCGTCCGGGTCGACGTCGACCACGAACAGGGAGATGCCGTCGGTGTCCCGCTGCGATCCGGAGGTGCGGGCGGTGACCAGGAGATGGTTGGCCAGCGGCGCGCTGGTCACCACAGTCTTGACCCCGTTGATCACCCACTCGTCACCGTCACGGCGTGCCGTGGTGGCCACATCGCTGTAGCTGTGACCCGACGTCGGCTCGGTCGCGGCAAACGCGGTGATCGCGGTACCGGCAACAATGTTCCCGACGATCTTTGCGGCCCGATCACCACCGGCCCGCCGGAGCAATCCGGATCCGATCACCACGGTGTCGACAAACGGTTCGACAACCAGCGCAAATCCGAGAGCCTCGGTGACGATCATGAGCTCGACGGGACCACCGCCGAGTCCGCCGTCCTCTTCGGGCAGGGTGGCGCCGAGGATTCCGAGGTCGTCGGCGAAGCCGGCCCAGATCGCTGGTTGCCAGCCGGCGCCGGTCTTGGCCGCCGCTCTACTGCTTTCCAGGCCATATCGCGTGGCCAGGAACTTGGTGAGTCCGTCGCGAAGTAGTTCCTGCTCTTTTGTCAGGCTGAAGTCCATCAGAGCCCCAATGCTGCTTTTGCCAGAATGTTTCGCTGTATTTCGTTGCTACCGGCGTAAATCGAACCCGCCCGGTCGTTGAAGTAGCGCAGTGGCGCCACCGCTTGCCACTGCTCACCACTGACATATCCGCCCGCAGGTTCGGAGAACTCCGCGATCGGGCCACCCGGTCGGGCAGCATGCGGCTGATACACCCGCCCGCGTGGTCCGGCGGCCTCGAGGGTGATCTCGGTGAGTTTCTGGCTGAGTTCGGTCGCGAGGACCTTCAGCATCGACGACGCCGGCCCGGGATCCTTACCCGAAGCCATCGCCGACAGCGTTCGGTATTCGAGGATCTCGAGGACCTTCGTCCGGATCTTGGCCTCGGCGAGTTTTGAGGAGAAGGCTGGGTCCTCGATGAGAGGACGGCCATCGGGACCGGGCACCCCGGCTGCCGCCTTGGCCGCCGACTCGGCCATGACCTGCAGCGCGGGGGCTGCCGCTGCCCCACCACGCTCAAAGACCAGCAGGTACTTCGCGACGGTCCAGCCGTCGTCGATCGTGCCGATGACATTCGACTTCGGCACGCGCACGCCATCGAAGAAGACCTGGTTCTGAACCTGTTCGCCCGAGGTCATCACCAACGGGCGGATTTCAATGCCGGGCGAGGTCATGTCGATCAGCAGGAAGGTGATGCCCTGCTGCTTCTTCTCATGCTTGGATGTCCGGACCAGGCAGAACATCCAATTCGCCTCGGCCGCATGAGTTGTCCAAATCTTGCTTCCGGTACAGACCAGATCGTCACCCTCGTCGACAGCGGCCATCGTCAGCGACGCCAGATCCGAACCCGCCTCTGGCTCCGAGTACCCCTGGCAAAAGAACACCTCGCCGGTGAGGATGCCCGGCAGGAAGAAATCTTTCTGCTCCTGCGTCCCGAACGCGGCGATCGCATGCGAGACCATCCGAATACCCATGGGCGACAACGAGGGCGCACCCGCCAGCACAGATTCGCGACTGAAGATGTAGTGCTGGGTCAGACTCCAGTCACACCCTCCGTGTTCGACGGCCCACGCCGGCGCCGCCCATCCACGCTCGTTCAGGATGCGCTGCCACTCCACACTCGCCTCGTGCTCGGAGTAGACACTCGTCATGAGGCGACCTGCCTGACGCAGGTCCGGCGTGAGTTTCTCGTCGAGGAAGGCGACCACCTCGTCGCGGAAGGTCGCGTCAGCTTCTGACCAATCCAAATCCATCTGTGCTCCCCCGCATTGCTCCGCCACAGTTGACCACCGAGGCCACCAGAGACAAAATCTACTTATGTCTCAGGGAGCCGTCAACGGTCACGCCGCGGTGTCTTCACGCCCGACCCGAGACGACGTCATCGATCTCGCCCACAGCTGGTTCCGCAATGGCCGGCGGGTCGACGTCCAGCAACTGTCCCGCGAACTCGGCATCGGCCGCGCGACCATCTACCGGTGGTACGCGGGCCGTGAGGTGATCATCGGTGAGGTCGTGTGGCGCATCGTGGCCGAGGCATTGCGCCGAGTGGAGGACCGCGAGGGTTACCCCGCGACAGCAGAACGATTTGTGCACAATTTCGGCGAGATGGCCACGGCCGTGCGTGGTTACCGTCCACTCTCGCGTTTTGTCTCCGACGATCCCGAATATGCGCTGCGCGTACTCAGCACTCGGTACAGCGTTGTTCAGGGCCGGCTCATCGAATGGAATGTGGTGCGGCTTCAGGCCATTCCTGAGATCGGACCGGACGTCGACATCACCGCACTGGCATATGCGATCGTGCGCGTCGGGGAATCGTTCATCTGGAGCGACATGATCACCGGCGAACCGCCCGCCCCGAAGCAGGCAACGGCGATGGTGGCGTTACTTCTGGCCGGCGCCTGTTCCGCTCAGCGTTGCCAGATTTGGCCGGGCGGGGCAACCTGAAGAGCACATACGTCCGAGAAAGGGTGGGTATGACCACACGGGCGAGGTCCGTTGCCGAGGTCGCCCGTCGAATCCAGGACTCCCGGGTGGCCCGATACCTACGTAGCGCACCACTGACTTTCACGTGGCTCGCTGTCCTGCTCGCGACCACGATCATTCAACATTCCGTGGCACCCGAACGCCTGGAGATAATCCTCGGCAACGGATCCACCAACATCGCACATTTGTCCGAAGACCCGATACGCGTGATGATCACCAGCCTGTTCTGGCTCGACGGCTATTACTGGCTCCCCTACTTCTTCCTGTTCTGCATCTTCCTCGCACCCGCGGAACGCTGGCTCGGCCAACAACTCTGGCTGTGTATCGGATTGGTCGCCCATATCCTCGCCACCCTGCTCAGTGAGGGCGTGCTCTATTGGGCAATCCAGCACGGACATGCGCCCGAATCGTTGATCAATGTGCGCGATATCGGGGTCAGCTACTTCCTCGCCGGGATCGTCGGCGTGCTCACCTACCGTCTCGCCTACCCATGGCGATGGATTTACGCAGTCGGGGTGATCGCACTGATCGGCAGTCCGCTCCTGTCACACATCACATTCACCGAAATCGGCCACTTCAGCGCCCTGCTGATCGGCATGGCCTGCTATCCGCTGACCCGTCGCCGCACAAACCGGCCGTGGAATCCCCTCGAAGCACCGGCACGGTGGTGGAAGAGTCGCCGACCACTGACCGGCAGCTAGCGATACCAAACGAATAATGCCTGGTCCAGGCAGTGCCATTCGGCCAAATCGGACATTTTCGGTGTTAGGCTCGCTCTGATCCAGGCCTAAGCCCGATACCTGACGGCTCCCCTGGCGAAAGGCGAACCAGGGTGCAGAAATACCACCGCAGACCGGCGAAGCTGTGGACGCTCAACATTGCTTTGACTGCTCTGATCCTCACGGCCTGTGGCGCCGAACGACCCGACGTCCTTCTGGGCTATATACAACCTGCTGATCCGAAAGCAGTCGTCGACGGATCCGGTTCGGACACGGGCACTTCCAACGATGGTGGACCGGTGCGAACCGCAAGCAATGTGCCGATGAAGAAATTGGCGGCGGGAGAAAAGCCACCGCAATTCATCCTCTTCTCATTCGACGGAGTCGGGGTGTCGGAGAACTGGGACCTGTTCCTCGAGACCTCCAAGGAGGTCGACGCACGATTCACCGCGCTGATGACCGGCCTGTACTTCCTCACCGACGACAATAAATCCGAATATCAGGGCCCTGGATACAAACCCGGTGAATCGGCCCTGGCATTCGGTGGCACCGAAGAAGAAGTCATCGAACAGGTCGAATACTTGAACAAGACCTGGTACGACGGTCACGAAATGGGCACCCACTACGTAGGACACTGGTGCGCAGGCACAAAGAATCCCGGTAAGGACTGGTCGACCGCGGAATGGAACCACGAACTCGATGAGTTCTTCCACCTGATGAGTGACTGGAAGACCATCAACAACCTGCCGAACGCGCCCGACCTCGCATTCGGATCCGATGTCGTCAAGGGCGGGCGCACACCTTGCCTCGAAGGCGGTATGGGTCAATTGTTTCCGGCTCTCGGCGCACACGACATGACCTGGGATTCGTCCAAGGCGGCACGCCAACCGGGCGTCTATTGGCCGACCAAGGTGGGCAGTGTCTGGGAATTCCCGGTTCCGTACACGTGGTCGCCGCCGCTCAATCATCGGCAGACCGCGCTCGACTACAACTACTGGTACACCTTCAACAAGGCAAAAAACCAACCCGGCGACGCCCCGAAGATACGCAAGATCGTCAAAGAGTCGTACGACTACATGTACAAACGGGCATACGAGGGAAATCGTGCCCCGCTGGTGATCGCCAATCACTTCAACGACTGGAGCGGGAACGCCTTCAATCCCGCCACCGCGGACTTCATGAGCGAGGTTTGCGGCAAACCCGAAACACTCTGCGCGACATACCAGGACGTCATCGCCTGGATCGAATTGCAGGATCCAGGTGCTTTGGAACCGTGGATCGCCATGCCGGCTGTCGCGGTGGACGCCAACAATTGACCCCATTTTCAAAATGCGGCGGGCAAAAGTGCCGACCCATGTCGTCGAGTGAGCGATCTGCCTGTCACCTCACGACTGCGGTGACAAGCAGGTACTCCCACTCCATCACACCGTCGTCATCGAGGGCATTGCGTGCGAGGTCGGCCAGCCCGGTGTCCAGAGTCGCTGTCGCCTCGGGGTTTTCGGCGTTGGCCTTGTAGACCGCGATCGTGGGACCGTAGGTCGCCTTCAAGAACTCCCGGAACTCTTCGGGGGTCTCGAACCGGTCCACCTTCAACGTCTGCCTGACTGCGGCGACTTCGGCAATCCGGTCGCCGAAGAGCGTCCGCACATGGTCCTCCTGACCCCACAACGGCGGCGGCTGTGCACCGGGAGGCGGTGGAGGTGCATAAGGCTTCATCGTCGCGAACATCTGGCCGATGAACCCCTGCGGAGTCCAATTGATCAGACCGATCCGTCCGCCCGAGCGGCAGACCCGGACAATCTCATCGGCAGTCTCCTGGTGGTGCGGCGCGAACATCGCACCCACACACGAGATCACGACGTCAAAGCTGTTGTCGTCGAATGGAAGTGCTTCTACATCTGCTTCCTGCCACGTGAGTTGGACCTGCCGTTCGGTGGCCAGTTGTCGCCCGGCCGTGAACAATTCGGGGGTCAGGTCGCTGGCGACCACCGTGGCACCGGTCTCGGCAGCGGGGATGGCTGCGTTACCCGAACCCGCGGCGACGTCCAGTACGCGGTCGTTTTCGTGGATCTTGACCGCGTCGACCAGCGTCGGACCGAGGTTTGCGATCACCTCGGTGGCCACGGCGGGATAGTCACCGGACGCCCACAACGCTCGGTGCTTGATCTTGATCGGGTCGGGGGTCGTTGTTCGTGTTGCCATCGCCGGACTCCTTCGTGTGGCGTAACCGGTTTGCGGATTTCTGACGTCTTCGATGTTGCAACCACCTCACCGCGTCATCCAGTTCCAGATCTGTACCGAACCCGGTTTCGAATCTGTACTGGTGCGCCGAACGGACGGGGTGTGTACTGGCAAGGACAACGCAAGGAGTCCCGATGTCTGGATACGGTCAGTTCTGCCCCGTCGCCAAGGCCATGGAGGTTCTCGACGAGCGGTGGACCCTACTGGTGGTGCGTGAACTGCTCGCCGGCAGTAGTCATTTCAACGAACTACGGCGCGGGGTCCCGAAGATGTCCCCGGCGCTGCTGTCGAAGCGACTGCGGACGCTCGAACGCGCCGGGATCATCACTCGCGAGATCGATGGCGGCAGAACAGAATATACGCTCACCGAGAGCGGAAAAGAGTTGTCGACAGTCGTCCAGGCGCTCAATTCGTGGGGCATGCGCTGGATAGGTGAACTCGGCGAAGCCGACCTCGATCCGCACCTGTTGTTGTGGGATATTCGCCGGACCGTCCCCATCGATCAGTGGCCGCGTTCGCGGACGGTGGTGGCCTTCCACCTCGCCGGAGTCCCGGCCAAGGCGTCCCGGTGGTGGCTGGTGGTATCCGGGGGCGACGTCGATGTCTGCGACTACGACCCCGGTTTCGACATCGACGCCACCGTGGACGCGACCCTGCGGGACCTGACCGCGATCTGGCGTGGCGATCGCTCCTGGAACTCTGCACTGAAGTGCGGCGACGTCGAGATCACTGCCGCCCGCGACATCCGTAGCGCGGTACCTGCCTGGATCGGCCAGGGACAGATGTCGCAGATCCCGCGACCGGCCTGAACAGCACGCACTGGTCAGCGCCGCCAGAGGGTCAGGGGTCGGAGGGTCAGGGGGTCAGATAATCGATGCGTCTTTGCCCACCTGAACGGTGAGCGCGACCAGGTCGTCGACAACCTGCCTGGTCGGCCCCCCATCCCGCGACGCGTTCCGGGGATCATTGAGCAACCGCCGAAGGATCCCTTCGGCGATGATCGTCAGCCGCCAGAGCGCCATCGTGTGCCAGTACCCGATCTGGCTGACGTCCCGTCCTGTGGCCTCGGCGTAAGCGTCGATCAATTCGGCACGTTTGGGAAAGCCCGGTGCGGTGGGCACCGTGAAATGTCCGGTCAATCCGTCACCGGATTCGGGCCAGAAAGCGAGCAGGTTGCCGAGGTCCGCCAGCGGCTCCCCCAGCGTGCACAGTTCCCAGTCGACGACGCCGACCACCCGACCATCTTGCGGTGATGTGATGACGTTGCTGAGGTGGTAGTCGCCGTGCACCAGCGTCAACTCGTCCTGCTCGGGTGTGTGTTCTGCCAAAGCCTGTGCCACATCGGCGATCTCGGCGACCTCCCGGGTTTTCGAATGGTCCCATTGCGCACTCCATCGCTTCAGCAGACGCGCCGCGTATGGTTTGTGACTGGCCAGATCGGACAGTCCGGTGGCGTCCAGATCCACTGCGTGGATCGTTCCGAGTGCACGCGGCAGGCTCAGTCCGATCTGGCGACGCTGATCCAATGACAAAGCTTCCGCGGCCCCCGGATTGTCGATGACGGCTCCATCGATGAAGCTCATCAGAACCAGCGGCGCATCGGTGATCGCGGGATCAGAGGTGGCGGCGATCATCTCCGGCACCGGAACCGCGGTGTCGTGCAGCGCCGACATGATCCGGTGCTCACGTAGTACGTCATGGGCCGATGCGAGCAACGTGCCCAGCGGCGGACGGCGCAGGATCCACCGGGAGCCGGCTCCATCCTGGACCCGAAACGTCAGATTCGACTGACCGTTGCCGACGCGGTCGAACGTGATGGGTTCTTCGGCGCCGATTCCCAGACCGGTGATCCAGGACGAGACGGCGTCGGTATCGATCCCGACCGCACCACTCACGGCTGTGCCCCGATCTTTCGGTACCGACCGAGTTCCTGACGCGCGATCGTCCGTTTGTGCACCTCGTCGGGACCGTCCGCCAAGCGCAACGCCCGCAGATGGGCGTACATGCTGGCCAGCGGGAAGTCGTCGGAGACGCCGCCACCGCCGTGGACCTGTATCGCCCGGTCGACGATCTTGAGCGCCATGTTCGGTGCAGCCACCTTGATCGCGGCGATCTCGGTCCGTGCCGCTTTGTTGCCGACGGTGTCCATCATCCACGCCGCCTTCAGCGTGAGCAGACGCGCCATCTCGATCTCGATTCTGGCCTCGGCGATCCAGTCCTGGATATTCGATTGTGCAGCAAGCGGTTTCCCGAAGGCGATGCGCAGGGAGGCTCGGGTGCACATGAGTTCCAGAGCGCGTTCAGCCATACCGATGGCGCGCATGCAGTGATGGATACGGCCCGGGCCGAGCCTGGCCTGCCCGATCATGAACCCGGCGCCGGGGCCCGCGAGCACATCCTTGTCCGGCACCCGAACGTTCTCGAACAGGACCTCGGCGTGGCCTTCGCGATCGTGATAGCCGAAGACCGGAAGATTGCGCAGCACAGTGATTCCCGGCGCATCGATCGGCACCACCATCATCGACTGCTGCGCGTGCACGGCCGCATAGGGATCGGTCTTGCCCATCACGATCAGCACCTTGCAGTTGGGGTGCAGGGCATTGGAGGTCCACCATTTGCGGCCGTTGAGGATCCAGTGGTCACCGTCGGACTGCATGCTCATCTGAATGTTGGTGGCATCCGAACTGGCCACACCGGGTTCGGTCATCGCGAACGCCGAACGAATCGTCCCGTCCAGGAGTGGAGCGAGCCATTTCTCTTTGTGCTCGTCGGTACCGAACAGACTGAGCACTTCCATGTTCCCGGTATCCGGTGCCGAGCAGTTGCAGGCTTCGGGGGCCAGCACCGCACTGTGACCCATGATCTCGGCCAGCGGCGCGTACTCGGAGTTGCTCAGACCCGGCCCGAACCGGGGGTCGGGATGAAAGAGGTTCCACAGCCCACGCGCTTTGGCCTCGGTTTTGAGTTCTTCGACGATCGGTGGATCAAAATGCGGATCGCCGGATGCACGCATCTGCTGGGCATAGACCTCCTCAGCCGGATAGATGTGTTCGTCCATAAAAGCCAGCAGGCGCCCACGATAGTCGGCGCAGCGGTCGGAGTACCCAAAATCCATTGCCACATACCTACATTCGTTGTCGTCGGGTGACCCGGTCAATCTCCGTCTGCGACCAGATGGCGTTGAAAGCGCCGCATGCCTGCGATCCACCGGTCGTAGTCGGAGCCCTTGTTACGGTAGAAGTCCAGGACCTCGGGATGCGGCAGAATCAAGAATCTCTCATCTTCCATCGCCGCCAGTACCTGATCGGCCACATCCGCCGGACTGAGCACCACACCGGATTCGGTCACCGCCCGCGCGGCCACCGAAGCACCCGGTGTGTCCGTCTCAAAGCCCTCGCGCAGCAAGGCGGTTTCCACCCCCATCGGGCACAGACAACTGACCGCGATCCCCTGGTCGCCGTAAGTCACCGACAACCATTCGGCAAACCCGACCACCGCATGCTTGGTCACCGAGTACGGCGCCGAACCGATCTGGGTCAGCAGGCCCGCCGCCGATGCCGTCGACACAAAATAGCCGCCGCCGTTCTCCAGCCACAGCGGAACCAGGATCCGGGCGGCCCGCACGTGCGCCATGACATTCACGTCGAGAGCCACTTCCCACAGTGCGTCGGAGGTGTCCAGACCCAGCCCTGCGGTGGTTCCGGCGTTGGCGAAAAAGATCTCGACCGGCCCCAGCTCTGCCGCGGCTCGACCGATCATCGCCTCCAGAACCTCAGGGTCGGAGACGTCACCGCCCATCGCGATCGCCCGGCCCGGATATGTCGCGACGATCTGCGCGGCCACAGCGTCGGCCGCCGGAGCGTTGAGGTCGGCGACCAACACACTCACATCGGCGGCGGCCAACGCCTGAGCCAGGGCCGCACCGATTCCGGCGCCACCTCCGGTTACAACGGCAACTTTTCCTGCGATCTTCACTCAACCGATGCTAGAGGTCCCACCCGCGCAAGGGCCCAAAACGCCGTCGAACGTGCCCTAATTGCCGCCGACCGGGCGAACATACAATCAGGCGCTGGAAACACCGAAGGTTCGCGGCCTCATGATTGCTACTTTCATCCGCTCGATTGTTATTTCGGCACGTTCAGCGGTTTAATCGGCACGATCGGCGGAATTGCGGGTTGTTATTTGGCGGCGCAGGGCGGTGCAGCCGCATCTTCGAACAGCGGAACGCCCAGAGGTTCGAGGTACACAACATCAAGAATGACCGGCACCTTGCCGAGGTTATGCCCTTGATGGACGTTGTCGTCGCCGGCAGGTTCGTTGATCAATTCTCCGGTCTTGTAAATCACCGGCTTACAGTCCGGCCCGGGGTGAGTCAATGTGCCCGCCTGCACGATTCCCACGACAGGACCGTCATGGTAGTGCCAACCGGTAGTTCCACCAGGCGCAATGGTGATCTGCTTGGCCACCGCATGCAAACCATCGGGAATGAAGGGCAAGAGATCGGCGGGGATCTCGATATCGGCGTACGTCACCGCAGAAATGCCCTCACCGGGTGTTGCATTCGCGGTGGTCGGCACCATCAGTGCGGCACAGGACAAGGCCGCCACCGCAGTTACCGACCGGATTAGTTTCATCATCAGTACAGCGTATGCGTGATTACCGCAGCTCACCCGACTTCGAAAGAAAAACGGACATCTCCCCTTGTATCCCTTATGAAGGCGACATACCGCGCGGGGTGCACGCCTACAATTCGATCCACCACTGTCCGCCTACATATTTCGACGAGCCGAGGAATGCTGTGACATCGACTGTCCGCCAGGCGCCCAAAATCGGGTTGTTCACCCGTAATGCGACGGGAACCTCCTCGGCCGAGGCATTCCTGATCATCGCGATCGCCACCATCCTGGTCACCAGGGCATATCTCTGGTTGACCGACTACCCGCAGGTCGGTGGCGGTACCCTCCACATCGCTCACGCTCTGTACGGCGGCGGATTGATGATGCTTGCGCTGCTGGTGAATTGGTGGTTTATCGGTTACGGGGCGCGGGTGGCCACGGTCCTGTTCGGCGGCATCGGGTTCGGGCTCTTCCTCGACGAGGTCGGCAAGTTCGTCACCAAGAACAACGACTATTTCTATGGGCCGTCGGCCGAGATCATGTACGTGCTGGTGGTTGTCGTGATCATCATCGGTCGGATCATGAGGGAGATCAGGCCACTGAGCGCAAACGAGAATCTCGCGTCGGCGGCAGCCATCGCCGCCGACGGTGTGGCCCGCGGCCTCCAGACACATCGCCGCGAACTCGCTCTACGCATGGTGGAGCAAGCGGAGGAACTCGACGCGGACCCGGAAACCGCACAGAACATCCGAGAACTGCTCATCAGCGCCCCCGTCGCATCGGCCCGACTCCACGCATTGCAGCAGTGGGCACCTCGGTTGATTCCGAGATTCCTACTCAATCCCCGGTGGCTTCCCATCATGTGTTGGTTACTGATCTTCTCGGCATTCGTCGCCCTGGTCTTCACTGTCATCGGGCTGACCATCGACGGCTACTACGAGAGCGACAACCTGGTACTCGACCTCGACGGAAGGGACGCGGCCGGCGTCATCTCCCTGGTGAGCGCCACCGCCACATTGGCACTTGCGGTACCGGCGATGATCGCCCGCAATCGCACCGACAAACTCTGGCCACTGCAGTTCCTGCGTTATGCCGCACTGATCTCCACCTTGCTCAACGCGCTGGTCGACTTTGCCGTCGAGGGGTTCGGGGCACTTGTGGGCCTGGGGGTCGGGCTGTTCACGCTGGCGATCATCTCCTACCACCTCGATCTGCGGGCGCGCGCCGCGAACCCGAGAGCGCACGCCGAAGCGGTCGCCGCGGCCGACGATCCCGCCGACGACGCCGCCGAGGTGAAGTCCGCACCGCCAGAACGGGTCGGCTAGCCCGCAACCGTCAATTTGGTTGGCCAATGCATCTGATGCGCAACGCGTTGTCTCACCGGATGTTTCCCGAAACTCTCGACCGCAGAGTAGGGCGTTGCGAACCTCTCCAATCGAACAAACATTCGACACATCGCGTTCTCCGGGGTATCCTGGTTGAAAGCTGGCGATCAGATGTGCTGGGGGGCATGATGACTGACGATCCGTCTGATGAGGTTGCGGTTGGTTCTTCTTCGGTTCCGGTGTTGGTGCGCAAATATCTCGAGTTGGAGTTGCTGGTTGCCGATATCGCGGACTGCACTGATTCCGATATGTCTGATGCGGAAGTCAATGAGCTTGTGCGGGTGCATGAACGGATCGCTCGTAAGCTCGAGCTCGCCGGGTTGCGACACTTGTTGGTGGTCTCGGATCGGTCGTCGTTTTCGAAGGCCGGGTATTCATCGCTGTTTGGTTTCACCCGTGGCGAGTTGCGGCTGACCAAAGGCCAAACCATGTCCAGGATCCGCGGCCTGGAAGCTGTCGGCCGATTCCACACGATGCAGGGCGAAGAGCTGGCACCGAAATGCCCTGCCGCCGAAGAGGCCTGGTCCCAAGGGTTGATCGGCGCCTCGCATATGGATGTGATGCTGGATGTGCGCAAACAGATCCCCTCAGCTGCTGATCCGGCCGTGTATGACGTGGTCGATCAGTGGATGACCGAAGAAGCCGTCGAGTCCGATCCGACCCGCCTGGCTGCTGCGGGCAGTCAGGTGTTGGCCCGGGTCGATCCCGATGGCCGGTTGACCGACGACAGTGATCGGGCCCGCAGACGCTCGGTGAGTATCGGCGATCAAGGTGTGGATCTGATGGCCAAAATCTCGGGCACCCTCGATCCAGAAACATTGGCGTTGCTGACCACCGTGATGGATGTGTGGGCCGCACCGGGGATGAATAATCCGGCCGACCCCTACTCGCCCACCGGCGCGTCAGATGATCCGAAGCAAGATCAAGAGTTGATGAAGGCAGCCGCCGAACGTGACACCCGTTCGCGGGGCCAGATGCGTCACGACGGGCTCAAGGCAATCCTGAAGACCATTTTGGAATGCAACCTGCTCGGCAAGTCCCATCGGGGATTGCCGGCGCAGATCATCATCACAATGACCAAACAATAACTCGAAGAGTGCGCCGGGATCGCGAAAACCGCTTCCGGGGTGGATATCCCGATCGGGGACGCACTGGAGTTGGCGACCCGCTCCGACAAATATCTCGCGGTATTCGCCGACCACTCCGCTGAAGTCCTGTATCTGGGCCGGGCCAAACGGACCGCGCAGAAAGGTCAACGCCTGGCCCGCCGCATCACAAAATGATCGGTGATGGTCCTGATCAGTGGCAGACCATCATGATCACCGAGGGCCCCGACAAAGGACGGGTGGGGTGGATACCGCCGGTATCGGTGGACCCGGAACGCAAACCGCGGGTCAACCGCGCCCATCACGC
Source organism: Williamsia sp. Y853 (assembly GCF_056786495.1). NCBI lineage: Bacteria > Bacillati > Actinomycetota > Actinomycetes > Mycobacteriales > Nocardiaceae > Williamsia > Williamsia sp. Y853. The sequence continues at coordinate 729,555 of NZ_JBXCJC010000003.1, forward strand.
CAACGAAACCGTCGCAGCGGCCTGGCAGAAGACGCTGGCCGACCGCCAGGTAGCGCTGACGCAACACCTAGAGAAACTCACCCGAAATCGTGGCAACCACGAACCCGACATCGACATCGACATCGACAATCCCGAACAGATCGATTAGCGACTAGCCGAGATCCCGCGCCAACGCTCGACCCGCCGCGCGACCGGAGAAGATGCAACCACCCAGGAAGGTGCCCTCCAATGCGTTGTAGCCATGTACCCCGCCGCCACCGAATCCGGCGACCTCGCCGGCGGCATAGAGACCCTCGAAGGCACTGCCGTCGTGGCGGATCACCTGCGAGTCGAGATTTGTCTCCAGACCACCCAGGGTCTTGCGTGTCACAAGATGCAGGCGGACCGCGATCATCGGACCATATTTGGGGTCTTCCAGGCGGTGCGGCGTGGCCACTCGAACCAGCTTGTCGCTGAGGTAGTTACGCGCATTGCGAATCGCCATGATCTGCATGTCTTTGGTGTAGTTGTTGTCGATCTGGCTGTCGCGGGCGCGCACCTCCGCAGCAACCTGGTCGTAGTCCAGCTGTGGTCCGGGGGTGATCTCGTTCATGCCCGCCACCAGATCTCGAAGATTGTCGCGAACCACAAAGTCGGCACCGTGTTCCTTGAATGCCTCGACAGGACCGGTGGCTCCCTTTTTGACCCGCTGCAGAAGGAGTTTGAAATCTTTGTCGGTAAAGTCAGGGTTCTGCTCCGAACCCGAGAGCGCAAACTCCTTCTCGATGATCGCCTGGGTAAGGATGAACCAGGTGAAATCGTGGCCGCCCCGGGTGATCGTCCCAAGCGTGCCCAATGAGTCGAATCCGGGGAAGTTCGGTACCGGCAATCGTTTTCCGGTCGCATCGAGCCACAGCGAAGACGGACCCGGGATGATGCGGATCGCGTGATTGGGCCAGATCGGATCCCAGTTCTGGATCCCCTCGGTGTAGTGCCACATCCGGTCGCGGTTGACCACGCTGCCGCCCGCATCTTCGGTGATCTGCAGCATCCGGCCATCGACATGGGCGGGGACACCAGTGATCATGTGCTCGGGTGCCGGACCCAATCGATCTGTGGGCCAGTTCTTCTTGACCAGTTCGAAGTTGCCGCCGATTCCGCCGGAGGTGACGACAACCGCCCGCGCTCGAAGCTCGAAGTCTGATTCTCGTTCCCGACTCGACGACACCCCGCGTGGTTCGGTAGACGGGACCAGCACCGTCCCGCGGACACCCACTGCCCGTCCGTCCTCGACAATGATCGCGTCGACCTGATGACGGTATTTGAAAGTGACCAGGCCCTTGGCCGCACCGGCGAGGACGGGCTCCCGGAAGACCCGGACCACCTCGGGACCGGTACCCCAGGTGATGTGGAAGCGCGGAACCGAGTTCCCGTGTCCGGTCGCCGATCCGGAACCGCGTTCGGCCCATCCGACGGTGGGCATCACCTTCAGGCCCAGTTCGTGAAGGTATGAACGCTTCTCACCGGCAGCAAAATTGACGTACGCCTCGGCCCACTGGCGTGGCCAATGGTCTTCTCGGTCTCGATCGAACCCGGCCGACCCCAGCCAGTCTGCCCGCGCGAGTTCCAGCGAGTCCTTGATCCCGAGCCGGCGCTGCTCCGGCGTGTTCACCATGAACAGGCCGCCGAGCGACCAGAACGCCTGCCCACCGAGGTTTTGTTCGTTCTCCTGATCGACGATGGCCACCCGTTTGCCGGCCTTGACCAACTCGTGAGCCGCGACCAGACCCGCCAGACCCGCACCGACAACGATCACATCAAATTGCTCGGACACCCATACACCCCTGCCTGCCATGGTTCAACACTGAACGCGCTTCGGAGTTCCTCCACGCCCCCTGTGAGCATAGGGAAGGAGTTCGAGTGTGTCGTGAACACGAGCCCTTTGCGTCCATCCAGCCCTCGCCGAGCCGCTACGCATACGATACTGGACCGGTGGCAACCAAGGACTCCCCGGACGACCCCGACCGACAACGATTCCGCACGCTGGCCCAGGCCGCCCTCAATGCCGATCGAACTGTCGGACAAATGGATTCGCTCATCGAAGGCCTAGGGTCGGCACTGGTCGACTTCGACCGGGCGATGACCGGATTCGACACAACGCTGAATAGTTTGAGTGGTGCCCTCGACGACTTCTCGGCGACGCTGTCCCGGGTGGATGCGATGGTGACGAACATGGTCGGCGTCGTCGAAAGGATGGAGAAAATCGCAGGCCGGGTCGAGTCCATTGTCGACATCGCCGAAAAGCTGATGGCCCCGGTGTCGTCCGCTGAATCCATGGTGCGCGGCCTGCTGGGCCTGCGGCGCGGCGCCTGACCGAACAATCAGGACGTCTCGGAGATCGCGTCGCGGAGGTAGTCGCTGGGCGTGCGCCCGATGACCGCCTTGAACTCGCGCGCCAGATGGGCTTGATCGGAGTACCCCAGTTCAGCCGCCACTTCAGCGATCGTCGCGTCACCTCTGCGCAAAACCATCGCCGCATCCTGCAGTCGACGCCGTTGGATCAGCCATTTCGGACTCAGCCCGGTGCGATGCACTGTCAGGCGTTGCAGCGCGCGGGTCGACATGGCGACCTCCGCAGCGAGGTCGGCCACCCGTCGTGGGCCGCCATCGTCCTCGACAAGGTCGATCACCCGATTGATCAGAATGCCTTCCTCATCAATCGACCATCGTTGAGCCCACCGCTCGTACAACTGCGCCACCTGCTGATATCTGTCCTCCGGACTGCGATCTTCTGCGGTCATGGCCGCTCGGACCGAAACGGTGAGGTCGTCGTCGCCGGGGATGGGCAAGGGCATCCCGATCGGCAACGGCGGGCTCGATCGTGATCCCGGCGCCATCGACCGGCCGGTCATCACCGTGATCGCGGCCGGACGGAGCAACACCCCGGCAGCCCACCCGCGGCCCTGCAACTTCTGTTCGCTGGTCCCCTGGCTCACGCAATACAATGCGGCCCGATCAGGTTCGATCACCACATTGCCGCCTGGATGTTCGAGCACCGGCTGCAATACCGGCATCTCGAGGTCCCAGACCGCTATCCACACGTGCCGCAACAGCTCGCCGGGCGGAAACGGTATTCGGTGTAGTCGCACGCCGTCGCGCCCGGGATTCAGCTGGCCCCTCGGCGGTTTACTGACTTGGCCCATCTTGTCGCGTTTGTTCAAGCCTGCCCCCTGCACCCACGGTCAGCATGGAAGCCATGACAATTACAACCGCAGCTCACGGACAACACACAGAACACGGTGTGCCACATGGCTTCACCTCCCTGACCCCGTTCATCGTCGTCACTCCTGCCAAAGACGCCATCGCGTTCTACCAGGACGTCTTCTCTGCCACGCTCACCCAGAGCACCGAGTTCCCCGGACCGGACGGCGAGCAGATCGTCGCCCATGCCGTACTCGACTTCGACAACGGCAAGTTACAGCTGGGCGATCCCGATCCCCAGTATGGACTGATCCCCCGACAGTCAGGTGACTCCGATTGCTACTCCCTGTCGGTCTACGTTCCGGATATCGATGCGGTGCTGGCTCGGGCCATCGAACTGGGCGCGACCGTGCGCGAGCCGGCACAGACGTTCGTCTCCGGCGACCGCTTTGCATCACTACGTGACCCATTTGGAATCAGATGGTCGGTGATGACACGGGTCGAGGACCTCTCCGACGAAGAGAGTGCCGCACGGGTGTCCGAATGGGCGGCCCAACAGGGCGCAGGAGCGTAAAAGCGTTGCCCCTGTCCGGGCAAGGTGGCAGCATCCGCCTCATGATCGAAGATCTGTTCTTCGCCGCACATGAGGGCTTGCCCCGCGAGGCCCCGGGTTCCGAGACAACGACGGAACTACTGTTTCGTCTCGCAGGGCTGCACACCGGGTCGCGCGGAAAACGCCCACTACGAATCCTGGACATCGGCGCCGGTACCGGACCTGCCACGATGGTGCTGGCAGGCCTCGGTGCGCAGGTCACCGCCATCGACACCCATCAGCCGTTTCTGGACGAACTGGTCTCGAAAACCAAGGCCGCCGGCGTACGCAACCAGGTGACGATCTCGAACGTCTCCATGGAAGACCTGAACTACCCCGACCATTCCTTTGATCTGGTGTGGGCCGAAGGTGCCGCCTACATCATCGGCTTCGACAACGCATTGACGTCATGGCGCCACCTGTTGGCACCGGGCGGCGCGTTGGTGCTGACCGAGGCGGATTGGCTCACTGGGGAGCCTTCGGCCGGCGCCACCGAATTCTGGGACTCCGCTTATCCGGAAATGCGAACGACCGGCCAAAATATTTCCGCGGCAATCGAACTCGGCTGGACGGTCGCGGCCACCTACCTGCTGCCCGAGACCGACTGGGATGAGTACTACATCCCCCTGAGCTTTCGGATTGACGAGCTCAGGCTGGAGTTTCCCGATGCGTCGGCAGATCTCGACCTGGTCGGTCAAGAGATAAACGTCCGAAGGGACCACGGCTCCCATTACGGTTACACCGGGTACGTCCTACTGCCAAGGGAGGTCGAACGATGAGCAGTCCCGAATCCATTGCCGACAGATACACCCGCCGCGCCACAACATTTGCCGCGGTGATCGCCGCAGCCCCGCCGGATCGCTGGTCATCGCCATCCCCGTGCGCCGAGTGGACCGCAGCCGACGTGTTGCAGCACATCGTGGACATGCAGTCCGCGATGTTCTCCGCCCCGGAACAGACAGTGCCCCCGGAACAGACTGGGCCACCGGCACCGACCGTGGACGCCGATCCGCTCGGTGCGTTCAACCACGCCCGCACAAACATCGAACGAGCCCTTGCCGATACCGCAGTCGCCGAGGCCACGGTGCAGACACCCATGGGTCCTTCCACGTTCGCCGAACACGTCGATGGAGTCGCAAGCGCCGACCTGGTGGTCCATGGATGGGATCTGGCACGTGCACTCGGGCTCGAACACCGAATTGATCCTGCCGAGGTCGAGGCGGCGTGGCCGGGCGTCCAAGAGATGCCCGACATAATGCGGGTCCCGGAGGCTTTCGGCCCCGGAATCGTCGTGTTCGGACCGATCGTGGACGTACCGGACACCGCACCCCTGCACGACCGACTCCTCGGACTGCTCGGCAGGGACCCGCACTGGAAATCACCGTAACCGGATCGAATCCCTGCGTAGCCTGGGCCATATGGGTATCACGCATACGAGCACGGTCTCCACACCCATCGACGAAGTGTTCGCCTGGCACGGCAGGCCAGGAGCTTTCGCCCGCCTGTCACCGCCATGGGCACCGCCCTCACTGGTAAAGGAAGCCGATTCACTGGAGGACGGCACCGCCGTGCTGTCGTTCGGATGCGGACTGAAATGGGTGGCCCGGCATCAGCCGACGCGCTTCCATCCACCGAATCAGTTTGTCGACCAACTCGATTCGTGGCCCCTGCGATTGGTGATGACGTGGACGCACCATCATGGTTTCTCGGAGCTCGATCCGCAGACCACCAAGGTCACCGACACCGTGGAAACCGCCGTGCCGACGGCACTGCTGCGCCCGATGTTTCGTTACCGGCATCGGCAACTGGCCGACGATCTGGCCACCCACGCCTGGGCGATGCCGTTGGCCGGTAAACCCTTGACCATTGCCATCACCGGCGCGTCGGGACTTGTCGGATCCGCCTTGCGCGCATTGCTGACCACCGGAGGTCACCGCGTCATCTCCCTGGTGCGGCACATCCCCGAGGGTCCCGACGAACGTCGTTGGAACCCCGGCGATCCCGCCGAGGATCTCTTGGCAGGTGTCGATGCCGTGGTGCATCTCGCCGGCGCGTCGATAGCAGGGCGGTTTGGCGACGGACACAAGTCTGCGATCCGGGACAGCAGGATCGAGCCGACAGCAGCACTTGCACGTATAGCCGGCATCACCGAACCCAGCCCGACTTTTGTATGCGCGTCGGCCATCGGGTTCTACGGCTACGACCGCGGAGATTCCGTACTCGATGAGAGCTCCTCGCGCGGAGACGGTTTCCTCGCCGACGTCGTATCCGATTGGGAAGATGCCACCTCACCGGCGGCCGCCGCCGGAGCGCGGGTGGTGAACGTCCGGACCGGGATCGTCCAGGCAGCCGCGGGCGGAACCTTGAAGTTGATGCGGCCGCTGTTCACCCTCGGACTCGGCGGGCGGCTCGGCGATGGAAACCAGTGGCTGTCCTGGATCGGCATCGACGATCTCATCGACATCTACTACCGCGCGATCGTCGACGAACGACTGTCCGGTCCGGTCAATGCGGTGGCGCCGAATCCGGTCCGCAACTCCGAATACACCTCCGCGCTGGCCGGAGCGGTACACCGGCCTGCGATCATCCCGGTCCCGAGCCTGGGCCCACAGGTCATCCTCGGATCAGAGGGCGCCAAGGAACTGGCGTTTGCCAATCAGCGCGTGAGCGCCGCACGTCTCATGGCAGTGGGCCACCGGTTCCGGATGACCGAGATCGACGAGGTGTTACGTCACCAACTCGGTGGCGACCCCGACCAGCCCCTCACCGAGCCGCGAGTTCAGACTTGATCAACTCGGCAAACCCGTCGACGTCCTCGGGTGTGGTGTCGAACGAACACATCCACCGAAACTCGGCGGTGGCCTCGTTCCAGGTGTAGAACTTCCACACCGAACGCACGCGCTCTGCAGCCATCGGATCGAGCGCGGCAAATACCGCGTTCGCCTCGGTGGGCTGGGTGATCGTGAGCCCGGGTGTCCCGTCGAGCAGGCCACGGAGCCGGGCGGCCATGGCATTGGCGTGTGCGGCGGCCCGCAACGCCGTGCCGTCGTCGAACAGCGCCAGCAACTGCGCCGAGACAAAACGCATCTTGCTCGCCAACTGCATGCTGAGCTTGCGGATGTAGTCGGTGCCGGTTACCGAGTCGGGGTTGATGACAACCACAGCTTCCGCGCCCAATGCACCTACCTTGGTCCCGCCGAGGCTCACCACATCAACACCCGCGGCAGCGGTGAAGTCGCCGAGCGAAAGCCCCAGCGCCGCAGCAGCATTCCATAGTCTGGCCCCGTCGATGTGGACCACCATCCGCTGCCCGTGGGCGTAGTCGCAGATGGCCGCGATCTCATCGCGCGAATACAAGGTACCGAGTTCGGTCGATTGGGTCAGACTGACCGCCAGCGGCTGCGCCCGATGCACATCACCGAACCCATATGCCTGCGTCGCAATGGATTCCGGTGTCAGCTTTCCGTCGGTCGTCGGCACCGTGAGAAGTTTGATGCCACTGACCCGTTCCGGCGCACCACCCTCGTCGTTGTGGACGTGTGCGGACTCCGACACGATCGCCGCACCCCATCGGGGCAGCATCGCCGTCAGGCTCACCACGTTGGCGGCGGTTCCGTTGAACACCGGGAAGACCTCCGCCCGAGCACCGAACTCGTGGCGGACCACACGCCTCAACTGCTCGGTGTAGACATCGTCACCGTATGAGGGCTGATGTCCGCCGTTGGCCGCCGCGAGTGCGGCAAGCACCTCGGGCAGCATTCCGGCGTAGTTGTCCGACGCGAACGCCCGCCACTGCGGATCGTGTAGCTGATCCGCCGGTTCCGACATGGATGTCATCCACCAAACCTTTCCGTCCTGATCGTGTTCGCCGGGTATTCCAGGTCCAGCAACCACCGGGCACATTGTTCGACAAACGCTGTCGGTCCGCACACCCGGAACTCCGGCTGCTGATCCACCGGGATCACCAACGATGCCAGTTCTTCCGGTGTCAGTCGTCCCGGTCGCCGGCGGGCATCCGCCGGCGCATGACGGGTGTACACATAGTCGACCTGCAGACGTCCGGCCGAGCTCAGCTGGTCGAGTTCGGCCCGGTAGTAATCGTTTTCCGGGCTGCGCACCGAGTACAGGAGACGAAACGGCACCGTCGTGCCGGCCGTTTCGCGCTCCCGGATCATCGACATCAACGGCACCACACCCGAACCGCCGGCGATCAATTGCACCGGTGCTGGGTCCGCGGAGCGCCAGACGAACCAGCGACCGATTGGTCCGCGAATCTCCACCTGATCACCGACTTCGAGATCTCCGATGAGGTAGGGCGACACCTCGCCGTCGATGAGTTCTTGCACCGTCGTCTCGAGGAAATCATCACCGAACACCCCCGCCACCGAATAGGACCGCACTGCCTGGTAACCATCCTCCGCGGTCAACCGGATGTCGATGTGCTGGCCCGGTAACACCCGACCACGGCCGGGCACCTGTAGTCGGAGGGTCCGGGCGGTCGGCGTCTCCATCGACGCCGCGACAAGCATCGCCGGCCGCCAGCCGTTCACCAATACCGTTCCTCTTTCCACGGGTCCCCATGGTTGTGATAGCCATTGCTCTCCCAGAAACCCGGAACGTCCTGCGCCATCTCGGTGAGCCCACTGATCCACTTCGCGGACTTCCAGAAGTACAGGTGCGGGATCAGCAGTCGCGCCGGCCCACCGTGTTCGGCTTCGAGCGGCTCGCCCTCAAAGGTGTGCGCAATCCACGCCTGCCCGTCGAGCACATCCTCCAACGGGACGTTGGTGGTGTATCCGCCATGGCAGTGGGCCATCAGGTAGCCGTCGGGATCGACCTCGTCGCCGAGGAGGACGTCGAGCGACACACCCCGCCACATCGTCGCCAGCTTCGACCATGCCGTCACACAGTGGATGTCAACCGTGATGTCTTGCTGCGGAAGCGACATGAACTCGTCCCACGACCAGCTCTTGCGTTGACCGCCGAGCAGCCTGACCTCGAAATTCCATTCCATCCGGTCGATCAGCGGTGTCGGACCGGCCGACAGAACCGGGAAGTCACTCGTCAGATACTGCCCCGGTGGGAGCCGTTCGTCCTTTTGTCGGCGACGGGCCCCGAAACCCTTGTTGATGATGGCCATGACTGCAAGTGTGCGCTGCGGTGCCGCCTGCCGCAGCCCATCGTCGACTCAGTCCTCGTGCTGGGCCGAGTTTTCACGTTGGTCGGTGAGGACCTGACGCAGGCGCTGCGTGTCGTCGGCGGTCCAACCTTCCGGATCGAGTATGGCTGCCCACGAGTTCGCGATATCGGCGTGGAAAGTGTGTCCATGGCCGTCCGGCACGCTGTTGGAGTCGGCCATGTCGGCCGACACCTGCAAAAAGGTCACCAACGGAATCCAGCGAACACTGTCGAGTACGTCGTACCCACGCGACTCGCGGAGCCAGTCCGGCTTGCGAAGCGCCAGGCTCGGCGACCACCAGGTGATCGGGTCCGACGGATGCTGCAGGTACACGACCCGCGGCCCCGGCCACGACGCCCCCGGAGACTCGAGATCGGAGGCCCGGGCAACGAACCGCGCCGTCTCCCCATCGCCGTACACCGGCAACCACTGCGGTGAACCGGGCTCCCGGTTGTCGGTCGTCTGCTCCCAGATCTCGTTGGTGTAGGTGGGGCCGATGAACAGTGCACCGTCAGTGCGAGCGGCGATGTCCTCGACTCCGCTGAATGCACTTTCACCACCGAACGAACCGAGGCTCTCGCCGAAGACCACCAGTTTCGGACGTGAATCCTCGGGAAGCGCATTCCACTTCGCGTACACCGCCTCGAACAAGGCACGTCCGGCCTGGCGAGCCCGTTCCTGGTCGACGAGGAACGAGATCGGACTCGGCAGGTACGAATACTGCATCGACACCACCGCGGTGTTGCCGTTGTACAGGTATTCCAGTGCGCTGACGGTACTTTCGTTGATCCACCCGGTGCCGGTGGTGGTTCCGACCGCGATCACGCCACGCTCCAGACCACCGGCACGCACGAGTTCGTCGGCAGCGAGTTCGGCTTCGGGCCGAAACCCGTCAGCTGAGGCCAGTCCGGAGTAGGCGCGGATCGGTTCCGTCGCCTGCGCATTGTTGAACGCCGACAGATCTTCAACAGACGGGCCGTTCGAGACGAAGATCCGGCCCTGGCGTCCGAGCGAATCCCACGTCACCAGCGAGTCAGGTCCACCCGAGCGATACCTCGACGAGGGAGGTTCGGTGTCGGGGTCGGTTTCGTTGTTGATCGCCGCAAAGCTGTCGTTGAGACTCGACATCACCACGCGTGTGACCACACCATTGAGCACACCGACAGTGATCACGACTACCAGGGCCGCAGCGACGAATCCCGCGATCCGTGGCGGCACAACACGACTGACCTTCGCGGACACCCATCGCGTCAACCGCATAAATGCACGCCCGATGGCAACAAACAGCACGAACACCACCGCTGCGAGCACCACCAGCAGCGGATAGCCACTCGCCGGAAACGACTCGACGTCCATCAGTTCCCGAAGGTCGTGCTGCCAAAGACCAAATGAGACGAGCATCAGAATCGTGCCGATCGGCGCGATGACCGCCAGGGCAAACCAACCGATTCGTTTGTACTTCTCCGGGACTTCGCGCACACCGAGGTAGCGGATCAACATCGAAACAAGCACGCCGAGTCCATAACCGAGAGCACCGGACGCACCGCTGATGACACCTTGGAACAGCGCGCTCCGGGGAAGCAGCGAAGGGGTCAACGAGAACCAGATCGCAACCAATGCAACGACCAGCCCGCCGAAAACATATCGTTGTGGCACAACTTTCGACCAGCGCAGTGTCACTGTGCCTCCGTTTTGAACTCACCCGAGTGGTGAATCCTCAGAAGTTAGCAGGGACATCTGCGCTCAAGCAGAACCGGCTACTGGGTCACTACTTCTTTCTTCTTGCTGCGGCCGCGCATCATCAGGATGCCGACCACCCAGCCGACCACAAAGATCATCAGCAGGGTGAACCAGAGCGGCGAGGTGACATCGATCCAGAAAAGGGTGATGGATGTCGAATCACGATTCTGGAGCACAAAGATAACCGCGATAATCGCAAGAATCAGGGCAGCCCAGCCCGCCGGCGAGACCTTGGAGAAGATGTTGGAAGACGACGTGCCTGCACTTTTGGACATATTTCGACAATAGTCGCCATACCCGACCATTCGGTACTGCTAAGAACAAAGAAGTCCCGGACTTGTCGTTGCCCAAGTCCTGTCGAGGTTGTTTCGCGCAGGCACCGGGTTAGGGTGGCGGAGTGCCCCATCCCAGTTTGCTCTGTGTCCATGCGCACCCCGACGACGAGGCGCTGTGGACCGGCGGGGTGCTGGCCCGATGCGCGCAGCTGGGCGGACGCACCGCGGTGATCACGTGTACGTGGGCGCAGGGCACATCTCGTGGCCTCGAGCTCGAAGCCTCCATGAAGCTGTTGAAAGCCGACCCTCCCCTGTTTCTCGGCTATGCCGACAGGCCGTTTCCCGAATCAGCACCCGATCAACCGGCATTCTGCGATGTGCCCTTCGACAAAGTGGTCGGAGAGGTTGTCGCACATATCCGCCGATTCCGGCCGGACACCATCGCAACGTATGACCCATTCGGCGTCTACGGGCATCCCGACCACGTGCAGGCGCACCGGGTGACCGTCGCCGCGATCGGCGCGGCCGCGTTCGGGCAGCTGTATCCAGAAGCAGGACCGCCCTGGCGTACCCGACTCCTCTATCTCTCCACGATGCCCCACTCACTGGCAAGTGTGCTGTGGCCTGCGATCCGAAAGGGCACAAGTCCGGCAGAGGCATTGCCGGGGGTTCCCGACCACACGGTGGACACCACCATCGATGTCTCGGATTGGCTCGACACGAAATGGAAAGCGCTTCAGGCTCATCGCACCGAGATGGACCGGGGCGGCGCATTGACGATGCTGGAGGACCTGCCCGAAAAGGACCGGCGCGAGGTGCTTCGCAACGAGCATTTCCTGCGAATGCCGTTGGCCGCAGACCCCCTTGATGCCCTGGATTTCTCCGGGCCGGCCGATTCAGTCGACGGACGTCCGTAGTCCGCTGGCCCGCAACACTTTTCGTTCAACACCGGCGCGAATGGACTCTTCCGTACCGATCAGCCGCACGTGGCCGCTGGCCCGGGTGATCGCCGTGTACAGCAGTTCCCGCGTCAGCAATGCAGAGCGATCCGGCGGTATGACCACCGACACCGACTCGTACTGCGATCCCTGGCTTCGGTGAATTGTCATCGCATACACCGGGACCGCTGCCACCAGTTGCGAAGGATGCAGCATCTTCACCTCCGTTCCTCGCCGGAACGCGACCATCAACCGTCCACCGCTGCTCACCACCACGCCGGTATCTCCGTTGAAGATGCCGGTGTCGTAGTCGTTGGCCGTGACCAACAATGGCTGACCCGGGTACCAGTCCTGCGCACCCGCAGTCGTCCCGATCCATTCCATCGCCTGGCGAGACCAGTGTTCGACGCCCGATGTGCCCTCCCGGTGCGCACACAGAAGACGGTGGGTATGCAGGCCGGCAAGGGCGGTCTGCGCGTCACCGCGGGCACCCGCACGTCGCATCTGTTCGGCCGTGGTGACGATGTCATCACGCACCGACGCCAGATCACCGGGATCGACCAACTCGAACTGGCTGTGCCCGGCCGCAAGCAGATCGATCACCGAATCGGCGTCGCCGTCACGAACCGCAGCGGCGAGGCGTTTGATCTGCTCGCCGAACCGGCGCACCTTAGTCAGCCTGATGACCCCTCCGGCCAACCGCGACCTCTCGTCGGCGTCAAGGGCATCGGGATCGCCGCGGTCGTCCACCAGATCCGGTTCGATAAGTGTCTTGAGTATCGGGTTGATCTGTTCGGTGACCGGCCGATAGACCAGATCGGCCAGCACGGCACCGGCATCAACCGAGGCGAGCTGATCGGGATCACCGACCAGGACCAACCGGGCCTGAGGTCGCAACGCGTCGAGCAGCCTCGCCATCATGGTCAGTGAGACCATCGACGTCTCATCGACAACCACCAGTTCATGTGGCAGCCGATTGCCCGAATCATGCGCAAATCGGCTGCGGCTCCCCGGTTTCCAACCAAGTAGACGATGCAGGGTCGTCGCGGAGAGGTCGGTGGGCAAGCCCAGTTCATCGGCCTGCGACCGCACCGATTCTTCCAGCTGAGCCGCGGCCCGCCCGGTCGGCGCTGCCAGCGCCACCCGCAACGAGGGGCCGTATTCGTCGAACATCAACGCCAATACCCGTGCAACCGTGTGGGTTTTGCCCGTACCTGGCCCACCGGCGATCACGGTGGTCCAACCGGCACTGGCCAAGGCGGCAGCAATTCTTTGCCGATCGGGTCCCTCATCGGGAAAGTGCCTCCGCAGACCGGTGAGCAGCCGATCGGCATTCACCTCCGGATGGCTGTGTGATCGGTCGTCGAGGAGTTCACGGATCCGCTGCTCCTGCAGGAAGTATCGCCGCAGATACAACAACGGGCCCTCGGGCGTCTGTGCCAGGTGCAGTGGACGCAGCGGCCCGGACGCCGAACCGGTGACCAGTGGACTGACCTCGAGTGCAGCGACGACCGCTGCCGCATCCGGCCACGGCAGCGAATCCGGGTCGACACCGAACTCGTCCTCATCGATGGCGACCTCGGACAGCCTGTTGACCTCGACACAGACCGAACCCAATCGCACGGCCCGGACCGCAAGTGCTGTTGCGAGCAGGACATTCGGATCGATATCCGCCTTGCTCAGACCCGCCAACCGCTGCGCCACATGCACATCTGCTGCACTGAGCACACCGGCGGTGTTGAACGGCACCAGTGTGGGATGGGCATTGACCGCAATCCGCGCGTCGTACTGCACCGTCACAGCTGCACTGTCCTTCCGGCGATCAGGTCTGAGACCGCGACGATCAGGGATGCCGGTGGATGCCATTGGAAGACACCACATCCGGCCGGGGTATCGGGCCCGATCATGCCCCGCACAAAGTGGTACTGGGCGCCGGCGAGGTGGACTTCAGGGTCGTACGCGGGCAGCCGCCACCGCAGATATCGGTGCAGGGCAACCGAATAGAGCAACGCCTGTAACGGATAGTGCGAGTTGATCATCTCGCGGGCCATCCGCTCGGGCGTGTAGTCGAGGGCACTGAGATCTCCGCGTGCGGTCCGGTTGGTCTTGTAGTCGACGATGACAAACCGGTTGCCGGGCAGTCTCAGGACAGCGTCGATACTGCCGACGAGATATCCGCGCAGCGGTGGCGCCTGCACGCCACGAAGGTGCTGTGGATAGTCGGCGAGCAGGTCGTCGGCAGCAAGATGGGTGTCCATCAGATCGCTGATCTCGCGCAGCGTGGTCGATTCGTCGCCACCGAGCGGGAACTCGAAGTCGAGCTCTGCCAACCGATCCCTGGTCGCCAGCCGCCCCAGGGTTGTCTCCGGCTGCAGCCCGAGGGGTGTCCGCAGGACTGCCAACAGTGCGGTCGCCAACACCTCGGGATCAGCCTCGGCCATCCACATGGCCACCGCTTCTCGGCAGCGCGTTGCCACCTCGGTCGCCAGGTCGTCGGCATCGGTGTCGATGACCTCGAGCACCTCGTGGACCAGGGTTCCGAATGCCGCACCAAAAGGCAGGGTGTTCATCAAAGAAGCATGCGGTAGGTCAGCGGACCCGTCGGCAACCGGGACGTCCAGCGGTTCGGCGACCTGCTCGTCGGTCTTGACCTCCGACTCCGGTTCACTGGCCACCGCCGGTTCATGATGCGTACCGGCGACCAACGCCGAATACGACGTGCGCCGCCAGGTGTGGTCGATATGGCGGGTGAAGCTCGCCACCGCCAGCTCGCCGGTTTCGGGCCGTTGCGGCACCCACGGGAGCTGCCCCTCTGTTCCGTAGTCGGCCGGTTCCACCCGCACCCGGTTACCCGCGGTCTCGCCCCAGGCCGTCAGGAATTGGCCGACCTTCGCGTCATCCGGCACCACCGGTCGCGGGTCGGGATTCGACCGATCGCGACTGAAGAGCAAGCGGTGCAGCGGCGACGACCGTGCCGATGTGCCCGGCGCCCACCACAACACGACCGCCGACGCCGCACGGGTCAACGCAACGTACAGCAGTCGTAGCTCTTCACCGTTGTCCTCGGTCGCGGAGGCCTCCCGGCGATCGCGGTAGCCGGGTGCATCCTTGCCACCGATGTCGAGCAGTCGTTTGCCTGCCTCGTCGTGGAGCAAGAACGTATCCGGTGAAGGATGTTGCGCGCCGTCCCAGCCATAGGGCACATAGACGATCGGGAACTCGAGCCCTTTGCTCCGGTGCACCGTCAGGAGCTGTACGGCCGCGGCGTCGCTGTCGAGGCGCCGGCTCTGTTCACCCTGATTGCCCGACGTCGGGTCGTTGATCAACTGCCCGAGCCTGCGCACCAGCGCGGTCAGACCCAAACCCTCTTCCACCACAGCGCGGTTGCAGAGCTGGGCCACATGGGTCAGATCGGTGAGCCGACGCTCCCCACCCACCACGGACAGCACCCGGCCGGGCACATCGCGGACTCCCGAGAGATGTTCGTATACGGCCGCAAAACCCGACTCGTGATACACCGCAACCAGTTCACGGATCAGCGCACTGATGTCGGCGGTCAGCCCGTCGGCACCGGAATCCAGTTCTGCGGCAGTCCATCCGAGCAGTGGCGTGAGTGCAGCCAAACGGATGCGCGCGGTTCGGCTGGGTTGTTCCATCGCCTGCAACAGCCACAACCAGTCGAGCGCGCCCTGCGTGCTGTAGACACTGGTACCACCCGCCAGCACAGACGGCACTCCCCTGCTGTCCAGCGCTGCCTGGATCATGGTGAGGTGCCGGTGATTTCGGACCAGGACGGCGATGTCGCCGGGTGCCACCGCACGTTCACCTCCGGTGCCACACAACGGTGTCCGGGAATTCAGGAGTCGGGTCAGGTCGGCGGCGACATCGTCGGCCACCGAACGTCGCAGGCGATCGAGCACCGGGAACCCGCTCTTGCCCAGCGGTCCGTGGCCTCTGCGGTTCAGGTATCGCAGTCGCAATGGGACCTGACCGGGCAATCTCGACTCGGTATGTGTGGCCCCGACCTCGTGGACCACGATCTCCGGACTACCGAGTGCCGCACCGCCATAGACGCGGTCGAGCGCCTCGACGAGGTCGGCATCACTGCGCCAGTTGGTTGGCAGTGCCTGATGGTTGTCGGCGGCCCGAACGGCTTCGAGGTAGCTGAACACCTCGGCCCCGCGGAACGCGTAGATCGACTGTTTGGGATCGCCCACCAGCACCAGGGTGGTGTGCCCGTGAAAGGCCAACCGGAAGATGGCCCACTGCACCGGGTCGGTGTCCTGGAACTCGTCGACCAGAACCACCTGGAATCGGCTCCGCACCCGACGACATGCCTGCTCCCCGTGCTCGGGGTCTTCGAGCGCATCACGCAGCAGGATCTGCAGGTCGTCGTAGTCGCGAATGTTCGTCTGCCGCTTACGGCGTTCCACCTCGACGATCACCGTCTTCGCGAAGTCGATCCGCTGATACTCGTCGGTGTCGGGGTCGGTGATCGGAGACAGCTTCGCCTGCCGCTGGAAGACCGCCTGCCGACAGAAGGAGTGGGCCTCGACCAGACTGAACGGCGCTGCGCCGTTTCCGCTGAACCGATGCAGGTACAGGTCGTCGGTGACCTCGGTGATCAGGTCACTGACATCTTCGACCAGGGTGATGTCGTTCTCGAAATCCCCGGCCACACCGAGTCCGTCGAGCATGCGACTGCAGAATGTGTGAGTGGTGGCGATGGTGGCCGCGTCGAAGTCCGATACCGCATCTGCCAGGCGCCTACGGCGAATCTCGACCTCGCCCGGCGATCCCGCGGAGAGCATCGCGGCCAGCGGGTCGTCCGAATCCCGCGCGGCCACGGGATCGGTCAGGGCCGCAGCGAGTCCGGTCAGCCGCAGTCGTGTGCGCTCACGGAGTTCGGCGGTCGCGAAGCGGCTGAATGTGACCAGCAGAAGGTCGGACAGCGGAACACCGTCGGCGACATACCGAGCAGCCAAACCGACGATGGCATAGGTCTTTCCGGTACCGGCACTGGCTTCGAGGACGGTGGTGCCGGATGGCAGCGGTCCGGTGATGTCGAACGTGACCGGCGCGATAGGGCTTTGGATCATGTCTCAGCGCACCTGTTCCGAATCCAGCAAGGGCGTCCACAAGCGCATCGCGCCTGCCGCGAAACGAGACCCCTGCTCATCCCAGTCCTTTTCCTCTGCGACCGCCCGTTCGGCGATCACTGCCGAGAACTCCCCCTCATGCAGGTACCGGACATAGACGTCCTGTGCGTCGCCGCCGAACTTGTTCATGAAGTTCTTGTCGGCTGCGTCCATGGCCAGAGCGGTGTCGTCGCCCCGGTGGCGACGGTCGGCGTATTCGGCAGCAGCGGCCGTCGGCAACGGAAGTGGCGACTGCAGGCCCCGATCGCGCAGGTCGACGATCTGACGCAGCACCGCAATCGGATTCGGCGGCGCAGCCAGTGTCGATCGCCGGACGCGGCCGTACGATCCGCGGCCGACGACAACGGAGCTGGTGACGTCGGACCCGGACGCCGCCAGCGCCAACAAGCCGACCCACGCGGCCAGTCGGTGTTTAGCCGCCAGCCGGGAGTAGATGGTCCGGACCAGCGTGCCGCGATGGACCGACGGGACGGTCCCGGTCAGCCGCCGGTTGTCGCCCAGATCGATGGTCACGTCGATCACGTCGGGATGCGCCTCATAGAGGGGTGCCGCCACAGTCACGAGCGACTCGACCAGACCGGAGATCTCTCCGAACACCTTCGCGCCCAAGAGAAACGGCGGCAGGGTTCCGCGCCGAAGTTCGGCACCGCGCAACGCATCCGCGTCTGCTCCACCGAGCCGGGCCTGCAGCATCCGATCGCCGATCGCCCACTTGCCGAGACCGTCGATGTCCGCGCTGAGCACGTCGTTGAGCTCTTCGTCGTCGCCTGGCAGGTACATGCCCAGCCGTTGGCGGCAGAATGCTCGCATCGGGTGCTCGACAAAGGCGATCAGGTCGGACAACTCCACATCACCGGAGGTCTGCGGCAGTGGCTTCGGCAAAAATCCGGGTTCGCAGACCTGAACCGATTGGGTGGCCACGGCCCCGGCAAGCGCCGTTCGATCGAAGCTGAGGGGGTTCTCGGCAGCGAAGTTCGCCGGGTCGAAGCCATGCAATGGATGTGACGTCGACACTGTCGAGCCATCGGCCAGCATCGCGTCTGCGGTGTCGAGCAGTTCGCCCACCGGGACCGCAGGCGGCCTGCGCAGACCGGTCACCGGATCGGTGCCGGTATACAAGATGATGAGCTTGTCGATCGCCGACATGGTCGCATCGAGTAGCAGCTGACGGTCCTCGCTACGGATATCCCGTTCTCCGACACAGGGATTGCGCGCCAGGATGTCGTCGCCGTTGATACCGCCGACACGGGGATAACTCTCGTCGTCGAGACCGAGCAAGATGACAACCCGATGCGGCACGGCCCGCATCGGGACCATCGTGCACACCGTCAGTTCGCCGGTCCGGAAGTTGGCCCGAGTCGGACGCCCGGCCAGCCGATGCGACAGCATGGCCCGGATGTCGGCGAGCCGCACTGTCGTATCGCCACCGTGTTCGGTGGCCGACGACAGTTCGCGAAGTGCCTGACTCCGCTGCCACGCATCGGCGGGACGCACCGCGGTGAGCAGATCCAGTGCAGTGGCCAGATTTTCGGCCCACTGCGTTGCCGGACGTGGACCACGCAAACTGGTCAGCGCGGTATCGAGCCGGCTGATGAACTCGGCGAATCTGCCTGCCAACTCGACGTCGGCACTGTCCACGTCATCAAGCGGTAGCGCGGTGTCGAGCCAGCCCAGTTCGGTCTCGTCGGCGGCCACACCCAACAGGATCCGGTCGAGTCCGGCGTCGAAGGTGTTTTGCCGAAACCCTCCCAGCCCGAACGGTTTTCGCTGGTTGTCGTTGATACCCCAGCGGGCTCCGGATTCGGCGGTCCATTGCCGCAGGCGTTCGAGGTCGTCGTCGCCGAACCCGAATCGGGTCCGCACCGGCGGCGTGTCGAGGAGGTCGAGTACTTCACTTGCCTTGACCCGGCCACCGGCCAGCAACAGCAGTTCGGTCATCACATCCAGGAGCGGGTTGGTCTGACGCAGTGCGCGGTCGGCCAGGCGAACGCGCAGTTCATGACCGGGATGCGCATGACTGACCTGGCCGAATGCGGCCCGGATCAGCGGTGCGTGGGTTTCGACGTCGGGGCACATGACGATCACGTCGCGCGGATCAAGTGTCGGATCGTCTTGGAACAACCGCAGCACGAGTTCGCGCAACACCTCGACCTGGCGCGCGGCACCGTGACAGGAATGGACCTGAACACTGCCATCTGCCTGCCCGTCGGGTTCCGCGATCCGGTCGGCGCGAAGCGCATCCTGCAGACGCTCGAGATGCGTACCACCACGGGCGTGTTCATCGGCGTGATGAACATCGTCTGCGGCAACGGCGGAGAGGTTGATCTGGAGTTCGCGAACCTCACGGGACAACGACGCCAGCAATGGATGTTGGATGTCGCGCACCACAACCTCGCTGCGCCGGATCGGCGCAGACTTCAACTGCAGTTTCTGCCACATCACCGGACTGGCATGTGGCAGAAAGAGATTGATGTCGCGATGCGCACCGAGGGCGGCCAGGACCTGCAACTGCTCGGTACTGAGACGGGTGACACCGAACAACGCCAGCCGCTCCGGCAGATCCACCGCATCGGACCGCTCGAGAAGTACCGCACAGACCTGTTCGAGACGTTCGGGCGGACTCGGTGAATCGATGCGCTCGCGAAGAAGTCGCCACAGATGCGCCTGCCACCGTTGATCGGGATCAAGTCGTGCACCGGCACCGTCGGTGTCGTTTCCGTTGTGCCAGTCGATGATCATCTGCGGTCGGTGGGTTCCGTATCCCCGGAACAAGGCGGTGAGGTGCTCGGCCGTTCCGTATCGGCGCCCGATCCGGAACCCGGGGGCCCTGGTGCCCGCTTCGGCACTGTGACCCAGGTGCCGGGCCAGGATCGCGCAGGCCGGATCATCGACGGCATCGTCGATCACCGACAGCAACGTCCAGAGCATCCGCCCCGTCGACCACGGGTCGTTGTCGAACTGCCCGGATTCGACACCACTGACCTGCGCCATGACGTCATCGACCAGCGAGGCCGGATGCGGAAAGAGTATGTTTGCCGCGATACCGTCGGCGCCGCCGGGGCCGGTTGCACCCAGCCGGGTCGACAACTGCTGCGTCAGCCACCGTTCGACACCTTGCGCAGGTACCGCAACCAGCTCTCGAGCGAATGGATCCGACGGCGCGGTCGTCAAGATGTCGGCGAGCGCGGCCACCAACGTGCTGGTGCGCTCGGCGCGGTGCAGTCTCAGCACGCAGGGCCCCTTCCGATTGTCATCCCCGGTGTATCACGGATGCCCGACACCCGAGGTGACCACGAGACGGTGATCAGGATCGGCGGCGCAGTGGAACGGGATCGGCGGACTTCGATTTCAGGAACACCCGCATCTCATCGGAGATCGGCAAAACGTCGCCGGTTTCGGAATGCACTGCCACCACGGTTGTCTCACAGAGGGCGACAACCTTGCCGTCTACATCGCTGAGCGAACTTCCGAAGTCGAAGGACGAGCCGCCGAGCCGACTCACCCACACCCGCGCCGTAACCGGCTCGGGGGTGTAGATCAGCGGCTTCACGAACTCGATTTCCTGACGTGCGATGTGAATGGCGACCGCGCCGTAACCGTCGCGGATCCAGCCCGACACCGCGCGCACGCGGGCCTCTTCGAAGAGCCGGGCGTATTGCACGTTGTTCACGTGGCGGTTGAGGTCCATATCGCCCCACCGCAGTTGCAACGAGACCTCGGTAACGCCTGTCGTGTCACTCACCGGTGCCACAGTAGTGGTGACAATCCTCAGAAGTCGAAGCGGGTCTGCCCGTGTGGATCCTTCTCGAACGCGAATACTTTCAGTGGTGTGACGCGGTACACCAGAGCAAAATCGTCGCCGGTTCCGAAACCACCCTCAGAGGGTTCAAACGCCCACGCGTCCCCGTATTTGTCGAAGTAGGCCTTGGCAATCGCAATCAGCTCCGCCTGATCGGTGACCTGCTGCGAGGTGCCCTCGATCACCACATCGCAGCCGCACTGCCAGGTGTTCACCCCGGTCGTCACACTGACCTGATCGTTGACCGCGAGATTGTGAACCTTCTGCTCATCGGGTCCGCTACAGAAGTAGAAACGGTCGCCGGACCACACCCCGACCAACGGCGTGCCATGCGGTCGGCCGTCGCGGCGGACCGTTGTCACCCAATACAACTCGGCCCGCTCCAGGATCCCCGATATCTGTTCCCAGTCGGCGGCAACAGCCCCCGAACGACTGAAACGATCGTCGAATCGTGCAGTCGGGTGAGCTCCCATGGTGTCTCCTCAGTCGGACATCCCTCTGACATACCGACCATGGCCACACCGAAAATTAATCGTTGGTCTACTCCGCTCGCCCTACGTCGCGCCGCGCACCGAGAAGACCCGTGCCCACAACCGGACCGGAAGCAGACGCGCCACCTTCATCAACGCGGCCATCGGAACCGGGAAGACGATCTCCATCCGACCACGCTCCAGACCCCGGCAGATCGATTCGGCGGCTTCGTCCGCTTCGATGAGAAACGGCATGGGAAATGTGTTCGACTCCGTCAGACTCGTCTTCACAAAACCCGGGCAGACCGTCACGACACGGACACCCTTCCGGCGAAGCGCAACACGCATGCCTTCGAGCATGTTGATCTGCGCGGCCTTGGTGGCGCCGTAGGCCTCGGCGCCGCCCAGTCCGCGATAACCGGCCACCGATGCGACACCGACGATCGTGCCTGCGCCCTTCTCCACCATCTGCGGAAGTACCGCCCCGACGCAGTTGTTCATGCCGAGCAGATTCACCTGCACATGGCGCTCGAACAGGTCGCGGTCCCACTCGGCGGCGTCCATCTGTTCCCAGAACCCGGCATTGATGATCACCACGTCGATATCGCCCAGGGCCTCGCGCACGTGCGCGGCCGCCGAATCGACCGAGTCACGGTTGGTGACGTCGGCAACCGCGACGGTCATCGCCGATCCGGCCACCTCACGCAGTTCGGTGTCACGGCGCGCCGAAATGGCAACGTGGGCACCTCGTTTGACCAGCGCCCGGGCGGTTGCCGCGCCGATACCGCTCGACGCACCGATCACCCAGACCCTTTTTTCGGCCAGGTCTGTTGTCATGTTCAGATCACCTCTGCATCCGTATCTGGCTGACCTGGAGGTAGTTCGAGGCAAATCCGGCCTCGCAGTACGCCAGGTAGTACTCCCACATCCGCATGAAGGTTTCGTCGAAACCCAGCTGCATCACGGCCTGCCGGTGCTGTGTGAACGACGACCGCCACCGGCGGAGTGTCTCGGCGTAGTCCTGACCGAAATCGTGATGCTCCGTGACCCGCAAGGTCGTGTGCTGCGCCAGCGTCTTCTCGATCGCCTCGAACGATGGGATCAGCCCGCCGGGGAAGATGTACTTCTGAATCCATCCAAACGACCTGCGGGTGGCCAACATTCGTTGATGAGGCATCAGAATTGCCTGGATGGCAACCGTGCCGCCTGGCGCCAACAGCGAATCGATCTTGCCGAAGTACGTCGGCCAGAACTCCTCGCCCACCGCCTCGATCATCTCGACCGAGACGATGGCGTCGAACTCGCCGGTCACCGCCCGATAGTCCTGCAGCCGAATATCGACCATGTCCATCACACCTTCGGCGCTGACCCGCTCCTCGGCCATTTCGAGCTGTTCCCTCGACAACGTCACCGTGGTGACATGCGCGCCACGTCCGGCGGCCCTGATCGCCAGCGCTCCCCAACCGGTCCCGATCTCCAGAACCCGACTACCGGCCTTCACACCGGCCTGATCGAGAATCGCGTCGAGTTTGCGGTACTGGGCCTGCTCGAGGTCCTGTGAGGCCGGTGGACCTGCCGGGTCGAACATCGCAGAGCTGTAGGTCATGGTCGGATCGAGGAACGTGGCAAAGAGGTCGTTGCTGAGGTCGTAGTGGGCGCCGATGTTGCGGCGCGAACCCTCGGGGGTGTTCTTGTGACGGTGCGGGATCTTGGTATCGACGAAGATCCGCAGCTTCCACCAGGGTTCCGGGACCAGCGACGTCAGGCGCGCCGCGAACGGCGTCAGCGCCTCCCCCAGGTCGCTGCCGTCGGCGACCCGCCAATCGCCCGCCATGTACGCCTCGCCCAGCCCGATCTTGGGGTTGTGGCCCATCCGTTCGTGCAAGGCCTTGGGGCGAACGACCTCCAGGCGCGGGCTGGACGCATCGCCACCGCCGCGGATGGTGCCGTCGGGATAGCTGACCTGCACCGGCGTGCGCCGGACGGCCTGGTTGACGAACAGCTGGGCAAAACTCGCCAGGAAACAGACCCCGCCGAGGATCGGTCGCCGTAAACAGAAAGGCTCGGCGAGTTCGGGTAACTGCGCCGGCTGCGCCAGTTCGGACATCAAACTCCTTCGGGCGGGGTGTGCGCGGGCCGGGCGCGGACCGGGAGGCGGCGAAGCCACAGCCACAAGCCATGCATCGCGATGAGCGCAGAAACACGCTGCGGCATGAACGGATTGGTGATCAGGGTGCGGATCAGTAGACGCGGCGTGTACGCGGCCGGGCGACCGTCGAAGCTCGCGGTGAACATCGACGTGCCTTCGCGCAGCAGGCTGATCGAGACGCCGACAGACTCCGAATCGAGCCGGACATTTATGTCGTAGTCGCCGGAGACGTCGTTGAACGGTGAGACGTAGAAATGCTTCGGCACCTGCGTTCGCAGGTCGCCGGCTCTCGATTCTGGCGGGGATTGAGGTTCGAGCAGATAGGCGGTGCGCTCGCCGTAGGTGTTGTGCACCTCGGCGACGACACCTCGCAGAGTGTCTCCCGAATAGCACCAGAACACGGTCAACGGATCGAAGACGTACCCGAGCACCCGAGCGTTCGCCAACATCAGCACCCGCCCATCCGGACCGAGGTCGACACCGCGCACTGCCAGGTAGTTCGCCACATTGCGTTTGATTCGGAGTAGTTGGGCAGTCGGATCGGACATTTCGGCAATCGGTCCCGGATCTCCGAGGTGGTCCTTGGCATAGATGCGGGCAAAGGGGCGCAACCCAGCGGGAATCAGCGGTGGCTCATCCAGGTCGACCAGCCATTGGTATACCCGGTGATCGAAACCGTGCCGCAGAGGTGTTCGCCGCACGTGCCGCACCCGCCCCGGCACCAGCGCCGGCGTGGGTGGCAGCACCGCCTCGGCCCTCATTCCCAATCAGCCCCGAAATGCGCTGCGGCCGCGACACCCGAGCGAACACCGTCCTCGTGGAAGCCCCAGCCGTGATAGGCGCCGGCGAACACCGTTTGCGGGGTGGACAATTCCGGCAACTGCTTCTGTGCGGCAACAGCTTCCGGCGTGTAAACGGGATGTGTGTACGCCATGGTCGCGATGATCGAGTCCGGTTTGATCCGATCCCGGCCGTTGAGTGTCACGTAGTACTGGGTGGGTCCGGGTAGACCCTGCAGACGGTTCATCCAATAGGTCACCACCGGCGGTGCGTCGGCGCCGGCCACCTCCGGTGTGAGGTAGTTCCAGCTGGCGCCGGCCCCTGTGACGGTGGGCATCAGGGAAGCATCGGTGTGCAGGATCGTGTCGTTGGCCGCGTAACCGAAGGTCCCGAGGACTCGCTTCTCGGCTCCCGACGCATCTGCCAGCAGGTCGAGGGCCTGATCGGCATGCGTCGCGATCACCACCCGGTCGAAAACCCGGTCGGGGCGACCTGTCGCACTGATTCGCACACCGTCGTCGCCGCGCTCGATACGCGTGACAGGGGCGCCTGTCGTGATGTCGTCGAGGGTCGCTGCGATGCGGTCGACATACGTGCCGGAACCCCCACGCACGGTGTACCACTGCGGCGAACCCTTGACGGTGAGCATCCCGTGGTTGTCGAGGAAGGCGAACAGATAGCGCGCCGGGTAGTCGAGGGACCTCGCCGAACCGGTCGACCACACACACGACACCAGCGGGATCGCGAACATCCGGATGAAGTGGTCAGAGAATCCGTGCCGGGTCAGGAATTCGCCGTAGGTACTGAGGTCGTCGTCATCGGCGTCCGCGAGGTGTGTTGCGGCGACTCGATGAAAACGCTTGATCTGCAACAACATCCCCACAAACCGAGGATCGAGGATCCGGCGCTTCTGGGCGAAGATCCCCGGCAACCCGCGACCACCGGCGTACTGGACACCAGAGGGCCGGTCGTTGATGCTCATGCTCATCTCGGTCGGCGCCACATCAACTCCCAACTCCGAAAAGAGCTTTCGGAGCAGCGGGTAGGTGTCGTGGTTGTGGACGATGAATCCCGAATCGACACGTACGGCCGCATGCCCGGAGCCCAGCGTATGGGTGTGGGCATGACCACCGAGGCGGTGATCGCTCTCATAGAGCGTCACTTCATGGTCCGTGCGGAGCAGATATGCGGCGGTGAGTCCGGACACACCGGACCCGACTACAGCCACCGTCGTCATATGAGGACTCTTCGAACGCCGCACCACGTCAGTGTAGGTGCTCCACCTATCACACAAGCTCGGCTTCAATCGGTCACCGGTACGCCGCTCTCACCCAATGCCTCCCACCAACCGCCTCGGAGAATGTAGGGTGCCACGCAAGCGCGCTTTCGAAACGGGGAAATTGTTGATCATCGAGACCGACCGCCTGGTGTTGCGGCCGGTGTCGCACCGCGACACCGACCAGCTTGTGGAACTCGACCGCGATCCAGCGGTGATGCGATACGTGACCGGTGGTACGCCGACCCCTCGCGAGGTGATCGAGGAATGGACGATCCCCCGAGCTGTGGCCGAGGCGACACATCGCAGCGGTGCCGGACTGTGGGTCGCCCTCGACCGGCTCGACCTGGTGGCGGCGCGTTCGGTGGGCCACCCCGAGCCCGCCAGCAGTTTCGTCGGCTGGTTCGCCGTCCGCGCACCTCGCCACTCACCCGAATCAGAGTTCGAGCTCAGTTACCGACTGCGCCGAAGTATGTGGGGTAAGGGGTTGGCAACCGAAGGTGCCCGCGCCCTCGTCCGACTGGCGTTCGACGATTTGAAGGTCAGCAGACTCTTCGCAGGCACGATGGCGGTCAACATCGCGTCCAGGCGGGTGATGGAGAACTGCGGCCTGCGCCTGGTCCGTCTGCACGACTGCGCCGACACCTCGATCGCCGGGTCCGAACGCGGCGAGGTCGAGTACGAGATCCTCCGCACCGATTGGGAATCAAACAACTTCGCGTGGGCGCAGGCAGCGCGCACCAGCACGCATCTGATTGCCTGACCGGCTGTCTTCACCCGACGATGCGGTCGGGTACACCTTGGCGCGACCAAACACCGGCCACCAACTACCGTAGGCATGGTGCGGATCCCACCACTCCCCAGAGATCCCGGCCGCAATTCGCCAATTGACAGGAGATGGTCATGAGCAAGGAGACTGCAGTTTCGACCCGCCACAAGGTGGTGGTCATCGGCTCCGGCTTCGGTGGATTGTTCTCGACTCAGCACCTGAAGAAGGCCGATGTCGACGTCACCTTGATCGCGCGCACCACCCACCACCTCTTCCAGCCGATGCTCTATCAGGTCGCGACCGGCATCATCTCCGAAGGTGAGATCGCTCCCGCCACCCGCGTCATCCTGCGCAAACAGGCGAACGCCAAGGTTCTGATGGGCAACGTCGAGAAGATCGACCTCGAGAACAAGGTGGTCACCTCACGCCTCCTCGAGCGCATCACCGAAACCCCGTTCGACAGTCTGATCATCGCGGCCGGTGCTGATCAGTCGTACTTCGGCAACGATCACTTCTCGCAGTTCGCACCGGGCATGAAGACCATCGACGACGCCCTCGAACTGCGCGGTCGCATCCTGGGCGCCTTTGAACAGGCGGAACTGTCCGACAACCACGAGGAACGTGCCCGGCTGCTGACGTTCGTCGTCATCGGGGCGGGGCCGACCGGTGTCGAATTGGCCGGGCAGATCTCCGAGATGAGCAACAAGACACTCAAGGGCGCCTTCCGCAACATCGACCCCACCGAATCCCGGGTGATCCTGCTCGACGCGGCGCCTGCCGTCCTCCCGCCGATGGGCGCCAATCTGGGCAACAAGGCCGCCAAACGCCTGGAGAGCATGGGTGTGGAAATCCAGCTCAACGCGATGGTCGTCGACCTCGACTACGACGGTTTGCTGGTCAAGGAGAAAGACGGCACCACCCGACGCATCGAATCGCAGTGCAAGGTGTGGTCGGCCGGTGTCGCGGCCAGCCCGCTCGGCAAGCAGCTCGCCGAGCAAAGTGGTGTCGAACTCGACCGCGCGGGCCGCGTCAAGGTGCTGCCCGACCTCTCGATTCCGGGCAACCCGAACGTCTTCGTCGTCGGTGACATGATGTCGGTCGAAGACGTTCCGGGTATGGCGCAGGGCGCCATCCAGGGCGGCAAGTACGCCGCCGACGCCATCAAGGCCGGGCTCGCAGGCAAGACGCCCGAAGAACGCGAACCGTTCAAGTACTGGGACAAGGGATCGATGGCCACGATCTCGAAGTTCAGTGCCGTCGCATCCGTCCCGGTACCAGGATTCAAGAAGAACATCGAGACCGAGGGTTTCTTCGCCTGGCTCGGCTGGCTGCTGCTGCACCTGGTGTACATCGTCGGATTCCGCAGTCGACTGAACACCATCGTCGACTGGTCGTTCGCCTTCATGACCCGCGGCCGGTCGCAACTCACCATCACCGAGCAGCAGACACTTGCCCGCAACGCGCTCGACCGCCTGGCCCAACTCGAAAAGGCTCAGAACAAGAGCGACGCCGCCGCCGGACCGCCCAACAGCAAGCCTGTTCTGTCCGATCCGGTGCCCGCCACCGACAAAGAGCTGACAGATACAAAAACATCGGGCACGCCCGAAGGCACAAAGGCTTCAGGCACGCCCGAAGGCGACGCCAAACCAGCCGCCAGCTGATTCAGCCGACCGCCAGCTCGCCGGCAAGACGCTCCGCCTGGGGCATCGTGTCGGCGAGCACCGTGGTCAGACTTCCGCCCGCCGCCGGCCGCAACCGGGTGGCCGCCGCGGTGGGATGGACCACGTCTGCGCGATCGTCCGGATAACAGAATTCACTGATCAGCACGGTCGGTGCCCCCAGTCGATCGTGGGTGGCCTTGCCGAGTCGAAGCTGGTGCCGAACGGCCGTAGTGCCGTCGACATCGACGCTCAATCGCCCCGCCCAGGCACCGTCGTCCTCACCGAACCGGCCGATCTGCACACGCTCACAGATCCGGACCGACCCGGACCCTGCGACCGACACCGTCGTGTTGCTGTGATGGACGGCATGCGCCGCGACGATCGTCGGTAGCGGATCGATCACCAGCTCGGCGCCGTCGGCTACGCAGATGTGCCAGTTCAGCTGCGACCGCGGCTCCCCGCGACTCGGTAGTGCCAACGTGGCAGCCACGCTGAACAACGTCAACCGCGACCCGCACCCGACATCCACATGGATGTCGATGGTGTCACCGCCGAGCGGGGTCGCAGCCGTCGAGATCAGGTGCAACACGTCGACCCCGGTCTGACGCGCGGCCAGGCCGCCCCTGCTCCGGATGCGCGGAGATCGCCCCTTCGCCGTCTCGAGATATACCTCGGTATGCATCGACAGGTCAGAGTGCCGCGGCCAACTGCTCCCGGACCCAGCGCAGTACATCGGTCGCGGCCGGATCGTCGGTCAGCGAGATCAGCACCGTCGGCCGACCTTCCCGCACCCGCTCGGCGTCATCGCGCATCACCTGGAGGTTTGCCCCGACCATCGGTGCGAGGTCGGTCTTGTTGACTACCAACAGATCCGAGAACGTCACGCCGGGACCACCTTTGCGTGGCACCTTGTCTCCGCCTGCCACATCCACCACAAAGATCTGGGCGTCGATCAGACCGGTCGAGAATGTCGCGGTGAGGTTGTCGCCGCCGGATTCGACGAGGATGAGATCGAGCGGCGGGTTGGCCTCGACCAGGTCGTCGATGGCGTCGAGGTTTGCGGTGATGTCGTCGCGGATGGCGGTGTGCGGGCACCCGCCGGTCTGGACCGCGGTGATCCGCTCGTCCGGCAGCACGGCGTTGCGACGCAAGAAATCGGCGTCCTCGGTGGTGTAGATGTCGTTGGTCAACACGGCCAGCGACAACTCGTCTCGCAACTGCCTGCACAGTGCGGCAACCAGTGCGGTCTTACCGGAGCCGACGGGGCCGCCGATGCCGATGCGCAGCGCCTCGCCCGGCACCCGATCCCGTTTCGGCCGGGCATGGTCGTGCGTATGCGGCGCTCCGTCGATCAGATGCGGTGGCAAGAGCTGTCTCCCTTTTCGTCTGCGTGATGGTTGTCTGCTGCGTGATGGCTCGGTCCATCGGTGGCGGTCATGACGCGAAAAGCGGCATCGGCCGGAGTTCGTGCCGCTGGGCAAGTACATCAAGAAATGGATCGGACAGGTCGGCCAGCCCCTGCGCCGCCTCTGCCGCCGTCTGCTCACACAAATCCGTCAGCTGCACACCCAACAGGGCGACGTCGCCGGGATCGAGCGCCAGCAACCGCTGACCAGCCGTCGCAGATCCGGTCATGGTTGTGTAAATGAGCACCATCGCACTCTCATGCGGGTTCAAACCGGCTGCCCGCGCCACCTGACCGGTCACCACCGGTAGATGCGGTCGCGCCGGGTGCAGGCCCCAATCATGCTGGGGCCATATCTTTTTGCCCAAGCGCAGCATGCCGCGTCCTTGAGCCCGGGAGGCACGCCTGGCCGCAGCCGACGGCGTGCGCGCATCAGCTTCCACCTCGGCCTGCGCAACGTCGATGGTGCCTGCGACCACTGCAGCGGTGATCGATGCCGCAACCAGACCGGCGGTACCGACCCGGCGCACCAGGAAGTCACGGAGGGTGTCGAGGTCGCGAACCGAACCGGAACTGATCGCCTCTTCGAGTCCTCCGGAGTGAACGTGACCACCCACCGGCAGGCGTGAGTCGGCCAGGGTCAACAGCATTCCCAGATGCCTGGTGGCTGAAAGACTCTCGGGTGAGGTCATCAGAACATGAAATATCGCTGAGCCATCGGCAGAGCGCTCGCGGGTTGCTGATCCCAGACCTCGCCGTCGATGGTGACGGTGAATGTGTCGGGGTCGACGCGGATTTCGGGTTGCGCACTGTTGCGGGGCATATCGGCCTTACCGATGTGACGCACATTCTTCACCGGCACAAGTCGGCGGTCGAGCCCCAGTCGATCCGGAAGCCCGTCCTCGATCGCCTGTGGCGCAACAAAACTCAACGATGTGGCAGCCGCAACACGCGCGGAGGCACCGAACATGGCCCGGGGCAACACCGGCTGCGGCGTCGGGATCGATGCGTTGGCATCACCCATGGCGGCCCACGCGATCGCACCACCCTTGATCACCGCATGCGGCCGGACACCGAAGAACGCCGGTTCCCACAGGACCAGATCGGCGAGCTTACCTACCTCGACAGAACCGATTTCGTCGTCCAGACCGTGCGCGATGGCAGGACAGATCGTGTATTTGGCCACGTACCGCTGGGCTCGCTGATTGTCCGCGGCCCCGTCCCCCGGCAACGAACCGCGCCGCGCCTTCATGACGTGCGCGCTCTGCCATGTACGCAGGACCACCTCACCGATCCGGCCCATCGCCTGCGCATCGGAACCGATCATCGAGATCGCACCCATGTCGTGCAGCAGATCCTCGGCGGCGATGGTCGATGGCCGGATCCGACTCTCCGCGAACGCAAGATCCTCCGGGACACTGGGATTGAGATGGTGGCAGACCATCAGCATGTCGAGGTGTTCATCGAGGGTGTTGATCGTGTGCGGCCGCGTCGGATTCGTGGAACTGGGCAGGACGTTCGCGTAGGACGCCACCGTGATGATGTCCGGCGCATGGCCGCCGCCGGCACCTTCGGTGTGGTAGGCGTGGATCCCGCGTCCGGCGATCGCTGCGAGGGTCTCCTCGACGAACCCGGCCTCGTTGAGGGTATCGGAGTGCAGCGCCACCTGGACACCGGATTCATCGGCGATGCGCAGGCAGGCATCGATGGCCGCCGGGGTGCTGCCCCAGTCCTCGTGGAGTTTGAAACCCGAAGCGCCGGCGCGCAATTGCTCGCGCATCGACTCAAGGCTGACGGTGTTGCCCTTGCCGAGCAGCACGATGTTGAGCGGCCAATGATCGGTGGCCGACAACATCGAGGCCAGGTGCCAGGCACCCGGCGTGACAGTGGTCGCCTTGCTGCCCTCTGCCGGCCCGGTGCCACCACCGATCAGGGTGGTGATGCCGTTGCCGAGTGCCTCGTCCATGATCTGCGGGCAGATGAAGTGCACGTGGCAGTCGATACCGCCTGCGGTGATGATCTTGCCGTTGCCTGCGATGATCTCGGTGGACGGGCCGATCACGAGGTCGGGGTGTACGCCGTCCATCGTGTCGGGGTTGCCCGCCTTGCCGAGTGCGACGATCCGTCCGTCACGAATTCCCAGGTCTGCCTTGATGATTCCCCAGTGATCGAGGATGACCACTCCGGTGATCACCGTGTCGGGGGCACCATCAGCACGCGTCGCGCGGCCTTGCCCCATCGACTCGCGGATGACCTTGCCGCCACCGAAGACCGCTTCTTCACCCGCACGCCCCGGACCACCCGAGCGGTCCTCGGTGACCTCGATCAGCAGGTTGGTGTCGGCCAGCCGAATCCGGTCACCGACCGTGGGGCCGTACAGCTCGGCGTAGCGCTCACGACTCAACGATGCCATCAGGCGTCCAGCCTTCCTGGCGGGTTCGACGAGATTCCATGTACTTCGCGCGTACCGGCGATCGGGACCAGCTCAACAGTTGCCGACAGTCCCGGCTCGAACCGCACAGCGGTTCCGGCGGGGATGTTCAGCCGTCGGCCGAACGCGAGTTCACGATCGAAATCGAGTGCGGCATTGGACTGCACAAAATGCACATGACTGCCGATCTGCACCGGACGATCGCCGCTGTTGACCACCACGACCTCGAGAACGTCAGCACCCTCATTGAGGATGATCTCACCTGGGGCACAGAGTATTTCACCTGGTATCAGGTTTTGCTCAGCCATCATCGGTCCTGTCACGAAATCGGATTGTGCACGGTGACGAGTTTGGTGCCATCCGGGAATGTGGCCTCGACCTGGACGTCATGCAGCATCTCGGGGATACCGTCCATGACCTGCGCGCGCGAGAGGACCTCGCGACCCGATGACATCAACTCGGCAACCGAGCGACCGTCGCGGGCACCTTCGAGGATGTGATCGGTGATGACTGCAACCGACTCGGGGTGGTTGAGGAGCAGGCCGCGTCCCTGTCGCCTGCGGGCGAGTTCGGCTGCGTACGAGATCATCAGTCGCTCTTGTTCATGCGGCGACAGACGCACGGTTTCCTCCTCGATGGCACAGCCGACGGACAAGTATGTCCGACACATACTGCCACGCAGACCTTTGGGCGGCGCGGCGAGCATTTCACGAACCGGTTTTCGGGACCGGCGACGCCGGCCGCGAAGGCTATCCGCGCACCGGGATGTCCTCGCCACAACATCGCGAACTCGGGGGTGGCCTTCTTGACGACCGCTGTCAGGCAGGGTCCGGCCATGATTCATGTTCCAGCCCTTCCGGATTCCGGAAGTCGCTGCCAAAGGCGTGTTCGGCGGGTGAGGCCGCCGGGCCCACCGATCAGCGCAGCACGCCACCACTTTGGCGCAGTGCCGCCAGTGCATCGGCCGAACATCGCGGACCGACTGCGAGAACATCGGCTTCGGTGAAAGCACCGGCCGCGAGTCCACGCAGGATCACCAGGGCCAGCGACTGCGCAGTTGCCGGCTCGTCGATGAACTCCGAACTCTGCCGGTCGAAATACGCCTGCAACCGCGTCGTCGCGGGCGGCATCGCCTGGCGGAAGAACGCGAACACCGCGAGCCAACGCGTCACCAGGTGACCGGGGTGCATGTCCCAGCCCTGATAGATGCCGTGTTCAAGTCCACGGGTCACAAGCCGGTGATGCCGACGTAGCGCCGCGTCGACCACCTCGGGTGCGCCCACCGGCGCGATCTGGGTCGAGCCATCGGAAACCCACACGCCCGTCTGCGCCGCCGCCACCAACATGACCGCCTTGGCATGGTCGGCAACAGGATGTTCGAGCGACTGCTGCGCCGAGACGATGCCGCACGCCGCGCTGTAGTCGTAGGTGCCGTAGTGCAATCCGGTCAACCGCTCGCCACCGCGATGGATCGCGTCCGCAATGGTCGCCCGGCCATCGGCACCCAGGACCGCCTGAGGGCTCTCGATCTGCAATTCGAACCGGAGTACCCCCGTCGGCAACCCGTGCGCCCGTTCGAGTTCCTCACAGATCATGAGCACCGCATCGACCTGCGCCGCGTGCCGCAACTTCGGCACGGTGAACACAAAACCGGCCGGAACTCCCCCGGCGCCGTCCAGCACCATCTCCAGCGACCGGAGTCCGCGGGGCCGCTCGGCGACACCTAGGCCCTTGCATCGAACACCGAAAACGCGAGGTGCGGCGTCGCCCGCAACCGCCCAGCGCGCGAGGGTTCGTCCCGCAGCGCGGGCATGTTGGTCCTCGACCTCGTCGGGTCGCCATCCGTAGCCGTCCTCGAGGTCGATCCGCAGATCCTCGATGGGCCGGGTTGCCAGGCGGTCCCGGACAAGGGGCATCACGGCGTGCACATCCAGATCGGCCAGGACCTCCTGCGCACCATCGGCGATCCGAAGCGCTTCAGCGCCCCAGGCCGCCGGGGTGTCGACCTCCACATCCCCGGCACCGACGTAGACGGTATGGGCCGGCTGCTGCTGCAGTAGGCGGTCGCCGGCGAAATCCCTATCCAGTTCGGCATCGACGGCGCCGAGCACCGCATCGATACGTGCCCGTGCCGGTTGCGACATACCGATGTGGGTCGGTCGACTCCCCTCGGTCATGGGTTGCCTCAGCCTTCGGTGATGTTCTGGAGCCGGACACGTCCCTGAGCGATCAGCTTTCCGTTCTCGTCGGAGATGTCGACCTCCCACAACTGCTGGCGCCGGCCCCGGTGGATGGGCTTCGACTTCGCGGTCATCGCCCCGGTTGTCACCGCACGCAAGAAGTCCGTGCTGTTGTTGACGCCCACCACATGACCCTGCGCGGAGACGTTGGCGTTCAACCACACCTGGCCAGACATGCTCGCCACCGATTCGATCACCGAGCAATAGACACCGCCGTGGACGATGCCGAACGGCTGCAGGAGCTTGTCGGTGATCGTGAACTCCGCCGAAACCCCGTCGGCGTTCGCCTCGACGTAGTGGACTCCCAGTTCGGCGTCGAACCCTCGGGCCGTCCAGGTGGTCGGATCGAACGAGCTCGGATCGGTTGTATCTGTCACGGAACAGATCTCCTCTACGACGGGCCGCGCTTCGAGAACGCAGCGATGCACCCTCGAGTTTGTCAAAGTTTCGCCGCGACCGCCCCAGAGGGTTCGCCGCCTCGATTCCGATGCTCAACGGCTGTCCCGGAAAACACAGCAGGCCCCACCTTGTCGGTGGGGCCTGCTGTGGCGTGGACCGGGGGTCTCTGCAGCCCTCAGGACACTCGCGCGGTCCTCGTAAATAAGAATGTAGGCTAGCCTTACCAATGTGTCAAGCGTCTCGGGAGAAAAATTATGGTGATGGGCGTTGAGCTGTTTGATGAGAAGAAAAGTAAAGTGAGAAGAATGAACGGGTTGGGTGAACTCGAGCGAGTCATCATGGACAATTTGTGGTCGTCGGACGAGCCGCAAACGGTGCGACAGGTACACGCGGCGCTCTCCGCCGATCGCGAGCTGGCCTACACCACGGTGATGACGGTGCTGCAGCGACTGGCGAAGAAGCATCTGGTCACACAGCTCCGCGACGACCGCGCGCACCGCTACTCCGCGACGCATCCTCGGGAGCACCTCGTGGCCAGCCTGATGGTCGACGCGCTCAGTGAAGCCGACGAAGCAGGTTCACGTCAGGCCGCGCTTGTATCCTTTGTGGGACGAGTCGGCGCAGACGAGGCAGATGCATTGCGACGCGCCCTCGACGAATTGGAATCGGCACGTGGAACCAACCGCGAGCCTCACTGACCAGTAGGAACGCCTTGTTGTGAACGCGTTAGTGTTCGGGATCGTCGCTGTGATCCTGGTGTGGCCGGCTCCGAGCTGGCTCGCCGCTGCCCAGTGGCCTCTTCGTGCACCGCGCGCTGCCATGGCTTTGTGGCAGTCGATCGCGCTCGCGGCCGTGCTGTCCGCGTTCAGTTGCGGTCTGGCCATTGCCTCCAACATGCTGACCCTCGATAAACAGGGTCGGCCCATCGCCAACCCGATCGAAGAAGTGGCGAGTCTGGGCATCGTTCTCTGGACCATCTATGTCACGGTTTTCCTGCTCACCCTCCTCGTCGGCGCACGCCTGATCTACAGCCTCATCCGCGTTTCGATGCGCACTCGCGCCCGCCGGTCCGCCCATCGCCAGCTGATCGATCTGCTCGACCGGATGGATCGGTCCGCACCCGACAGTCCGCTGAGCGCTCGCGACGTCCGCATGCTCGAGGTCGATCAACCGATGGCCTATTGCCTGCCCGGCCTCCGACAGCGTGTTGTCCTCAGCGAGGGCACGGTCGCACGTCTGACCCGCGACGAACTCGAAGCCGTGATCAGTCACGAACGTGCACATCTGCGCACCCGCCACGACCTGATCCTCGAAGCGTTCATCGCCGTCCACGACGCCTTCCCGCGTTTTGTCCGTAGCCGGTCGGCCCTCGGTGCGGTCCAACTTCTGGTCGAACTGCTCGCGGACGACTCCGCCGTCCGAACCACCGGTCGCAAACAGCTCGGCCGGGCCCTGGTGGCCTGTGCAGATTCGGTCGCGCCCAGCGGCGCCATGGCAATCGGCGGTCCGACCACACTCACACGGGTCAAACGCCTCTCCGACACCCGCCCGACGATGTTGATCTCAGTCGTTGCGTACGTCGTGGCGGCTGCGATTCTGGTCCTGCCCACCCTCGCCGTCGCGATCCCCTGGCTCAACGAACTACGCCGCCTCATCGAGAGCTGACACACCACACAAGTGGGCGAATGCGGTGGAAATGCGGTGATCCGGACACTGCCGGGACCTCCGACCTTCGCCATCGATTCCTTCGTCATATGGTGTAGCAATGACTGATTCAGCTGCTCGCGCCCAAATCGGGGTCACAGGCCTTGCGGTGATGGGTTCCAACATCGCCCGCAACTTCGCCCGTCACGGTCATACCGTGGCTCTTCACAACCGCAGCATCGCGAAAACCGATGCCCTCGTCGAGAAGTACGGCACCGAGGGTGATTTCGTTCGCACCGAGACGATGGCCGAGTTCGTCGGTGCGCTGCAGAAACCGCGGCGCGTGCTGATCATGGTCAAGGCCGGCGACCCCACCGATGCTGTGATCGAAGAGCTTGCGGGCCTGATGGAAAAGGGCGACATCATCATCGATGGTGGAAACTCGCTCTACACCGACACGATTCGCCGCGAAGCCGCCATGTCAGCACGTGGCCTGAACTTCGTCGGAGCCGGCATCTCGGGCGGTGAAGAAGGCGCACTCAACGGTCCCTCGATCATGCCCGGCGGCCCCGTCGAGTCGTACAAGTCACTCGGACCGCTCCTCGAGTCGATCTCCGCGCACGTCGACGGCGAGCCCTGCTGCACCCACATCGGCCCGGACGGGTCCGGCCACTTCGTGAAGATGGTCCACAACGGCATCGAATACGCCGACATGCAGCTCATCGGCGAGGCGTACGACCTCATGCGCAAAGCACTCGACATGCCGGTCAGCGAAATCGCCGACGTATTCCGCGAGTGGAACTCGGGCGACCTCGACAGCTACCTCGTCGAGATCACTGCAGAGGTACTCAGCCAGGTCGACGCCGAGACCGGCAAGCCGCTCGTCGATGTCATCGTCGATGCCGCAGGCCAGAAGGGCACCGGCCGTTGGACCGTGAAATCCGCGCTCGATCTGGGTATCCCGACCACCGGCATCGCCGAGGCCGTCTTCGCCCGCGCGCTGTCGAGCGCCACCGACCAGCGCAAGCAGGCCCAAGGACTGGCGTCGGGCACCCTCTCGGCCGCCCCGACCGACAAAAAGGCATTCGTCGACGCCATCAACCGCGCGCTGTACGCCTCCAAGGTCGTCGCCTACGCCCAGGGCTTCGACCAGATCAAAGCAGGCAGCAACGAATACGGCTGGAACGTCCACCCCGGCGACCTGGCCACCATCTGGCGGGGCGGCTGCATCATCCGGGCCAAGTTCCTCAATCGCATCCGCGAGGCCTACGCCGAGAACCCCGAACTCCCGAGCCTGCTGCTGGCGCCGTACTTCCGCGAAGCGGTCGAGAACGCCGTCGACAGCTGGCGCGAGGTGGTTGCCACCGCGACCACCATGGGCATCCCGGTCCCGGCCTTCTCATCGTCGCTGTCGTACTACGACGCGCTGCGCGCCGAGCGGCTGCCCGCTGCCCTGACACAGGGACTGCGTGACTTCTTCGGTGCGCACACCTACCAGCGTGTCGACAAAGAGGGCGCATTCCACACCCTCTGGAGCGAAGGCCGCACCGAGATCCAGGCCTGATCTCACCTGGCCTGAGCCAAACGAGCCGGAAATACGAAGACGAGCCACAAATATGTGGCTCGTCTTCGTACAGGTGGCTCGTTTGCGGTGGTAGCGCCTGATCTTGCGTAAAGTCGATATACGTGCGATTCCTCGATGATCATCTCCCGAGCCACGACCTGACGTACGACGACGTGTTCCTGGTGCCCGGTCGCTCCGACATCGCCTCGCGTTTCGACGTCGACCTTTCTTCCGTCGATGGTTCCGGCACCACCATTCCGCTGGTTGTCGCCAATATGACGGCCGTGGCCGGACGCCGGATGGCCGAGACCGTCGCCCGCCGAGGTGGCCTGGTGGTGCTGCCACAGGATCTGCCCATCACCGCGGCCGCCGACATGATCTCCTTTGTCAAAGGGCGCCACCTCGTCGCGGACACCCCGGTTGTTCTGGGCGCCGATGCTGCCATCTCCGATGCGGTGGCACTGCTGCCCAAGCGCGCCCACGGCGCCGTGGTGGTACTCGGCGCCGACGCCGCGACCCCGATCGGCGTGGTCACCGAGGCATCCTGTGCCGACGTCGACCGTTTCGCTCGCCTGACCGAGGTCCTCGACCCCAACTTCTTGTCCGCGCTGGTGGGCACGCCGCCCCGTGAACTGTTCGAACTGCTCGATGGCACGCATTCCGACCTGGTGGTACTCACAGAGGCAGACGGTTCGCTTGCGGGCATTCTGACGCGTATCGGAGCCGTACGCGCAGGCATCTACGAGCCGAACCTAGACGCTTACGGTCGCCTACGGGTTGCCGCCGCGGTCGGCGTCAACGGCGACGCCCGCGGCAAGGCGATCTCGCTGGTGCAGGCCGGCGCCGATCTCATCGTCGTCGACACCGCACACGGCCATCAGGAGAAGATGCTCGCCGTGCTCGAACAGATCGCGGACGCCAACCTCGGAGTACCCATCTGCGCGGGCAACGTGGTGACGGCGCAAGGCACCCGTGACCTGATCTCCGCAGGTGCGGACATCGTCAAGGTCGGGGTCGGTCCCGGCGCGATGTGCACCACCCGCATGATGACCGGCGTCGGCCGACCGCAGTTCTCGGCGGTCGCCGAATGTGCCGCTGCTGCAAGAGAATCCGGTGCCCACGTGTGGGCTGACGGTGGTGTTCGACATCCGCGGGATGTGGCGTTGGCGGTGGCCGCCGGAGCATCGAATGCGATGGTCGGCTCATGGTTTGCCGGAACCCACGAGAGCCCTGGCGAATTGAAGGTGGATCAGACCGGACTGCCGTACAAGGAGAGCTTCGGCATGGCGTCCAAGCGTGCGGTCGCCGCGCGCACCGCGATCAACAGTTCCTTCGACCGCGCCCGCAAGGCGTTGTTCGACGAAGGGATCTCCACTTCGCGAATCGCGCTGGACCCCGAACGGCCTGGCGTCGAGGACCTGATCGACCACATCTGCTCAGGCATCCGGTCGACGGCAACCTATGTGGGCGCACGCTCACTCGAGGAACTGCACGAGAAAGCGATCCTTGGTGTTCAGTCCCCGGCGGGCTTCGCAGAAGGACGGCCCCTACCCGCGGGCTGGTGACCCGATAGGATCGAATCGACATCCCAGGCGATCGTTACTCGCCTGATCCCCCTGAGTTTGGAGGCTGGATTGGTGCCCATGGCACCTCGAGGCGTCACCCACAGCGGTGATCGCTGATGCAAGCGCTGATCCTGATAGGCAGTCTGCTCGGCTTCATCGCCCTCACCCTTGGCACCGCGCTGTTCGTCGCGGCTGAGTTCTCGCTCACGGCGCTCGAGCGGTCCACGGTCGAGAACGACGTCCGGACCAGGGGCGACCTTCGTTCCCGGCAGGTCAGCCGGGCACACAAAACGCTGTCGTTCCAACTCTCGGGTGCTCAACTCGGTATCACCATCACGACCCTGATCACCGGCTACATCGCCGAACCGGTTCTCGCGCAACTCTTCGAGCCGCTGTTCGAACTGATCGGAATCCCCGACAGCGCGGCGGCGGCGACCTCACTGATCCTGGCGCTGCTCATCGCGACGTCACTGTCGATGGTGCTGGGTGAGCTCATCCCCAAAAACCTGGCGATCTCCAAGCCGCTGCCCACCGCACGCGCCACCGCCGGGCCGATGAGCTTGTTCTCGTCGACGTTCCGGTGGTTGATCAACACCCTCAACGGCACCGCCAACACGTTGGTCCGCCGGTTGGGCGTCGAGCCCGCGGAGGAATTGCGGTCGGCACGATCACCGCAGGAGCTCGGATCGCTGGTTCGCAATTCGGCTCGTCAGGGTGCACTCGACCCCGGTACCGCAGCCCTGGTCGATCGATCGCTGCAGTTCGGCACCCTCACCGCGGAAGACCTGATGACACCACGTGTCACCGTCGAGACACTCGACATCCACGACACCGTTCGCGATCTGATCCTTGCGTCGTCACGGACGGGCTACTCCCGCTTCCCGGTTCTCGACGGCGGCGACCTCGACAACATCAGCGGCGTCGTCCACGTCAAACAGGCGTTCACCGTGCCGATGTCCCAGCGCAGCACCACCGAATTGCACACGCTGGCCCGCGCGGTCTCCGTTGTCCCGGCGAGTCTCGACGGAGACTCGCTCATGGATCAGATCCGTGCCGACGGCCTCCAGGTTGTCGTCGTCGTCGACGAGTACGGCGGGACGGCCGGCATCGTCACCACCGAGGACCTCATCGAGGAGATCGTCGGTGACGTCACCGACGAACACGACGACGAAGAGGCCGACGTCCAGCGACACGGCGACGGGTATCTCCTCAACGGTTTGCTCCGCATCGACGAACTCGTCGACGCGATCGGCTATCGCGCCCCCGAGGGCCAGTACGACACCCTCGGCGGCCTGTTGATGTTCGAGCTCGGCCGGATCGCGCGCGAAGGCGACATCGTCGACCTCCCGGTCCGCTCGACCGGAACCGACGATGACGACGACTCCTC
The DNA here is from genome assembly GCF_056786495.1 of Williamsia sp. Y853. NCBI lineage: Bacteria > Bacillati > Actinomycetota > Actinomycetes > Mycobacteriales > Nocardiaceae > Williamsia > Williamsia sp. Y853. The sequence continues at coordinate 770,157 of NZ_JBXCJC010000003.1, forward strand.
CGAGCACGAACCCGAACAGCGCTGGCGTGCCCGCGTGGTGCGGATGGACGGTCGCCGCATCGACACCGTGGCCGTCACCCCGCACCCGGAATCCGATGAACCGGAGGCGACCGATGAATGATCTGTGGGGCGTCCTGCTCACCGTGTTGTTGCTGGCAGGCAACGCCTTCTTCGTCGGCGCGGAGTTCTCGTTGATCTCAGCGCGGCGTGACCGTCTCGAAGCCCTGGAAGAGCAGGGTAAACGTCGTGCCCGCACAGTTATCGAAGCCGGCGAGCACCTTTCGCTGATGCTCGCCGCGGCGCAATTGGGCATCACCATCTGCTCGATCTTGCTCGGCCGGATCGGCGAGCCCGCGATTGCGCACCTGATCGAGAAGCCGATGGAGCTCGTCCACGTCCCGGACGAACTCCTGCACCCGATCTCGTTCACCCTGGCGCTGGCGCTGGTCGTTGTCCTGCACATCCTGCTCGGCGAGATGGTCCCGAAGAACCTCGCACTGGCAGGCCCCGAGCGATCGGCAATGCTCCTGGTCCCCGCCCATCTCATGTTCATCAAGCTCGCCCGGCCCTTGATCGCGTTCTACAACTGGCTGGCCAACCTGTCGCTGCGCCTGATGCGGGTCGAGCCGAAGGACGAACTCGACTCCACGGTCTCGGCGAATGAACTGGCGCAGATGCTCGGCGAATCCCGCCGTGAAGGTCTGATCGACGAAGAGGAACACGCCCGGCTCACCCGTGCACTCCAGACATCGGGCCGCACCGTACTGGAGGTCGCGATCCCGCTCACCGAGCTTCGCAGCGTGCAGGTCACCGCAGATCCGAAAACCGGTCGCGTCGGGCCAACCCTCGGTTCGATCGAGCAGGCCGTCATCGACACCGGGTTCAGCCGGTACCCGGTCCGCGGGACCGATGGCACCTACACCGGATATCTACATCTGAAGGACGTGCTCGACGAGATCCTCGACGAGTCCGTCGGCCCCGACAGCATCATCGGTGTCGACAAGATCCATCCGTTGCCGGTTCTGGCCGACAAGACCGCCCTCGACGAGGCCACCAACGCCATGCGCCGCACGAGCTCGCATCTGGCCGCGGTTGTCGACGACAACGGCCGCACGGTCGCGGTGGTTGCGCTCGAAGACCTCGTCGAGGAGTTCGTCGGAACGGTGCGCGACGAAACGCACCGGGTATGACATCCCCTGGAGTGCTCGTGGATCGACTCCTCGAGCCGCAATGGCATGCCACGGCCGCCGAGCACCGCGGCCGGATCGATGATCTCCTGCGGAGCCATCCACCCCGGTACACCGACCCCGACGCCGGCGATGTGGTGCATCCGGTGTGGGGTTTCATGTTCACGTACTACAGCTTCCGGCCTGCGCAGCTACGTCGTTGGCACCCCGGTTATGGGATCGGACTGGACGGCCGGACCTCGCGGCGATACCTCGATTACCGGGGTTACGGCCGAAGTGGAGACCTCGTCACCGTCGGCCGCGACTTCCTCGAGAAACGTCGCGAGACGCTCGAGTACATCGTCGATCTGCTCTCGGCCACCGCCGACCGGACGCCTCGCCTGAACTGCTTCGGCATGCACGAGTGGGCGATGGTCTATCAGGCGTCACCCGAACAGATCCGACATGCCGGGGTTCCGCTGCGGTTGAGCCCTGCCGAGACCGATGACGTGGTCCGGTCGCAGCCGCCTCGCTGCACCCACTTCGATGCCTTCCGGTTCTTCACCCCGCCTGCAAGGCCGCTGAACCTCACAGTGTTAAATCGTCATACACAGCCCGAGTTCGAACAACCAGGCTGCCTGCACGCCGGCATGGACCTCTACAAGTGGTCGTACAAACTGGCACCTCTGCTCCCGTCGGAAATCGTCGCCGACGCATTCGACTTATCGCTGCAGCATCGTGAGATCGACATGCGGGCAAGCCCGTACGACCTTTCAGAGTTCGGCATCGCGCCGATTCCGATCGAGGAACCGGCGGGACGCGCGGAGTACGTCCGGGTGCAGTCTGAGCTCGCGCGTCGGGCCCAGGGACTACGCGCCGATCTGATCGAGCGGTGCCGCAGCCTGACCGGGCGGCCCAGTCACAACTGATCTGCGGGGCAGATGATTCTCCCCGCCTCGATCCACTACTTACCAACGAGTAACATATGCGGCATCAGTGCCCTTGATCGAAAGAGAGTGAGGCCGGTTATGGCTCAGCGCATCACCGTCGACGGCGGCTTGCAGGTTGCATCGGTTCTGTACGACTTCATCAACAACGAGGCGCTGCCAGGCACCGGAGTAGATCCGGATGCGTTCTGGTCGGGCGCAGCGGCAGTGATCAACGACCTGAGCCCGCGCAACGCCGAACTCCTGGCGATCCGCGACGACCTCCAGACCAAGATCGATCAGTGGCACCGCGATAACAAGGCAGCCACCCCGGCCGACTTCGACTTCGCCGCATACAAGGCGTTCCTGACCGACATCGGTTACCTCACAACGGTTCCCGCCGATTTCCAGATCACCACCACCGGCGTCGACACCGAGATCACCACCACCGCCGGACCTCAGCTCGTTGTCCCGATCCTCAACGCCCGGTTTGCGCTGAACGCATCCAACGCACGTTGGGGTTCGCTCTACGACGCCCTGTATGGCACGGACGCCATCTCCGAGGCCGATGGCGCGGAGAAGGGCAGCTCGTACAACAAGGTCCGTGGCGACAAGGTCATCGCGTTTGCCAAGAACTTCCTCGACGAGGCCGTGCCGCTGGAAAACGGCAAGCACGCCGACGCCACCTCGTACGTCGTCGACGGGGAGACTGTCGTGGTCACCCTCGCAGGCGGTACGACCACCGGATTCGCCGACCAGTCGGCGTTTGTCGGTTACACCGGCGACAAAGAGAAGCCGTCCGGAATCTTGCTGCGCCACAACGGCCTACACCTGGAGATCCAGATCGACGCCGACTCCCCGATCGGCTCGACCGATGCTGCCGGCGTCAAGGACGTGCTGGTCGAATCGGCCATCACCACCATCATGGACTTCGAGGATTCGGTTGCCGCAGTCGACGCCGACGATAAGGTGACCGGCTACCGCAACTGGCTCGGCCTCAACAAGGGCGACCTGTCCGAAGCGGTCACCAAGGGCGGCAAGACGTTCAACCGCGTCCTCAACCAGGATCGCGCGTACACCGCGCCCGACGGTTCCGGCCTTCTCCTGCACGGACGGTCACTGTTGTTCGTGCGCAACGTCGGTCACCTGATGACCAACGATGCCGTCATCACCGCCGACGGTTCCGAGGTTCCCGAAGGCATTCTCGACGCCCTGTTCACCGGACTCATCGGCACCCATGGCATGCAGACCCACCCACTGCAGAACTCGCGGACCGGGTCGATCTACATCGTCAAGCCCAAGATGCACGGCCCCGATGAGGTCGCGTTCACGGTCGAACTCTTCGGCCGCGTCGAAGAGGTTCTCGGCCTGCCCACCGGCACACTGAAGGTCGGCATCATGGACGAAGAGCGTCGCACCACCGTGAACCTGAAGGCCTGCATCAAGGCCGCCTCCGACCGCGTGGTCTTCATCAACACCGGATTCCTCGACCGCACCGGCGACGAGATCCACACCTCGATGGAAGCCGGCGCCGTGGTGCGCAAGGCAGAGATGAAGTCGCAGAAGTGGATCAAGGCCTACGAGGACTTCAACGTCGACACCGGTCTGCATGCAGGTCTGCAACACAAGGCGCAGATCGGCAAAGGCATGTGGGCCATGCCCGATCTGATGGCCGACATGCTCGAACAGAAGATCGGTCATCCGAAGGCCGGGGCCAACACCGCATGGGTGCCGTCCCCGACCGCAGCCACCCTGCACGCCTTGCACTACCACCAGGTCGATGTGTTCAAGCGTCAGAACGAGCTCGCCAAGCGTGATCCGGCGTCGGTGGACGACATCCTGACGATCCCGCTCGCCCCGAACACCAACTGGTCGGACGAAGAGAAGCTCGAAGAGCTCGACAACAACTGCCAGTCGATCCTGGGCTACGTCGTCCGCTGGATCGATGCCGGTGTCGGTTGCTCGAAGGTCCCGGACATCCACGACATCGCACTGATGGAAGACCGCGCGACACTGCGGATCTCCAGCCAGCTACTGGCGAACTGGCTGCACCACGGCATCGTCACCGAGTCCGATGTTGTCGCCGCGCTCGAGCGGATGGCACCGGTGGTCGATCAGCAGAACGCCGGGGATCCGACGTACCGGCCGATGGCTCCGGATTTCGCCTCGAACATCGCGTTCGGTGCCGCCAAAGAGCTCATCCTCGAAGGCGGCTCGCAGCCGAACGGCTACACCGAGCCGATCCTGCATCGCCGTCGCCGCGAGTTCAAGGCTGCGGGCGCCTGACGGTTCGACTGATCACCAACCAGGTCATCTGCAGACCCGTGCAGTTGTGTGACCTGTCGGACGAAATACAGCGCAGCGCATAGACTGCCCCAACGACAGCTCCCGCCTTCCGGACCGGTGACGAATCACCGGTCCGGAAGTGCGCGTGTCCGGGTTGTCATGTCATTCGTGGATCGGGGTGTGTGTGGGCGAGCATCGCAGAGCCGGCGGCAGCAGAGGTGTCAGCCGCGGTCTTCTGGTTCTGGTCGCCTTTGTTGTGGTGCTCGTGGCCGGCGGCGTTCTCTGGTCGATGTTGGGTGACCGGATCACCAAGCAGGGCCAAGATGCCGCAAAACGCTGCGTGGAAGGCGATCTCACGGTCGCGATCATCAGCGATCCGGGGCTGACCGAACCTCTGAAGTCCGTCGCCGCCGAGTACAACGCGACAAAACCGATCAACCGCGACTGGTGCGTGACCATCGATGTGCGTCCGGCCGATGCAAAAGTGACTCTCGAGGGTTTGACCGGCACCTGGGATCAGGCATCGCGCGGACAGTATCCGGCGGCCTGGATCCCGCAGTCGTCGGTGTGGAGTTCACAGCTGTCCGTCGCCAAGCCCGAGATCGTCGACGGGACGCCGGAGTCGCTGGTGACATCGCCGGTGGTGCTGGCCATCCCTTCCGCGGCGAAGGAAGCCATGCAGGGCAAGGTCAGCTGGCTCGAAGTCCCCACCTTGCAGCGGTCAGGGGCCGCGATGGCACAGCTGGGGCTGTCCGACTGGGGAACCTTGAAGATGGCGATGCCGACGGGTCCACAATCCGATGCCACCGCGCTCGCTGCCCAGGCCATCGCGATGGAGGTCTCCCGGACCCCGAGGGGGGCCTTGACCGTGGAAGATGCGACCTCGTCGCTGGTGACGTCGACCCTGCAGACGATGCAATCCGAAGCACCCCCCACCGACCTCGGCTCGTCCGAGAGCGGCGTGCAGATGATCGCGCAGGAAGCGAACCCGGTAACCGGAGCGATCCATGCGGTGCCGATCACCGAACAGCAGCTCTACGCGCTCACCAAGGACGGCAGCAACAAGGACGTCGTGTCGTTGCTACCGACCGGCCCGACTCCGATGGCCGACTTCCCGGTGATCAAGTTGACCGGCGAACAGGTCGACGTCGCACAGCGTGATGCCGTCGACGCGTTCATCAGCTACGTCCAATCACCGGAACACATCACCGCGCTCACCCGGTCGGGCTTCCGTGGTGGCGGTGCGCTACCGGCGCCGACGGCGGCCGTGGACTTCCCGGAGACACCGTCCCCGATGCCCCCGCCTCCGGCAGAGGCTCAGAACGCCATCACCGACACGCTCACGCGTCGCAGCTGATGCCTGGTCGACCAGTCAACTGATCGACCAGGCGACACCTCTGTCAGGCGAAAGCCTCCACCGGCGGGCAGCTGCACACCAGGTTCCGGTCTCCGAACGCGCCGTCGATCCGACGCACACCCGGCCACACCTTGGCGCGCCCACCTGCGGACGGCAGACCGTTCGGATAGACGGCGACCAGACGGTCGTAACCGTGCTCCCACTCCCCGACCAGGCATTCAGCGGTGTGGGGTGCCCCGCGCAGCGGGTTGTCGTCCACTGACCACTGGCCGTCTTCGACCTTGCTGATCTCGCCGCGGATCGAGATCATCGCATCGCAGAAGGCATCGATCTCGTCTAGATTCTCGCTTTCGGTGGGTTCGATCATCAGGGTGCCTGCCACCGGGAAGCTCATGGTCGGCGCATGGAAGCCGTAGTCTGCCAAGCGTTTTGCGACGTCGTCGACGGTCACGCCACTGCTCTTGGTCAGGGGACGTAGGTCGATGATGCATTCGTGTGCAACCCGGTCACCGGCGCCGGTGTACAGCACCGGGTAATGATCACGCAGGCGAGCGGCGATGTAGTTCGCCGACGCGATGGCGGTGAGGGTGGCCTGCCGCAGTCCTTCGGCACCCATCAGCCGGATGTAGGCGTAGGTGATCGGCAGGATCGACGCGGACCCGTACGGCGCGGCCGAGATCGTCAGTTCGCCGGGCAATTCGTCGGCCAGCGGATGTCCGGGCAGGAACGGTGCGAGGTGCTCGCGCACACCGATCGGTCCGACACCCGGGCCACCGCCACCGTGCGGGATGCAGAAGGTCTTGTGCAGGTTGAGGTGGCTTACGTCACCGCCGAACCGGCCCGGCCGCGCCACTCCGACAAGAGCATTGAGGTTGGCACCGTCGACGTAGACCTGACCTCCGGCGTCATGGACCGCGGCGCAGATGTCACCGATCTCGTGCTCGAAGACCCCGTGGGTGGACGGGTAGGTGATCATGATCGCCGACAATTCCGCGGCGTTCGCATCGATCTTGGCGCGCAGATCGTCGACATCGACGTCGCCGTTCTCACGGCAGGCGACCACCACGACCCGCATCCCGGCCATGACCGCGGATGCGGCGTTGGTGCCGTGGGCACTCGACGGGATCAGGCACACCGTGCGGGCATCGTCGCCACGACTGCGGTGGTACTCGCGGATCGCGAGCAGTCCGGCGTATTCACCCTGCGAGCCGGCATTGGGCTGCAGGCTGACGCGGTCGTAGCCGGTGATCGCGACCAGCCACTCCTCGAGCGATGCAATGATCTTGCGCATCCCGCTCACCTGATCGGCGGGCGCAAACGGATGAAGACGGGCAATGGTCGGCCAGGTGATGGCCTCCATCTCGGCGGCCGCGTTGAGCTTCATGGTGCACGACCCCAGCGGAATCATGCTGCGGTCCAGTGCGATGTCTTTGTCGGCGAGGGTCCGCAGGTAACGCATCATCGCGGTTTCGGTGCGGTAGCGGTTGAACGCCGGGTGCGTGAGGAAGTCCGAGGTCCGATCGACAACCCCGGCGCAGACCGACTCGGTTGCGGTCACACCGAAAGCATCGAGCACGGTTGCCACGTGTGCGTCGGTGGTTGCCTCATCGCAGGAGACGGACACGTGATCGGAGTCGACCAGACGTAGATTGATTCCGCGTGCACCGGCGGCGGCAACAACCGATTCGGCCTGCCCCGGGACATGGGCCAGCACGGTGTCGAAGTACTTGGCATGGACCACTTTGTCGCCGAGCGCGGATGCGATTGATTCCGCATGGCCGTGGACCCGCCGGGCGATCGCCCGGAGTCCGTCGGCGCCGTGATAGCTGGCATACATCGCCGCAAGGATCGCCAACAGGACCTGCGCCGTACAGATGTTGCTTGTCGCCTTCTCCCGGCGGATGTGCTGCTCGCGAGTCTGCAGCGACAACCGGTAGGCGAGGTTGCCGTCGGCATCCTTCGAGACCCCGACGAGGCGACCGGGAAGCTGACGAGCGTGCTTGGAGTGCACCGCAAGGTATCCCGCGTGTGGGCCGCCGAATCCCATCGGCACCCCGAAGCGCTGCGTGGTGCCGAAACAGACGTCGGCACCGAGCTCACCGGGCGGGGTGATCAGGGTCATGGCCAGCAGATCGGCTCCGACCGCGACCAGGGCACCGCGTTCATGCCCGGCATCGATGAGCGCCGCACTGTCGATCACCCGACCGGAGGCGGTGGGTGTCTGGGCCAGGACACCGAAGAACTCACCCTCGGGCAGTCCCTCGGTCAGATCAGCGGTCACGACCTCGATTCCGAGTGGCTCTGCGCGGGTGGCGATCACCGCGGCGGTCTGCGGGAAGAGATCGGAGTCGACAAGGAAACGCGGCGACTTGCTCTTGCCTGCTCGACGGAGGAGCGTCATGGCCTCGGCGGCTGCCGTCGACTCGTCGAGCATCGAAGCGTTGGCGACCTCCATGCCGGTCAGGTCGGAGACCATCGTCTGGAAGTTCAGCAGTGCCTCGAGACGGCCTTGGCTGATCTCGGGCTGATACGGCGTGTACGCGGTGTACCAGGCCGGGTTCTCGATGATGTTGCGGGTCAGCACCGGTGGCGTCAGCGTGTCGTAATAGCCGAGTCCGATCATCGAGGTCGCAACGGTGTTCTCACCGGCCAGCCCGGCCAGTTCGGCCAGGACCTCGTGTTCGGAAACCGCGGGCGGCAGGATGCCCAGACCGTTGTCGTCCGGGGTGTCGAGAATCCCTGATGGCACCACCTGGCGAGCGAGGTCATCGAGTGAGGTCGCGCCGACGAGTGTGAGAATGCGGTCGAGTTCGCCTGCGTCGGGGCCGATGTGGCGGTCTGTGAAGGGTGTGCCGGTCATGGATAGGACCTCCGCGGTGGTCCGCCACGAGAGCCGACCACGTGTAGTGCCGACTGTTAGCCGGACGCCGGTCCTCCCCCTCTGTCCTATCCTGCTGGGCCCGTGCCCGCAGAACGCCTGAGAGATTCAGCCGCGGCAGGCGCGGCCTTTCACCATGGGCGGACGGATGCTGCCGTCACTCTCCAGAGACGCCGACGTCGACACGGTCCTTGATGCCTGAGAGTTTGACGGAGAGGTATTGCTCCTTCGGCGGCCATCTCGAAGATGGCTCTCTCCCGTGTCGCTGCGACGCAGACCCAGTGTACGGGCAGATGTCCTAGCCGGTGCGACGGGCGCGGCTCTTGCGGCGCGACGCCAATTCGTCCTCGGGCGCAGTTTCGGTCACGCCGCCATCGGCGCGTTCTGCCGGGAAGTCGGCGATGGTTCCGGTGAGCTCGCGCATCGCGCCACTGACGGCGATACCGAACACGCCCTGGCCACCCTGGAGCAGGTCGACAACTTCTTCGGCCGAGGTGCACTCGTAGACCGTGGTGCCGTCCGAGAACAGCGTGATACGGGCCAGATCCTCGACGCCGCGCTTGCGCAGGTGGTCGACGGCAACCCTGATGTTCTGGAGCGAGATACCGGTATCGAGGAGACGCTTGACGATCTTCAGGACAAGAATGTCCTTGAACGAATAGAGGCGCTGGCTGCCCGAACCGGCGGCGCTGCGGATCGAGGGTACAACCAGTGAGGTGCGGGCCCAGTAGTCGAGCTGTCGGTACGTGATGCCGGCGATCTGGCAGGCACTGGGAACCCGGTAGCCAACGAGTTCGTCGGGAACGGTGTCGTTCGGGAACAGCCCCGGTGCGATGTCTGCCAGAGAGCCCTGACCTGGCTTGTTCGAGCCGCCGATCGCAGTGTCTGCCTCGGGGGACGCATCGTGCGTCCTGCGGTCGCCGTTCTCACCGTCGTGTGGCTGATCGCCCACTGGGTTCTCCTCGCGTGCTGGTCGGTGACCGCCGGTGTGTGTTACCTGGCTCCGACGGGCCAAGTTTACGCGCACTGACTGGTCAAAATCACATCTCCGCAACTTTCGCGGGTATGTGAAGACCGTATGGCCGCAGCGGGTCCGGATCAACGCGACTCGCTGTAACCCTTAACCTAAAGTTGAGCTTTAGGCGTTTTGTGACCCCGCAGTTTCCGTTCCGTGACCAAACTCGCCAGACCCAAATGCGGGCAACTCGAGCGGATCCGTGCCTTGCTGCGATCCGCCGGTTGTGCCAACCAGAGCACGTTGGCTATGCCCCACCAGAGGCTTTGAAATCGTCCGGCGACACCGAGTCGAGGAACTCCTTGAACTTCTCGACCTCGTCTTCTTTGACCTCGGCCGTGGGCTCTTCGTCGGCCGCTTCTTCCGGATCGTCCGATGGCATCAGCAGACCGGCCTCGGCAAGCACCGATTCTTCGGCGAAGATCGGGACCTCGGCGCGAATGGCGATGGCCACCGAATCCGACGGCCGGGCGGAGATCCGCAGGTCTCCGGCGAACACCAGGTCTGCGTAGAACGTGCCCTCTTGCATGTCCACGATCCGAACCTCGAGAAGTTCGTGGCCCAGAGCACTGATCAGGTTGACGATCAGGTCGTGGGTCAAGGGACGGGGAGGTTCAACGCCCTTTTGCCGCAGGGCAATTGACGCCGCTTCACTCTGACCGATCCAGATCGGCAGGTAACGTTCTCCGGCGGTTTCCTGTAGGAGCAGCACCGGTTGACTTTGTGGCGGTTCCACTCGGATACCTACTACGCGCATTTCACTCATGCGGTCGGCCCTCCCAAGCTTGTGTGGGCGAATGCTTCACCGCCCTAATCCTATGGCAAGGATGCCCGCGCGACGACCGAGAAACCCCGGACCGGTCCGGAAGATCGGGTCTTCAGTCGAGAACTTCGCGTACCGCTTGCTTGACGAGCTGGGTGTGGAGGGTGACGGACAGTGCCGCGATTTCGCGCACCATCTCCTCGGCGCGATCACGCGCGCCGGTCCCTTTGCCCTTCGCGATCGGGTTGGCGATCTGCGCGACGAGGCCTGCCTCGCGATCGGCAGAGACCTTGAACGCGCGCAGATGCCGCGCCCCCACACCGAAGTTTGCGAGTGCCGATGCGGCCGTCACCAGACGTACCGCGTCTTCGTCGAAGAATCCCCGCGGCCCTGGAACCAGCAACCCGTTGTCGACGAGTTCGGTCACAAACGCGGAATCGACGCCGGTGCGTTCGAGCAGGGAGTCGCGGCTCAGACGGCCGCCACCGTTCTGCGAGAAATCGGTGGCCGGAGCCACCCAGTTCTTTGCCGACGACAACAACCGGGTACCCGCCGGGGATTCCGGACGGGTACCGCGGTCGATCTCGTCGAGTTGTTCTTTGATGACTTTGAGCGGCAGGTAACGATCACGCTGCGCGGTCAGGACAAACCGGAGCCGTTCACAGTCGGCTCGACTGAACCGGCGGTATCCGGAGGGTGACCGCTGCGGGGTGACCAGACCTTCGGATTCGAGGAATCTGATCTTCGAAATCGTCACGTCGGGGAATTCTCCGCGCAGCTGATCGAGGACCGAGCCGATAGACATCGATCCTTCAGAATGCTGCCCCGCCGCCGGTGAGGTCACGCGTCCGCGGAACCTTCGTCACTACTGGGACCGGTCAGGAACACCAGACGGAACTTGCCGATCTGCACCTCGTCGCCGTTGGCGAGCACGGCGGAATCCACCGGCTCACGATTGACGTACGTGCCGTTCAGGCTGCCGACGTCAACAACCTGGAACTCGTTGTCGCCCAGGCGGAACTCAGCATGTCGACGGCTCACGGTGACGTCATCGAGGAAAATGTCACTGTCAGGGTGCCGACCGGCCGAGGTGGTCGCCTGGTCGAGCAGAAAACGAGAGCCGGCGTTGGGGCCGCGCTTGACCACGAGCAACGCGGTGCCCGCAGACAGCCGTTCCACACCGCTGTCCGCGGATGTGGTTGCAGAACCACCGGTCGACTCCATCTCTTTGATGAAATCGGCCCGGAAGACCGATGTGGTCTCTACCGGAGCTTCGATGTCCTTCTCGTTGTCGCTCACCAATTCTCCTTCTTCGTAATTGTCCCCGTGGCCCGGATTCGAGCCTTGTTTTTCCACGGTGATTGCGGCGGCGTTCGGCGGTCCAACTAGTCACCCGCCGAATCCGGTCTCATCGAGTGGATTGGGGCATTACCCGTGACTTAGACCGTACCCTGCCACGGGCCACACATACATAAACCCGCTGCATACTGTGCGTGTGAATCGAGCTCCACAGCGCTTCGTCTCCACACTAATCTTGTCGAGCTCCGCTGCGCTTCGTCTCCACACTTGTCTTCTCGAGCTCCGCTGCGCTTCGCCGGAGTGCTTATCCGGACGTGATCGCGGCGTAGCCGGCCGCATCGAGCATTTCACTCACCAATTCATCCAGGTCGTCGTCGGCACCGACGGTGATCTCGACCAACCAGCCGCGCTCGTAGGGCGCGGAATTGACGAGATCGGGGCTCGCCTCCAGATCTTCGTTGATCGCCGAGATCACGCCATTGAGGGGCCCGAAAATATCGGACACACTTTTGGTCGATTCGACCTCGGCAAACGATTCTCCGACCTCGACGACGACGTCGATCGCCGGCAACTGGACGAATACCACGTCACCCAACTGATCTTGTGCGTAGTCGGTGATCCCGATCCGAACCGTCCGGTCGGACACCTTCTGCACCCACTCGTGTTCGGCGGTGTAGTGCAGATCGTCAGGAGCCTGCTTCTGGGTCACGTCTGTGCTGCCTTTCGCCTCTACACATCGAACATCGACTGTTGTGAGAATCTAGCGCACCGGGGGCAGTGCACGAACAACCAGCACGGCTTGCACCCAGTACAGAACAAACGACCACACATACATCCCGGTACCCCAGATCAGGAAAGCCCAACCGCAGGGGTAGACGATGTCGCCGATGATCGAATCCAATTGCCCGGCAATGATCATCGGGAATCCGTACATCAACGCAAACGTCGCGGCCTTGCCGATGTAGATGGTCGGGAGCGCGGTGATCCCCCGACTCCGCAGCAACGGCGCCGTCGCCAGCAACAACAGGTCGCGGCCGAACAAGATCGCGACCAGCCACCACGGGATGATGCCGCGGATCGCGAGTCCGATGGGTATCGCGATCATGTACAGGCGGTCCGCTGCCGGATCGAGCAGTGCACCCAACCGCGACGACTGGTTCATCAGCCGCGCGATCTTGCCGTCCGCCCAGTCCGACAGACCCGCGAAGAACAGGATCGCGAACGCCCAACCGTCGGCCTCTTCGGCCAGCAATACCCATAAGAAGACCGGTATGAGTATCAGCCGCAGTCCACTGAGCAGATTGGGCACAGTGAACACCCGATCCGACTCTACGACCGGATGCGGATCGGTCTCTTCCATGTCGAACAGCCTGTCATACCCGGGTGCGAGGGCTTTGCGGCCCGCGCTACCGGAAGATACCGACGATGCCCTGCAGCGCCTTGGCACCGCCGGACGAGAACGGACTGTCGTGGACCATGTAGGTCCAGGTGGTGGTCGAACGCCGCAAATCGGCCTGATCCAGATCGATCCCGTCCGCGGTGATGACGGCCTCCCGGAATGTCTTGCGCGCATTTTCGACGGCTTCGCCCGGCAACCTGCTGAACTCGCCGAGGATCAGTTTGTGGAACTCATCCAGTGGAGATTCGCGACCGATGGAACGCAGGTGGATGCTGGCGCGCACATCAGAGACATAGGCCAGATGATCCGCCCATGCCCGGTCCAGGTGGAACAGCATGATCTCGCGCGCCGCCTGCTCGAGAACGTCGTGCGGGACGGGCTCGGTCACCGGCACCGGGGTCTGGGCGCTGTCGTCAGTGGCTTCGACCGACTCGCCTTCGGAGTCCACGGCAGCAGCATCCGTCTTGGCCTCCTCGGCCGTATCGGATTCCCCGGCAGTGCCAACTTTCTCGGCAGTGTCGACCTTCTCGGCCTTCTCGGCCTTCTCTGCCTTCTCGCCCTTGACGGCCTCACCGGTCAGTTCGCGGTAGCGCTCCGGCTCGGTTTCCTTGAACTCTTGCAGCGCGGCATCGGTGGTCAGCAGGCTCGTGCGGCGTTTGACGATGATCTCGCGCTGCTGGTTCACCAACTGGTTGTACCGCCAGGTGTTTGCGTGCAGTTCGAGCATCACACCCTCGGCGATTCGCTGGGCCTGCTCGATGATGTCCACGCCCTTCGACCCGAGCGATCCGTCTTCCGATGAACTGACCGGATCGCGCTTGAGGGTCAGGTTTCGGGTGACAAGCGGATCTTCGACGCTCGAGAAGAACACCGATCGACCGGGATCGCCCTGTCGTCCCGCGCGACCACGGAGCTGGTTGTCGAGCCGCTCGGTGTCGTGCCGACCCGTCCCGACGACACACAGGCCACCGAGTTCGACGACCTCGTCGCGCTCCGGGCTCGACTCCCCGACATCCTTCTGGCCTGCGGAGCCACCGAGCTTGATGTCGGTACCGCGTCCGGCCATCTGGGTGGACACGGTGACCGCACCTTTGGCACCCGCCTCGGCGATGATCTTCGCTTCTTGTGCGTCGTTCTTGGCATTGAGTACAACCGACTGCACGCCCGCGCGGCCGAGTAGATGGGCAAGTTCTTCGGATTCGGCAACGTCGTGGGTGCCGATGAGAACCGGTTGTCCGGTCTCGTGGATCTCTTTGACAAACTCGACGACGGCGTCGGCCTTGTTCGACTTGTTGTCGTACACGCGGTCGACCTCGTCGACGCGGATGTTCTTGGTGTTCGGAGGGATCTGCGAGACAGCGAGCTGATAGAACTGCCGCAGCTGCTCGCCGGCGGCAACCGCGGTACCGGTCATTCCGCAGACCTTCGGATAACGGCCGATCAATGCCTGCACCGTGATCGTGTCGATGACCTCACCGGAATCTGTCTGTGCGAGGCCTTCTTTCAGCTCGACCGCGGCCTGCAGGCCGTCCGGCCAGCGCTGGAGTTGCGCCACGCGGCCGCGGGAGGCGTTGATCAGGTGGACGCCGCCGTCGCGAACGATGTAATGCACGTCGCGCTCGATGAGGATGTGGGCGTGCATCGCAACGTTGACGTGCACCAGTGTGGTGCCGACGTGCTCTTCGTCGTACAGGTTGATACCGCCGAGCTCACCTTCGATGAAGGCGGCACCCTCGTCGGTCAGGTAGACGTTGCGACCCTCGGCGTCGACCTCGTAGTGCGTCTTCTTGAGTTTGGTGACGGCGTCGTGGATCGGCTTGTCCGGCACTTCGCCGATCGCCGAACCGGCCAGGATCAGGGGCACCAGCGCTTCGTCGACGAGCACCGAGTCGGCTTCGTCGATGATCGCTACGTCAGGCTTCGGCGACACGAGATCGTCGGGCCGGGTGACGAGTTGGTCGCGCAGCACGTCGAACCCGATCTCGTTGACCGAGCCGTAGACGATGTCGGAGTCGTAGGCGGTCTTGCGCTCGTCGCGGCTGGAGTTCTCCGACACCGAATCCGAGACGATGTCGAAGAGATCGAAGAGCGGCTTCATCCACTCGGCGTCGCGGGTCGCCAGGTAGTCGTTGACGGAGATGATGTGGATCCGATGGCCTTGCAGCACAAACCCGATCGCCGCGATGGCGCCGGCCAGGGTTTTGCCCTCACCGGTCGCCATTTCGATGACGTCGCCCTCGAGTAGACGCAGCGCGCCCTGGAGTTGGACGTCGAAGGGCCGCATGTCCAGCGTGCGATCGCCTGCCTCACGAGCCAGTGCCAGGAAACGGGCCCGGTCTTCGCCTTCGGGGTCGGTGATGTCGAGTTTCTCCGCAGCGGCGGCGAATTCCTTGTCATCGAGGTCGGCAGCCCATTTGTCGTACGAGTCTGCCTTCTTGATGAGCGTCAGGGACTTCGACTGATTGCGCGAGGATTGTGCCCCCAGCAGCCGCCACATGTTGTTCGTGAGCTTTCCCACCGAGCCGTACTCCTTAGTCCATCTGACAAAACTGCCGTGCTCCACCGTACGCGGAAGCGCTATCGCAGTAACCGTACGCGGCAGGCTGCGGCGCGGGTCCGGGCTTCTTCCACTTCCCCGCTGGTCACAGTGGCCTTAGGATGCGAGCGCTGGCGGAATTCGAGGCGGAGGGTCTCCCATGGGCGCAGGTCTGCGTAGCGGTGCAGTGGGGTCGTTGGCATTTCGTCAGACGGGTCGGGCGATTGTCGCCGGTGCTCTCCTGGGATCTGGGGTCGGCCTCGGCGCCTACAACCACTGGGCGGTGGCCTTGGCGGTCGGTGTTCCCCTGGCCATCGCCGCGGTCGTCGCAGCGCCGCGACCACGACGCATCGACGGTCTGGTCGCGGGCGGTCACTCCACGCTCAGCGTCCCGATCTCCGTCGAGGCGCTGACCCGGTCGAGCCTGGACGCCTCGAACATCCAGCCGACGCTGGTAACGGCGACCATCTCGCCGCCCAACGACACCGACTACCGAGCGCGCTGGCTTTCGGCGATGCCCAAGGGCATGTCCGCGAATCTGTTGCACAACGCCGACAATCGTCTGCCGGAGAGTTTTCTCCCGCCGCGGCCGAGCACGGACCCGCCGTCTGAAAGTGACCAACATCCGGCCGACGACATCGAGTTCGGCGATCATCCCGCCAAACGAACAATGTTTCTTCCGGTGATCACCATCGCAGTCGCCGCCGCCCTGTTCTTCGGGGTCGGCACTGGTTGGCATGTCTCGGTTTCGTTGCCCGACAACGGATTCAGCTCATCGATGAGCGACGACGAGTCGCTCGGGGCTCCGCAGGAACGGATGGATGCGATGCTGGCCGAGGTCGAAACCCTGGGCCCGACGGCGTCGAGCAATATCTTGACGCTGGATCTGGGCACCAGCGGCAGCGACCGGGTCCAGGTGTACGACCCGGCCGCAGGCGAGAGCGTCGGCATGAGTTACTCGCCGAGCAGCGACAAGTGGTACGGCCCGGACCGGTCGAGCACACCGCTGCGATCACCGCGCACATTCCGGGCCACCGATCTCTCCGGGATGCAGTTCACGACGATCGTCGAGCAGATGGCCGCTACGCTGCCCGAACGATCCCGCGATTTCCAATCCATGACGATCGCACGGTCCGGCGACGATCTCCCGGTTCTGGCCACCGCAACATTTGGCGAGGACTTCCGGATCGAGGCCCAGATCCAGGCCGATACCGACGGGACCATCGCAACCTGGTTCGATCCTGCCGACTTCGTGGCCGCGATGACCCAGGCACAACTGGCGATGACCAAAGCCGCTCTGCCGACCGACGTTCCGATCATCGACCGGTTCGAGATCCGCGGAACGGTGACCGGCACACCCATCATCGGGGCAGGCACGATCCAGAACTCGGGTGGTGTGCTGGTCGACTTCACCGCCCCGGACCGCACCGGTTCGGTGAGTATCGTCCCGGGGTTCTTCGCGGCAATGAGGTGGTCGGAGAACAACTCCGGTCAACTCAGGGAAGGTTCCGTCACGTTCGACAGCCTGTCGGCCGACACCTTCGATGCAGTCCGGGACGACTACATGAGCCGCAACCAGGTCGAGGCCTTCGACCGTGCCGCCGTCGACATCCAGACGTCACATCAGTACGTGCTGCAGGACTACCGGACGATCATCTCGGTGCAGATCGGACCGGACGACGAGGTGGCCTACTACAGTCTTGACGGACAGTTCATCCCCGAAGACTGAGATACCCACCGGTGGAACGCTACTCGGCCTCCAGCGCCCGCCGCCTGCCTGCCTCGATCTCGTCGAACGCCTGCTGCTGCGGATGCACACTCCCTCGGTCTGCCAGGTCGGTGACGATCCGGTGGATCCGGTCGAGATAGTCGGCCTGCTTGCTGCCCTCAGATGCTCGGGCATTCTCCAACAACGACAGCGCGGTAGAGAGTTCCTGCTGATCACCCGCATCGAGTAGATCGGATCCGATTGCGCGACCGTATCTCTCGCACTCCGCCCACGTCTTACCTGCCTCGGTCACCGCTTGCTGGTACTCGTCGGCACGATCCAGACTCATCGGGAACTCGTCACTCCGCAGGTCTTGCGCCCGGGCCAGTGCGGTGTGGAAATTGGCCACCGATTCGACCGAGACGTCGGTGACGGCCGGATACCGCAGCACCAGTTCGGGTTCGAGTTCGTATTGGGCGTAGTCGACCAGAATCGCATCATGTTGTCGGCAGGCGGCCTGCCACAGTCGTTGCGCCGCTTCCTTGCTGCCGGCATTGGCAATCCGGGGAACCGGTCGACCCGCCTCGGGGTCGGCCGGACGATAGCCGGGCTGTGCGGCAGCCGGCTTCACAAGGCGGCCGGAAACGCGGCCGTCACCTCCGATCCCGATCAGTACCTTCCGTTTGGCAGGCTGGTGCGCACGCAACCGGGCGAGCACCTCGGCCGCCGCCGGATCTGATTCGATGACGGCAACCTGCCACTCCTGATCCGGGCTGCTCGCGAACCGGAGCTGCAGATAGCGGCACCCCTGGACGCGGAACTGATCGGTGCGACTCGACCGCGACATCGATGTGTCGGCGGACAACTCGGCACTTTGCTTGACCGACAGCAGATCGTCCAGCGGAAACGAGTTGATCGCCACGCCTGCGTTGCCGAGGTGCACCATCGCATCGTCGACCGTCACGCTGACGGCGGGTAGGTCGATCACCCTGCCGATCGCGGCAATCAGCAAACCCAGGCCCAGCGTTGCGATGACCGCGGCACCGGTGACCGCCGGATCGACATCGGCGATGGTCAGCACAACCAGTTCGATCATCGCGGTGATCGCCAACGCACTGGCGATGGTCGCGAGCCGGTTGTGCACCGATCGCCGGTATTCGGTCCGACACGTGACCGATACCGGACCTGAGCTGCTGGCCACGTTGCGTCCTCCCCCAGGTCCGATGCGCACGGCGGGCAACGGTTGGTCGGACTTTACCCTCTCAGGCCAGCGCATTCCGGACGATCGGGGCGACCTTGGTGCCATACAGTCCGATGCTGCGCATCTTGGCCTCGTGTGACAGTGTCCCGTTGCTGTATTTGAGGTCGAACCTGGTGATGCCCATGGCGTTCACATTGCGAATGATCTTGGCCGCCACCGTCTCGGGTGAGCCCACGTATACCGAACCTTCCGGCCCGGCCGACTGCTCGAACTGGTCACGGGTGGGCGGCGGCCAGCCTCGTTCGGCGCCGATTCGGGCCATCTGATCGCGATAGTGCGGCCACAGCTCATCTCGTGCGGCCTCGTCGGTGTCGGCGAGATGCCCCGGCGAGTGCATCGCGACCGGAAGCAACGGCTTGTCGAACTCCTTCAATGCGCGGTGATAGAGATCGACAAAAGGTTTGAACCGGAGTGGTTCGCCACCAATGATAGCCAGCACCAAGGGAATACCGTACCGAGCGGCCCGGACGACCGACTCCGGCGAACCACCGACACCGATCCAGGTCCGGACGCCGCCTGCTGCGGTCTTGGGATACACCTCTTGGCCCGTCAGCGGCGCGCGCGTCTCACCGGACCAGACGATCGGACCCTCATCGCGGAGGGCCGCAAAGAGGTCGAGTTTCTCGGAGAACAGTTCTTCGTACTGGCTCAGGTCGAGGCCGAACAGCGGAAACGATTCGGTGAACGAGCCCCGGCCCAGAATCACTTCGGCACGGCCTCCAGAGATCGCGTCGAGCGTGGCAAACCGCTGGTAGACCCGGATCGGGTCGTCTGAACTGAGTACGGTGACCGCGGTTCCCAGCGCGATGCGGGATGTTTGTGCGGCAATCGCGGCCAGCACCACTTCGGGGGCCGACACCGCAAAATCCGCGCGATGATGCTCCCCCACTCCGAAGAAGTCGAGACCCAACTGATCGGCGAGAACGCCTTCGGCAACCACCTCGCGGATCACCCGGTCGTATGGCACGAGTTCACCGTCGGGGCCTGCGGTCCGGTCACCGAACGTGTCCAGTCCCAACTCGATGGGAAAACCCTGTACCGAACTGCTCATCGCCGCTCACCCTTCTCCTGACAAATGCTTACATCGTCATAACCTCCGAACCTCGGAGAATGCATCTGCTGGTGCTTAAACTACTCGGGTGAGCGTGCGCCGGTATTCGCTGTTCGGAGGCCTGTCGGCCACCATGGACGGCGTCGACGCGGCCATCGGTACCCGGAAGCAACGCGCTGTTCTGGCACAGCTGATCCTCGCCGACGGACATGCGGTCACAAGCGATCGGCTCATCGACGGAATTTGGGGCGATGCCGCACCTGATCGCGCCGACGCCTCTCTACAGGCCTACATCTCAGGCCTGCGCCGGATCCTCGAACCCGACCGTGCCCCGCGCGCCCAACCGAGCGTACTGATCACCAGGGGTGCCGGATATGCCTTGATCACTGACGCCGACGATGTCGACCTACACCGCTTCAACCGCGACGTCGCACTGGCCAGGGATCTGCACTCTCGCCATGAATCCGACTCGGCTGCAGCCACATTGCGGTCGGCTCTGGACATGTATGCGCCGCTGCTCCCCGAATTCGAAGGCTTCTCGTTTCGCGACGGGGCCGCCGAACACGTCGCCCGACTCCACGGTGCCGCACTCGAACTGTCCTATGAGATCCGCCTCGAACTCGGCGAGACCCAGCTCCTGGCAACCGACGTCGAACAGGCACTGGGAGCTCAGCCCCTCAACGAAGGACTCTGGGCACTACTGGCCATATCCCGCTACCGGATGGGTCGGCAGTCCGATGCTCTTGCGGCGCTTGCTGATGCCAGACGGATCCTGTCCGAGCAGATCGGCGTCGACCCGGGGCCCACACTGCGCGAACTCGAAAAAGACATCCTCGCTCACGCCCCGCACCTCACCCCACGCATCCGACTCGCGAGGGTCCCAGCGGCAGGCACGGTATCCGGGGAGCAGCCGACGACAGCGGACGCCCAGAACACCCCGCCGAGGCCGGACAACGCGTTGCCGCTCATCGGCAGAGCTGATGAGCGCACGCGTATCGACAACGCGATGACCGCCGCGTCCGGCGGTGCCGGGGCGGTGATCATCGTGGAAGGCGAGGCCGGTGCAGGCAAGACCACGCTGGTCGCCGCATGCGCCCACCGCACGCATCATCCCGGCAGTCCGTTGACCGTGTGGGGACATTGCCTGGAGGGCGGCGCAGCACCGGCGATGTGGCCCTGGGTCAAGATCCTGAGCGATCTCGTGCCGCACCTGACAGACTCCGAACGGAACATGGTGTCCGGCAACGAACTCGGCGAATTGATCGATGGCCGGGGCACGATGTCACCGCAGCTCGAGATACCCGATGCGGCAGCCAGATTCAGACTCCACACGCAGGTGGCGACTCTGCTCGCGCAACTGTCCGGGCGTACCGCGCTCATCGTTGTCCTCGACGACATCCAATGGGCCGATAGCGCATCACTCGAACTCGTCACCCACGTGGCCAAGGCTCAGCTCTCGCAGTTGGTGCTGATCTGCGCGATCCGTACCGGCGACGGGGTCCGTCGCGAAACCGTGCGCAACACACTGGCCGAGCTCAGTCGTCTGCCGTCGCAGTTCCGTATTTCCGTCGGCCCGCTCGACAGCAACGCCATCAGTGAGCTGATCCACCGTGAAACCGGCAGCCGTCCGGACCCCGAGGTCGTCGAATCGGTGAGACGGCGCACCAAAGGCAACGCCTTCTTCGCCCGGGAACTCGCACGCACCCTGTCCGACGGCGGCGAACTCTCGGCGGTAGCCGTGGTACCCGGCGGTGTGCCTGCCGGCGTACGAGACGTTGTCCGAGGCCGGTTGGACCACATGCCCGCTGCAACGATGGAACTGCTGGAGGTCGCCGCGCTCATCGGTAAGCGGGTCGACCTCGAACTGCTCGCCGGTGCGGCGTCCATGCCCATCGAAACCGTCCTGGACACTCTCGAACCGGCGGAGGAACGCTCGGTGATCGAAACCGGCCCCGACGATCCGTACACCGTCTTCTTCGCCCACGATCTGGTGCGCGAGGCGATCATCGAGAGCATTCCACCACTGCGGGCCCGGCGTCTGCACATGAAGATCGCAGGCCACCTCACCGAGTCCGGAGGCACCCGACTCGGAGAACTTGCCCATCATCTGTGGTCGGCAGGCCCGCTGTCGGAACGTCAGGTCACCGCGCGGGCCCTGTTGGCCGCAGCGCAAGAGTCGTTGATGCGGTTCTCGTACGAATCCGCCGAATGGCAGTTGGGGGCGTGCAGTTCACTTGCTCGCGACGATGGTGATCAGCGCCTCGAGCTCGAAGCAGTCGGTCTCCTGGTCGCGGTCATCGGTGCCAGGGGCGGTTATCTCGCCGCCGCCACCGAATATCTCGATCGTGGTGAAGAACTCGCGGCGTCCATCGGGGATCTACGCAATGTGGCCGACTTCAGATACTCCCGGTGGGCATCCTGTTCACAGTCACTGGCTCTCGATCGCGCGCATGAGCTCGCGACCGAGATGTACCACGCGGCAATGGAATCCGACGACCCGGCGATCGGGATCATCGGATACCAGGCGTGGGGCGTGAACGAGTGGGACCGGGGCAAGATCGGGAGTTCATACCGATCCTTGGCCCACGCCCAGGAGATCCGCAAACGGTTGGACCAGACCGCGATGCACGGGCTACAGCATGATTGGGATCTGCTCGGTTATGCGTTCTTCGCCTGGATGACCACGATGCACGTCGGTGTCGAACCCGGACGAGAGAACTTCCGACGTTTGATCCACCAGACACCGGACGCATACGGCCGCAACGCCGCAGGCAGTTTCGCGATGCTGGCAGGCGCGTTGGCCGCCGATCCGCAGTGGACGGCCGATACCGGTCGCGCGTGGATGGCCTCGGTGGCGGACGGGCCGTTCGACTTCCTGCGTGCGTTCAGCGAGTCGATGTATTGGTGGGCCGAAGTCATCCTCGGCAACCGCGAGCAGGGCCTGCAACGCCTGCGCGATCTGCGCCCCGCCGTCGAGGCCGGCCCGAACACGGGTGGCTCCGCCTACTACGGCCTTTATGCCGAGGCCACGCTGGCCGCGGGTCGCCTCGACGAGGTCGCCGAGTTGCTCGCGGCCGCAGAGCAGCACCTGCGGACTTTCGGCCAGCGGTATGCCGAACCGCATCTGCACCTCACCACCGCTCGGTATCGATTGGCGATCGGAGACCTCGAATCCGCGCACTCCGCATACGCGAAAGCTCGCCATCTCGCGCGCAACCAGGAATCGACGACCCTGCTGCAACGTATCGAGAGTTTCGGCCCGAAGTTCGTTCCGTGAGCCAGTAGGCTTCATCAATGGGAAAGACTGGATCCGGGAGCAAGAGCAGCGGCAAGAAGAAGAGCACCAAGCCGAAGAAGATACCCAACGACATCTACGAGGCCGAGCTCTTCCGTCTGCAAACGGAGTTCGTCAAACTGCAGGAGTGGGCCAAGGAGACCGGGGCCCGTGTGGTTGTCGTCTTCGAGGGCCGCGATGCCGCAGGCAAGGGCGGCACGATCAAGCGGATCACCGAATATCTCTCCCCTCGCGTGGTCCGGGTCGCCGCACTGCCCGCACCCACCGATCGGGAACGAGGCCAGTGGTACTACCAGCGCTATATCGCGCATCTTCCGGCTCCCGGTGAGATCACCCTCTTCGACCGCTCCTGGTACAACCGGGCCGGTGTGGAGAAGGTCATGGGATTCTGTACCCCACAAGAACATTCGCTGTTCCTACGCCAGACACCGATATTCGAGCAGATGCTCCTCGATGACGGGATCATCTTGCGTAAGTACTGGTTCTCGGTGTCTGACGCCGAACAACTACGGCGCTTCCGGTCACGCCTCGATGATCCGGTGCGCCAATGGAAACTGAGTCCCATGGACCTCGAGTCGGTCTATCGCTGGGAAGACTATTCCCGCGCGAAGGACGAGATGATGGTGCACACCGATACCCCCAACAGCCCCTGGTACATCGTCGAATCCGATATCAAGAAGCACGCCCGGATCAACATGATGTCGCACCTTTTGTCAACGATCGAGTACCACGAAGTCGTGAAGCCGAAAGTCGAACTGCCAGAACATCCCATCGACACCGGCACCTACCAACGACCCTCCCGGGAGATCAGCACATACGTCCCGAACCATGTGGCCGAACTGATCGGTGACAAAGAGGCCTGATAGGCCGCCGAAGGCCTCCACAGAAGCACACGGTTCGGTCAAAAGCACACGTTGCAACGTGTGCTTTTGACTGAACCGTGTGCATCTGTCGTCAACCGCGGTTGCGCGCTGCCCACACACGCATCGCCCCGAGGTATCTGTCGGTGATAAAACTCTGGCCATATCTGCCGAACGGGCCGGCGATCCGGGCAGACAGAGTCTGCGGACGCGAGAAGGCCGTCACCACAAACACCACAGAGTTGTTGTCCCGCAATTCAACACAGAAGAGCTCTTCCCCCGATTCCGGGTGACCGACGAGCGTGCCGTAGGCAAATCCGCGGCGGACGGGCTCGTCGATGACATACACAACCCTGACCGGCGCCTTGAGTCGTAGCGGTCCCACACCGACCGCGACCCGGGCGACGGTACCTGCCTCGATGGTCTCCTCCGACGCGAACACGCGCAGGCCGGCACCGAGCTGCACCTGCCAGGTTTCGATCGCTTCTGCGATCTCGGTGAAACACTGCTGCCCGGTTCCGATGACCACTTCCCGGTGCAGGTGGTGATAGCCGTCCGGGAGCTCATCGCGGGTCGCACCGATCTCCGGATAGCTGTACGCCACGCCGCGCAACCGGGTGGCGATGTGAGACTTCAGCGGTCTGACGCTGCGACCGGTCATCTCATGAGGTTACCGACGTCGACATAATCGGTGGACGGTACCCACAACAGAAGCCTACGGTTGCCCGGGCCGTCGACCGATGGCCGACAACGCAATCAAGGAACCATCATGAACACCCGCTACCCCGTTCCGCTTTCCGGCGCAGTCGCCCCAACCCTTCTGTGGGTCGACGAAGCGTCTGTTGAGGTGCAGGCCCGCGAGCAGCTGCGCCGGGTGTCGACTCTCCCGTGGGTGCACGGTGTTCGGGTGATGCCCGATGTCCATGTCGGCAAGGGCGCGACGGTCGGTTCGGTCATCGCGATGCGCGACGCAGTCTGCCCGGCCGCGGTCGGCGTCGACATCGGATGCGGAATGGCCGCTGTGCGAACAGATCTGGTCGCCTCCGATCTTCCCGATGACCTTTCCGGAATGAGGTCGGCCATCGAGGCGAAGGTCCCCGTGGGATTCCGTGCCCACACGCGGCCGGTGAACCTGCGAGGGATGGATGTCGGGGGCGGCTGGGGTGATTTCTGGTCCCGGTTCGGCGACCTCGATCGGGGCGTACAGAACCTGGACACCCGCGCCCACAAGCAGCTCGGGACGCTCGGTGGCGGTAACCATTTCATCGAGGTCTGCGTTGCCGATGGTGACTCGTCGGTCTGGGTCATGCTCCATTCCGGATCCCGGAACATCGGGAAGTCGCTGGCCGATCAGCACATGCAAGTTGCCGCAGGTCTGCCGCACAACGCCGACCTCCCCGACCGCGATCTTGCGGTGTTCCTCACCGGAACCCCGGAGATGGATGCGTACCGTCGCGATCTGACCTGGGCCCAGGAGTACGCGGCCAGGAATCGCCTGGTGATGCTCGAACTGGTGTGTTCGGCTGTGCGGGAGTCATTTCCGACGCGGCCGGTGCAGTTCGAGCAGCCGATCTCTTGTCACCACAACTACGTGACGACCGAGGTGATCGACGGTCTGGAACTGTTGGTGACCAGGAAGGGTGCGATCCGGGCCGGGTCGGGCGAGCAGGGTTTGATCCCCGGATCGATGGGAACGGGCTCCTACGTCGTGCGTGGCCTGGGGTCGGAGACGTCCTTCTACTCCGCCTCACATGGGGCGGGGCGGAAGATGAGCCGGTCCAAGGCGCGCAAGATGTTCACTACAGAAGATCTGGTGGCACAGACCGAAGGCGTCGAGTCACGCAAGGATGCCGGGGTTGTCGACGAGATACCGGCCGCCTACAAGGACATCGATTCGGTGATCGCCGCGCAGACGGACCTTGTCGAGGTGGTTGCACACCTCAAGCAGGTGGTCTGCGTCAAGGGTTGAGCGGGCGGCCGGCATCGCAGATACGTTGTGGGGCAATCCACATGGAGGGCCCCACAACGTCATCATCGGTTAGACGGCAGCAATATCGATCGTCTGGGTCAACCGGAAACTGTTGCCCGAGGGATCGCGGAAGCCGGCGTCGATCCCGTACGGGCGCTGTTCGGGCAGATCGGTGAACTCGACACCGCGCGCGGAAAGCCGCTCGTACTCGGCCTGACAATCTTCGGTCGTCAGGAATACGGCGGTGGCCAAGCCCTTGGAGACCAGTTCCAGGACTTCGCCCCTGGCCGATTCGGTGAGCATCGGCGGACCGGGGACGTCCATCAACACGATGCTGACGTCATCCTGTCCCGGCGGGGATACCGTCAGCCACCGGAATCCGTCCATCTCGGGCAAAGACACGTCCGCCCGGACCTCCATCCCGAGCTTGTCGGTGTAGAACTTCAGGGCCTCATCCTGGTCATGGACCCACACCTGTGCGCTGGCAATTTTCAACATCGTGACCTCCCGTGGTTGGTTGTTCGAATCGGTGATTCGAACGTAACCCCGCGCAACCGTCCCGGTCTTCTCCCCATGTGCTCTATCCGAGCCGACTATCCGGGTATGGCCGGCCGAAGGCACGCACCACACAGGTCGGAACCATGATCCGTTGCGCTGCGGGCGGGCGACTCGCGCGATACTGCGCGGGGGTCTCACCAAAAGTCCTCTTGAAACTCGTGGTGAACGAACCAACACTGCGAAGACCCACTGCCACACAGACATCGGCCACCGAATAGTCGGTGTTCCGCAACAATGCCGCAGCCCGCTCGAGCCGGCGGGTCTGCAGATATGTGTGCGGCGACTGCCCGAAAGTCTTGGCGAACGACCGGGTGAAGTGGGCACGCGACAACCGCGCCGCGGCCGCCATTTCCTCGACGGTCAATGCCGTCGAATACTCCGCATCGATCAGATCCCTGGCCCGCAACAGATGCCGGGTTGTCGAAACACTCGCCACGGCCACCACTATGGCGGATTTTCGGCGCGGCGGCCACGGATACCGAACACCGTGAACACTGCGGCGAGTGCGGCAACGATCACCAGCAACGTGAGGCCGAAGGTGTAGCTGTGATCGGCCTCGTTGTATGTGGCTCCCATGACCAGCGGCGGGAAGAAGCCGCCGAGTCCGCCTGCGGCGCCGACGATTCCGGTGACCGCTCCGACCCTTTTCGCGGGCGCCTCCTTGGCCACCCAACTGAACACCGCTCCCGAACCCAGACCCATGCACACCGCCATCAGAACGAAGTTGATCCCGGCCGGGATCTCGACCGGAGGCTTGGTGATCATCCAGATCGCAAGGCCCGCCGCTCCGATGGTGGCAATCACCGTGATCAGACGCGCACCGAAACGGTCGGACAAAATGCCGCCTGCGGGCCGCGCGATCACTGCCGCGACCGCGAATCCGGCGGTCCTGGTACCGGCGCCTTCCAGGTCGAAGTCGTAGACCTCATTGAGGTAGGTGGGCAGGTATGTCGAGAACGCAACGAAGCCACCGAACGTCGCGGCATAGAGAAAGCTCATCTCCCAGGTGATCGGCAGCTTTGCGGCACCGATGAGTTTGGGGACCACGGCGTCGTGGTTTGACGACCACAGAGGGGAATCGCGCATGAACATCCAGCAGACCGCCGCCATCACCACGAGGGAGACGACAATGATCAGATGCGTTGTCACATAACCGAACCACTCGACAAAGCGGGGTGTGAAGAACGCGGAGAAGGCCGTGCCGCCCATCCCCATACCGAAGATTCCCGTGGCAAAACCTCTGCGGGACTTGTCATACCAGGCGTTGACGAACGGGATGCCCACCGCAAAAGTGGTTCCGGCGACACCGAGGAAGAATCCCGCGACGATCAACGTCGCGTAGCTGTCGAAATGTCCACCGATGGCCAGCAACACCACAAACGGGACCGACGAGAGCAGCAGCACGGTGAACATCGACCGGCCCCCGAAGCGATCGGTGAGTGCTCCCGTCAGAATGCGTCCCAGCGAACCCACCAGAATTGGAATCGCGACCAGTACCGACTTCTGTGTCGACGACAAATCCAGGTCATCGGCGTACCGCACTCCGAGCGGGCCGATCAGGTTCCACGCCCAGAAGCTGATCCCGAACGCAACCGTCGCCAGGACGAGGTTGAGGGTCTGTGCGCCACGGTCGATCGACGGCTCCGTCGACGTGCTCATCGGTCGCGGTCTTTCGTCCCCACCGGAGCCCAGGCCCGCCCGTACGAATGGCCGCCGGAAGCCGAAACCTTGTCACGGCTGCGATAGACGATGTAGGGCCGGAACAGATAGTGCACGGGAGCGGTCAGCATGTGTACCAGTCGGGTGAACGGCACCATCGCGAACAACAGCATCCCGACCAGGACGTGGATGTGAAAACGCAGCGGAGCGTTGTTCATCGCGTCGATGTCCGGCTGCAGCAAGAAGATCGAGCGGAACCAGGGAGAGACCGTTTCCCGGTAGTTCACACCTTTCTGATCTGGTAGGACGCCGAGCAGGGTGCAGTACAGACCGAGCAGCAGCGCCGACGTCAGGACGAGGTACATGACCTTGTCGTTGCGGGTGGTCGCCATGAACACCGGACCGGTGTGCCGCCTGCGGTAGATGAGGATCACCAGTCCGGCCAAGGTGCAGATACCGGCGATGAAGCCGAAGAACGCGGAATTCAGGTGGTACAGGTCTTCGGAGATGCCCAGCGAGTCGGTGAAGGATTCAGGGATGACCAGACCGATCGCATGACCGATGATCACCACCAGGATGCCGAAGTGGAAGAGCGGCGAACCAATTCGCAGCAGCCGCGATTCGTAGAGCTCTGACGATCGTGTCGTCCAGCCGAACTTGTCGTACCGGTAACGCCAGATGGTGCCGCCGATCAGGAGCAGCAGAACCAGATACGGGATCGCGCCCCACAGCACGATGTCCACCGCACTCACCTCGTCCCGGCGATGGGCAGAAGTCTCGGGTCGAACGGCTCGAGGCCGACAGTCTCCACCGGTATCGGAGGACGCATCGCCAGCGCCGCCGCTCTGTCCGCGGGTGACGCACCTGGCAGGGTTGCGCACACCGACTCGAGCACGTCGGCGTACGGCGTGCCGCGGTCGAGCAACCCGAACCGGATCAGTTCGATCGCGACCCGATATCTGGTGAGCACCCCGGCGCCGACCACCGGATCGGCGCGCGCACAGAACTCGAGCACGATGGGTAAGTGGTCAGGCAATTCGCCACCCAGATCCACGAGAAAACCGCTGTCTCGATAGAGCTGTTTGAACTCGCCGAGCGCCGCGCCACGTCGCCGGGTATCGCCGTCGGTCCAATACGAGAGGTACAGCGTACGTTTGCTCGACAGGTCGAAGACCTCGGCGTACTCGCGGCCCAGCGCGGCCTGATCCGTGGCCGCCAGATGGTCGACGAAGCGTCGCAGCGGCCCGGTGGTGGCCTCGCACTCGATCTCATTCAGTGCCGCCCTGACCAACCCGACCTTCGATAGCAATGCGGCATCGGGATAGGACAGGCACAGCGACGCGATCTGGTGAACCACCCGATGGTCGGCGCGGCGATCCCCCGGCCACCTCATGGCGCCTTCGTCCGATCGGGGAACAGGCCTGCGGGACTGCCGTTTCCGTCCCAGTTCAACAGGTTCACGCGATCCGCCATGCTGCCCGCACCGGCTGCGGTGTCGCTGGTCTGACGCTGCTTGAGCGCGTGGAACGTCTCCACCGACACAGGCACCGCGCGACCACTGGCCTCACCGAACGCGGACGATTCGAACATTCCCGGGCCGCCGTCGTGGTCCAGCGAGCATGCCGTCTCCTCCAGCTTCTCGGCCTGTTCGAGGTGCGCCGTCGGAATCACGTAGCGGTCTTCGTATTTGGCGATGGCCATGAGGCGATACATCTC
Organism: Williamsia sp. Y853; assembly: GCF_056786495.1. Classification (NCBI taxonomy): domain Bacteria; kingdom Bacillati; phylum Actinomycetota; class Actinomycetes; order Mycobacteriales; family Nocardiaceae; genus Williamsia; species Williamsia sp. Y853. Next base: position 799,859 of record NZ_JBXCJC010000003.1, read on the forward strand.
GTAGACCTCCTCTTCGGACATTCCCACCGATGCCGGGATGTCGGCATCGGGTTCACGTCCGAGGGTGATGTCCCGCATGTAAGCGCGCATCGCGGCGAGGCGTTTGAGTACGGAGTCGATGAGGTCGGAGTCACCGGCGGTGAACAATTCGGCGAGGTACTCCACCGGAATCCGCAGCGCGTCGATGGCACCGAACAGTGTGCCCCGGTTCTCGGCGTCGTGCCCCTGTTCCGCCAACAGGTCGACGATCGGCGACAGCGGCGGCACGTACCAGACCATCGGCATGGTGCGGTATTCCGGATGCAGTGGCAGTGCCACCCGAAACTTCTTGGCCAGCGCGTAGATCGGAGAGCGACGGGCGGCGTCGAGCCAGTCATCCGGGATGCCATCGGCGCGCGCGGCTCTCTCGACAGCGGGATCGTTCGGGTCGAGGAGCAGATCGAGTTGTGCCTCGTACAGGTCTTGATCGTCGGGTGTGGACGCGGCGTCTGTCACCGCGTCGGCGTCGTAGAGAAAGATCCCGAGGTAGCGCAGCCGGCCGACACACGTCTCCGAGCACACCGTCGGCTGACCGACCTCGATCCGCGGATAGCACAGCGTGCACTTCTCGGCTTTGCCCGACTTGTGATTGAAATAGATCTTTTTGTACGGACACCCGGTGATGCACTGCCGCCATCCCCGGCATCGGTCCTGGTCAACGAGCACGATCCCGTCTTCACTGCGCTTGTAGATGGCACCAGACGGACACGACGCCATGCACGACGGGTTGAGGCAGTGCTCGCAGATCCTGGGCAGGTAGAACATGAAGGTCTGTTCGAAACTGAACTTGACCGCATCCTCACAGTCCCGACGGAGTTTGGCCACGATCGGGTCCTGATCGCCGTGTTCTGTTGCGCCGCCGAGGTTGTCGTCCCAGTTGGCCGACCACTTGATTTCGGTGTTCTCACCGGTCAACAACGATTTGGGCCGGGCAACCGGGAAGTCGTCGCCGAGCGGCGCGTCGATCAGGGTCTGGTAGTCGTAGGTCCAGGGCTCGTAGTAGTCGGCAATGGTCGGCTGGACCGGACTGGCGAACAGCGTGAACAGCTTCTGCAGTCGACCGCCGGTGCGCAATCGCAGTTTGCCCCTGGAGTTCAGGTGCCACCCACCCCGCCATTTCTCCTGGTCTTCGTAGCGACGCGGATACCCTTGTCCCGGACGGGTTTCGACATTGTTGAACCACACATATTCGGTGCCGGCCCGGTTTGTCCAGGCCTGCTTGCACGTCACCGAACAGGTATGGCATCCGATGCACTTGTCGAGATTCATGACCATGCCCACCTGGGCCATCACACGCATCAGTACTTCACCTCCTGACTGCGCTTGCGAATGGTTGCCACCATGTCGCGTTGGTTGCCCGCCGGCCCCAGATAGTTGAAGGCGTAGGACAATTGGGCGTATCCGCCGATCAGGTGTGTGGGTTTGACCAGCAGCCGGGTTGCCGAGTTGTGCATGCCGCCGCGCCTCCCGGTGGCCTCCGATTTCGGCACGTCGATCGTGCGGTCCTGTGCGTGGTGGACAAAGGCCACCCCCACCGGCATCCGGTGGCTGACGATCGCGCGGCACACCATCACCCCGTTGGCGTTGACGCATTCGATCCAGTCGTTGTCGGCCACTTCGATGGCTGCTGCGTCCTGCGGGCTGATCCATGCGGTGGGCCCGCCACGGGACAGCGACAGCATGAGGAGGTTGTCCTGGTACTCGGAATGGATCGACCACTTCGAGTGGGGTGTCAGGTATCGGACGGTGATCTGCTGGGCCCCGTCAGGTCCCAGCCGGGGTTCACCGAACAGCCGGTGCATGTCCAGCGGTGGCCGATAGATCGGCAACGACTCACCGATGTCGATCATCCAGTCGTGGTCCAGGTAGAAGTGCATGCGCCCGGTGAGTGTGTGAAATGGCTTGAGCCGTTCGATGTTCTGCGTGAACGGGGCGTAGCGCCTGCCCCCGGTCTCCGATCCGGACCACTCCGGGGACGTCAGTACCGGGACCGGCCCCTTCTGGGTGTCGGCGAAGGTGATGCGCCTCTCCTCCGACCCGATGGCAAGATCCTCGAGCCGCCTGCCCACCCGTCGTTGCAGCTTCCGGAATCCGTCGACGGCCACGGAACCGTTCGTGGTGCCCGAAAAGGTCAGGATCGCGTCGGCGAGTTTGACGTCGGTGTCGATGGCCGGACGTCCTTCCGCGGCCCCGCCCGCCATGACGCCATGGGAGACGGCAAGCCGGTCGCTCTGCTCCCCGAGGTCGTAGGTGATGTTCTTCACGGTGAATCCCAGGCGCTCGACCAAGGGGCCCACGGAGGCCAGTTTGTCGGCAATTGCGGTGTAGTCGCGTTCGACGACCGTGAACGTGGGCATATTGCGCCCGGGTGTCCCCCGTATGCCCGCCTCCTGCCAGTCATCCACCCGTCCGTGGGGCGCAGCGGTCTCCCCCGGTGTGTCGTGCTGCATCGGCACACTGACCAGATCTCGCCGCACCCCCAGATGGGTCTTGGCCAGCTCCGAAAACCTCTGGGCAAGAAGGTGAAACAGATCGAAGTCCGTTTTGGCCTCCCACGGAGGATCGATGGCAGGTGAGAAGGCGTGCACAAACGGGTGCATGTCGGTCGCGGACAGGTCGTGTTTCTCATACCAGGTGGCGGCGGGCAACACCACGTCCGAGAGCAGGGTCGTCGATGTCATCCGAAAGTCTGCGGACAGAAGTAGATCTAGCTTGCCTTCGGGTGCTTGACTGCGCCACAACACATCTCGAGGCCGAGGTGTCGCGGGATCCTCGCTGCCCATCACGTTGTGGTGGGTGCCGAGCAGATGCCGCAGGAAGTACTCGTTGCCTTTCGCCGACGACCCCATCAGGTTCGACCGCCACAACACGAGTGTGCGAGGCCAGTTCTGCGGGGCATCGACATCGGTGATGGCCGAAGTCAGTTCGCCGTTGGCGAGTCGGCGGGCCACATGATCGGCAACACTCTCGTCAACGCCACCCTCGACCGCGGCGTCGGCTTCGTCGGCGATGTCGAGGGGACTGCGATCGAACTGCGGATAGAACGGCATCCAGCCCAGACGCGCCGACTGCGCGATCGCGTCGGCGGTGTGCTCATGGGTGAGAGTGCCCCGGGACAACGGTGACGCCAGTGACGTCGTGGAATACCCGTCGTTGCGCCATTGATCGGTATGCATGTACCAGTACGACGTTCCGGCCATCGTGCGCGGCGGCCGCGACCAGTCGAGCGCGTTGGCAAGCGAGATCCAACCGGTGAGCGGCCGGCACTTCTCCTGGCCGACGTAATGCGCCCAGCCGCCCCCGTTTCGACCCATACAGCCGGTGAGGATCAACATCGACAGGATCGCGCGGTAGGTGGCGTCGCCGTGGAACCACTGGCAGATACCTGCTCCCATGATGATCATCGACCGACCGCCGGACTCGACCGAGTTGGTGGCGAACTCACGGGCCACCCTGATGGCCGCCTCCGCGGGCACACCGGTGATCTCGGCCTGCCACGCGGGCGTGTACGGAGTGCTGACATCGTCGTATCCACTCGCCCACTGCCCGGGCAGACCGCCCCGGCCCACCCCGTATTGCGCGAGCATCAGGTCGAAGACCGTGGTGACAAGATGTCCGTTCACCCGGATCGCCGGAACGCCGCGCCGCAGGACCGAGCCCGAACCATCGGGGGCATCGAACGCAGGCATCATGATCTCGACGTTGCCGCTGTCGGTGCGGCCATGCAAAGTCAACGCCGGATCGACTGTTCCGAGGTCGAGGTTCCACCGGCCCTCACCGGCCTGCCCGTGGCGAAATCCGATGGAGCCGTTGGGAACAACCGGCTCACCCGTGGTGTCGTCCAGGATCACCGTCTTCCAGACGCCGTTGTCGGCGGGGTCGCCCGGCGGACCGCCCAATTCGTCTGCGGTCAGGAACTTTCCGGGCACATACCCACCTTCGTGTTCGTCGATATGGATCAAGAACGGTAGGTCGCTGTAGGTCCGGACATAGTCGATGAAGAAGGGCACCGAGCGCCGGACGAAGAACTCGGTGAGGATGACGTGGCCCATCGCCATCGCCAGCGCGCCGTCCGTCCCGGCCTGTGCGGGTAGCCATTCGTCGGCGAACTTGGAGTTGTCGGCGTAGTCGGGACTGACCGTGACCACCTTGGTGCCGCGATACCGGACCTCGGCCATCCAGTGCGCGTCGGGGGTGCGGGTCACCGGCACGTTCGAGCCCCACATCATCAGATATGTGGCGTCCCACCAGTCGCCCGACTCCGGGACGTCGGTCTGATCCCCGAAGACCTGCGGACTGGCCACCGGAAGGTCGGCGTACCAGTCGTAGAACGACGTCATCACACCGCCGATCAGCTGGACGAATCGGTTCCCCACGCAGTGCGAAACGATCGACATCGCCGGAATCGGCGAGAATCCGGCACAGCGATCCGGCCCGTAGGCCTTGATGGTGTGGACGTGCGCTGCGGCAGCGATCTCGATGGCCTCGTCCCAGGACACCCGAACCAGACCGCCCTTGCCCCGCGCGCGCTGATAGGACCGGCGGCGGATCGGGTCGCCGACGACGTCGGCCCAGGCGAGCACGGGGTCACCGAGGCGGGACTTGGCGTCCCGGAACATCTCGACGAGTACACCGCGGGCATACGGATGACGAACTCGCGTAGGCGAATACGTGTACCAAGAGAATGCGGCACCGCGCGGACAACCGCGTGGCTCATATTCCGGACTGTCAGGTCCCACCGACGGATAGTCGGTCTCCTGCGTCTCCCAGCTGATGATGCCGTCTTTGACGTAGACCTTCCATGAGCACGAACCGGTGCAGTTGACACCGTGGGTGGAACGGACGATCTTGTCGTGACTCCACCGGTCGCGATAGAAGACGTCGCCGGCACGTCCACCCTGACGAAAAACCGCACGCGCATCATCGGTCTCGTCCCACCGCGTGAAGAACTTGCCGATGTCGAGAAGGGCTTGCGCAGCCGCACCCTGAACGTCAGAAGACCGGGCCATGGAAACATGGTACGAAAGTTCACGGTCCGCAAGAGTGTTTATGGAAGAGAAGAGAAGTGCGAATCGGACAATATTCTTTTGTCCGATTCGCACCGCCCGCTACCGGTCCAACAGCGACAACGCTCAGCCGACAGCCCGCTCGCTCTCACTCCAATACTGCTTGCGCAGCGCCTTTTTGTCCGGTTTGCCCAATGCAGTCAGTGGCAGTGATTGCGCAACGATGACGCGTTTCGGTGATTGCACAGCACCCTTCCGGTCCTTCACCGCGTCCTGGATCTCCGCGATCATCGTCGCGATCGAGACGTTGTCGGTCAATGCATCGCTGCGCAGCACCACAATCGCGGTCACGGCCTCACCCCACTTCTCGTCAGGAACGCCGATGACACCGACCTGCGCAACCGAAGGGTGCTCGGCCACAACGTCTTCGACCTCACGGGGGAAGACGTTGAAACCGCCGGTGACGATCATGTCCTTGGTGCGATCGACGATGAACCAGAATCCGTCCTCGTCCTCCCGGGCCACATCGCCGGTTCGCAACCAGCCATCCCGGAACGCTTCGGCGGTCGCCTCCGGAAGTCCCCAGTAACCACCGGCGAGGAGCGGACCGGCAACACAGATCTCACCCGGCTCCCCCACCGGAACCGGTTTGCCGTCGTCACCGAGTAGAGCGGTCCGCAGGAATGCCGAGGGTCGACCACAACTCGACAGTCGCTTCTCGTCGTGGGCGTCCTTGGGCAGATAGCTGATCACCATCGGCGCCTCGGATTGCCCGTAGTACTGCGCAAAGATCGGTCCGAACCGCTCGATGGCCTCAGCCAGTCGCACCGGATTGATCGCCGAGGCGCCGTAGTACACGGTCTGCAACGACGACAGATCACGGGTGCGTGAATCCGGATGGTCGAGCAGGGCATACAACATCGACGGGACCAGCATGGTGGCCGTGATCTTCTGTTCCTCGATCGTCCGGAGCACCTCGGCCGGATCGAACTTGGCCAGCACCACCATCGAGCCACCCTTCATCAGGGTGGGCACAAAAAAGGCCGCACCCGCATGCGACAACGGTGTGCACATGAGAAAGCGAGGATGTTCGGGCCACTCCCATTCGGCCAGCTGGATCTGGGTCATCGTCGCCATGGCCGACGCAGTCCCGATGACGCCCTTCGGTTTCCCGGTGGTACCGCCGGTATAGGTGATCGAGACGATGTGATCCGGCGCCAGATCCGCGGCAACCAGCGGCTGTGGCTCGAATCGCCGGGCTTCGGCGGTCACGTCTCGTGCGACGTCGGCGAGCTCGGTGGGCACCGGTCCGAGTGTCAGGACCTGCTTGAGGCTGTCGACCCGCTGCAGCAACGCCACCGCGCGTTCGACGAACATCGGCACCGGGTCGATGACCAACGTCGCGATCTGCGCGTCGCCGAGAACGTACGCGTGATCATCGAGCGAGCCCAGCGGATGCAGCGCGGTCCGGCGCCATCCCTGGGTCTGACCCGCGCCGATGACGAACAGCACCTCCGGCCGGTTCAGTGCCAGCAGTCCGACCGCGGTGCCGGAACCGGCGCCGAGAGACTCGAAGGCCTGCGCGTAGGTACTGACCTGCGCAGCCATCTCACCGCCGGTCAGCGTGGTGTCCCCCAGAAACAGAACCGGATCGTTGTGATGTCGCTTGAGTGCCGCCACCATCAAGTGGCCGAGGTGCGTGCCGCCGCGTAGGTGATCGAATTCGGTGGTCGCGTCCGCAGAATCAGTCATGTCGAACACACTAGAACGTGTTCTAGATTTGCGGAAGCATTCCGGTGGTGTGCCCGGCGAGTCCACCCGGCATGATTTGTCCCATGAGCACGGATACCGAACGCACGTCACCCACCCTGATCGTCTCCGCTGTCTGTTTCCACAACAGCGCGTCACAGGTGCTGACCGTCAGGAAGTCCGGTACCACCTCTTTCATGCTGCCCGGAGGCAAGCTCGAAGCCGGCGAAAGCCCGGTCGAGGCAGCGGTACGCGAAGTGCTCGAAGAGATCGGCATCGAGATCGCGCCGCAGGACCTGACCGAGCTCGGAACCTTCACCGCCGCGGCAGCAAACGAAGCCGACACCCTGGTGTACGGCCACATCTTCTGCGCCGAGCTCACCGGTGAGCCGGAGCCGGCCGGCGAGATCGCGGAACTGCGCTGGTACGACCGTACGGACACATCGCCGCAGCTCGCGCCCCTGCTGCGCGATCACATCTTCCCCGCACTCATCGCCGACAAACCATCCGTGGAGAAAGATTGACCTCCGCGACCTCGGCGCGGACAGTGAAGGGATGCGGTTTCGGCATACCGAGCGCGACGATCTCGTTCTGATCCAAAAGTGGCTCGGCAATCCTCATGTCGCTCGCTTCTGGAATCACGACACCTCTGATGAAGCGGTCGAGCGCGATTTCGGTGGAAGCATCGACGGGACCGAACCGACCGAGGACTTCATCGTTCTCTACGACGATCTGCCGATCGGACTGATCCAGCGGTACTTCTTTGCCGACTATCCCGATGATCTCGCCGAACTGGAAACACTGCTCAGGGTCCCCGAGTCCGCCATGTCGATCGACTACTTCATCGGCGAAGCCGAGATGACCGGACGCGGCTACGGAACGCTGATGATCCGCCGGATGGTAGAGATCTGCTGGGTTGATCGGCCGAAGACCACAGCAATCATCGTCCCGGTGGCAGTCACCAATCCCGCGTCGTGGCGGGCTCTGCTGTCGGCGGGTTTCACCCAGGTCGCCACCGGCTACCTCAAACCGGACAATCCGATCGACGACGGCCAGCACCATGCCTTCCGTATCGACCGGCCGTCCGGACGCTGACCGCAAAACCGGACAGGTTTCGGCCGAGGGCAACCAATCCGTAACACCCGTTCAACTCTGCTTTCCATCGTCACTGCGATGAAACGAGTCCGTTACCGATCGTTCGTAGAGTTCGCAGGTCAGGGCTTTCAGCACCATTGAGACCCGCGAGAAGGGTAAAGAACGAATGAGCGGAAACAATATCCGGCTTGCCGCCATCACTGCAGTCGAGGCGTACCAGCCTCCTCCGGTCAGTTTCGATATCACCGAGGCGCCGGGAGACATCTTCGGCGCAAACGTCTTCAACAAGTCGGTCATGATGAAGCGGCTGCCGAAGAACGTCTACAAGTCGGTGATCTCCACGATCGAAAAGGGCAGCAAACTCGACCCGGCCGTCGCCGACGCCGTCGCATCCGCGATGAAGGACTGGGCGCTCGAGAAGGGCGCCACCCACTACGCCCACGTCTTCTATCCGCTCACCGGACTGACCGCAGAGAAGCACGACAGCTTCCTCGAACCGTCGAGCGACGGATCAACTCTCGCCGAGTTCCAGGGCAAAACCCTGATCCAGGGTGAACCGGATGCCTCAAGCTTCCCGAACGGCGGCCTGCGCAACACATTCGAGGCCCGCGGCTACACCGGCTGGGATGTCACCAGTCCGGCGTATGTGCTCGAGAATCCCAACGGCAACACCCTGTGCATCCCGACCGTATTCGTGTCGATGACCGGTGAAGCACTCGACCACAAAACCCCGATACTGCGCTCTCAGCAGGCCATGGGTAAACATGCCGAGCGCGTACTGAAGCTGTTCGGGCACGCCAATCCCGGCAATGTCGTCGCCTTCTGTGGACCGGAGCAGGAATACTTCCTGGTCGATCGCCACTTCTTCCTGGCACGTCCCGATCTGCTCAATGCCGGGCGCACCCTGTTCGGCACGAAACCCCCCAAGGGGCAGGAGTTCGACGACCACTACTTCGGCGCGATCCCCGAACGCGTACTCGGCTTCATGATGGACACCGAACGCGAGCTCTTCAAGCTCGGCATCCCCGCCAAGACCCGTCACAACGAGGTCGCACCCGGTCAGTTCGAGATCGCGCCGATGTTCGAACGCGGCAACATCGCGGCCGACCACCAGCAGCTCCTGATGACGACGTTCAAAACGGTCGCCAAGAAGCACGGCATGGAATGTCTCTTCCACGAGAAGCCTTTTGACGGTGTCAACGGTTCCGGCAAGCACGTCAACTTCTCGTTCGGCAACGACAAGTTCGGCAGCCTTCTGGTACCCGGCGACACCCCGCATGAGAACGCACAGTTCCTCGTGTTCTGCGCAGCCGTCATCCGGGCGGTGCATCTGCATGCCGGGCTGCTTCGGGTGTCGGTCGCATCGGCGACCAACGATCACCGCCTCGGCGCCAATGAGGCACCACCGGCAATCGTCTCGATCTTCCTCGGCGAGCAACTGGCCGACGTCTTCGATCAGATCGCCAAGGGTGCGGCAACATCGTCAAAGGGCAAGGGCACCATGCTCATCGGTGTCGACACATTGCCGGTACTGCCCACCGACCCCGGCGATCGGAACCGGACAAGCTCATTTGCGTTCACCGGCAACCGATTCGAGTTCCGCGCTCCGGGATCGATGCAAACCGTCAGCGAGCCCATGGTTGTACTCAACACGATCATGGCCGATTCACTCGACTACTGCGCCACGGTGCTCGAGACAGCCCTCGCCGAAGGTGTCGAATTCGACTCCGCCGTACAGACACTCCTCACCGACATCATCACCGAGCACGGCGCGGTCGTGTTCAACGGTGATGGTTACTCCGACAACTGGCCGATCGAGGCCGCCTCGCGTGGTCTCCCGAACCTGAAGACAACAGTCGACGCGCTGCCCGAGTTGATCTCGGAGTCGTCGATCGAATTGTTCGCCAAGTACGGCGTTTTCAACGATCGCGAGATGTACAGCCGCTACGAGATCGGTCTGGAACAGTACATCCTGACCATCGCTGTCGAGGCCAAGCTGACCCTGGAGATCGGGTCGACGCTGGTCATGCCTGCCGCCATCCGGTACCAGACCGAGATCGCCACCAACGTGGGCGCTCTCAAGGCCGCCGGTATCGAACCAGACATCACATTGCTGAACATGGTCACCGAGCCGATGAGAGAGCTGACCGCAGCTTTGGCGGCTCTGAAGTCAGCGCTCGGTGTACACGTCGAAGGCAGCCTCGAAGAAGCCAAGTATGCACGGGACACCTTGCTGCCCGCGATGGCCGCGGTCCGACTCGCGGCAGACACCCTCGAAAGTGTTGTCGCCGATGACCTCTGGCCCCTCCCGACCTACCAGGAGATGCTCTACATCCTCTGATCTACAGGTCTGATCAACCACCGAGAACAATCGAGCCGCCGTACACCCTCGTGTACGGCGGCTCGATTGTCGGTGCTGGTCGCTCTGCCGTTGGCTAAATGCACTGCTGTTGGTTACTTGCTCTCCTGATGCTCCACGAGATCGAAGAGCTGGAACTCGGAGCCGGGATCGGTACGAGTCGCGGTGGTCGGCGTCCGGTTCGGGGCATCGGCGTGGATGCGCGCCACGATCTCGTCCAGGTCGTCGCCCTCGAGGGTGTAGGCCGCCATGTATCGGTACTTCGGGTCCTCGTCCCGCGAGCGGTACCGTGTTGCGCTCTGAACCCCGTCCAGCGACAGGATCTCGGGAAGATGATGATCGCTGTACCAGCGATTCATCTCCTCGTCCGACTCGTCGTCGCGTGGGTGCGTGAAGGCAATGTACAAACCTTTGGCCATGTTGTCTCCCATATCATCTCGATGTGCTGCGGTGAAGTGAATGTGTCAGGCCGGGAAGGTGCCTGCACGTGACAGTTGGCCCGGGACCGTCTTGTTCAGCATCTCACCGAGCCGTATGGCCCCCGACATCAGCAAGTCGATGGCGAGGCCGGTTCGCACTCCACTACGTTCTAGGAGATACCAAAGATCCTCGGTGGCAATATTTCCCGTCGCTGCGGGCGCGAAGGGACATCCACCGACCCCGCCGAGGCTGGCATCGAGCGCCGACGCCCCGGACTGCAACGCAACCAGGGCGTTGGCATACCCCGTGTTTCGGGTGTTGTGGAAGTGCCACCGAACCGGCAGGCCTGCCGCCTCTTTCGCTGCATGGTCCGCGAGTTCGAGCACCTGCGCCGGAACGCCGACACCGATCGTATCGGCCAGCGCCACCTCGTCGGGCTGGGCGTCCACGCATTGCTTGATGAGTTCACCGACCCGGGCCGCCGGGACCTCACCCTCGAACGGACAGCCGAATGCGGCCGCAATGGTCACCGTCGTCTTGAGGCCGGCGCCTTGCGCACGCCTGGCCAGACGCGACCAGAGCGCAACACCTTCGGCGGTGGTGGTGCCCTGATTGCGAGCACTGAACGTATCGGAGGCAACCACAACGATATTGGCCTCGTCGAGGCCGGCAGCGATGGCCCGATCGAGGCCACGCTCGTTCAACACCAATCCGATCCAGGAGACCTCCCCGCGCGGGAGCGCGTCGGCGACAGCCTCGGCATCCGCCATCTGCGGGACGCGCCCCGGGTGTACAAAGCTGGTTGCCTCGATGCGACGCAGACCGGCGCCGACCAGGTTGTTGATGAGTTCGAGCTTGGCCGCCGTCGGCAACAGTGTTGCCTCGTTTTGCAGTCCATCACGAGGTGACACCTCGACGATCGTCACCGACTGGGGCTCTTTCGTTTCGCGCGACACTTCAGTTCCCATTCTCAGATTTTCTCGCAGGCTTCGAATGTATGCAAGTTGAATGTTGCGGGTGTGTAAATCGGCAGAAATCGGCGCAAACTGCCTCGTTTTGGTTGTCTCGATCCAACACCCGAGATAGGATGTATGCAATCGAGGGAGGTACTTGGTGTCTCAAGCATCGCAAAGCGTGACTGATCTTCTACGCGCCAAAATCGTGGAGGGTCAGTGGAACGCAGGCGACCGGCTGGGCGAAGTGGAACTGGCAGCCCTGCTCAACGTCAGCCGCACTCCGATACGCGAGGCGTTGGCACGACTTGCTGCAGAAGGCTTGGTCGTGATGTCGCCCAACAAGGGCGCCCGAGTTGCGACATGGACTGCGGAGCGGCTGACCGAGATCTTCGATCTGCGGCTCCTTTTGGAGCCGGCCGCCACCGGCATGGCCGTCGGGCGGCTGTCGGACAAGGAGATCGACAACCTCGAAGAACTGGCCGGCCGCATGCAGCGCCTCGGCAAGGCTGCCGGCGACCGGGACTTTCCGGCAATCGCGCAGCTGAACCGCGAGTTCCACGCGATCCTGACCGAAAAGACACAAAGCAGCCAACTCGCAGCGACGCTCACCTCCGTCAGACATATCAATCTGGCAACCGTGAACTACAAACACTTCGACGAAGACGCGCTGTCCCGCAGCCTGTCTCACCACTTTGAGATCGTTGCCGCGATCCGAGCCGTGAACCACGAGTGGGCAGAGTCCGTGATGCGCTGTCACATACACAATGCTCGCGCCGGAATGCTCCGTCCGGAGACCGGACAGACATCGGGGGTCGGGATCTTCAAAGGCATTGGCGCCGTTTTGGACTGACCGGTCATATCTGACGGCGACCATCAGGTCGCCACCACAATCCAGATCCCGGGACATGTGACCGGGGTTGATTTTGAAATGCCGATAGACGCACACCACGGCTCGTTCTCGATCGGGCTCCAACCGCAGAGGAAGTTGATATGTCCACCTCACACATCAAAGGAAACGAGAGCCAGGACCAGGCAGGTCCGCTCTCCAACCTCAGGGTCATCGAGATGGGCCAGCTACTGGCCGGCCCGTTCTGCGGCCAGCTGCTCGCCGATTTCGGCGCCGAGGTCATCAAACTAGAAGATCCGGGCAAGGGCGACCCGATGCGGCAGTGGGGCCGGGAAAGCTCGCAGGGCCAGTCGCTGTGGTGGCCCGTTGTCGCACGCAACAAGAAGTCGGTGACCTGCAACCTCCGCACCCCTGAAGGACAGCAGATCGCCCGCGATCTCATCGCCTCGGCGGACATCCTGATCGAGAACTTCCGACCGGGAACCCTGGAACGATGGGGCCTGAGCTACGAAGAACTCAGTGCCGTCAACCCCAAGCTGATCATGGTGCGTGTCACCGGCTACGGCCAGACCGGCCCATATTCGCCGCGTGCGGGCTACGGCTCGATCGGCGAGGCCATGGGCGGATTGCGTCACATCACGGGCGACCCGGACAGCCTGCCGAGCCGCACCGGAATCTCGATCGGCGACTCGCTGGCAGCGGTGTTCGCCACGATCGGCGCGTTGGTTGCCCTGCACGGCGTGCAGCGCACCGGCCGTGGACAGGTGGTCGATTCGGCCATCTACGAAGCCGTGCTCGCCATGATGGAATCCACTGTGCCCGAGTACGAATTGACCGGTTACCAGCGCGAGCGCACCGGGTCGATTCTCCCGAATGTCGCGCCAAGCAACGTTTATCCGACCGCCGACGACAGCAGCATCTTGATCGCCGCCAACCAGGACACCGTCTTCGGACGCCTGGTTGATGCCATGGGCCGTCCCGAACTGGCATCCGATCCCCGGTACCACAACCACACCGAACGTGGTATCCGGCAGACCGAACTCGACGACTTGATCGCAGAGTGGACGCGCACACAAGCGTCCGAGAAACTGCTGGTTCTGCTCGAGGAAAAGGGTGTGCCCGCCGGACGGATCTACCAGGCCCGGGACATGATGAACGATCCACATTTCATCGCCCGCGAGGCGATTGTCAAGGTGCAGCACAAGCTGTTCGGCGAGTTCCCGGTGCAGAACGTGGCACCGAAACTTTCGTCGACGCCAGGGTCGATCAGGTGGCTTGGACCGGAACTCGGCGAGCACACCGCCGAAATCCTGACCTCCGTGCTGGATCGGACACCGCAGGAAATCACGGATCTGCGCAGTTCAGGCGCGATCTGAACCCTTTCGTACAGATGTAACGCAAGCGCAACCACGTCTCTATTTTGTATGCAAGACTAACTAACCAAGTAGTCCCGCTGCGACATTTCACCGCAAGAAGTCCGCAACACGGGATTGTAGAGAGGACCGATTTACATGCCTGCATGGAAGCAGACCACCGCAGCTGAATTGAGTGCCGAATCGCTGGCGGCCCTGATACGCAACGAGATCCCCGCGATCCGTATCGAAAACTTCGCCACCGCCGACGAATGCGCCGCATTCTCCGAGGCCGTACACACCTCCCCTGACCTCAAGTCGTACAGCGTTGCCACACCGACCCACTACCTCGGATTGGTCATGTACGAGTACCGCCAGGACGGCGGCCGCAAAGCCGAATTCTTCGACGCCGTACCTGCTGCCGTTGCCGCACAGGAAAAGCTCTACGCGCAGTCGGTCGACGTCCCGGAGCGATTCCGTGCGATGCTCGGCGAGTACCACCCGAACGGCGAGATCCGCGTACCCAGCGAGCCAGGTTTTGGCGACTACTGCCCTGTTGTCGTGCGCATCGCCTCCAACGGCGTGCACTTGCACGCCGACTATGCCCCGTACAACTCGCCTGACTGGGCAATTGGCGAGATCGAGGACCAGATCACCTGGAACCTCTACACCCAGTGCCCCTCCGCAGGCGGCGAGACCACCGTCTACAACAGCCCGTGGATTCCCGCCGAAGGTGAAGATCCCGCGCGCGGATTGCCCAGTGGCGACATCGAATCCGACAGTTCGATCGAGAGCTTCACCTTTGCACCGAAGGTCGGCGAGGTTGTGCTGTTCAACCCCCGCAACCCCCACAAGATCTCTGCAGGCGAAACCGCCGGTGAGGGTCGGGTGTCGATCGGATCGTTCCTCGGCACCAGGGACAACGACCTCCTGATGTGGTCCTGACCCCACCAACACAGTTTGTAGCCCAAAAGTTCTACAGCCCAACAATATTGAAGGAGAAACCATGGCGATTGACATCGAAGATCGGATGATCAAGCCCAGCGGACGCTTGTTCACCAAGAACTCGGACATCCCGTCGGATCCGGTTAGCTTGATCGAGGACACCGTCGAAGACGGTGAACTGACCGTTCGCGCCCTGATGGTCGGCCAGGACATGATCTTCGTCGAGGCTTTCAAGGGCAAGGGCATGGTCGACCCGATGCATCAGCACGACGATCACGAGTCCATCGGATACTGCCTGAGCGGCAAGCTTCGGCTTGTCATCGGCGGCGAAGAGTTCATCGCAGAGGCCGGCGACACCTGGCTGCACCCGCGCGGAGTGCCGCACATGAGCGAAGCTCTCGAGGACACAATCCAGCTCGAGATCAAGTCCCCGCCCCGTAAGACCTGGTACACCGACGCCGAGCTCGAAGAGCGCGCCAAGCGGTGACCATCTCGACTCGCCGGAAAAGCCTCCCCCCCAGGTGATTCCGGCAGACCAGCAGCGCCCCAGCTTCGGCCGGGGCGTTGTTGTGTATCAGGACCTGCCGCAATTCGCCCGCGTCATCTGACGCCAACCCGCCAGGTGCATCTACGTATGGCGCTGCCGATGACAAGGCGACACAAAAGCGGGGCCTTTCGAATGCGTGAACATTCGAAAGACCCCGCCGCGCGAGATGGTGCGCGTTATCTGTTGTTATGCAGCGCCGTTGGTGGCACCCGAACCGGCCAGGGGGCCGATGGTCTCACCGGTGATGTACTTCGAATCCGGCGAGACGAGGAATGCGATGGTGCGCGAGACGTCGATCGGCTCGATCCACGGCACACCCATCGGGTTGATGACGTATGCGGATTCGATCTGCTCGATGGTCGGGTTCTCGATACCCGGCAGGAACAGCGCCTCACACGACGCGTTGCGGATCATGTCCGTGTTGACGTTGGTCGGGGTGACAGCGTTGACCGTCACGCCGGACTGGGCCAATTCCATTGCGGCAGACTTGACCAAGCCGATGACGCCCCACTTGGCGGCGCAGTAATGGCCGAGGTTGTTGAATCCGATGTGTCCGCCACCCGAGGAGGTTGCGACGACACGTCCGTAGCCGGCCTTCGCCATGTGCGGCAATACAGCGCGGAAGGAGTTGAAGACGCCCGTCAGGTTGATGTCGACGGTCTCGCCCCAGACCTCGGCGCTCATCTCGGAAACCGGTACAGCGGTCATGATGCCGGCGTTGGCGAGCAGGATGTCGATCTTGCCCCACTTTTCGACGACCTCGTCGGCGAATGCGATGAGCCCGTCCAGGTCTCGCACGTCGATCTGGCGTGCCAGAACCTTACGGCCCAGTCCTTCGATGAGGCGGACCGTCTCGTCCAGATCAGCCTGCGTGGCCATTCCGTACGGGGTGGTTGCGTTGTCTTTGAGCGAATCGATGATGACGATGTCAGCACCCTGTTCGGCGAGATGAACCGCATGCGAGCGGCCCTGTCCGCGTGCGCCACCGGTGATGAAAGCGACCTGTCCGTCAAACTTACCCATGTTCAATCCTGTTCTCATTGATGATTGTTACCGTCAAAAACGTTGGGGCCGTGCTGGTTACTTGATTGCTTCCACGCCCGCGGTCGCCACCTTGATGTCATCTTCGGTCGTTCCACCGCTCACTCCGATGGCCCCGACGAGCGTTCCGTCGACCAGGAGCGGAAGTCCGCCACCGAAAGGCGTGAAGCCCGGGATGGCCGTGATCGATCCCGCAAACGACGGACTCGCCGCTCCGGCGTCTTCCCACATCGACGTGGGCTGTCCCATGCCAACAGCCGTGTAAGCCTTGCCTTTTGCCATCGGTTCGGCCATCAATGGACTGCCGTCCATCTTGATGTACGCAATCATCTGACCTGCATGATCGATGACGGTCACAGCCATCGGGACAGTGATCTCAATGGCCTTGGCACGAGCTGCCGCCAAGACGGCCTCCGCATCATCCAAGGTCAAGACCGTTCGTTGAGTGGCCATGGCTGCTCCTTCTCCTCGCGGGGGGTCGACGATCCACCTGAGGTGGTCATGCACCGCTTGCTCTGCTTCATGTGATCGAACTGCACACAATTATGACTGCATGATCGTCCAAGGTCAACCATTATGTATACAACCGCGTTTGGATCATTAGCGCAGCTCAGGAGTACAAATGCCCATCCAGAGGTCAGGATTCTCGGGTTTCTTCTAGTAAACTCCCTGTAAACACGCGGCTCTACCGCTATTGTTTCGAGACGGTACTGCCGTAGCTTTCGTTAACGTGCGGCAACACCGCATCTCACGATGTACACAGAATCAGTTTTTGCACACCACAGGTTGTGTGCAATCCCCAAAGGAGTCCCATGGTTGACGTGCTCGGCTGGCGCAACGTCTTCGGCGTTCTCGCACCTTCGACGAATACGGTCGTGGAGCCGGACTACTACCGCATGACGGTGCCCGGTGTGACCCCCCATGTCGCACGGATCCACATCCGGAATCAAACTTTGACGAACAACGAAGACTTCGAGGGACTGCTCGACCAGATCCGCGAGGAGATCAATGCGGCATGCGAGCGTGTGCTGACATGCGATCCCGACTACCTGGTGATGGGCATGTCGGCTGAAACCTTCTGGGGCGGAATCGAAGGCAACCGACTGTTCGCCGAACAGATCGAAACCTTCTCCGGCAAGAAGCTGGCCACCGGCGCCGATGCCGTTCGCCGTGCGCTCGACCTCTTCGGTGCCCGGAGACTCGGTGTCATCACTCCGTACCAGCCGATCGCCGATGACATGGTGCGCCTGTTCCTCACCGAAGCCGGATACGATGTCGTCAATCTCAAGGGCCTGAAATGCCCGTCCGCGGTTGACATCGCGAGAGTCTCCGAAGATACATTGCGGCAGAGCATCCTTGAAGTCGACGGCCCCGATATCGACGCAATCGTGCAGGTCGGCACCAACCTGTCGATGGTTGGCCTCGCCGACGAGGCCGAGCGTTGGCTGGGCAAACCGGTCATCGCCATCAACGCCGCCACCTGGTGGCATGCGCTGCGCACCAATGGGATCACCGATCAGGTCCGCGGCTCCGGCACCCTGCTCCGCGAGCACTGATTCCACACCCCTGTTCCACAGCCCGAAAACGCATCAACCCCCCAAACCCGAATACCAATGAGGAGGACTTCGTGAAGAAGACCGCGTCGTGGATGATCACAGCTGTCGCTGTGGGATCCCTACTTGCCGGATGTTCCAGCGCCACCGACGACAGCAGCAACAGTGGCTCGTCGAACAAGGCAGCCGGCAATGCTGAATGCACGACCGCCACAACCGACTTGGTTGCGGCCGCCAAAGAGCCCGCGCCGCTGGTTGCCCCCCAGGCTCCCCTGGATCTCGCCGCCGCCAAGGGTAAGAGCATCTGGATGATCAACGTGGTGACCAACGAGTTCACCACCGCCGCCACCAATGGCTTCAACGAGGCAGCAGCAGCAGCCGGCGTCAAGACCACGATCTTCGACGGTCAGGGTCAGACCAACAAGTTCAACGAGGGTGTGTCGCAGGCAATCGCTCAGAAGGCAGACGCAATCGTTCTGCTCGGTGTCGAGCCTGCTCTGCTGGCCGGCGCTCTGTCCGATGCCAAGAACGCCGGGATCCCGGTGATCAACGCACTCTCCGGTGACGCCAGTGCACCGCTCGCAAATGGCGTGTTCTCCAACATCAGTGCCGACTACACCGCAGATGGCGCCTCGCTTGCCGCCTGGACGCTGGCCGACTCGAGTTGCACCGCAACGACGGTTCTCGCACAGCCGACCGCCATCGAGATCTACGAGAACATGACCAATGGAGCGAAGGGCGTCTACGACGAGTACTGCCCCGACGACTGCAAGCTAACCGCCCTGGACATCGACCTGGCAAACGCTGCAACCGATCTGCCGCAGAAGGTGCAGACCGAGATGACCCGTGATTCGAACACCGACTACGTCTTCACCGCATGGGACTCCGGCGTCACCTTCGTCGAGCCGACCGTTGCGATGAAGAACCCGAATGCAAAGATCCTCGGCCGTGACGGGATCGCCTCGAGCCTCGACGCCATCCGCTCGGGCAAGGGCCAAGACGTGACCGTGGCCGCACCGCCGGAGGCATGGCTCGGCTGGACGATGCTCGACGACGCGATTCGGGCGATCACCGGCGCGCAGCCGTCCGGAGTTGTCATCCCGACCCGGCTCATCGACAGCACCAACGTCGGTGACTCAAACGATGCAGTGAACCCCAACTACACCGATTTCCAGGCCGCCTTCACCGAGGCCTGGGCGAAGTAACCGTCGCCCTGCGGGCATGGACATGTCCGCGGCCACACACACCGGAGAAATCATGAGTAATGACCTTGGCGCCGTAGTCGCCCCGTCTACGGGCAACGCGGCAACTCCCAACAAGCCGGAAAAGCCGGCCACCACCCACAAAGCCCGTCAAAGTACGTCGATCGTCGAGCGTTATGCGCTGGTCGGTCTGTTGGTGCTGGCGTTTGCGATCTGCGCGCTGTTCCTGCCCGAGTTCAGGTCGACCGGCATCGTCTCGGCGATGATCAACTCGCAGGCCATCATCCTGCTGTTGGCACTGGCCGCCACCCTCGCACTACGGACCGGGGACTTCGACCTCGCGATCCCCGGCGTGATGGTGACCAGTGCGTGTGTGGTCGCGGTCATGTCGACCAACGGATACTCACCCGCGGTCGTCATCCTGGTCGCCCTCGCCGTCGGCGTGGTGGTGGGTTTGATCAACGCCCTACTTGTCGTCAAGATCGGCGTCGACTCGTTCATCACGACCCTCGGAATGTTCACCGCTCTGTCCGGAATCGGCTATGCCATCACCGATTCCAAGATCGTCACCGGCGTCCCGGACTTCTATGTGGAGCTCTCGCGGGCAAAACTGATGGGCCTGCCGATGACCACCTGGTACGCGTGGATCTTCGTGGTGGTGTTGTGGTTCGTCTACCAGCGCACGCCGGTCGGCCGCTACATGCTGTTCATCGGAGGCAACCGGGACGCCGCACTGCTTGCCGGTATCTCTGTCGCCCGCATCCGCACTGTCACCTATGTGGTGTCGGGTCTGGTCGGCGCGATCATCGGAATCATCCTGGTGGGCAACTTGGGCGCCATCGATCCGGGCATCGGCAACCAGTATCTGCTGGCGCCATTTGCTGCAACATTCCTCGGCGCCACCGCGATCACGGTCGGTCGTTTCAACCCGATCGGCACGATGGTGGCGGTGTACCTGCTGGTCGTGGGCATCACCGGCCTGCAGCTCGCCGGCGCGGCATCCTGGGTCAGCCCGCTGTTCAACGGCCTGGCTCTGATGATCGCGGTCGCACTTGCCAAGCTGGTCGGCAAGCGGCGGGGCGCAGCGAAATGAGCACGGGCCCGGCACTCGAGATCGAGGATCTGTCAAAGCAGTTCGACGGAAACTACGCGTTGCACCCTCTGACCTGGCAGGTGCAGCGTGGCGAGGTGCACGCGCTAGTTGGTCAAAATGGAAGCGGCAAGTCCACTTTGATCAAGTGCCTGGCAGGCTACTACCGGCCCGAGACCGGCCGGGTGAAGCTGTTCGGTAAGGAGTTGGACCTCCCGGTCCACAACCCCGCCGACCACGGCATCGCCGTCATCCATCAGGACCTCGGTCTTGCACCGGAGATGACAGTGCTCGAGAACATCGGAGTTGCAACCGGTTACGGTGCGCGCAGCCTTGGCTGGGTGCAAGACCGCAAAGAAGGCAAGGCCTGTACCGAGATCGCAGATCGACTCGGCATCGAGTTGCCGCTGCGAGCAATGGTCTCCGACCTCAGCCCGGCACAACGTGCGCTCGTCGCGTTGGTTCGCGCGGTCCGCGCGCTCGGTGACGGTCACGAAGGTCACCTGTTCATCCTCGACGAACCGACGGCATCGCTCTCACACAGTGAGGCGGCGCAGGTCACCTCGATGATGCGCAGCGTTGCCGACCTCGGATCAAGTGTGATCTTCGTCAGTCACCGCCTCGGCGAGGTTCTCGACGACTGCGACAACGTCACCGTGCTCCGAGACGGCGAGCGGGTGCTCACCCGCTCGACCGAAGGTCTGACCCGGTCGGATCTGGTTGCCGATATTCTCGGTCGCCGACTGACTGAGTACTATCCGGATCCTCCTGCCCGAGCATCGGTCAGCACGGCCCAGTTGGTACTCGATGGCGTCAGTGGCGGTGTCGTGCGCAATCTTTCGGTCAGCATCGAGGCCGGTGAGATCGTCGGGTTCACCGGCCTGGCGGGAATGGGTCACGAAGAACTCCCGCTGCTGCTCGCCGGCAAGTTGGCGCGCACTGCGGGTACGGTGACCGTCAACGGGACCGAGGTGGAGGCGAACAAACCGCGGGCAGCCATTGCCGCGGGTCTGGCATTGGTACCCGGAAACCGTCATCGCGACGGGGTGTGGCTTGACGCCTCCGCCGTCGAGAACGTGACGCTGCCTGCGTTGGACAAGTTCACCAAGTTCGGCATCGCCACCAATTGGCGCAAGGAACGCGCCAAAGCACTGGAACTGGTTGAGTCCTCGGGTGCAGTTCCCGCGCAACCATATTGGCCGATCCGGCAATTCAGTGGCGGCAACCAGCAGAAGCTGGTCCTGTCGAAGTGGCTGCAGATGGCACCATCGGTACTGCTGCTCGATGAACCCACCCAGGGCGTGGACGCCGGAGCCTCCCGTCAGTTGCTCGATCGGGTCGCCGATCTGGCTGCCGACGGAGCATCGGTTGTGGTCTTCTCCGGTGACCACGAACAACTTGCGGCGATCTGTCACCGCGTGTTGGTCCTCCACGACGGACAGATCGTTGCGGAACTTCCGCAAACCGAGCTGAGCGAACAGTCCCTACTCGAAGCATGCGAGCGGGCAGTGGAGGTTTCGGCGTGACCGGAACCGGTGCTATTGAAAGGCCGGGTGTCGACAAGCCGGGTGTCGACAAAGAAAAGGACTACGAGCAGGCAGGATTCGGCGGCTCACTCGGTTGGGGCCGCCGTCCGGCACTGGTGATGATCGACATGCTGGAAGCCTATTTCCGGCCGGGATCACCACTGTGCCTGCCTGATCCGACCGTCATCGAGCGGGCATTGACATTGTTGGAAGCCGCCAGAGCTGCCGGCATCCTCGTTGTCCACACCCGGGTCGAGTATGCCCCCTGGCTCGCGGACGGAGGACTGTTCACCAAGAAGGTCTCGGCCCTGAGGTTCCTCGAAGCCGATCATCCAGACGGGTTGGGCGCCTTTGTGCCGCAACTGATACCGATCGCGGGCGAGATCGTTGTTGTCAAGCAGTACGCGTCGGCCTTTTTCGGCACCTCGCTGGCGTCAACGCTGACGGCCAATGGTGTTGACACAGTTCTCCTCTCCGGGGTCTCGACCTCCGGTTGTGTACGCGCAAGCGCCACCGACGCCATGCAACACGGATTCATCCCCAAGGTGGTCAACGAGGCCTGCGGCGACCGGAGCCAGGAAATCCATGACTCCAACCTCTTTGACGTCGGCGCGAAGTACGCCGACGTCATCGATCTGAACACAGCGACCACGATCCTGGGTTCGCCGAGGTCCTGAGCTCTCGGAGGTCCGGTTTCAGTCTGCACAATGGGTCGCGAACGGTCAACGCCCGGGTTTCCCGCGCATATCCTGCGCGGGAAACCCGGGCGTCACTGCGTTCATCGGGCGCACCCTCAAGCCGGATCTCGGGCACGCATTCGGTACGCCTCGAGCAAACGGACTCCGGTATCCGCATCGTCGACCACAACGATCTGACGACCACCATCAATCCGGTCTACGAGGATTCCATCACCGGACTTGAGAACAAAACCCTTGGCGCCCTTCAGCTC
This sequence comes from Williamsia sp. Y853, assembly GCF_056786495.1. Taxonomy (NCBI): domain Bacteria; kingdom Bacillati; phylum Actinomycetota; class Actinomycetes; order Mycobacteriales; family Nocardiaceae; genus Williamsia; species Williamsia sp. Y853. Next base: position 822,535 of record NZ_JBXCJC010000003.1, read on the forward strand.
CCCACGAAATCCCAATCGATAGCCATATCCGCCGAAGTCCTTGATCGCGCTGACCTTCACAGCGCGAACTGCGGCGACCTCCGAAGCGGGGATGATGATCTTGGGCCAGCCGACAACACTTCTGACATGCAGGCCCGCCGGGTCGACCGTCACCCGCATCCCGTACATCAACACTGCAACGGTTGCCACGGCCACCGCCAGGACGGCAAACAACCACTGCCCGGACAACACCGCGGCCACCAGGCACATCACCACGCCGGAAACCATGAGCACCAGCGGGATTCCGCCACTGAGTACCGTCCTGGTCCAGACCACCCGTTCGGTCGGCTCGATCATCATCGGAACGGTGGAGCGCTCCAGGTCCACCGGTGTGGTCCACCTCGGCACCAATCTATGCACCAGAGTCGCACACGCAGCACCCACGGCCAGCGCGAGAACCAGTGACCACCAGGGCAGTTCGACCGCCGATACGTCGACCTTGCCACGCTGGACGCCGGTGGCGGACAGCGCCAACGCTGCGATGAAAGCTGCCAGTGCGGCAACACCACTGACGACTTGCGCGCACAATGTGTATTCCCGAAAAGCCGCGGCCGCCACCGCTGCGAGCACCATCAGCGCGATCCCCACAAAAATCAGCGTCCACATCAGGCCGGTCACAGAGGTGTAGCCATCCGGCTCGCCGCCGGAACCCCAGTGGGTCGCGACATGTTCGGGCAAATCATCTCGCCAGCTGTTCAACAGAATCGCCGAGACCAGCGTTGAGATGATCGGAATCATCACCGCCACGCCCAGCAGCCAAGCCAGCGGACGCTTCGTTTCATCTGTAGACGAACCCATTTCAGTATCCTTCCCGAACCATCGCAGCAAGATCCTCGCCACCGAGTCCCAGTTTCCGAGCGGCGGCATGTACGGCTCCGATTGCCGATCTCAGATCGGCTTCGTCCGGTACCGCGGTGTGCGTGACGACCGCGCCCCTGCCCCGACGGAGCTCGACCAAACCCTGGTCGCGTAACTCCTGGTAGCCGCGCAGCACGGTGTGCACATTCACCCCGAGAGACTCGGCCAGATCGCGCGCTCCTGGAAGTCGCTCCCCCGCAGTAATTTCGCCGCGGACGATGGCACCCCTGATCGCGGCAGCGAGTTGCTCATAGAGCGCCTGCGGCGCTGTCGGATCCACACGTATCAGCACATACTCAATACTATAGTTCTAGTTAGACTAGAACAAGTGCATTCATGAACCGACGGGCGATCACCATCCGTTTTCGCCGACGAACTCGCTCAGCGGGCGACCTGTGGCCCACCCCTCGATCTCGAGCACCGGGCGCGCCGGGAACTCGGGAACGGGCCCGAGACACAACACCGCAACCGGTTCGGCGCCGGCAGGCAGTGACACGATCTCGGCAAGCACTCCCGGTTCGAACAACGACACCCAACCCATGCCGAGTCCTTCGGAACGTGCTGCAAGCCACAGATTTTGGATTGCGCAAGACACCGAGGCCAAATCCATCTGCGGCATGGTTCGACGACCGAACACGTGACGCTCGCGGCCATCACGCAGCGCAACAAGAAATAGTTCTGCGCACTCGAGGATGCCTTCGACTTTGAGTGCCATGAACTCATCAGCCCTCTCGCCGAGGGCGTGTGCCGTGCGTCGGCGTTCGTCATCCACATGGCTGTGAATCTGCTTCCGCAACAGCGGATCGGTGATCCGGATGAATCGCCAGGGCTGCATCAAGCCGACGTTGGGCGCGGCATGCGCAGCCTGAAGCAACCGCTCGAGGACATCTGAGGGGACGGTTGCGCCCGGGACAAAGGTGCGCATGTCACGACGCTCGGCGATGACGCGATAGACCGCGGAGCGCTCGGGCTCGGTGAACGAATGATCTTCCATCACAGGTCGAATACCTCTCGGAGAATCGGTATGAATGCCTGCACCGCGGGGCTCGTCGGCGTAGACCAGACCGCGGACAATTGTGCCGGGACACCGACATCCACGATCGGGACCACCTGAACACGCCCTCGATGGTCCGCGCCCATCGACTCGCTCAGGATTCCGATCCCCAGTCCCCTGGCAGCACACTCCAGCACCGCGTCCCCAGCGCTGGCCTCGATCACCACCATGGGCGAGAAAGCGGCCGCAGTGCAAGCGATGTCGAGCACCGATCGCAGGCCGGTCCCCACCGGCATCGCCACCAACGCTTCGCCCGCCAGATCGGTCACCGCGATGCGTTTTCGATCTGCCAGGTGATGACCAGGCGGCACCAGGGCCACAAGTCCCTCACTGACGATCACGGATGCCTGCAAATCATCGCCGACCGGACCCGCGGTGCCGACAATCGCGACGTCCAACCTGCCACTTCGGACGTCGTCGGTCAATTGGTCCGAATTCGCCTCTTGGACCGCGATTTCGATGCCCGAGTACGAACTGCGGAACTTCTCGATCGCGGCAAAGAGCGGTGTGATCGTGCAGCCGACAACCATCCCGATCGACAACCGGCCCCGCAACAGCCCGCTCACGTCATCGACCGCCTGACCCACTGTGCCGACCGCCGCGAGTGCCGTTCGTGCTGGGCCGAGCGCGGCCTCACCCGCGGGGGTTAGCCGGGCGACCCGGCTCGATCGATCGAACAACTGTGCGCCGAGTTCTCGTTCGAGTTGCCGGATCTGGGCACTCACACCGGACTGGCTGATCCGAACCCGCTCGGCCGCACGCGTGAAGTTTGCCTCCTCGGCCACCGCGATGAAGTATTCCAACTGCCTCAGTTCCATAACTCCAGATTCTAGTATGTGTCAGAACAATCTATTGGACTTCTCGCAATTGTCGAGCGAGGCTGGAATCACACCTACGAAAGGATGAACAATGTCACCTCGAGAGACCGCGCAGCGTCCCGAAGACCTGACTCGGCTGTTCGTGGAGCGATCCAATGCCGGTGACGCCGAGGGTGTTGCCATGCTTTATGAAGAGGATGCGGTGATGGCGTATCCGCCCGGCGAGCAGACTGTGGGACGCGCAGCGATCCAAGAACTGTGGTCGAAAGTCTTGTCCCACCGTCCACAATTCCGACCCGAAGAACCACTGCCGACGCTGGTCAGCGGCAATATCGCACTGACTTCGACCCCGCCGCGAGACGGCGCCGGTGCCCGCGCCCAGGTGGCGCGTAAACAAGCCGACGGAAGCTGGCTGCGACTGCTCGACCAACCCGAGTTCGTCAGCCCGACTTCGTGAGAGCGCAGGGTTGACCCGTCGAAACCGGCCCGGGAGGCCCCGGTAGCGTTGTGTCCATGTTGCGCACCACCATCGAGATCGAGGCCGGACACGGCGTTGCGGAAGCCTATGTAACCCGACCGGATGAGAATTCTCATCCCGGCGTCCTCTTGTATATGGATGCCTTCGGTCTTCGCCCGCGCATCTATGAGATGGCCGACCGGATTGCCGGCTGGGGTTTTGTCGTCATGGCCCCCAACGCCTTCTACCGCCACGGCACCATCGAGGACCTCGCGGTGCAGGGGGATCTGAACGATCCCGCCTACCGCGATGAGTTCATGTCCGGCGCGATGGGCCGAGTACGTTCCTTGGGCTCGGGCCTGGCCACCGCGGACGTCGGCGAATACGTTGATCGACTGCTCGGGCTCCCGGAGGTCAGCGGCGACGGGATAGGTGTCACCGGATATTGCATGGGTGCGGCCTTGGCGTTGCGTACCGCCGGTACCCGACCGGATCAAGTCAAGGCAGCTGCCGGGTTCCACGGAGGCAATCTCGTGACCGACGCCGTCGACAGCCCCCATATCGTCGCCAAGAACGCGCGGGCGCGCCTGTACCTCGGGCACGCCGACAATGACCGGTCGATGCCGGCCGAGAAGATCGAGATCCTGGAACGGGCTTTCGACGCAGCAGGTCTGCTGTACACCTCTGAGGTGTATCCGGATGCGCCACACGGCTTCACGATGTCCGACATCCCGGCATACCGCGCCGACGCGGACGAACGCCACTTCAACACCCTCGAGAGCATCTTCCGGGAGAACCTCACCCCCTGACCCCGCAAAAGCACACGTTGCAGTCATAAACACACGTTGCAACGTGTGCTTATGACTGCAGTTTGTGCTTTTGTCGCCGGCAACAACGAGAATGAACAGATGCCAACGCTGCTGCACATCGATTCATCCGCCAACCCGAAGACATCGACCTCCCGCGAGCTGACCGAACTCTTTGCCACCACCTGGCTCGGGAGCGGCGAGGGCCGCACCGTGACGTATCGGGATCTGCACGCCGATCCGGTACCGCATATCTCCGATGCCGGCCTGCATTACGCGCCGCGACTCCGGGTTGATGCCGAGGATGTGGCGCCGGAAGCCGAAGCGCTGCAGGCCGAACTGATCGCCGAGGTATCTGCAGCCGATGCAGTCGTCATCGGCGCTCCGATGTACAACTGGTCGATTCCCTCGACGCTCAAAGCCTGGATCGACCACATCCACGTCCTGGGAACCACCGCCCCGTACGACACACCCGATCAGCCATTCGCCGGAATCCCGGTGGTCATCATCTCCTCACGTGGCCTGACATATGGGCCCGGCGCAAAAGACGAAGGCCTCGACCACACCGTGCCCCCGCTGGTGCAGGTCCTCGGTGCAGCTCTGGGTATGAAAGTCGACGTGGTGACCTCAGACCTGACTCTCGTCGGACGGATCCCTGCTCTGGACCCGTTCACCGAGCAGGCCACTGATTCCGCGAAGACCGCGCGTGACAGGGTTGTCGAACTCGCACAACAGATTTGAGCGGCGGCGACCCAGGAATCGTTCATGGAGCCCGCGCATCGCCGTCTTGATGCGATCTTCGTCACCGGGTAGCGACTCGCAGAGTCGCTACCCGGTGACGGCCTCTAGTTGATGTCGGCCATGGTTTTGCCGACATCAGCGAGTGTCATCGCCTTGCCATAGTCTTTCTGGTACTTGTAGGCCGGAATGTTGCAGCGATACGGACCGTTGTCAGGTTGGAAGTCGGCGGCTATCCAGCCGTCCGGCGTCACCTGCTCGACGTTGAAGCAGGGTGACGGTGCGGCACCCGGTGTCAGATCGACCGGCGCCGTGAGGCCACCACCTGTCCACGCTGATTCCTGAATAGCGGCGTCGTAGGTGCACGTCCGCGTCAGAGCATCCCCGCAACTTGCCGCCGACTTGGCGAACAGCAGCCACGCAGAGAATGCTCGGATCGACGGCAACGTCAATTCTGCATCCGGCGCATATTGCTTGTAGAGGTCATGGAGCTGCTGCATCGCCGGCACCTCATCCGAACTCTCCAACGGCGCAACTCCGCCGAGTTCGACCACATTGTTCTGCTCGCCGGCAGACGTGCCCAATGCCTCGATGAACGAGTCGTTGTACGCGTTGTTTCCCGGATTGATCCAATCGAGCTTGTAATCCATGTCGGTGAGCGCACTTTCGAGCTTCGCCAACTGCTCCGGCGTCCCGTAGAAGAACAGACCCTTCACACCCTTGTTCTTGATGGTCTGCGCATAGGGCGTCCAGTCGGCGATCCCCGTCGGGGGATATGAATCGCGATAGATCACGGTGCCCCCCGCCGCCGTCAGGGCTTCTTCCGACTGATCGCCAGTGGTCTTCACAACCGGTGAATCGCCGCTGATGATCCCGATCGCACCAGCAGATTCAGGATAGGCATCTCGGATGAGCCACTCCCCCATGCCGTAGAACGGGTCATAGCCGGCGACCCGGCTCGGCGATGCGCTGACCTCCAGGTCTGAGCCCACGGACTGTGGTTGAGCCACCTGAGCCGGGAAGCTCGGCAACCCGCACCCAAGACGTTCCTTGACGCCCAGTCCATCGAACGCATGGCCTCCGCCGACCAGGGCGAAGTCCTCACGGCAAGCCGTCACCATCTGCTGACGCACTTGCAGCAGATTCGAATCGCGGGTGGTCGCGACGATCTTGCGACCGTTGATTCCGCCCTGCTCGTTGCACCACGACGTGAAGACCTTCGCCGCATCCGGAAATTCGGAAACCTTGGTGAAGCCGATGTCCGATGCTACACCGACATGGATCTCGGTGCCGGTAACCCCTTGTGCGGGAGAACCTTTCGGCGATCCGGTGCCGCAGATCTCACCCAGGTCACCGAATGCGGTTGCTGAGGCCTCTCCAGCCGCGGACGTACCGCCGCCGCCGTCGTTCTTGTCACCACTGTCGTCGCTACGGCTACTACAGCCGGCGACGATCAGCGTAACGGCCATCAAAGCGATGACCGAGTGGTGTGGTTTCAACTTGCTCCTCCTATTTCGAAAGGGCACATGCGCAAGGCTGTGCCACTGAACTTGCATACCGACCGCGGAGTTCCTGCGCCGCGCCGCCAGTGGATCAGTCGGAACCTGCGGCGACTACCGTCGTGACCCGCTCATGAGATAGGTGTGAACTCGAGGTGCAACTCGGTCAGTCCGCGCAGGATGTAGGTCGGCTCATAGGAAAAGCGGCGGTCGTCCACCGGACCATGCTCGGTCTCGGAGATCGTGATGTCACCCATCCGTGAAAGCATGCGCTCGAGGCTGATTCGGCCCTCGGCGCGAGCGAGCGGTCCACCAGGGCACGAGTGGACTCCACGCCCGAACGCGACGTGCTCGCGAACATTCGGGCGATCGATCTTGAACTGATCGGGGTCTTCGAAACGACGCGGATCGCGGTTGGCCGCGCCCAGTACGGACATCACCGTGGTCCCGGCGGCAATCTCGACGTCACCGAGTGTCGTGCTGGTGCGAGCAAGCCGAAAATCACTCTTGACCGGGCTTTCCAACCGGAGGGTCTCTTCGAGGAACAGCGTGATGCGGCTCCGGTCCTCGCGGAGCAACTGCTGCAGGTCTGGACGCTCGGCGGCAAATTTGAGCGCGGCGCTGATCAGCTTGACGGTGGTTTCCTGACCGGCGGCGAACAGAAAGGTCGCCGAACGCACGACGTCGATGACATCGGGAGTTGAACCGTCTGGATATTTGGCGTTGGCGAGGCCGGTGAGTACGTCATCGCGAGGCTCGCGGCGGCGATCTTCGATGTACGTTGTGAACCGGTCATCGAGAAACGCGAGCGGGTTGTGCATCAATGGTTCGTTTTCCAACGTGCCTGGGCGCGAACCTTTTCGGGGTGCGCCGAGCACATCACGGAAGATCTCATGGTCCTCCGACGGAACACCGAGCAGGTCAGCGATCACCAACAGCGAGAACGGCTTTGCGTACTCCTCGATCAACTCGCATTTACCCTTGTCAACAATCTCGTCGAGTTGACTATCCGCAAGGCGCCACATGAACTCCTCATTTTCCTTGAGTCGCTTGGGAGTCAACAGACGATTGAGGAGCCCTCGAGCGCGCGTGTGCTCCGGAGCGTCCATCGTGACCATGTGTTCGCTCAGCGGCATCTGGTCACGGAACTCCAAGATCTGAGCGCCGATGTCATCACCTTCCGGTACAAAAGGAAGTGGAGGAAAGGGTCCCGACACCGAGTTGCAGGCCGAGTAGGTTTCCGTATCCCGGTAGACCTCGACCACTTCCTCGAGGCCGGTCACCGTGATCACATCGTGAACCGGTTCGCGCTGAACGGGGCATTTCGACCGCAAGTGGTCGTAGTAGGGGTACGGATCATCGACAATCGACGCGTTGGTGAAGTAATCGATCGAATCGAAGTCGGACATGGAATCTCCCGGGATCATTGGGCTCGCCTGATGGCACTATCCCCTGCGGTGGAGTGCATTGCCGACGCCGGCAGATCGCGTCGCGAAGAAGACTCCGCTCGCCTGACCTGGGCATATGGCGCAAGGTGTGACGAGCATAACCCCCGAAATCGATTATGTACACGAAACCGGATATTAAAATTTCAGCATCGATCAGCCGGTCCCGCCGGCTCGACATTCGTAGTGACCAAGCCCCGCGAGTGCTCAGCGGGGCAGCATGCCATACAGAAACAGCGTGACCGCGTGCTGAAGGCGCAGTTCCTCTTCCTCGGGTGAGCGGAAGACCCCGAAGTCGGCCAGCCGACCGGGCAGGACGACGACGATGGCAAGAAACTGCTCCGCCGCCAGTTCGACATCGGCGATCACGAGACCCTGTCGACTCTGGTGACGGCGCAGAGCGTCGGCGACAGCCCGATGTTGGGCTGACCACGCCATGGATTCTGGTTTGACATCGAACTCGGGAAACCGGGAAGTCTCGTACATCGCCAGCCGCATGAGTTGCGTAGTCCGGGGATCCACGGCGCGGGCAATCGCCGCGCGACCGATCGCGATGAGCGATGCGGCCACGTCGTCACCCTCGGGTTCGTGGACCACGTCTTGCTCATCAAGACGCGAAAGCGCCCATGGAATAACCGTGACAAAGAGTTCGTGCTTGTCCGCATAACGGGCGTAGAGCGTCCGCTTCGTGATCCCCGCAGCGCGCGCGATCGCTTCCATCGTGGTGCCGTCGTAGCCGTGGTGAAGGAAGGTCGCAACCGCAGCTTCGCGTAACTGCTGGTCCAACTCCTTGGCCTCGGCATGGGTCGGCCGTCCTCGACGTGTTGTCATCCGTCCAAAAATAGCGCGGATTGCGGCTTCGACGTGCATCGACACGTCTACCTCTGGCAGGACCGGACACCCGATTTCCTCAATAAGTATACGTCGATGGTGCCAATACGGTTAAGTGCAGTCCACCGACAGTCCATAACTTAAGGGGAAATCAGATGGCCACATCGCTCGATACGGGGTCGGCCCTCACGAGGTTGACCAGTATGGTGGATGCGAACGAATGTTACGACGTTCCCGCAGCCGAGTTGCTACCTCTTCAGCTGGAGGCGGCGAACGAGTTGTTTCAGGATCGGCTCGGACGAATCCGACTGCTGCAGAACCGCGCTGACGAGGCCGGCATCACTGAGGTGAAGACGCAGGAAGACCTCGTCCCGCTACTGTTCGCACACACCGCTTACAAGAGCTATCCCGAGGGGTGGCTTGTCGAACAGAAGTGGGACAGGCTCGGCAGATGGCTCGAAACAATATCCACCAACCCGGTGGAAAATGTTGATCTAGAAGACGTTTCCGATATCGACGAATGGCTCGGCAGGTTGGAACGTGCCGGGCATTTTCTGTCCTGTTCCAGTGGTACCACCGGCAAGTCGGCGATGATGAACTCCTCACAAGCGGACCTCGAATGGAATCGGCGTGAGTTGATTCGCTCGTTCGCCTGGGGTTCGGGATCAACGCCGGGCGACGGCCGCAAGCTGTATGGCCTGGCTCCGACAGCGACGGCGCCGCGCAATCTCACGATCCGTGATGCCCTCATCGAGGGCTTCACGTCCCCGGACTCCGAACCCTTCCTGTATCCGGTCCCGCCGATCACGATCGGCCAGATCACCAGCATGGTGACCTTGCGCAAAGCCATGGCCGACGGCACCGCACGGCCCGCGGACATGGCCAAGTTCGAGGCAACCTCCGCCGCGCGTCAGCAGATCATGGAACAGGCGTTGACGATCTCCGCCGAAGCCCTTGTGAACGGCCGCAACGAGAAGATGCTGCTGTCAGGAATGTTTGCCTCGCTCTATCCGATCGCAGCAGCAGTACGCGAAATGGGATTCGGCGGCAACGACTTTCATCCAGAGAACACCATCTACATCGGCGGCGGGCTCAAAGGGGCAGACCTCCCACCCGACTACTTCGAATACATCATGGAGACCTTCAACCTCGCAGATGAGCGCGTGTTCCAGATGTACGGCATGCAGGAGATCAACGCTGCCATGCCACGATGCAGCGCCAAGCGCTATCACGTCCCGCCATGGTTGATGCTGCTACTCCTTGACGAGACGGGTGAAAATCTCCTTCCGTCGTCGACCGGAGAAATCGAGGGGCGCGCAGCGTTTTTCGACCTGTCCCTCGATGGCCGTTGGAACGGTGTCATCTCAGGCGACAAGATCGTCGCAGACTACAACCCCTGCGCCTGCGGGAACCGCAGCCCCTCCATCCGCGACAACATCAGCCGATACTCCGATCTGCCCGGCGGCGACAAGATCAGCTGCTCCGGCACCACCGACGCCTACGTTCGGGGCATTTCATGAGTATCGACCTCAATTCTCAACCGACCGATCAAGAACCTGCTGTCGCCGCACACTTCTTTATTCGCGGCAAACTCGTCACCGAAGCCTCGGTCCGGCACCGGTCACGCGACCTCGGCGTCGACTTCACCACGCCCGAAATCGATTTGGACCAGCTGATCCAACCGCGTTCGGAACTTCCGCCCCTGCTCGACGTGAAGGTCGACGACATCATCGATTTCCTGGTCGAGACCGGCGAACAACTTGCGTTGGACCGTAACCCGTATATGCAGGAAGCACTCGAACGCGTCGTGGAGACCAATCCACTACCACGTCGCGTGGTCGAAAACCTGTACCGCGGTGCGCCGTATCTACTCGAACGGGGCATGCTCACCTCGATGATCGAGTCGAACTTCGCAAACCCCGCCGCCCTCGACGGCTGGGTTTCACGGACCGACATCCACGGCAACTCCGGAGCGATCCGCGCGTTCCCACCACGCATGGTCCACATGCTGGCAGGTAATTCGCCGGCGGGCTGCGTCTCCTCGATTGCCCAGGGCGCGTTGGTCAAGGCGGTCAACCTCTTCAAGATGCCATCGAGCGACCCGTTCACCACCGTCGCCGTACTGCGCACCATGGCCGACATTGATCCCGACCACCCGGTTGTGCGCTCGATGTCAGCCATCTACTGGCGCGGTGGCGACGAAACCATCGAACGAACCCTGTACCGCCCGCAGTACTTCGACAAGATCGCAGCCTGGGGCGGCGGACCGGCCATCGACAACGTCATCCGCTACCTCGGACCAGGTCTGCAACTCGTGTCGTTCGACCCCAAGACGTCGATCTCGATGCTCGGCAAAGAAGCCTTCACCGACCAGGCGACCATCGAAGCGGTGGCCGAACAGACTGCCGAAGACGCCACACTGTTCAACCAGGAAGCCTGCCTCGCGAGCCGATTCGTGTATGCCGAAGGCGACCGCAAAGGCATCGAAGAATACTGCGCGAAGCTCGTTGAACGCCTGGGTGTCGATCGCGAGACCGCCTCCGCCACAGCACCACCAATCCCTTCCGAGATGCGCGAAGAGATCGAAATGCTTCAGATGATGGGCGGCGAATACAAAGTGTGGGGCACCTTCGACGGAGCCGGCATGGTCGTGCTCTCCGATGAACGAGTCTCCTTTCACCCCAGCGGCAAGACCATTAACGTCGTCCACGTCGAATCACTCGATGCTGCAGTTCCGTTCGTCAATGTCGCGACACAGACGATCGGTATCTACCCCTACGAACGCAAAACCGCGCTGCGCGATCGACTCGCCTGCGCCGGCGCGCAACGCGTCGTCCGTCTGGGGTCCGCGGCCAAACACGTCCTCGGAAGCCCCCACGACGCCATGTACTCGCTTCAGCGCTTCGTGCACTGGATGTCCGACGAAGACGCCTGAGCAAAGATCAGCAGTTGCTGGGGCCTCCCAGGTAGAGCGCTCAGCTCGTCCCTCAGTCGAGCTGGGCACTCCTCTACCGCCAGATCTGAAAGAAGAAGCATCCAATGAGTAGTCGATGGACCGCGACCGAAGTACCTGACCAAAGCGGCCGCGTCGCGATCATCACCGGCGGCGGCGGGGGTCTCGGATACCAGACCGCACTCGTACTCGCGGGCAGCGGAGCACACGTGGTCCTCGCCGTGCGCGATACGACCAAGGGCAAGGAAGCCGCCGAACGGATCCTCACATCCCACCCCCACGCGAAAGTCTCTGTCCAGGAAATGGATCTGGCATCACAGCAATCAGTCAGAGACGCCGCAACCGTGCTCGGATCCATGCACCCCCGCATCGATCTGTTGATCAACAATGCCGGGGTGATGTTCACTCCCAAGACCGTCACCGAAGATGGCTACGAATTGCAATTCGCCACCAACCATCTCGGACATTTCGCGCTGACCGGGCTCCTCCTCGACCACCTGCTACCTGTCGAGGGATCACGAGTCATAACGGTCAGCAGCCTGGGCCATAAGGTCCGGGCCGGCGTCAATTTCGCAGACCTGCACTCCGAACACAGCTACTCCCCGGCAGCAGCCTACGCACAGTCGAAATTGGCCAACCTCTTGTTCACCTACGAACTCGACAAACGACTCGCGGCCGCGGACACCACCACCATCGCCGTCGCGGCCCACCCTGGCGGCGCGAATACCGATTTGACCCGACACACTCCCGCGAAGCTCCGCTGGGCTCAGGACCTGGCCGCGAAGTTCCTTTTCCAGTCCGCAGACATGGGGGCCTTACCGATCCTGCGCGCCTCGAGCGACCCTGGCGTGCTGGGAGCCCAGTACTACGGACCCGGTGGCTTCATGGAACAACGCGGCAATCCTGTGCTGGTCACGTCCAGCCCGAAGTCTCATCAAGTGGACGTCCAGCAGCGGCTATGGACAGTCTCGGAGGAGTTGACCGGGGTCGCCTTTCCGATCTGAGATACTCCCCAGCTCAGAACACTGCCGGTCACCGGCCGGGTAACAGGGAACGGACCGCATCGATCGAATCGGCCTGCGCCGCAGTCTTGTCCGGTCGATAGCGGAGAACTCTGGCGAATCTGAGCGCCACCCCACCCGGGTAGCGCGAACTGACCTGCACACCATCGAGTTCGATCTCGACAACCAGTGCCGGCGTCAGGTACACCGTGTGGTCGTCGCGGTTGCGTTCGTGTTTCGGGAATTCGTCTGTCTGCCAACGCAACAGTTCGTCGGTCAAACCCTTGAACGTCTTGCCGACCATGATCGGGTCGCCGCCGTCGGGATCCCTCGCACCCAGATGCAGGTTGGACAGAAAGCCTGTGCGACGGCCATATCCCCATTCCGCACCGAGCACCACCAGGTCCAACGTGTGCTCAGGCTTGACCTTCTGCCAGGTCTTGCCGCGTCGTCCGGCCGCGTACACCGAGTCGAGGGCCTTGATCATGATGCCCTCGTGGCCGGCAGCGAGCGCGGCGTCGAGGTGCATCTCGGTCGCCGCGAGGTCCGGGGCGACGAGTGACGGGATGCGATGCCGGGACGCAACGCGGTCCAGAGCATCCAGCCGATCGGACAAGGGCTCATCGAGCAGGTCGACGCCGTCGAGGTGCAGACAGTCGAAGAAATACGGGTGCAGCAGGAGTTCACGTTTGGACGTGGCACCGAACCGGCTCATCGTCTCCTGAAAAGGGCGTGGACGTCCCGAGTCGTTCAAAGCCAGCGTCTCACCGTCGAGAACCACGGATTCGCAGGGCAATTCGCGTATCAGATCAACAAGTTCAGGTACTCGGCCGGTGATGTCGTTGAGTGTGCGGGTGTAGATGGCGACCTCATCACCCTTGCGATGCACTTGAATGCGGGCACCGTCGAGCTTGTATTCGACACTCACCGCACCGCCGAGCGCGGTGTGGGCATCGGCGAGTGAGGTGGCCGGAGACGCCAGCATGGGGCGTATCGGACGACCCACGCTCAGGGCGAACTCCCCCAGCGCTTTCGACCCACCGCTGATCGCGGCGACAGCTGTCACCGCCAGATCCCCGGACAGCATGAAAGCACGCCGGACCACGTCAACAGATAGGTCGGCTGTGACCGCAATTGCGTCGGTCATCACCCCTTCGCCCGCGCCCTGCCTCATATCGCCGGTGAGTAGACGGATGAGAAAAGTCTGTTCATCGTCCGTGGCCGCGGACATCAGCCTCGTGAGCAGTTCTTTTCGACGGGCCACAGACCCCGCACCGGATGTCTGGGCCAGTTCGGTCAAGAGCTGGTCCACCTCGGCGACGGTCCACGTGGCATCCGCCGCAGGCTCGGTTCGCGCGTCGGCCAGGGTCCGCCATCCGATACCCAGACGCCCCTGCGGCACTTCGCCCGACAGCCACGACACCACAACAGCGACCTCGTCGGGCGCACACGCCTTGATCAGCGCAGCAAGTGCGGCCGACTTGATTTTCCGCGACCGGGTGCCGGCCACAGCCGCACTCGTGGATACAACCTCTGCGAGCAACACTCACCCACGGTAGCGATCGGCACCGACACCGGGGACGTCGGTTGCTCAGCTCGCCGACATGACCTCAGTGGCGGCGGACTGTCGCGGCTGCCATCCCGGCGGGCCGAAGATGAACCCGAGTTTGTCCCGCCACCGCGCCGCCCGCCGGACATCGCCGGCGATCGCGACATACTCGCGCGTCTCCAGTCGCCAGATGTTGTAGGTGTCCACCGGCATGGTGAGCCCGTAGTGCGGCCGATGCAGTTCCTTCTGGAAAGTCCCGAATATGCGATCCCAGATGATCAGGATGCCGCCGTAATTCTTGTCGAGGTACTCCTGATCGCGGCCGTGGTGCACGCGATGATGTGACGGGGTGTTGAAGACGAATTCAACCGGACGTGGCAGGTGCCCGATGCGTTCGGTGTGAATCCAGAACTGGTACACCAGACTCACCGAGAACGCGAAGAAGACCATCCACGGCGGCACACCCAAGAGCGGCAACGGCAACCACATGACGATCTCGCCGCTGTTGTTCCACTTCTGCCGCAGGGCCGTCGAAAGGTTGTAGTACTCGCTGGAGTGGTGTGCCTGGTGCGTGGCCCAGATCAGGCGAATCCGATGGGCGCACCGGTGATAGGCGTAATAGAGCAGATCAACGCCGACCAGGGCGATGACCCACGTGTACCACTGGTCGGCGGACAACTGCCATGGCGCCACATAGGCGAACAGCGCGGCGTAGACCAGAAGTGCAAGTGCCTTCCACAGCGCGGTGGTGACGATGGAGACCAGCCCCATCGAAATACTGGCTCGCGCATCGGCCCTCAGATAGGCACCGGGACCCGGTCGCCCCCCACCAGTCGACTTCTCGAGATCATCGGCCTCCCGATGTTCGAGAACGCGGGCTGCCGCGATCTCGATCAACAGAAACAGGATGAAGAACGGGATCGCCAGGGCCACCGGATCACGCAACGGCTCAGGTAATGCCGTCAACACCGGCACTGCGGTGTCCATACTGGTCCCCTTCTCAGCTGGTCAGACCCAGATTCACGTTACACTGTGATCCAGGATGTAACTCTTGATTGGTACGTGAGCGTACAGGACCACTGAGCCGTGTTGGCATCATGTACGAGTGAGCATTCGCCTGGTGGCAACCGACCTCGATGGAACACTTCTCAACTCCGACCGAGCGGTGAGCGCAAGAACAGCGGCGGCGATGGCCGCGGCAGCCGAGGCGGGCATAGTCGTGGTGTGGGCGACCGCCCGGGCACAGCACTCGGTCCACACGTTGGCGGCCTCCTGCGGCTTCCGCGGATTCGCGGTCGCGGCCAACGGTGCTGTCCTCCTCGACCTCGCCGACGGCACTCCGAAAGTCATTGACGTACAACCGTTACCGGTACACATCGCGCACGACACGATGTCACGGGTGCGTGCGCTGGTCCCCGGAACGGTCTTCGCTTCTGTCGGACCCACGAGATTTGTTGCCGATCCCGACTACGCGGCGCTGTGCGAGTTCACCGATCATCATCGCGACCCGGCGACGATGGAGCTGTCTGATTCGTCCGTACTCGACACCGAACCGATCGTGAAAATAGTCGCCAGGCATCCCGAGGTGACCAGTGAACACTTGTTCCGCACGGTCGCCGCGGCAGGCATGCCGCAAGTGACGCCCACCCATTCCGGCGCTCCGTATCTCGAGATGGCGGCCGACGGTGTCTCCAAGGCCACCGGGCTGTCGCGACTGTGCACCCAGTGGGGTATCGATCCGTCCGAAGTCGCCGCCTGTGGTGACGCGATCAACGACCTACCGATGCTGCTGTGGGCCGGGGTCGCACTGTGTCCGGCCAACGCGGCACCCGACACACTGGCAGTTGCCGACACGGTCTTGCCGAGCAACGACGACGACGGTGTCGCCACGTACCTTGAGTCACTGGTCGCGCTCAGCTCACAAATGAATGACCACCGAGCCTGACCGCAAGATCCGTCGCGGTCGTCAGATCGACATCGACCACGTGATAGGCCTTCTCACCCGAGGCGGTGGTTGCAATGACCGATGCCACACCGAGCCGTCGTTGAAAGATCGTCTGACACACCGCAACGCCGCTCACGCCACGCAATTGCACAGCGTCGAACCTCCGAAAGAAGTATCCCCGCCTGCTGAACAGGTAGCCGTCCTCGATCCGATGGCCCAGGCCTCGATAGTTTCCGATGGCCGCCGAATAGAGCCCCGCAGCGGCCGCAACCGGAAGGACGAACAGCGCGGGCGGCCAGGACCACAGGTAGACGGCCACGGCCAGCACCGCCGTGGTGACAACCACGGGCACGAGGTAGCGGAACATGATGCGCCGCTGCGCTGCAGGCGGATGCCGGTGAAGCCAATGACTTCCGAGTCGCTCGGCACTGAGCACCTCCTGCGACAACAAGGTGTTGGCCAACACGATCGGCACGTCGCGGGTGGTGGTCGGCACCAATACCCCTGATTTGGTGTTCTGCTGATCCGCGCTGACACCGGTGAGAATCGGGACGAGCCGAGCCCCTCCCAGAAGTCGGGTCGTCAGCGCCTCGGACACCGTCACGCCACGCAGCCTGGACTGATCGACGGTGAAAGAACGCGTGGTCAGCAACCCTCGGGTGGCCACGAACCGTCCGTGCTGTTCATACACCAGCATGTAGTTCCACCAGGCTTCGACAAACAGCGCCGCCGCACCGACGACGCCGATCAGCACAAAGAGCCCGACGGTGGTGAGAAACCACTGCGCGAACGACACCTGCTCGAGGTACTCCGAAAAGTACCAGCCCACAACGGTATCGGGACTGCGACCCAAAATCTGCAGGCCCTGGTACGCGAATCCGAAAATGGCAGCCGGAGCGACCAGCGACCACACCCCGACTATTGCGTAGACCATCCACACCCACCGCAACCGCAGGACCACCGGTACAGAATCAACCGTCTCCGTCCCGGCGCCATGTGGTCCGGCGCGGTGCATTCCGGCTGCAGCCAGCAGATCGGCACGGAGCGCGGCCGCAACAGTCGTACTCACCGCATCCAAGCGCAGTGCCGTGTTCCGCGCCGTGACCTGCTCCCCCGTTCCGATCGTCACAATCGCCAGCGACAGCAGCCGCAGAACGGGTTTCGCAATGATGTCCACGGTCCGGATCCGGTGCAGCGGGATCCGCTGTGTACGACGGACGAACAGACCTGAGGTGATCTGCAGTTCCGTGGCGGTCAGCCGATATCGAAACCGCAGGTACTGCAAGATGTAAAAGGTCGGCACCAGCACCGCCATGACAGTCAATACGACAAGCGTGCCTGCGACGGATGGATCACGTTGTCCCAGAAACACCCACCCGAACGCCACCGGAGCGATGAGGATGGCCATCCGGATCAACGCCGCGCCGATCATCCCGCTGTCGAGGCGCTGCCAGTCCCCTTCTGCCGGAATCTCCTGGACTGGAACTTCACTCATGTGGCATCTCCGACGGTTCCCTCCGTTGCCACGGTCAGCTCGGCGACCAGGTCGTCGGCAACATCCTTGTCGAGACCCTGAATGATGATGTCGCCGTGCGCAGATGCCGTTGTCACCGAGACCTGCGCCAATCCCATGAGCTGGTGCAGCGGGTTGCGTTTGGCCTCCACCGACTGGACCCTTGACAGCGGTGCGACCTTCCACTCCCGTGAGAGCCATCCCGTCTTTGCGTAGACCGCTGTGCTCGTCGCCTCCCACCGGTGGACCCGGTACCGCAAGATCGGCATCGTCGCCGACCAGCACAGGAGCACCGTCCCGACGACAGCGAAGGCGATCAGGAAGCCGGGACGCACAGCGGTCCAGATGATCGCAGGCAGCAACAGTGTGATCGCACTCACGACCAACCAGAGAGCGCACTCGATCAGCCAGTACAACCGGGCCCGCGGATCGATGCGATGTCGTGGTGCTCGTGGCGCGCGGTCCATGCCGCACAGCCTATTCGTTCTGGCGCCAAGGAAAATTCAGGAGACGCTCACGCGATCACGGGGTTATCGCGACAGATCTGAAAGGGTGAGCTGTTACAGGAAGTTCAGGACGTCGTCGCCCCAGGCTTCGCGCAGGTCTTTGTCGAGGTCGTCGACGATCGAATCCTCTCGATCGATCACGAGCGTCGCTCGCTGTTCGGGTTCGTACGCCGGCCAATCCGGATCTCCGGGCAGCCCTTTCGGAACTCCCTCGACGGCGAACGACACCCATCGCTTCAGCATGCGGGCAGACAACGCCTTTCCCACCTTCATCCCACCGAGTTTGAAAGTGATGTCTTTACTGCCGACCACCAGATTTCCCCACGTATACGGCAACTCGGTTGCGTGTGTGGCTCCGACTCGAAGCGCACGCAACATCGGTGTGGCCCAGTCGAATCGGTACAGATACACCGGGGCCACCGCGCTGTGCCCGTCGGCCAGCCACAGCGTCGGCATCCGAAACCCGATGTCGCGCGCCACCGCGAGGCCGGTGGCCTTGAGTTTCATACCGGTGTAGGCCGAGCCGATCTCGGCTTCGGTCGGCAGGGTCAACCCTGGCTGCTCACTGGCGATCTCGGCGAACATCGACCGGATCGCATCCGGTGTGATCGGCATCAGCGGCGATTTCATCCACTTGAACAGGGATGCTTCATCTTTGTTGGTGCCGATGATCAGGGGAACCGGGTGGGACTTTCCCCCGCGGTAGGCCGCCAACGGGTAGTCCGGCAGGAGGTCTCGATCGACTGTCGGCGCAAACGCCAGCGTGCCCGGCGTACTGGCCGGTACGTCGCTGAACAGTGCCTGACCGGCTGCGACGATTGTGCCCACCTCGAGGTCGTCCAGCGCCCCGACGTCGTCCCCCTCGACCCCCACGTCCCGCAAAAACATCCCTGCCACCCGCGCCGCGCGGGCGCTGTCATAGACCGACGTCGCCGGAGCGCTCTGTGCGATCGCCCGTGAGAAGAGTCCACGCGCCGCCGGGACCGTCAACAGGGTGGTCACCAAAGAGCCACCGGCCGATTCGCCGAACAGCGTCACCCGATCGGGATCGCCGCCGAACTCCGCGATGTTGTCGCGGACCCACTCCAGCGCCAGGATGATGTCGCGCAGAGCCAGATTCGAGTCGAACGTCCGATCGTCGGTACTGCACGACGACAAGTCCAGGAATCCCAGGGCGCCGAGCCGGTAGTTCACCGTCACCAGCACCACATCACCGCCGGACACCAGTGCTCGACCGTCATAGAGCGGCTGGCTTGACGATCCGAAAATGTACGCGCCGCCGTGGAGCCAGACCATCACCGGCCGCCGGTCTGCATGCCCGACGGTCGACGCCGACCAGACGTTGAGACTCAGACAATCCTCGTCCTGGATGACGTCCTCCCCGAGTCTGATCACGGGGTTGCTGGGTTGTGGTGCCACCGCGCCGAACACCGTCGCGTCGGCAACATCTGTCCACGGCTGGGGAGGCACGGGCGCACGCCACCGTAGATGACCCACCGGCGGTGCGGCGTAACGGATTCCACGCCACGACGTGGTGGTTCCGTCATCGAGTCCGCGAACCGGGCCATTCGTGGTCTTCACCACGGTGCGATCATCAGTCATCTCGGTTGTCTTCCGCTCGGCGCCACGGTGCGCGCTCTGGTCACAGTAGGTGTTCCACAGTAAGCGTTTCGGGGGGCCGTAGCCGGTACAAGTCGATCCACTGGCGCACAATATCCACCATGCCCAGCGACAACCACGAGACCAAGGCACTGCCGATCGGTCCGGGTCCGACCACACGGCTGAACTCGACGCGGCGTCCGATCTCTCCCCGCACGCTGCAGTTTCTGTCCAAGGAGTCAGGTAGCGCGGGGCTTCTGCTCGCCGCCACCCTCCTCGCACTGGTGTGGGCCAACGTGCCCGGCGAAAGCTACTTCACGTTCTGGCACACCGAAGTCGTGCTGCAAGTGGGTAGCTGGTCCACAGAGCTGGATCTGCAACACATCATCAACGATGCGGCGATGGCGATCTTCTTCCTGGTTGTCGGTCTGGAGATCAGCCGCGAGGTGACCGTCGGCGATCTCCGTGATCGCAGCACCGTCATCATCCCGGTGCTCGGTGCGCTCGGCGGGCTGATTCTCCCGGCATTGATCTATCTGGCCTTCCAGCCGACCGGCCCGGCGGCGGCCGGCTGGGGTATCCCGATCTCCACGGATACCGCGTTCCTACTCGGAATCCTCGCACTGTTCGGTCCGCGTTGTCCCGATCAGATCCGGCTCTTCCTGCTCACGCTGGCCATCGTCGACGACATCGGTGCCATCACGGTGTTGGCGGTGTTCTACACCGATGACGTCTCGTTCGTCGCACTGGCCGTGGTCGTCGTGGCGGTCGCCGCGCTGGCTTTGATGCGGTGGGCCGGTGTCTGGATGTTGCGCCCGTACATCTTGGTGGGGATCGTGCTGTGGGCGGCGGTCTACGAGTCGGGGCTTCATCCCACGCTGGCCGGAGTCATCCTGGGTGTCCTGATCCCGACGGCCGCGGTCGAACCCGAACAGCAGGTCCGCGTCCGGGTCTATGGACGGCTGGCATTACAGCGGGTCGACGCGCGGCGGGCCAGACTGGCCGCAACAGCGCTGCGGGCCACCGTCCCTGCCAACGAACGGTTGCAAGACGCCCTGCACCCGGTGAGCGCGCTGGTGGTGGTGCCGCTGTTCGGACTGGCGAACGCCGGAGTATTGCTCAACGCGGACGCAATCTCCGCAGCCGCCTCATCGTCGGTGACCATCGGCATCATCGTGGCGCTGGTGGTGGGCAACGGCGTGGGTATCTCGGTGGCCGCCGGCATCGCACTCAAACTGGGCTGGGGGCGCCTACCAGGCCAGGTGCGGTACGGACATCTGATCGGCGGAGCAGTGCTGGCCGGCATCGGATTCACGATCT
This sequence comes from Williamsia sp. Y853, assembly GCF_056786495.1. NCBI lineage: Bacteria > Bacillati > Actinomycetota > Actinomycetes > Mycobacteriales > Nocardiaceae > Williamsia > Williamsia sp. Y853. The sequence goes on from NZ_JBXCJC010000003.1 coordinate 843,466, forward strand.
CGCTGTTCATCACCGATCTCGCCTTCACCGACCCCGTGCTGCGGCAGGACGCCAAGATCGGCGTCCTCGCGGGCTCCGCCATCGCCGCAATCCTCGGGTCGCTCCTGCTCCGCTATCTCGGTGAGCGACTTCCGCTGTGCAGCGTCGACGACGTCGACAATCCGCCGAGTCTTCCCGACGGTCCGTGGCTCGAACCCACGCTCCGCTGACCCGGCCCCAGAGTCCGACCCATCAGTGGTCGGCTGTTGCCGCACGAAGGGCGTCGAGATCGAAGTCCCCCTCGTACCGGGAACCGTTGATGAACAGCGCAGGTGTCGCGCGGACGCCTTCGTCGATTCCGCGCGTGTAGTCAGCTGAGACGCCCGCCTTGTACTGCTGCGCCTGCAGACCGGTTACCGCACCGGCAACACCCGCGCGAGCGGCGTACTCGGACAGACTGTCGTCGTCGAGATGGTTCTGGTGGGCGTAGAGCTGTTCGTGCATCTCCCAGAAACGGCTACCCGAGGCTTCCGCGGCAAGAGCCGCAGTCAGGGCGAAGGGGTGCACCTCGAACACCGGAAAATGCCGGAACACCAAGCAGATACGGCCGTCGGACTCATCGACCAACTGTTTGAGAATGGGTGCCAGCATCTTGCAACCCGGGCATTGGAAGTCTCCGTATTCGACGATGCGAACCGGAGCGTCGGCGTCCCCGTAGCGATGCCGGTCGGGATTGAAATCGATCACCCGGAACATTCTCACAGAGAAACTGCGTGCTCGACCACATTTGTGGCCGCCTGCGCCCACAACGGAGAATGGACACGATCGCACCAACATCGAGGGAGCAGACATGACGGACCCGGATCTCGCCACCACCGCGCAGGGACAGATCGACGCCGTGACGCGCACCGTCAGCACCACCGACAACGGATCGGCGGTCCGGACGGTCGCGTCACTGCGGCAGGATTACGCCACCGGAATCGATGACCTGTGGGATGCCTGCACCAGCCCCGAGCGTCTGGCGCGGTGGTTCGCCCCGGTCAGTGGTGATTTACGTCTGGGTGGCACCTACCAGATCGAGGGGAACGCCGGCGGCACCATCAAGAGCTGCGAGGCACCGCGGGGCTTCACCGTCAGTTGGGAGTTCGGCGGCGAGATCAGCGAGCTGTCCGTCCGCCTCGAATCATTGAACACAGACAGCTCGCGGCTTGTCCTCGAGCACAGCGCCGACGTCGAACCCCTTCGGTGGCAGGCGTTCGGCCCAGGCGCCGTCGGTATCGGATGGGACCTGGGCCTGCTCGGCCTGGCACACCATCTCGCCAACAGCGGCGCTGCACCCGCCCAGGACACCGGCTGGGCGCAGACCGAGCAGGCCCAGGCGTTCCTGTCCGACAGCAGCCGGCGTTGGGCCGACGCCTCGATCGCATCGGGGACCCCGGAGGAGATTGCTCGCGCCGCCGAGATGCGTACCACCGCTTTCTATCTCGGCACCGGAACCCCCGACGCCTAGCCGCTGTCGGTCGGCGGGACTACCGGAGCGCGGGGACCACTTCCTTTTCGAAGAGTTCGATGCCCGAGAGATCGTAGGCGGCTTCCGGGAAGTAGCAGATGCCGTACGCCAGGCCCTGGTCTTTGAGCGCGCCCAGCTTTTCGATGATCTGTTCGGGCGTGCCGACACCCGGCATGTCACGGAACGCACCCAGCGACGCTTCGGCCTTCTCGGGGCCGACGTACGGGGTCAGGCGCTCGACCAGAGTGTCCAATCGTTGCTGCACCTCGGCCTCGGTGCTACCGATTGCGATGTTGTAGTTGGCCGAACGCACGATCGCGTCGAAGTCGGTTCCGACGTTGTCGCAGTGCGTGCGCAGAATGGCCGATTTGTGCGCAAACCCTTCCGGGGTGCCGTCGAAGTTGGTGTACTGCGCGTACTTGGCAGCGATCTTCAACGTCACCTTCTCGCCACCACCGGCGATCCACAGCGGAATACCGCCGTCCTGCAACGGAAGTGGGCGACAGATGGCGCCATCAACCTGATAGTGCTTGCCGTCGAGCGTGGCCGACCCGGTGGTCCACGCCTGCGTCATGATCTGCACGCCCTCATCGAGGCGACCCAAACGCTCTCCGGCCGAAGGGAATCCGTAGCCGTACGCGCGCCATTCGTGTTCGTACCAGCCGCCGCCGATACCCATTTCCACACGGCCACCGGAGATGAGATCGGTGGTGGCCGCCACCTTGGCCAGGTATGCCGGATTGCGGTAGCTCATCGCCGTGCACATCTGACCGAGCCGGATCCGCGAGGTCGATGCGGCAAAAGCCGCCATCAGCGTCCACGCCTCGTGCGTCGCCTCCTCGGTGGGAGCCGGAACGGTGTGGAAGTGGTCATAGACCCATAGCGAATCCCAATCGCCCTGGTCGGCGCGTACCGCGAGGTCGCGCATCACCGCCCATTGCTCTGAGGGGTCGATACCGACCAGATCCAAACGCCAACCCTGGGGAACAAACATTCCGAATCGCATCCCCTGATCCTAGCCAGCGAAGACGACCGCCGCGGCGCACAACTGGCCCGGACGACGAACATGCGCCCACAATGGTCCGATGCCGGAGAACAACAACGTGGACCAGCGACCGATCATCGTGATCGACGCCGCCAACGTGGTGGGATCCAAACCCGACGGGTGGTGGCGCGATCGAAAAGCCGCGACGGAGCGACTTCGCGACAGCCTGGCAGATCTTGCCGAGCGCGGACTCGGCGAGCATGGATTCACCGGCGCCGACCACCCACAAGTCGTCCTCGTGGTCGAAGGACAGGCCCGCGGCATCGAATCGTCACCGACCGTGGAAGTGGTGAACGCACCAGGATCGGGCGACGATCAGATCGTCGAACTCGTTGCCGCCCAATCAGACCGGCCCTGCGCCGTGGTCACCGCCGACCGCGAATTGCGAACCCGGGTGATCGCACTCGGTGCACAGGTCCTCGGCCCGCGCAGCGTCCGAGATTGAGTGGCCACGCGATCGGATGCCCTTTGGCGCCATACTCTGTGCCCTGAAGGCTGACTGCGAACGATTCTCGAATACGCGATTCGCAGGATTGACTCGAGATATGGGATCGCACCGAGCGGCGACCGACGACAAGGTGGCCAGTACCTCTGCCGCACATCCGGCTTCACCACAGCGGGCATCACCGGAGCGGGCATCACCGACCGCCGGCCGACATCTCGCAAACCTGCAACGCCACGCAGGCAACCGGGCCGTCCAGACTTTTCTGCAGCGCGACGACCAGAGTTCGGGGTTGCAATCAAAGGCTCCGCTCGGACACGTCCCGTGGACCGGCGATCCGGTCAGCATGTCTGTCGCCATGCGCGATCTACTGCTCCGCGGTGACACGGACAGGCTCGCCATCTCGCTCGGAATGCTTTGGGTCAGAGGCATGGTCGACACCATGCGGGTACTCAAACTCGACCCCGCCGCATGGGCTGCCATCGTCGCCATCCCACGGATCAAGCAGGACCCGCGGTTGGCGGCGGCCGTCGATGTGGTGGAAGGTCGAGCGCCCGGAACCGGCGGCGTTCCGGTTGATCAAGCACTCGAGTTCCGGGCGATGCACGACGCCGCGAACTGGCCGACCATCATCGGTCCCAGAGCCTCGACAGGATCGACCGGCGTACCGAACTCCGACTCAGCGCGCTCCGATCCACGTGACGATCCGAGATACATCGACGCCCTGTACGACGCGATCCGACGAAATCGATTGCTGACCGGGAACTACCTGCTTCGCACCGTGAAACCCCGCCCGGCCGACAGAGTCCCCGGCGGCTACATCTACGTCGGCCCCAGCCATGCCGGCGACAAACCCTCCGGACTGGCATCCGACTCGGCAAAACGCCAGGCGGTGAACCAGGCGATCTGGCACGAACTCGGGGTCGGCGAGGGTTCTCAGGCCTCGATCAACACCTGGGACTCGGCGAAGTTCAGCTTCGGTCCGGGATTTGCCGCACCGGGCCTGCTGCGCAAGGTCATGGACAACCTCGCCAAAGAGGGACCCGAAGTCACCGACGCCCTCCGCAAAGCGGGCGTGAGTTTTGAGTCGAATACCTGGTATGTCGTCGACCCGACGAGTAAAATGGTGAAGTCCGGCGACGCTGCCCTCACCCTGCTGTCGCAGGACACCGGATTGATCAAGGCATTCCTCGACACCGCGAATGACCCCGAAATGCGTCGTCAGTGGATGGAAGCCGAATGGAAAGCCATGAAAGGCGCCAGCGGCGCGGCCGCGGTGCCCGAGCAGGTCATCACGAACTGGCCCGACGTACCGGTCATCGTGTTCGTCGCGCACTGCGTGCACTGGGGTGGGTTGCGCTGGGATCAATGGAACAGCGCCGCGCAACCAACGGTGTTCGACATCGTCCGACGACAGTCAAAACATGTTCCGCGACGACCGGACGACTCAAGGATCCTGACAATTCTGACTGCCCAGACCTTCTTCGGTTTCAGCGGCGGGCTACTGATGAAGGAGCTGAAATCCCGCGGTCGCAGGCAGGGTATCGAAGCGAATCTCCCTGACGATTGGGCAACAGCGTTTTCGAATGCTGTTGCGCTGCCGACAAAGACATCGACGCCAGTCTTTCAGATCATCGAGGGGGACGAGTGAGCACTACCTTGGAATCGATGTCGCCTACCCCTGAGCACCTGTTGAGTCGTCAGGCCCCACGCTCGACGAGTTCTGCGAGTTGCCGCGTAACGGTCCCCCATCCGTCGTGAAAGCCCATCGAGTCGTGCATCTCTCGATCCGCGCCATCCTTGTGCATCGCAGTGGCCACATACTCGGTGCCCTCTGGATGATCCGCGAAGGTGATGACCGCGGTGATGAAGGGGTCACGCGCCGGCCGCCACCCAGTGACCAGCGCGGTGGTGAACACAATGCGCTCGAGGTTGTCGACCGCGAGAAAACAGCCGTTGATATGTGGCGAGAAGTCGACGCCATCCTCGCTCATCTCGGTTTCGAACGCGCCGCCCGGACGCAAATCCATCTGCACAACCTTGCAGGTGGCGGGCGCCGGCAGCCACCATTGCGCAAATTTTGCGGGGTCGGTCCATGCCGACCACACGGCGTCGCGCGGTGCCTTGATGATTCGGGACACGGTGAGGTCGAGGGCAGAATCGGTGGTGGTCATGGTGTGGTCTCCTCTTTGTCGTCGGACGTGTCTGTTTGATCGGAAATGCCGCTCTGATTCGACATGACAAATTGTTCGAGTCGGTCGGTGCGGCCTTCCCAGACCGCGCGTTGCTCCGCCAGCCAGCTTTCGGCGACTGTGAACTGTTTCTTCTCGAGCGCGCAGGTTCTCACCCGTCCGGCCTTGTGCGTACGAATCCAGCCACTGCTCTCGAGCAGGCGGATGTGCTTCATGAATGACGGCAGCGCCATGTCGAACGGCTTGGCCAGCTCGGTGATACTGGCCGGCCCCTGACCCAGTCGCCCCAGCACCGCCCGACGGGTCGGGTCGGCAAGGGCTTGAAATACGCCGTTCAAATCCTGTTGATACTGAGCCATAAGGCAAACTATCAAGAATCGAACAGTAAGCGCAAGGGCTAAGTGTTATCGAGGTCGCCGATATATCCGCGACCGCGGATCAACGACGAGAGGGTTCACCGGTGCCGGTGACCGCGGTCAGGATGAAGACGGTGTCATCGATTGCCTTGACGCTGTGTCGGTGATGCGGCAGTCCACGAAGTTCGCCGGCACCGACAACAACGTCCCCTTCCCCACTCGAGACCCTGAGCGACCCACGAAGGACCAGCAGGCTGGCTGCAGGCGGTGAATTATGTTCTCGGAGTTCGGAACCAGCAATCATGGCCACCAAACTCTGTCTGAGCGGACCGTCGTGCACAAGTATGTCGGCGCTCCGTCCGCGAGCGTCGTCGCGGGCCAGATCCAGGCGCTCGGCGGCGAGCACGTCCAGGGTGGAATCAGTTTCGTTCATACTCGACCTCTTTCACATGTGGCGGCGGAGCCTCAACGAACACGCTATCGGACCCTGAGCGCTGCACGATCCGATCGACAGGCACAAAAACGGCAATCGGTTCTTCGATTCGTCCTCATCCGCGTGATCCATGGGTGATGGTGCGACGACGAGCGTAGATTTCAGTGGATACCGTCATCCGCCGTCAACTCATCGGGGGTCGGACATTGCACCCGACTGTTCGTGCATTTACTGGTCTCATTGCCTCGGCCACAGCCGTCGGGGCCCTCGTGTTCGGCGCCACGTCGCCCGACAACCCCGGGTCCGCTGACTCGGTATCGCATCGGGTCCGGCCGGCCGCGGTAGTCACCGGCGAGATACCGGCAACGGTGATCCGCAATCAGTCACTGTATTGCAGTCTCATCTGCCCGTACCTCATCCAGGGGGTGACCACCGTGCCGATCGCTGCTTTCCAATCGCCCGGAGTCTTCGCCGCGGCGTATGCGACCACCGGGTCGGGGCCGACATCGACTGGTATTGCGGCACATTGGGTGACCGAACCGGCACATTCGGCGATGACGGGAATCATCGTGAACGATCTGACACTGGTACTCCCCCGGGCGCAGAACGCGCTCACCGTCGCGGTTGTCGAATCGATGAAGATCGCAGGCGGACAAGACATCGACACCGGACGCACCCGTGTACTCGATGCTCTCAATCAACCGATCACGCCGAACCCGCCATCGACGGCCATCGTCACCACCGAGCAGCAAGCCGCCGCGGTCGACGGTATCGAAGCGGCATCCGCTGTGCTGTTCCAGGCGCCGGAACTACTGCTGCTCGGAGCGACCGAGACCGCGAACACAACGGCGGACGTGTTGGCGACCACCGGGGATGTCAACGCCGCACTGGCCACCGGCGATGCGCATGTCGCCTACTGGGTCGATCAGGCCGAATCAATACTTCAACAAGCCGGCGTTCAACAAGCAGCCGACTGAGGCGGTCAGGAGATCTTCAGCCACCTCCCGATCGACGGAACACCGTGGGTGTCAACCACGTACAACAGATACCAGCCCGGCGGAACGAGCGATGGATCACTCGGCAAGTGCAGAGTCGCGGTGGCCGCGCCGGTGAACGGGATGTCGACGAGGCGTTGTTCGTTGTCTGACGAGTGCGTGGTCGCCCCCGGTCGCATCAGCGAGAATTCGCGGGGTGCCCGTTGTCCCTGCACTGTCACGGTGAGCGTGTCCCCGTAGTCGACATGATCGACCGCGAGATCGAATGAGGGCCGCTCGGCGTGGAAGAGATACGGCGGCAAGAACATCTCGATACGCGTCTCCACGGTGCGGCGCTGCGGATTCGACCCCGCCGTGATGACTTTCCCGTCCGGTGCCAGCAAGGCCACCGAGTGGTACAGCCGTGGAACCCGCGAGGTGGCCGTGTGCTCCCAGACACCCGCTCCAGACTTCAAGAGTTCGGCAAAAGGCGGCGCGTCGTGTGCCATCTCCTCCATCCCCGAACCGCCCGTCGCGAGTACCGACCGGTCGGGCAACAACACCGCACAGACGTGCATCCGGGCATGCATGAGCGGCGGTCCGGCGATGTACTTCGGCTCCGCCTCCGATAGATCCGCAATGCGCGTATCGGCCAGAGCTGGTGCGGGACTGTGCATATCGAATCCGCCGCCACCGACGATCATCACCTTTTGATCCTGGGCCGGCGGCAGCAGGACGCTTGACGCCTGGTTGCGCAAGCCTGGGTCCATCAAACCCTGCACCTCTGTGACATGCCCGGTTGCCGGATCCCACACACTCGGCCGCATCCCGTTGTTGCCGCCGTATTGAGCACCGGTATAGAAGATCTTGCCGCCGATGAGCACCACCAGATTCGCGTACATGGGTATCGGCCCCGGGTTCGGCAACTTCGACCACGTGCCGGCCGCCGGGTCGTAGACCTCGGGAATCACCGACAGTTGGTTGTCTCCGAGGCCGGACACCGCGAGTGCGCGTCCATCCGGCAGGGTCACCAGCGCCGGGTACCACCGTCCGAACTCCATATCGGCCGTCCGCACCCACTGCCCGGCCGCCGGATCGAATATCAGCGCGTCGGTCAGTCCATAGAACGGGTCGTAGCGGTCGGTGCCACCCGCAGCGAGGATCCGGCCGTCCGGAAGCGCGCATTGCCCAGCGCAGAACAGATCGATCGGGGTGCCCGGCGCATCGAGATCCGGGGCCGGGTAGTGCCACAGCCTGGTGCGGAATGCGTGTGCGGCATGGGCGATCTCGTCGTTGCCGGAACCGGCGAAGAAGAGGACGTCTCCGGTGTTCAGCAAGGCCGCGTGCACCGGGTTGATCTCGGTGCCGAAGTCCAGGATCCGCCACGCGCCGTGGTGGTGACCCTCGTCGATGTCCAGGACCAGCGGGGCGATCCGCAACGACCCGGTACCCGTAGGTCCGGCGACGGTGAGCACGGCCAGCTCCGGCCGTGCTCCCGGATGTGGCAACAACGCCAGGGATGCACCCTGGTTGTCGTCGAAACCCCAGCCCGGCAGCTCATCCCACACACTCCATCCATCGACGCAGTGCCCGGAGGCGGTCAAACCCCAACCGACAGTGACCTGCCCGGTATTGGGCCCGTTCGGGTTGTCGACTGCCAGCACGATCAACTCCGGACGACCGTCGCCGTCGAGATCGGCCACCGCGAGGCCGGCGCCCTGGTTTTCCCAGCCGTACCAATCAGGTACCCCGATCCAGTCGCCCCAGCCGCCGTCGAGGGTGCCGTCCGCACGCAAGCCTCCCCCGACCCGGAACTGACCGCTGTTCTGACCGTTCGGGTTGTCGACGACGAGCACCACGATCGCGTGTGCCCCGTCGAGCGTGGTCAGCGCAATGTCCGCGCCCTGGTTCTCCCAACCGAACCAGTCCGGGATCTGCTGCCATCCGGTCCAGGCGCCGGTCACCGCGCCATCGTCCGCGAGGTTCCTCCCGATTTTCAGGTATCCCTGGTTCTGCCCGGCCGGATTGTCGACGACCAGTACAACCAAATCCAGTTGTCCCGAGCCGTCGAGGTCCGCGAGCGCGATGGACGCGCCCTGATTCTCCCAGCCGAACCAATCCGGGATCGCATGCCAAGGACTCCAGTTGGCCGCGGTGCCATCACCGGCGACCGCATGACCGACTCGATAGGAGGCCCCATTCTGGCCTGGCGGGTTGTCGACCAACAACACGACGACGTCGTCTGTGCCGTCGCCGTCGACATCACCGACCGCGACCCCACAGTCCTGATTGATGGGCGAGAACCACCCCGGAACGGGTACTGCAACTCCGGCCATGACGAGCCCCCTCGACAGCGATGCACGTTCCTCGAAGTTTAAGCGGGCTGTGACGCACATCATGTCGTTCAGCCGAATGGCACCGGCGTACGGGAATTGATTGGACCACGCTCATGTTAATTGAGTCGTATGCACTCAACTCTTTAAGGGAGGCTTCCGAATGGCAGCATTCTTCGGGCCCGAAGGCCCGCGCCGCATCGACATCAGCCGATTGATGAGCAAATCCACCCAGGCCCTCGTTGCAGACGCGGCCAAGTTTGCCGCAGGTCGCGGCGACTCTGAGCTCGACGCCCTTCACATCCTGCGGGTCATGGCCGACCAGGAACCGATCCGCAACTTCATGGAACGTGCGGGCGCTGCACCTGCGACCGTCATCGCCGCCGTCGACAAGGGTTTGCCCAACCACGGTCCCGCGACCGGTATCGGCACCACCACCCTGAGCGCCGCGGTGAGGACCGCCGTCTTCGAGGCCCATCAACTTGCCCAGGCATTTGGTTCGGCCTTCATCGACCCGGAGCACCTGTTCCTGGCACTCGCCGGGGATCAGGATCGCGCAGCGGGACGACTGTTGGCATCTGCCGGGGTCACACCCGAGCGCCTGCAGGCCGCCGTACAGGGCGGTTCAGCAGCGACCGAAACCTCTGACAGCGCCACCCCAGGTCTCGACAAATACGGTTTCGACCTGACCGAACGCGCGCGCTCGGGCGGCGTTGATCCGGTGATCGGACGCGCCGAGGAAATCCAGCAGACCATCGAGATCCTGTCTCGGCGCACCAAGAACAACCCGGTGCTGGTCGGCGAGGCCGGTGTCGGCAAGACCGCGATCGTCGAAGGTCTCGCCCAGCGGATCGTGGACGGCGATGTCCCCGACCGGTTGGTCGGCAAACGGATCGTCCAGCTCGATCTCTCGAGCATGGTGTCGGGTACGCGGTACCGCGGCGACTTCGAGGAACGACTCAACGGCGTGATCGACGAGATCGTCGCGCACTCCGACGAATTGATCGTCTTCATCGACGAGGTTCACACCATCGCAGGCGCAGGTGCCGGAGCCGACGGTTCGATGGATGCCGGAAACATCCTCAAGCCCAAGCTGGCTCGCGGTGAACTGCACATCGTCGGTGCCACCACACTCGACGAGTACCGGAAGAACATCGAGAAGGATCCGGCGCTCGAACGCCGGTTCCAGCCCGTGACGGTTCCCGAACCCAGCATCGCCGATGCCATCGAGATCCTCACCGGTCTGCGTGGCCGGTACGAGGAGCACCACGGTGTGCGCTACTCCGACGAGGCGATCACGGCCGCGGTCGAGTTGTCTGCCCGCTACATCGGCGATCGGTTCCTGCCGGACAAGGCAATCGACCTGATCGACCAGGCCGGTGCTCGCATGCAGCTGACCACACCGAGCGGTGACAGCGAGGCGATTCGCAAGCAGCTCGCTGCACTCGAATCCGCGAAAGAAAAGGCGGTGGCGGACGAAGACTACGAGAAGGCGTCTGCGCTCCGAGACCAGACCGCCCGGCTCAAGTCGCGACTCGAGGACGGCAGCGACAAACCGGCGGTCGTACTCGACGTGACCGCCGAGGACATCGCGGATGTGGTGTCGCGGGCCACCGGAATTCCGGCAGCTCAGATGACCGAGCAGGAGAAAGAACGGCTCCGCCGGCTCGAAGACGAACTGCACGAGCGGGTCGTCGGGCAGGACGACGCCGTCAAGGCGATCGCCCGGGCGGTGCGTCGGAACCGGACGGGAATGAGTGATCCCGATCGTCCGGTCGGCAGCTTCCTGTTCCTGGGACCCACCGGCGTCGGCAAGACCGAGCTGGCAAAGGCGTTGTCCGCCTCGCTGTTCGGAGACGAGTCGAAGATGCTTCGGCTGGACATGAGCGAGTACGGCGAGCGTCACACCGTCAGCCGGCTCATCGGGGCACCTCCGGGCTACGTCGGATACGGCGAGGCCGGGCAGCTCACCGAGCAGGTCCGTCGAAATCCGTATTCGGTGATCCTGCTCGACGAGATCGAGAAGGCCCACCCGGACATCTTCAACACGTTGCTCCAGGTTCTCGACGACGGACGCCTGACCGACAGTCAGGGCCGCACCGTCGACTTCAAGAACACCGTGCTGATCATGACCAGCAACCTCGGGTCGGACATCATCTCGAGCAAGTCCGGTGGACTCGGATTCACGACCGGCGACACCGTGGCCTCGGACAAGCCGATTCGCGACCGGATCATGAGTCGGTTGCGGGAATCGATGCGGCCGGAGTTCCTCAACCGGATCGATGAGATCGTCATCTTCCGCAAGCTCGACGACGAACAGCTGCACGAGATCACCGATCTGTTGTTGGAGGACAGCCGGAAACGGCTCGGCGCCAAGGGCATCGAGATCGACTTCACCGATGCTGCAGTTGATTGGATTGCCGAGCGCGGGCATCAGCCCGAGTTCGGTGCGCGCCCGCTGCGGCGTTCGATCCAGCGGGAGGTCGACGATCGCATCGCCGATCTGCTGCTCGACGAGGTCCTCATCGACGGCGGCAAGGTCTCGGTGGAGGTCAACGACGGTGAGCTGGAACTGAACGTCAGCTGACCTGATCCAGGTAACCCCTTCGATCCGCTCCACATAACACGATCCGCTCCACTTGCAGTGCGCTGCAGGTGGAGCGGATCGTTGTATATGGAGCGGATTTTCTCGGTCAGTCGGCCCGGAGGGTCAGCTCGACCACAACCGGATAGTGATCACTTGCTCGCGTCACACTCTCCGGGGTCACCAACTTGCGAGGATCCGCGGCCGAGAAGTGGGCCGACGCGTATACCCGATCGCTGTTGGATGGTGCCCCGGCAGTCGATTCGGCCAGTCCCGCCGCAGCGAATATCTCCTGCTCTCTTGTGAACTCGGGTGATCCATCACGAATGTTGAAGTCGGCACCGAATATCGTTGGCCCCTGCCATGTTCCGATCGTTGCCACCACCGGATCGACTTGCCGTTTCGGCTCGTCGATCCCATGTTGCGGTGGACTGAAATGCCCCGACAGCACCCTGATGCTGTTGCCGCCAACGGTGCGCACCATCGCATCGGTGGCCACCCTCGGCTGGTATTCCTTCATACCCCCGAACGGTAGCCAGGTCTGGCCCAGCTTGGTGCTCACCACCGCGGCCCAGGCATCTGCGGTTGCCCGGAACCGTCGGCCGGTGTTGTCGCCGAGCGCATCGCCTATTCGCAGACCTCGCGCATCGGTGATCGTGGCACCGTTGAACGTCATGACGCCGGTGCCTTCCCGTCGCCCGGTGACCTTGTCGATCGCCGCCGTCATCACGGCCCCGGTGGGCCGCAAACGCTTGACGAGCGCGCCCAGGGTGTCGACGAAATTCGACCGCACCGCATAGTTGTCGAGTTCCTGGAGCAAGACGATGTCGGGTCGTTCCTGTTTGATCGTCTCGGCGAGGAGATCGAGTTTGGCCGCAGTGGCGAAGAACTTTCCGGGTGCACCCATCCCGCCGTGCACGTTGAACTCCATGACCCGCAACGTCTCGGTCGCGACGGGCGACACGGCAGGCACCGCACCTGATCCCACTGCCGAGCGCAGACGGACGCGACCTATGCGCACCCCGAGCAGGGCACCAGTCGTCGCGCCGAACAACAGACCCCGACCCATCCCGAGACCCGTCGCCGCACCCACGGCCGCACCAATACCCGAGCCGCCGACAACAAAAGGCGCCTGATCACGCAATTGTGTTCCGACGCTGTCGATTGAACTGCGAACATGAGCAGGTTCGGCCAGCGCGGGCAGTGCCGCCCCGATCCCCATCGGGCAGTCCTTGACCGCATGTACGTTCTGATCCACCGAAAGCGCCATGCCGCCGCCCTCCCGTTGCTACGAATTAGTCTCTCTGGGAAGACAGACTATCGGCGGTCGGACGCAATCCATCCACGAATACGGCGACCATGCGCTGGTTGTACGCAAGGTCCTCGCCGGGAACCGGTTGGCACAGCAGGGCAACGGCATGCAGCACGGTCGTCGCGTTGACATCAGAACGGACCTCCCCGCCCGCGGCATCGAGCAAGGATGTGACAACCGGTTCGAGACGCTGCATGAAGTAGTCCGGCAGCGAGTCGAATGCCGGATCACCCGAGTGCAGCGCCGAGGCGAGCCCGCGCTTGGTCCCGACGAACTCGGTGTACCGATGTACCCACTTGGCGAGCGCCTCGGTCGGCTCATATGCGTCTCGGAGTGCCACCGCAGCGTCGACGCAGGCGTCTATCCCATGTTCCAGCACCGCCGCGACGAGGTCGGCGCGTCGCGGAAAGTGCCGGTACAGCGTCCCGACGCCAACGCCGGCCAGGTCGGTGATCTCCTTGGCGGGCGCGTCCACCCCCGAGCGCGCGAAGACAGTCTTCGCGGCGTCGAGCAGGGCATCGACATTGCGCTGCGCATCGGCCCGCTTGCGACGAGGCTGCTGCGGCGATTCGTCCGACTCCACGGTGTCCATGGTCCTCACCCCCTTCAGCTATTTCGGAAAGATATTCCGCTTAGGTGTTGCCATACCGGAAAGCTATTCCATATAGTTGTGGAAGAGCTTTCCGGTTATGGGTGTAAGCCTACCGCCCGAAGCACGGATCGCCATCACATCCACTCCATCGGAGGCATCCCATGCAGTACCGCACCCTCGGCCGACCGGCATCAAGGTCAGCCCCTACGCTCTCGGCACATTGATGCTCGGCGCATCGATGGGCAATCCCGACCACGACGACTCGGTTCGCATCATCCACAAGGCACTCGACGCCGGCATCAACTTCATCGACACCGCGGACGCCTACTCGTTACCCCCGCAGGGCGCATCCGAGGTGGTCGTCGGCAAAGCACTCAAGGGGCGTCGCGAAAACGTCGTCCTGGCAACCAAATTCGGTCGACCGATGGGCGAGGATCCAAACCGGCAGGGAACGTCCCGACGTTGGATCATCACCGCGGTGGAGGAATCCCTGCGCCGGTTGCAGACCGACTACATCGACCTGTATCAGATCCATCGCCTCGACCCGCAGACCGACATCGAGGAAACCCTGTCGGCACTGACCGACCTGGTCCGCAGCGGTAAGGTCCGGGCGATCGGTTCGTCGAATACGCCCGTCTCCAACATCATCGACGCTCAATGGGTGGCCGAACACAGAGGACTCGAGCGGCTGCGCACCGAACAGCCGCCGTACTCGATCCTCAACCGCGGCATCGAAGCCGAGGTACTGCCGACAGCTCAACGCTTCGGAATGGGCGTGCTCGTCTGGGGTCCGCTCGGGCAAGGAATGCTCACCGGTCGCGCCCGCAAGGGCCAACAGTCCGACCTGGTCCGCGCGAGTTTCTTCAAAGCCTTCAGCGATGAACGTCGCCTCGACGCCGTCGAAGCGCTCATACCGCTGTCCGCCGAGGCAGGCCTGCCGATGACGCATCTCGCGATGGCGTTCGCGATCGCCCACCCCGGCGTCACCAGCGCGCTGATCGGAGCACGCACCATGACGCAACTCGACGATCTTCTCGCCGGCCTCGAGGTGACGCTCTCCGACGACATCCTCGACCGCATCGACGAGATCGTCCCGCCGGGCACCGATATCGGCACGCTCGACCAGGCCTACGTACCTCCCGCACTGCAACTCAAAACGCTCCGGCGGCGGCCCCTCGTTGAGCGTGGTGCCGCCCAAACAGGCTGAACCCGAGTAGTTCTCGTCACCGCCGGGTATCTTCCTGGTCCCGCCAGCCGGCGAGCACCGCATGAACCGCCTCGGCACCGTGCAGGTTGTCGGGCGGCGCGGGCAACACGCTGGGGCACAGCAGAAATGGCGTGCTCTGTGGGCCACCCATCCCGCCGTGTGAGCCCACCTGCTCCTCGAACGCGGCGACCTCATCGGTCTCGGGCCAGTACGCTCCCCCGACCATGATGTCGGCAACGTTCTCGAATGTGTCGGTCCGGCGGATCTTTTCGAGTGCGTCCGGGCCGAAATCCACCAGTGGGTCGATCCCCTGGACGCTGCCGCAGGCGACATCCACCGTGCCATCGGCACCGAGGACAACAGAGCCGCCCGATGCCCGGGCAACAAGAAGAAATCCGATACCGGGGTGTGCACGCAGCGCATCGAGAAGTCCCGGGTAGGCGGCCTCGATGGCGTCCATGTCGGCTCGCCCGGATATCGCCGGGAAGCTGATCAATCCGAGATTGCCCGATCCGAGTACCACCGGTCTCCCATGGTCCGGAACCGGCGGCTCGGGCGTTTTCGGTGAGCGCACGCTGGCCGCGGCGTACTCGACGCCTTCGGCTCCGATTTGCTGGTCGCCAGATGTGCTGACTTCAGCCGATTCACCACACAGTCGCAGGACAAGCTGTTCCAGGCTCACTCCGTAGCGCTGCATGAATGTCGCACCCTGACTCTGTCCATGATCGGACAGGATGGCGACGTTGTACGGCCGATCCGCGTGCTCCAGTACGGCGACGAGCATCCGGATCTCCTCATCGACCTTGGTCAGCACCTTCAGCGTTTCGGGTCGCGAGATCCCCGAGTGGTGTGACACCTCGTCGTAGCCGATGAGGTCCGCATAGATGATGCTCCGACCTTGGATCAGGTCGCGGACAACCGCTGCCACAGTGACATCCGTGGCCAGCACCGTGGTGAACGCCCGCACGAGCGGATAGACACCGCCGCGGGGTACACGCGGCCGGATGTCGGCGCGGCGCTGATGCCACGACTGCCGCAACTCCCGTTGCACCTCGGCGACCATCCGGATCAGCGTGCGCAACGCACTTGAAGGATCGACGAAATACGACGAGTAACCTGCACCACCGCCGAGCCGTGCCCCGCGCATCCGGCTCACGACAAGGACATTGTCTTCCGCACCTCCGGTGAACAGGTTGCCGCGACTGGCGCCGTCAACCGCCAAAAGGCCGGGGTGGTCGGCGCGTTCGAGTTCGCGGTCCTCGTTGTCGCGCGGATTGCTGAAGACGTCGATCTTGCCGTTGCTCTTGTCGTACCAGCGAAATGCGGGCACGTTGTGGTTCGAACCGTGCAAGATACCGAGCTGGCTTGCCCCCGTCTGGCTGCTCCAATCGGTGTGCCACGGGATCAGGCTGTGCGTCTGTCTGACCATCGCAGCCAGCCCAGGGGTGACACCGTCCGCGATGGCACGACGCAGCACATCGTGGCCGAGGCCGTCGATCTGAATACACAGCAGTCCGGGTTCGCTGGAAACGGGCGGGTGATTGCGACGAAGTCTCTGCCTGCGCACCTGCATCAGCCGATAGGCAGTATTCGAGTGAGACGCGATCGCGCCACCGACAACGGAGGTGAACAGTGACAGTAACGTCGCCATGAACACTGCGTCCCAAGCTCTTTCGACCGAGGCGACCGGGACGATGTTCAGCGTCAACAACATGATTGCGCCACTGGCGAAGAAGACCAACAGGAAGAGCACCGCGGGCCCGACCCACGACATCAGCCGGACGAACAGAGGCCACAGCACGGCGCTGAGCACACCGAAGACGAGCGCCACCACCAACGCCGACGGCAACTTGGACAACGCCGGGATCCCGATGTTCACCGATTCCAGCGATATTCCGTCGAAGACCGCATCCAGCAGCAGGATCGCCACCGCAGACGACAGCCACAGCACGACGAACTCGATGAGAAGGCCGACCAGCCGGGCTGTGGTGCGCATAGGGCATCCCTTTCGCCTGATCTCTGGGATCGTAGTGCGTGTGGGGGCGACGCCGGGCGCAGACGACGAGGACCGTGTCGGCGTGGCGCTGCGCTGGCTCGGGCACGCGAGCACAGTGATCGAAGACCGCGGCACCACCGTGATGACCGATCCGGTTCTCACCTCGCGGGTCGGACATCTACGCCGCCGACGAGGCCCTGTCCCCTCGGGCCCCGCGGTTCAGAATCCAGACGTCGTCCTGTTGTCACACCTGCACGCCGATCACACGCATCTACCGTCGCTTCGGCTCCTGTCGGAGGACGTGCCGATCGTGGTGCCGTCGGGCGCTCCCGATTCGCTGCCCGCGCTACGCGATGTCGGTGACCGGCTGATCGAGGTGCGACCGGGCGACGCCGTGTCGATCGGCGAATTGTCGATCCAGGCGGTGCCCGCCGACCACGACGGCCGCAGGTGGCGTCGCGGACCGCAGACCACTCCGGCGTTGGGGTACGTGATCACCGGCGACAACCGCACCTATTTTGCCGGCGACACCGATCTCTATCCGGCTCTGGCCGACTGGGTGTCCGACATCGATCTGGCCTTGCTTCCGGTCGGCGGGTGGGGGCCGACGTTGGGTGCCGGACATATGGATCCATCACGCGCGGTGCGCGCTGCGGAGATCATCTCGGCCCGTCATGTGGTGCCCATTCACTTCGGCACGTTGTGGCCGGTCGGGATGGGCAGGGTCCGGCCCGAGCGGTTCTTCGGTCCCGGTGGCGAGTTCGTACAGCTCGCCACCGAGACCGGATTGCCTGCGACCGAGCTGGAACCCGGCGGATCGCTGCCCGAGTAGACCCGGCGAGGGCTGTTACTTGTTCCCGAACCCCGCGTCGCGAAGAGCCTGGGCGAGTGAACCGTTCGCCGGCACCGGGGTGGCGGACTTCCGACCGGAGTTGTTGTCGCGCTTGGGATTCCCTCGCTGATCGGGGCGCGGCCCACGGCGCTGACCACCCTGATTGGCACCGCCCTGGTTTCCGCCGCCCTGATTGCCACCACCCTGATTGCTGCCGCGCTCGGGCTTGGCCTTACCGGCACCGGGCTCGTCGTTCAGGCGTAGCGACAACCCGATCCGCTGCCGGTCGACATCGACCTCCATCACCTTGACGCGGACAACCTGTCCCGACTTGACCACTTCGTGCGGGTCGGAGATGAACTTGTCGGCCATCGCGGAAACGTGAACCAGTCCGTCCTGGTGGACGCCCACGTCGACGAAGGCACCGAAGGCGGCCACGTTGGTCACAACGCCTTCGAGCACCATGCCGGGCTTGAGGTCGGCGACCTTCTCGACGCCGGCTGCGAATGTTGCGGTGGTGAACGCCGGACGCGGGTCACGGCCGGGCTTTTCGAGTTCGGCGAGGATGTCGGTGACCGTCGGGACGCCGAACCGGTCGTCGGCGAACTCTGCCGGACGCAGCGCGCGCAGTGCCCGCTCATTGCCGATCAGTTCCGCGAGGGTGACACCGGATCGATCAAGGATCTTGCGGACCACGGGGTACGCCTCGGGATGCACACCCGACGCATCGAGCGGGTCGTCGCCCTCACGGATCCGAAGGAAGCCGGCACACTGCTCAAAAGCCTTGGGTCCCAGACGCGGAACCTTGAGCAATGCCTTGCGACTCTGGAACGGTCCGGTCGCATCACGGTGAGCCACAATGGATTCCGCCAACGTATTTGTCACGCCGGACACCCGCGAGAGCAGCGGTACCGATGCGGTGTTGAGATCGACACCGACGGCGTTCACGGCGTCTTCGACGACCGCGTTGAGGCTGCGGGCGAGGATGCCCGGGGTGATGTCGTGCTGGTACTGCCCGACACCGATCGACTTCGGCTCGATCTTCACGAGCTCGGCCAGCGGGTCTTGCAGACGCCGGGCGATGGATACCGCGCCACGCAGTGAGACGTCCATGTCGGGGAACTCATTTGAAGCGTATTCGGAGGCCGAGTACACCGAGGCGCCGGCCTCGCTCACCATCGCCTTGGCCGGGGCCTTGCTGGTGGCCTTGCCGATCTCGGCGATCAGCTCACCGGCCAGCGCGTCGGTCTCGCGAGAGGCGGTGCCGTTGCCAACCGCGATCAGTTCGACGCCATGCCGGGCCACCAGCGCGGCCAGTGTCGCCTTGGACTTGTCCCACTGGTTCTGCGGCTGGTGCGGGAAGATCGCGCAGGTGTCGAGGACCTTGCCGGTGCCGTCGACCACCGCCACCTTCACACCGGACCGGAATCCGGGGTCCAGGCCCAGGGTCGTGCGAGCACCGGCGGGTGCGGCCAGGAGCAGGTCGCCGAGGTTGCGGGCAAACACCGCCACCGCGTCTTCTTCGGCGGCGCGACGCAACCGGACGCGGGCGTCCACCATTGCGGTGATCATCAGCTTGGTGCGCCAGGCCAGACGAGCGGTTCCGATGAGCCATGGCGTTGCCGGGCCGGAGTTCGCGACGTCCACACCCAGCGACGCGGCCGCCATCGCCTGGTAGCCGTCGTCTTCACCGCCGTCGAGTGTCAGCGACAGCATTTCTTCCTTCTCACCGCGCATGACAGCAAGCACCCGGTGCGACGGCATCTTGTCGAGGGGCTCGCCGTACTCGAAGTAGTCGCGGAACTTCTGTGCCGCAGGGGTATTCGCCACCGACTCCGACTTGGCAGCGGTCCGCAGCGACCCCTCCTTCCAGAACTTCTCCCGCACCGCGCCGACAAGCTCGGCATCTTCTGAGACCTGCTCGATCAGGATGTGGCGCGCGCCCTCCAGCGCAGCTGCCGCATCCGCGACATTCTCTGACACAAACCTGGTGGCGACATCTTCCGGAACCAGCGACGGATCGGTCAATAGCTGCTCGGCCAGCGGGGCCAGCCCGTTCTCGCGAGCGATCTGCGCCTTGGTGCGCCGCTTGGGCTTGTACGGCAGGTAGATGTCTTCGACGCGCGACTTGGTCTCGGCAGCGTTCAACGCAGCCTTGAGTTCGTCGGTGAGCTTGCCCTGCTCCTCGATCGACGCCAGCACTGCTGCGCGTCGCTCGTCGAGCTCACGAAGGTACCGCAGGCGTTCATCGAGGGTACGGAGCTGGATGTCGTCCAGACTGCCGGTGGCCTCTTTGCGGTACCGGGCGATGAATGGCACCGTCGAGCCCTCATCCAGCAGCTTTACCGCTGCCGCCACCTGTTCTTCCCGAACATTGAGTTCTTCGGCGATACGAGCATTCACGGACTTCACAGCTGGGGTCGATATCACCCCGTGAACCCTACCGAAGCAAACAGACACTGCCAGACACCGGCGGCGTGAGTCTTCTCAGCATCGCGCCGAGACCGACTCTTGGTTAGCGATCGCCCAGAGTATTCACGCTGGCCTCCTATTGGCCTTGAACCTCATTTGAGCAGCGCTGACCGAACACCATGTCAGGCCGAAATTCACTGGAAGAGACCCACACTCCATACGTTTCGGCACACGGACGCCGGGTGTCACACCCATTGGAACGGCCCAGCAAGCGATACGGTCCGCAGTGAAGCCACATCGTCGATTTAGGCGTCTCATGAGGAGGTTCATTCCATTGCGTATACAGCAACTTGCTGTGAGCAATCATTCACGCTTGGTCAACTTCGATATAGGACTACGCGCCCACCTCGTGGTAGTTGGACCCAACGACGTTGGCAAATCATCGCTACTACGATGCGTCGATCTCCTGCTGGGTTGCAGCACCGCGCAGCTGTACCAACGCATATCCCTCGAAGACTTTCGATCGCGGGACCAGCCACTAGTGATACGTGTGACGGTTGTAGATCTCACGGCCGACGAGTTGGCATTATTTCCCGACGAAGCCACCGTCGATCCGAGAACTGGCGAAATTAGCCTAATCGTACAGCTGCGAGTCACCGTCGACGATACCGAGACACTCTCGATCCAGAGAACCGCACCGGCATCAGGAACTGGACGTCAGCTCACTCGAGCTCAAGTCGCCAGCATGGGTTGGAAGCTACTAAGCGCGACCGCTAACTCGCGCGACTTGCGCGACGATCGCCATAGTTCCATCACCGACATACTCCAGGCGGTCGACCTCGGCATTGAAAAAGACGGCTTTGATCGCCTGACAAAACAGCAGGTAACGCTGCTTGAATCCTCCGCAATCCTACGTGAGTTGCGTCTAAATTTAGCGAACCAGCTATCAAAAGCTCTGCCGCAGACCGTGGACCGAGACGATCTAGTGCTGTCCCCCGGGGCCAGTATCGACAACGATGTGCTCAGCGACGTTCGCCTGATGATCCTGAACGACGGCCAGCCAAGGAGTCTTGTCGAACAATCTGACGGTACGCGGGCTCTTTACGCAATCGCGCTGTACGACCTTGTTAGCGCCGCTGCAAATGTTGTCGCTATCGACGAACCCGAGATCCATCTCCACCCCACCAGCCAGCGGAGCCTCGCGAAACTACTCCAGAACAGTGGCAATCAGAAAGTGTTGTCGACTCATTCAGCGGATATAGTCGGCGCATTCCCTCCAGATTGCATCGTCAGTATTCGAACAGGGGGCAATGTGGTTCAGCCCGACGCCGGCTTTTTGACTGACGATGAGCGCATGGCGGTCCGGTGGTGGGTGAGAGACAAACTCGAACCACTCACCTCGAACACCGTGATCGCAGTGGAAGGGATCTCCGACCGGATAATCCTCGAGCGGGTCTGCGAGCTCACCGGTCGCGAGCTTGATCGTCTCGGTGTATCGGTAATCGAAACCGGTGGATGCGGAGACATGGGCCCCGTCTTGAAACTATTCGGCGAGACTGGGTTCAAGATTCCAATTGCACTCCTCATCGACGATGACGCCAAAAGCGATACTGCAAATACACTCGGGGTGACCGAATTCGACCTTAACGCGCATTCGGTCTGGATTTCCGACCCCGATCTCGAAGCCGAATACGTATCAGCGCTCGGCGCGCAGACTGTTTGGGAAGCGATCTTAGCCTCCCATCTCTTTACCAATGCCGATCGCAAGAATTGCGCTACTACCGGACCGGAAAACTCCCGTACAGATGACGACGTAGCAGCCTTCTGCCGAAGAAAGAAGTCCGGCACCAAGGTAAAAGCTGCAATGGTGATCGCACCACTTCTGGACGAGCAAACTGCACGAAAGATTTCAAGTATTGAGCAACTCCTTTGCGTTGCCATCGACGGGAATTGACGTGATCGATCCCACAAAAGAACAGATCGCGATACGTGACCACGCTAGCCTGTCATTGCTTGCTATCGCACCTGCTGGCTGCGGAAAGACCGAGGCATTAGCGCTGCGGATCGCTGATCTAGTGGCACGCGGAACGGCCCAGAAACATCGACGTATCCTAGTCACCACCTTCACCAATAGATCGAAGGAGAACATCACGGAACGGCTTCTCGACTATCTTCCAGATTCTTCGATTAAACAATCAGTAACAGTTTCCAATTTTCACGGCCTCGCTGCACGAGTATTCCGCGCGCACGCAAACGTCATTGACATGAACCCTGATGCAGTCATCCCCGACTCGAATTGGGTCGCCGAGCAGTGTCGACAAAGAAAGATTCCATATAAGAATGCGCAAAGGATACAAAAGGTCTTGCAGGCCGTCAAACTTGAGGACATCACTGACAAAGAAGTCCAAGCCCACCTCTATGAACTAAGAGAAAATGTCGCAATAGATCTCGAACGAACACGAATCAATGAAAACCGTCTCACATATGAAGACCTACCACGTATGGCATCACTAATTCTAGCCAATGATGCCGTCGCCGAACTCTATCGAAACCACTTCGCGGCGGTAATTGTCGACGAATTTCAGGACCTTACACCACAACAGTTGCGAATCATCAACCGCATTGGCGGGGGCATGACCACCTACGCGGGCGACCTAGCGCAAGGCATCTACAGCTTCGTCGGCGCCGAACCAAATAGGGTCTACGCTGCAGTTCAGGCTGAATGCGGACAGCCGATCATATTCTCCAAATCCCACCGTTCCTCGCCAGCGGTACTTCGCGCCGTCAACGCGTTAGCTGAAGTCACCGGAGGAACCGAACTGAGTGCGGCCCGCCCTGAATCATGGCCGGGTGGCGGCCTCGTCGCCAAACTCGACTATCAAGACGCTACTAGCGAAGCTGAAGGGCTTGCCAACTTGTGTCGTTACATTCTAAAGAGAGCACCAGGGTGCCGTATTGCCGTGATAGCTAGGATCACAAGTAGGCGCCGATTCGTTGATGCCAGACTCTCCGCAAGCGACATTCCGTTCTACCGCTGGGATGATGGTGTCTTGGATCAAGAGGTCGCAAGACTTGTCAGATCCACCCTGACCTCTCTCGATCCGACGGACCTCAAGAAACATGAAAATCTGCGCGCTGAACTTCGCCTGCGAACGGGCTTCGAAACGATCGATGATCCAGATACCAAAAAGGCGCTTGCTGACGCTATTGACTGGTGCCACGACCTCCTCTGCTCAGGTGAAGATCCAGCCAATATTCAAAAACGAATCCGCGTTGCCGATACGAACCTGATCGACACCAACGGAGTTCATCTCCTAACTGCACACGCAGGGAAAGGTCAGGAGTTTGATTGGGTAATAGCTCTGGGCTTAGAAGATGATCATATCCCCTATTACGACGCTAAGACTTCCGAAGAGATCACGGAAGAAGCCCGCATCTTGTCCGTCATCCTCTCCCGGGCGCGCCACGGATCATTTCTGACAGTAGCGAAAGATGTACCCAACAACCAGAATGAAACCTGGATCAGAAGTCCGTCCCGATTTTGGCAACTACTAGACGGCGCATATGTCAATAGAAATCAGGGTAAGAAGTGGCTAGATACCGCGGATTGGAAGCGCATCAGAGAGCGGTGAGACGCAACTATCTAACGCGGAACGAAAGTCGACGCATGCCCAAATTCGCCAACACTGCCGAAGCATCTCGCCATGTTTCATTGTGGACGAGAAGCCATCCCGCCTACTCCGGTCGAGCCGATGGAAACCGAGGTCCGCGGCTATCCCCTCGCCCGGCACTGCGCTCGGCCAGGTCACCACCAATCCACCGCGGATCAATATAGTCGGTCGACCGCGTTTCATCGAGATGTCTTGCACACTCCGACCGTCGTGTGGAGCGCTGCGCGCAATTCAACGAACGTGCCCTCGAACCTTCATCCCGCAGCCTGACCGCTGCCGCCGGTTCGTCTTGCGAATCCAGTCCTTCGGCGATACGCGCATTCGCGGACTTCACAGCATTCACATCCGACGCTGCACGAACGACGCTATCTTCGCGCGGTTAGACCGTATGCCAACATGAACGAAACCGACGAACCGTTGACCAGGTACTACAGAACGGGACTGATCTGTGCTGGAGATAGCCAAGGGCTCGAGAACGGATCTGTCCGATGATCGTTACGTCGTCCGCATATCCACGACCGGGCAATCCGGGCTGGTCGACATCGCTGCGGTGTTGCTCGCCGATGACGGCAAAGTACGTTCCGATGGCGACTTCGTCTTCTTCAACAACCCGAAGGCCTTCGGCGTTACATTGACGTCGGACGACAGCATCACAGTCGATCTCGCCGCGATTCCGAGCGACATTCACCGCATACTCATCACCGCGAGCACCGAGGCCCAGAACATCGATTTCGGTGCGGTACCGGGACTTTCGATCGAGATTGCAGGTAGCTCCGAACAGTTTCGCTTCGCTCCTGCGAACCTGACAACCGAGACCGTCCTTCAGGCTGTTGCGCTGTACCGTCGCGGTGCCGGCTGGCGGATCGACGCCATCGGCCAGGGATACAGCCAAGGTCTTGCTGCACTCGCGATCGAGCACGGCATCGATGTCGAGGAACCCGCAGCGCCCGATCTGACCCCGTCTGACGTGGTTCCGCCCGTGGAATCTGTCGCGGCGACAGAATCGCAGCAGCCGGCGGCATCGTCCACGATTTCATTCGACAAGGTGAAGGTCGCTCTCACCAAGGACTCTCCAAGCCAGATCGCGAAGATCGATCTCCGAAAGTCCCAGGGCGACACCAACTGGGTGTTGACCGTCGGGCTGGAATGGGATGGCCGCGGCGCGACCTACGACGACAACGGCAATGTCACGAAATACGGCACCGGCGACCTTGATGTGTATTTCTTCTGCCGGAACGAAGTCACCAACGACTACGTCGTCATCAGCGGCGACAAAGGCCATCAGGGAAACCTGAAGAAGTGGCCGTTCATGCACCACTACGGAGACAGCAAAGGTCCGGGTAAAGGCAATAAGCCTGCCACAGAACAGGTTCGGGTCATCCCGAATGAGAATGGCGACCTGCTCGTCAACATCTATCAGAGCGTTGACAACGGCGGTGGCGCCATCGACAAGTTCGGTCGACCACGGGTGGCGATCCGCTACGGTCGCGCCGGCAAAGGTGGTCTGCCTGACGCTGATGCCGACGAGATCCTGGTCTACGTCGGCAACAGCAAGAACTCGTTCTGGGCGACTGTTGCCCACATCGATGTCCAGGACGGCGTTTTGACCGTCGACGGGGAAACCCGCTACAGCCGGGTCGGTAGCGAGAAGATGCCCGGCCTGGACTCGAAGAGCAACTGGGTGCGTTCACCCGCCGACGGACCGAAAGGCCGCAGCAAGAAAGCCAACAAGGGCCTTGGCCTCAACAAATACAGCGGGAAGTGCCCCACGTAGACGCACTCGTCACTGCTGCGGCTTCGAGAACACCGCCACCAGGAAGTCGGAGTTGTCGGAGAACGGACGTAGGTCCCACGTGGACATCAACAGGTCGACCACCAGACCACTCGCCTCGGCGTCGGCGAAGAAGTCGGAGAACTCGTAGTCCCGGCCGGCACCGAATCCGATGACCACCCGACCATTTGGAGCCAGATGCCGCGCGAATCCGCTGAGTACATCGCGTCGGGTTGACGGCGCAACAAACGTGACCACGTTGCCCGCGCACAGGATGACGTCGAAGTCTGCGGCTATCCCCTGGCCCGGCAGATCGAGTTCGGCCAGATCACCGACAATCCACGTCGGGCCCGGATAATCCGCTTCGGCCTCAGCGATGAGCACCGGATCGACATCAACCCCGACCACCTGATGCCCGGTCGCATACAGGTGCCCACCGAGACGGCCCGGTCCACAACCTGCATCGAGGATCCGCCCACCGCGGACCAGCATCGCATCGATCAACCGCGCTTCACCCACGATGTCTTGGCCTTTGGCAGCCATCGACCGAAACCGCTCGGCGTACCGAGTCGAATGTGTGGGATCAGCCGCAGTGATCTCTTCCCACTTGGTCGGCACACGATCACGTGGCACGTCGTCGCTCACTTTTCGTAACTCCCTGGGATCAGACCGGTGCTCCAACAACGTCGGCCCAAGTAGGACGACGTTGCCACTCCCCTACAACCCTAGTGCCATGTGAGCCCGGTCAGCTGCTACCGAGGGTCCGCGGCGCAAGTCGCTCAACTCCCCACGTAGGCAGCGAGGTGTTCACCGGTCAGCGTCGACCGATCGGCAATGAGGTCGGCCGGTGAACCTTCGAAGACGATTTGTCCGCCATCGTGCCCCGCACCGGGACCGAGGTCGATGATCCAGTCGGCATGCGCCATCACAGCCTGATGGTGCTCGATGACGATGACGGACTTGCCGGAGTCGACCAACCGGTCGAGCAGCCCGAGCAAGTTCTCGACGTCGGCGAGGTGCAGACCGGTGGTCGGCTCGTCGAGCACATAGACCCCGCCCTTGCCTGCCATCTGGGTCGCCAGCTTGAGCCGTTGCCGTTCACCACCGGACAACGTCGGAAGCGGTTGGCCGAGTTTGATGTATCCCAGACCAACGTCAACCAGTCGCTCCAGAATCTTGTGCGCGGCCGGTATTTTCGCCTCGCCATCACCGAAGAACGTCTCGGCTTCAGCCACCGACATCTCCAACACCTGGCTGATGTCGCGTCCCCCGAGGAAATAATCGAGTACCGCGGCCTGGAAACGCTTGCCTTCACACTCTTCGCAGGGAGTGGCCACACCGGCCATAATCGCGAGGTCTGAGTAGATCACGCCGGCGCCCTTGCAGGTCGGGCAGGCGCCTTCGGAGTTGGCGCTGAACAGAGCCGGTTTCACGTTGTTGGCCTTGGCAAACGCCTTACGGATGGGTTCGAGGAGGCCGGTGTACGTCGCCGGGTTGCTGCGGCGTGAGCCGCGGATCTCGGACTGGTCGACGGTGACCACGCCTTCGTTGCCTGCCACTGAACCGTGGATCAATGAACTCTTGCCCGAGCCCGCCACACCGGTGACGACAACCACCACACCGAGCGGGATGTCGACATCCACGTCGCGCAGGTTGTGGGTGGACGCGCCGCGGACTTCCAAAACACCGGAGCCGGTGCGCACCTCGGTCTTGAGCGAGGCCCGGTCGTCGAGGTGATGGCCGGTGATCGTGTCGCTGGCCCGCAGCCCCTCGACCGTGCCCTCGTACATCACCTGGCCACCGTCGCTGCCTGCCCGCGGACCGAGGTCGATCACATGGTCACCGATCGCGATGGTCTCCGGCTTGTGCTCGACGACCAGCACCGTATTTCCTTTGTCCCGCAGACGCAGCAGTAGCGTGTTCATCCGCTCGATGTCATGGGGATGCAACCCGATGGATGGTTCGTCGAAGACGTAGGTGGTGTCGGTCAGCGACGATCCGAGGTGTCGAATCATTTTGGTGCGCTGGGCTTCACCGCCCGACAACGTGCCCGACGAGCGGTCCAGCGAGAGATAGCCGAGGCCGATCTCGACAAACGAGTCGAGAGTCCGCTGCAATGTTGTGAGCAGCGGCGCGACGGACGGTTCTTTGAGTCCGCGCACCCAGTCGGCAAGGTCGCTGATTTGCATCGCACAGGCGTCAGCGATGTTGACCTTGTTGATCTTCGACGATCGGGCTCCTTCGTTGAGCCGGGTGCCGTCGCAGTCGGGACAGGTGGTGAACGTGACCGCACGCTCCACAAACGCGCGGATGTGCGGTTGCATCGCGTCAACGTCCTTGGACAGGAACGACTTCTGGATCTGCGGGACGAGTCCCGCATAGGTGAGGTTGATCCCGTCGACCTTGATCTTGGTCGGCTCGCGGTAGAGCAGATCGTTCAACTGCTTCTTGGTGAACTTGCTGATCGGCTTGTCGGGATCGAAATAGCCGCAGCCGCGATAGATGCGGCCGTACCAGCCATCCATGCTGTAACCCGGGATCGTGATGGCACTTTCGTTGAGCGACTTGGTCTCGTCGTACAGCGCGGTCAGGTCGATGTCGGAGACCGATCCGCGGCCCTCGCATCGCGGGCACATACCACCGGTGATCGAAAAGCTCCGACGCTCTTTGGTCTCTCGACCACCCTTTTCGATGGTGACCGCGCCCGCTCCGGAGATCGACGCGACGTTGAACGAGAACGCCTGGGGTGAGCCGATATGCGGCTTGCCGATTCGGCTGAAGAGGATGCGCAGCATCGCGTTGGCATCGGTGGCCGTACCGACCGTCGACCGCGGATCAGCACCCATCCGTTGTTGATCGACGATGATCGCGGTGGTGAGACCGTCGAGGACGTCGACCTCGGGCCGCGCGAGGGTGGGCATGAACCCCTGCACAAACGCGCTGTAGGTCTCGTTGATCATCCGCTGCGACTCCGCGGCGATGGTGCCGAACACGAGCGAGCTCTTACCCGAGCCGGACACCCCGGTGAACACCGTCAGCCGGCGCTTCGGAATCTCGAC
Organism: Williamsia sp. Y853; assembly: GCF_056786495.1. Classification (NCBI taxonomy): domain Bacteria; kingdom Bacillati; phylum Actinomycetota; class Actinomycetes; order Mycobacteriales; family Nocardiaceae; genus Williamsia; species Williamsia sp. Y853. The sequence continues at coordinate 872,166 of NZ_JBXCJC010000003.1, forward strand.
GCTGATGTCTTTCAGATTGTTGACGCGGGCACCCTGCACCCGAATCATGTCGTGACTGTCGGCCACATGCACTTCTGACGACTGGGTCTGCTTCTTGGTGGCCATGTTTGGTCAAGTCTCCATATCTGCGGACAAGCGTCGTTTCCGGACTACGACCATGTTGCCCGACGTTTACTCAGTCGAACAGGCATGGCCTATGAAAATCTCCATGAAGCCCCTGCGGGATATTGTGATCCGCACAGTCTGGAGAAAGGCGCAACGATGGTGACCATGAAGGTCGGAACCGATAAGAATGACCCCGATGTCGAGGTGACGATCTCGGCCGCAAAGTTCAACCGGCACACGTTCTGGTGCGGACAAAGCGGCTCAGGTAAGACCTACGCCCTCGGAGTGATTCTCGAACAACTGATCCTCCACACCGAGTTGCCGCTGCTCATCCTCGACCCGAATGCGGATTTCACTCGGCTGCAGGACATCCGCGACGGCGCCGACCCCGATGTCGCCCGCAAGATCTCAGAATCCGATATCCGGGTTCTGCACTCCACCAACCACAATAGCGAACAGCTTCGAACACGGTTCCTGGCCCTGTCAATGGCGGCCAAAGCGGCTGTGCTCCAGATCGATCCGATTGCGGACGCCGACGAGTACAACGTGCTCCTACATGCCGACGCGAATACCGCCGGAGGGTTTGACGAGCAGACCTTCCTGGCCTCATTACGTGACTCCGACGATCCCGGCAAGCAGCGACTCGCCACCCGCATCGAGAACCTGCAGGTGCTCGACTGGGACCTCTGGTCTCGCGGTGCCGTGCCGGTCACCGACATCGTTGCCTCGCGGCCCCGCGCCACCGTTCTCGACCTCGGCGGATTCTCGCACGCAGCTGAACCCAAAGTGGCCGCACTCAGTGTGCTCGAACAACTGTGGGCACAACGGGAAGAACGCCGTCCGATCCTGATCGTCATCGACGAAGCGCACAATATCTGTCCGCCTGTCGCGACATCCGCTGTCGAAAAGGCTCTGATCGATCAGTTGGTCCAGATCGCCGCCGAAGGACGCAAGTTCGGACTGTGGCTGCTCCTGTCGACACAGCGCCCAACGAAGATCCACCCGAACGTGCTGTCCCAGTGCGACAACCTGTGCCTGATGCGGATGAACGCGCCGCGTGATCTCGCAGAATTGGCCGACGTGTTCGGGTTCGTGCCCGAACACATGCTCGCCGAATCCCCGGAGTTCCGCCAAGGTCAAGCACTGTTCGCGGGTGGTTTCATCACCTCCCCGACCTTCACACAAATGGGTGCACGCATCACAGAGGAAGGCGGGGCCGACGTCCAGGTCCCGATGTCGGCCGCCGTCGGCTGACATCGGCGACCCGGCCGCAGGAGTTCAGCGCAGTTCTTGGATCCGCACCATGTTGCCCGACGGATCACGCAAAGCGCAGTCGCGGACTCCGTATGGCTGTTCGGTCGGCTCTTGAACGATCTCGGTGCCGCCGGCCTGCACCTTCTCGAAGGTGGCATCGAGATCCTTGGTCGCCAGCAACAGACTCGCGTACGTGCCTTTGGCCATCATCTCTTCGATGGTCCGGCGTTCTTCGTCGGTGGTTCCGGGGTCGGCACCCGGCGGGGACAGGACGATGTTCACGTCGGGCTGGCCGACCGGACCAACCGTGAGCCAGCGCAGCCCGTTGTAGCCGACGTCGTTGCGCAATTCGAAGCCGAGCGTGTCGCGGTAGAAGCCCAACGCGGCCTCAGCATCATTGTGCGGAAGGAAGCTTGAATGAATTGTGATTTCCATGGGTTTCACGCTAGCTGTGGGTCGGCGGTGCGCGCTTCTCGATTCCTGACCGGTCTGCTCACCTGCTTCTCCACACATGACGGAATCCCGGCGGACCCGCCGGCCGACTCACGGCGATAGACACTCGGCGGCACTCCGACGAGCTCGGTGAAACGGGTGCTGAAGGTGCCGAGCGATGAGCAGCCGACTTCGAAGCAGACTTCGGTGACACTCAGATCACCGCGACGAAGCAAGGCCATCGAGCGCTCGATGCGCCGGGTCATCAGATAGGAGTAGGGCGATTCACCGTAAGCACGCTTGAACTCACGACTCAGGTGGCCGGCGGAGATGTTCACGCCACGCGCGAGTTCTTCCACGTTCAATGGCTGCGCGTGTTCCCTGTCGATGCGGTCGCGCACGCGGCGCAGCAATGCGAGATCAGTCAGCTTCTGCGTATGAGTGGGCGCGCTGGTCACGCGTCCAATCGTGCCACGCGTTCACTGCTGGGTCGAGGGCAAAGCCCTACTCGTGCGGGGGTTCGCCGGTGACGACGTGATCAGCATGGTTCATACCCTCAGCGACCAGGCGTGCCAGATGGCCATCACGGATCCGGTAGATGACACGTCTGCCTTCCTTACGAGTGTCGACCAAACCGGTCAATCGCAGCTTCGCCAGATGCTGGCTGACAGCCGTCCGCGATGCTCCAGAAGACTCGATGAGAGCGGAGACATCGGCCTCGCCGTGGGTGAGCAACCACAAGATATGCAGGCGAGTTGGATCCGAGAGCATGCGAAAGGTGCTTGTCGCGGCGTCCAGATGTGCCTGACCAGGCGCGGCTGGGTGCGCCAGACTTGTCGGGACGTCCTGCACTGCTGGTGACTTCTTTGCCATCGCAGTCATCGCCCTTTTCACGTCGCGCCACTCCGGGCATCCTGTTTGTCCCCTACCGGTCTGTGCGCCGGATGTACCGGACGTGCCGGCCAGATCAGCGCCGCGCCAGTGGTGGCAAGTGTAGCCATCAGGGCCAACACGATCGCGGCCGCCGACTGACTCACCTGCGATCCAACCCAGCCCGCGATCAGGTAGGTCAGCAAAAAGCACGCGTGGGACAACGAGAACTGGGCTGCGAATACCTGAGCCCAGTTCTGCTGCGTGGACCCATCCCGAATCAATCGCGCCGCCGGCGTGTTGACCAGCGAGGTTCCGACACCCAACACCACCCACACCGTGCCGAGCACCGTCCATCCCACCGCGGGTGGCGGTGATGAGTACAGCATCACCACGGTCACAGCCAGGCCAACCGGCAAAATGGCTGCGCCACAGATCATCACGCGGCGCACCCCGAGCACGTGCAGCAGAAGTGGCACACCGATGGCCGCTGCCATCGAACCGATCCCGAAGCAGGCCAACGCCAAGGCCACGCCCGCGTTGGAGCCGCCGAGCATTCCGCGCACGTAGACAACGGTGTTCACGAGAACAATCGCCGACGCGCAGGCAACCACCATGTTGAGCGCAAGCAGGGAGCGTAAGACAGGATCTGCCACCATGATTCGAGATCCGAAGGTAACTCTACGCATCAACGGTCCTGACCGATCCCCCGGTTGCACACACGGCAGAACGGTGGTGGCCACCAATATTGCGGACAGCACGAACCCGAGTGCGGTGCCGACAAACAGTGAGTTGTAGGTGATCAACGTCAACAATCCCGCCGCGATCACCGGACTCGCCAACGATTCCAGGTCGTACGCCAACCGCGACAATGACAACGCCCGCGTGTAGTCGTCCTCCTTGGGGAGCACCGACGGGATGAGTGACTGAAATGCCGGGGTGAACGTCGCCGACGCCGCCTGCAACACAAAGATGAGTCCATAGATCTGCCAGGCCTGATCCACAAACGGCAGCAGCATCGCGATCATCGCGCGCACGCCATCCGCAGAAACCAACACGACTTTGCGGGGAATCCTATCGACCACCGCCGACATCACCGGCGCCACAACAACATACGCAACCATCTTGATCGCCAACGCCGTACCCAACACCGCGCCTGCATCGCTACCTGCAATGTCGAACGCGAGCAAACCAAGTGCAACTGTCAGTAACCCCGTGCCCACCAACGCGACAAGCTGCGCAGCGAACAGCCTGCGGAACGTTCGCACAGCCAGAACTTCAAGCACGATCCCCCATCCCACCTGGGCTCGTCGTGTCTAATACGTGCATACTTGCGCAACTATACAACCTATCGGGGGTCGACGACAGTGGGTCTGACACGCGCAAAGCAGTCTCGGCTGATCAGGGCAGTCTCGGCTGAGCCGGCAAGCTTCATCTGTCCGAAATCTCCCGTTCGCTGCCCGGGTGCCTGGAGTTCGGTCATGCGCTTCCTACCCAAGACAACCTTTAGCGATGCGTCAGAAAACTCCGGTGATGAACCGCCGAACCCTGCTCCGCGCGTCCGCCATCGGCGCCCTTCTTGTTCCCGCCGGAGGCGCACTTGCCGCCTGCGGAAACTCAGGTTCGTCGGCGGCGCCGCTGTCGACCGGATTGGTGGTCGCGCGTCCACGCCTGACCCACGGCATCGCCTCTGGCGATCCACGCACGGACGGCGCACTGATCTGGGCACGGTCAGACGCTCAATCGACGATGATCGTCGAGACGTCGGCGACCGAGTCCTTCGCCAACACACAACGATTCACCGGACCTGTGCTGTCCCCGACCTCCGACGGCACCGGCCGGATTCGGTTGACCGGCCTCGAGCCAGGGCAAACCGTGCACTACCGCGTCACTTTGGAGGGCGAGGACGGCGCGAAATCCGAGGCCGCGACCGGCGTATTCCGCACCGTCCCCCAGAAGTCGGCACCAGTTCATTTCCTCTGGTCTGGCGACGTTGTCGGACAGGGCTGGGGCATCAACGAAAGCCTCGGCGGTATGACGATTTTCGGCGCGATGGCCGATCTGGAACCGGACTTCTTCATCCACTCCGGTGATGCGATCTACGCAGACGGGCCGGTGCCCGGCACTCAGCAGCAGAGTGATGGCGGAACCTATGTCAACGTCACATCGGAGGCGAAATCGCATGTGGCACAGACACTCGACGACTTCCGCGGTAACTACGCCTACAACATGACCGACAGCAACTACCGCCGTTTCGCCGCGCACGTGCCACAGGTGGTGCAGTGGGACGATCACGAAGTGGTGAACAACTGGTTCCCCGGCGAATCATTGGCCGGACAAGACCGCAAGGGATACACCGAAAACGATGTGGACAAGCTGGCCGGTTTCGCCGCACAGGCCTGGCAGGAGTGGCAGCCGGTGCTGCCAAGCGAGGCAGTCGACGGGCGGTTGTACCGAAAGATCTCGTACGGTCCCGAGTTGGACGTCTTTGTGCTGGACATGCGCAGCTACAAGGACCCGAATCCCAATGCCTGGAGTACCAACAGCCCAGAAGGGGTGTTGGGCGCGAAGCAGACCCGGTGGCTCATCGACGGGCTGAAGACGTCGAAAGCGAGGTGGAAGGTCGTCGCCAACGACCTGCCCATCTCCATTGTGGTGCCCGATAAGGCAACCGACCCCGGCAACGGACCAAAATCGATGGAGGCGGTGGCCCAGGGCGATCCAGGTGCACCGTTGGGTCGCGAGATCGCGTTCGCGAAGATCTTGTCGGAGACCAAGAACGTCCCGAATATCGTGTACCTGACTGCCGACGTGCACTACACCGCGGCAATTTCCTACGATCCGAGTCGCGCCGGATACTCCGATTTCGCCCCCTTCTGGGAATTCGTGTCCGGCCCACTCAACGCCGGCGCGTTTCCCGAAAGTCCATTGGACGGCACATTCGGTGCCCAGTACGAGTTCGTACACGCCCCCAAAGAATCAAACATCTCTCCTGCGGAGGGCTTTCAGCATTTCGGCGAGGTGACCATCGACCCAGAGAACCGGACATTCACGGTGAATCTGCGTGATAAGCAGGGCGCCAGCCTGTTCTCCAAGGTACTCACCGCGTCGTAACCCCAGTACACAGCACAGTCGACCGCACGGATATCGCGCCGGCAATGTCTGCCCGATCGGGCAATGTGAGAGCGTCGCACTCAGGCATACTCATGAGCTGAAGTACGTCGCCCCGATCGGCGAAACAACAACGAATACAACTGGCTGATTGCCACAAAACCCGGACAGCTGAAAACTGCAAGGGGACGTCTGATGTCGCGACTTCGAGTTGGCGTTATGGACATGATCGTGGCCTCAAGATCGCGGGCCGAATTACTGACGCGAGCAAGCTACGTCGGGGCCGCTGCGAGCGGTGCTGATTCGTTCTGGGTCCCCGATCACCTCAATGGACTGTTCCCCCGGTCGTTATGGGTGCCGGCGTACGTCGGCGCGGCAAAAATCGTCCCCAAGCCCGACGCGTTCATGGAACCGTGGACTGCGCTCGGATACCTCGCCGCGAGGAATCGAATTGGCCGCCTGAACTTGGGAGTTGGAGTAACTGATGCCGGACGTCGCAATCCGGCTGTCACCGCACAGCGGCCGCCACGTTGCATCATCTGACCCGCGGCCGCACGATACTCGGCATAGGGACAGGCGAACGCGAAGGTAACGAGCCCTATGGCGTGGAGTGGTCGAAACCTGTCGCACGGTTCGAGGAAGCGCTCGCGACCATTCGGGCACTCTGGGACTCCAAGGGCGAACTCGTCAACAGGGACTCGCCGTTCTTCCCGCTCCACGATGCGCTGTTCGAACTGCCTCCCTACCGGGGAAGATGGCCTGAAGTGTGGATCGCAGCACACGGTCCACGAATGCTCAGAGCAGTTGGACGCTACGCCGATGCATGGTTCCCCAGTTTGTTCACACGGCCCAAGGACTATGCGGAGCACCTCGATGTCGTTCGCGCCGCCGCTTCTGATGCCGGTCGCGACCCGATGGGAATCACGCCGGCATTGTGGATGCCCGTAGTCACCGGCCGAAATCGAGCGTCCATCGATGGCGCACTGGACTCGACGGCATTGAAGGCACTCGCTCTGTACGCACCGAGCGAGGTCTTTGCGCGCCACGGTGTGCAACATCCACTAGGAGCCGATTTCACCGGCCCTCAGGATCACCTGCCGTTCACGCTGGACAAGCAAACAGCACTGTCCCATGCGGCACGGGTCCCGGCATCACTCATTCGGGAGATCTTTTTGACCGGAACGCCGAGTGAGATTGCCGAACAAGTCGCGCAGTTGCGCGACTGCGGAATGCAGTACATCGTCGTGATCAATATCAGCCTCTTGCAGCCGAGCCTGCGCAAAACCGCCGAGTCGAACTTGCCTTTCCTAAAGGTTGTGCGCACCCTGAAGAAGCTCTGACAAGCACAAAAGCAGGTCGGTTGCCCGATCCCTGCCTCTTCCAAGATATAGCGCAACCGGGGGCTTGCCGCAAGACCCCGGTGGTGCTGCAGAATCTCTCGTCGTAGCCAGAACACACTGTGCTCAGGATTTGCGAAGTCGTGAAATATGGCTCTGCTGATGGGAATTCGATGATTGATGTGATCGTTGCCGGCGGTGGCCCGACCGGCTTGATGTTGGCGGCCGAACTGCGATTACACGGCGTGCACACCGTGGTCCTGGAGAAAGACACCGAGCCGACGAAGATCGTCCGCGCGCTCGGTCTGCACGCGCGCAGCATCGAGGTGCTGGATCAGCGCGGTGTGCTGGAACAGTTTCTCGAAGCGGGCAAAAAGTACCCGGTCGGCGGATTCTTCGCGGGCATTGCCAAGCCACCGCCCAACCATCTGAACACCGCGCATGGCTATGTTCTCGGAATCCCGCAACCTGTCACCGACCGACTACTGGCGCAGCGCGCCATCGGACTCGGGGCCGAGATCCAGCGCGGCCGTGAACTGGTCGGACTGGACCAGGACGACCACGGAGTGAGCGTCGAATTGGCCGACGGGACAACACTGCGCTCGCGTTACGTCGTCGGCTGCGACGGCGGCCGGAGCGCGGTGCGCAAACTCCTTGACGTGGCATTTCCCGGCGAAAACTCCAGCGTCGACACACTGTTGGGTGAGGTTGAGCTGACGGCGGATCCAGAGACTCTCGTCGCTGTGATGACCGAAATCCGTAAAACTCAGCTGCGGTTCGGCGTCGGACCGCTGGGTGACGGTCTGTACCGGGTCGTCGTACCCGCGGCGGCGGTGGCCGAGAACCGCACCACTCCAACCACTCTGGACGAACTCAGACAACAGCTGCGGGCGACTGCAGGCACCGACTTCGGTGTGCATTCTCCGCGATGGTTGTCCCGATTCAGTGACGCCACCCGGCAGGCCGACCGGTATCGGGTCGGCAGGGTGTTTCTGGCGGGCGACGCGGCGCACATCCACCCGCCGGTCGGCGGCCAGGGACTGAACCTCGGTATTCAGGACTCATTCAATCTCGGCTGGAAGTTGTCCGCCGAGATCAACGGCTGGGCACCACAAGACCTGCTGGACACCTACGAATCCGAACGACATCCCGTGGGCGCGGCCGTGTTGAAGAACACCCGGGCCCAGATGGCGCTGATGGCAACTGATCCCGGCGCGACCGCGCTGCGGGAACTGTTCTCGTCACTGATGGACTTCGACGATGCGAACACGTTCATCACCGAGATCATCACAGCCATCGGGATCCGCTACGACTTCGGTGGGGGCCATGAGCTCGTCGGCCGGCGTTTGCGCGACCTGGAGCTGAAGAACGGTCGCCTCTACGGGCTGATGCATGACGGTCGCGGGCTACTCCTCGACCAGGCCGGCCGACTGTCGGCAGCGGGTTGGGCAGATCGGGTCGACCACGTCGTCGACACAAGCGAAGAGTTGGACGTGCCCGCGGTATTGCTGCGCCCGGACGGTCATGTGGCCTGGATCGGCGACGACCAGCAAGAACTCCTCGATCACCTGCCCCGATGGTTTGGCGCTGCCGCCACCTAGCTTTTGACGGCGGCTTCAGAGATCGGCTTCAACGTCACAATCACCATCGTCATCGTGATCAGCACCCATCCGATACCGCCATCTGTTCCGAACGGTCAGTGCACCAAGTTTTTGCCGAACTGACGCCCGGACACGGAGAACGAGATATGCAGTCGATGAAGCACCAGACGACCATCACGCCGACCATCGATGAGCTCGTCCGCGACCGGCACCGTGAGATCACGGCACTCGCGAACGAGGCCCTGAGCACTCACGTGTTCGATCACTCCAACTTCTTACGCGGCCTGAGTGCAGAAGTCGCGCCGCTGACCACCGCGATCACGGACACGCTGGCCCGGGGCAAGCGGATCCGGGCACAGTTCTGTATGTGGGGTGCATACGGTGCGACCGGCGGCGATCAGGTCACGGGGATTCCGGAGATGGCCGCGGCAATCGAACTGTTCCATCTCGCGGCACTGATCCACGACGACTTGATGGACAACAGCGACACCCGTCGCGGACTCCCGACCATGCATCGACAGTTCACCGACGACCACGCCCGACAGCATCGTCTGGGTGACAGCGACAATCACGGTTCGGCCGTCGCAATCCTCGTCGGCGACATGTGCCTGTCATGGTCCGACGATCTGGCCGTGATGGCCACCGATTCCCTGGACGTCCATTCGCGTCGCGCGGTCCGGGCCATGTGGTCGCAGATGCGTGACGAGGCCTACGCAGGCCAGTATCTGGACATGCTCAGTCAGACCGAAGCGGACATCTCCCGGTCTCGCACCGACCTCATCCTTCGGTTGAAGAGCGCCAAATACACAATCAGCCATCCGCTCCGCCTCGGCGGCTCCCTGGCCGGAGCGGACGAGCTTCTCCTGCATCTCTACGACCAGATCGGACTGACAGCGGGCAAAGCGTTTCAGCTTCGCGACGATCTGCTGGGTGTCTTCGGCGATCCCGAGGTCACCGGCAAACCGGCGATCGACGACATCCGCGAGGGCAAGCGCACGCTACTGATGGCCGTGGCCGAATCGCGAGGTAACTGGTCGCAAAGGGAGCTACTCCACGATTGTCTGGGCAACCCGAACGTCGACGACGACGATCTCGAAGCGATCCGGTCCGTGCTCGTCGCAACCGGAGCTGACTCTGCAATCGAGCAGAAGATCACCGAGCTGACCGACGACGCGATGCGCATCGTGGAGTCGCTGCCGGTCGATGATCTGACCCGGACAGCATTGACCGGTCTGGTCGAGCGGTGTGTGTGGCGCCAATCCTGATGGCCGAGTCGATATGGTCGGAGGAAGGACCTCACACTCGACAACACCCGCGGAGAAACTTGCTGCAGAAGAGCTTCGATGCGACGCAATGACATTGCGCAGCGATTGGTGACGATCGGCACCGCGTTGGCAGCGGCATCACTGGCGTTGACCGTCGACAACGCGATCCGGATCCGGCGACCGGTACCCACCGACTCTGCGGATGCCGAACCCTTGACCGTCCTCATCCCCATGAGAGACGAAGTGGCGGTGGCGGAGCGTTGCGTGACCGGCGTCCTGGCCGCAGTCGACCAGTGGCCCGGAAAGGCGCGGGTCATCGTGCTTGACGACGGATCCACCGACGGCACCGGTACCGTCCTCGCGGCGCTTGCGCGGCGCGATGCCCGGCTCGAGATCGTCGACGGGGCGCCCCTTCCGCCCGGGTGGCTGGGCAAGCCATGGGCCTGCCACCAGCTCTCCGAATTGGCCCAATCCCAATCGGCACCGCCCAGTGGCGTTCTTGTGTTCGTGGATGCGGACGTCGTGCTCGAATCGTGCGCTTTCACGTCCTCGGTGGCGTTGTTGCGGCGAACCGGACTCGATCTGCTGAGCCCCTATCCCCGGCAGATTGCCGTCGGGGTCGGCGAGCGCCTGGTGCAACCACTGCTGCAATGGTCTTGGATGAGCACCCTCCCCCTGGGTATCGCCGAACGATCGCCCCGTCCGTCCATGTCGGCTGCGAATGGGCAGCTGATCGTTGTCGACACCGACGCATACCGACGCGCAGGCGGACACGCCGCCGTGCGCGACGAAATACTCGAGGACATCGCACTCTTGCGGGCAGTGAAGCGGGCCGGCGGTCGCGGAGTCGCGGCGGACGGCAGCCAGATCGCGACCTGTCGAATGTACGAGGGGTGGCGCGCTGTGCGCGCGGGATATGGCAAGTCGTTGTGGAACGCGTTCGGTTCGGCACCGGGCTCACTTGCGGTCATGGCGTTGCTCGTGCTGATGTATGTGGTCCCGTTTCTGGGCGCACTGACCGGATCACGCACTGGCGCAGTCGGATACGTCGCCGGTGTTACCTCACGGGTGGTCGCCGCGCGTACCACCGGTGGACGAGCTTGGCCGGACGCGTTGGCCCATCCGGTCTCGGTCCTCACGTTTGCCGCCCTCACAGCGGATTCCGCGGTCGCGCGCCGCAGGGGGCTCCTACAGTGGAAAGGTCGATCGATCGTGGTGAAGAGATGAGCCGGGTCATCGTTGTCGGTGCCGGAGTCGGCGGTCTGGCTGCCGCATTGCGGTTACAGGCCGGCGGACATGACGTCACCGTGCTCGAGCAGGCTGCCGACATCGGCGGCAAGCTCGGGGTCATCGAACACGGCGGTTTTCGTTTCGACACCGGTCCGTCCTTGGTGACGATGCCGCATGTGCTCGAAGAATTGTTCACCTCCACCGGCGCATCAGTGCACGATGCGCTGTCGCTGCAACGGCTTTCGACGGCCGCTCGATACCGGTTCCCCGATGGCACAGAGCTGGACATGCCGGGCTCGCTCGAGGAGATCCCTGCCGCCATGGATGCGATGCTGGGCCCTGGCCGTGGGGCGCAGTGGTCGGCGTTGCTCAAGCGGTCGGAGGCTATCTGGGACGTCACGCATGAACCATTCCTGGAGTCTCCCTTGGAGATCCGGCGGCTACTCGGCGGGTTCCGGGCATGGTCTGACCTCGCCACCATCGCACCGTGGCGTTCTCTGCGCGGACTCGGTCGCCGCTACGTGCAGGACCCACGTCTTGTGCAGTTGCTCGACCGGTACGCCACCTACACCGGATCCGATCCCCGGCGCGCGCCCGCGGCCCTCGCGTCGGTTCCGTGGTCGGAGCAGGCGTGGGGGTCGTGGTACATCGCAGGCGGCCTTGGCGTGATCGCCACCGCGATCCGCGATCGGTTCATTGCTCTCGGCGGGACCATCGAATGCAATACCGAGGTCACCCGCCTCACCACGGATTCGAGCGGACATATCACCGGAGTACAGCTCGCGGATGAGACCGTCCGGAGCTCGGATCTTGTGGTCGCGAACGCCGATGCCACACAGGTGTATGAACATCTCATCCCCTCGCGCACCACCCGCCGGGTGGCAGCGCGCCTGCGCAGCGCCACGCCGTCGTTGTCGGGGTTTGCGATCCTGCTCGCGCTCGACGATCCACCCGAGGTGGCCCACCACACGGTGCTGTTCGCCGAGGACTACGACGCCGAGTTCGATGCGGTCTTCGGGTTCAAGGGACCCCCGCGGCCAGTGGATCGTCCGACGGTGTACATCTCGGCACCCGACGACCCCGCCATCGTTCCCGGTCCCGGGACGGGTGCATGGTTTGTGCTGGTGAACGCGGCCCGCCATGATCCCGAGCACGGAATGGATTGGGATGCACCGGGAGTCGTCGACGCGCACGCCGATCACGTGATGCAGGTGATGGCCGACCGCGGCCTCGATGTGCGATCGCAAGTACGCCACCGGATCGTGGTGTCACCCGCCGATCTGGAGCGGCGCACACTGACTCCGGGCGGTTCGATCTACGGGTCGTCGTCGAACGGGGCGCGCGCGGCATTCCTTCGGCCGCCGAACACCTCACCGGTACCCGGCCTCTACCTGGTGGGCGGCTCGGCTCATCCCGGAGGCGGACTCCCGCTGGTCATGATGTCGGCGCGAATCGTCTCAGACCTCATCGGTCCGGCCGACCGGCCGCCGGTCCGGTGAATCCCGATGCCCTCGTGGAAGGCGGGGATTCACCGAGCGAGGTTCAGCTGGACGGCCCGACCGACCGGTCGCCCCGCAGTCGCTTGCGGATGAGTTCGGCGCTGATCAGGCACATCGGCAAGCCGATCCCCGGACGCGTACTCGAACCCGCGTAAAACAGACCCTCAACCTTGCGCGATCGGTTGGTTGCGCGCAGGAATGCGCTCTGGCGCAACGTATGTGCCGGTCCGAGCGCACTGCCCGACCACGAGTTGACGTCGTCGACGAAGTCGGCCGGTCCAACGGTGCGGCGCACCACGATCCGCTCGGCAAGATCAGGGATCCCCGCCCATTGCGCCACCGTCGCGATCGCCTGGTCGACGACCTTTTCGATGTCGGGATCACCGTTACCGTCGATACCGCCGTGCCCAAGACTCGGGTCCGGGGGCGACGGAACCAGGATGAAGACGTTCTCGTGGTCGGCAGGCGCCACCGAGTCGTCCGTCGCGGACGGCCGACACACGTACAGGGACGCAGGATCCGGCATATGGGTGGGCTGCTCGAAAATCGCGTCGAAGTTCGTCGTCCAGTCATCGGTGAAAAACAGCGAATGATGTGCCAGCTCAGGCAAATCGCCACGCACACCGAGATAGGCCAGCACCGCTCCGGGCCCCGATGTCGCCTTGTCCCACCATCGTTGGGGAAATGTCTGCAGGTTGGTCGGCAGGAGTTTGGTCTCGACGTGGTGCAGATCCGCGGCACCGACCACGATGTCTGCTGCGATTTCACGTTCACCACCGCGGCGATCCTGCACCCGAACCCCGACAACCTCATGTCGGCGGCGTCCCGTGCGCGCTCGGCCTTTTCGCGGCCGCGTAAGGATCGCGGTCGCCGACGTACCGGTGTGCACCCGCACCCCCTGCTCAGTGGCGAGCCTGGAGAGCGCATCGACAAACGTTGTGAAGCCGCCATCGGGATAGCGGACACCATCGGCCAGATCGAGCCAGCTCATCAGGTGATAGATCGCCGGCGTGCGCTCGGGTGATGATCCGAGGAACACCGCGGGATAGCCGAGCACCTGCTGCAACCGCCGATCGGAAAACCGTTGCGAGACAAACGACTCAAGAGACTTGGTGAGCAGCACCGCCAGCGTCGGAAGGTTTCGCAGTACCTCGCGACTGAGGAAAGCGCGCGGAGAGTCGAAACTGGTGTACAGGAAGCGCTTCACGGCGATGTCGTATGCGTTGCGGGCGGAGTCGAGGTAACGGCTCAGTGCTACGCCTGCGCCCGGTTCGATGGTTTCGAACATCGAGAGATTGCTCGATTCGTCGCCCTCGACGTCGATCTGTTCGTCGAAGCCCTCGAAGAACACGCGATACCCGGGGTCGAGACGCACCAGCTTGACCTGCTCTGAGGTCGAGGTGCCCAGCAGTTCGAAGAAGTGGTCGAACACCTCCGGCATCAGCCACCAGGAGGGGCCGGTGTCGAAGCGGAAACCCTCGTGCTCCCATGACCCGGCACGGCCGCCGAGTTCATCGTTCTTTTCGACCAGGTCGACGTCGTGTCCGTCTCGCGCGAGCAGGGCGGCAGTCGCCAACCCGGCAACACCACCGCCGATGATGACTACCTTTTTCGGTGTGGCGGTCACGAAAGACTGCTCTCTTTCTCGAAAATGACAGGTCGACCGCGGTGAAGCGCGGCCGAGGCAGCGATGCGCATCTTCTCCGGCGTGGGCACGCGCACTCTGCGGCGCCGCACCTCGGCCGGTGACGTCGCCCGCAGGCGGCGGGTCAATTCAGCGAACAGATCGTGGGCGGTGCACACCGCCACACGGCAGCCGCGCGGTAGCCAGGGAATGACCTCTGCGGCCGCAGACAGATCCAGTTCGACGTCGTCGATCCAGTTGTGCCAGATTTCCTCGTCGAGTTCGTCAGGCTGGAGTCCGACGAGGTAACGCCGTCCGAGCCCGTCGGTGTCGTCGCCGAAATCTCGCAAGAAATTGATCTTCTGGAAGGCCGCGCCAAGTCTCCTGGCACCGGGAGCGAGCTCGTCGTAGAGCGGCGCCGGGTTCGGTTCACCGGCGACGAAGGCCCGCAGGCACATCAAGCCGACCACTTCTGCCGAGCCGTAGATGTAAGTCGCGAGGCTCGCGAAATCGTGGTCCACGTGCTGGAGATCCGAGCGCATCGCCGCGAAGAAGGGGGCGATCAACTCTTGTCCGATGCCGACCCGCCGGGCACTGCGCGCGAACGCGTGGACAACAAGATTGGTGCTCGACCCGGTCTCCAACGTCGCGTACGTTTCCTGCTCGAGCTTGTCGAGTTCGATCAGCCGATCAACGCTGCCCTGACCCGGCCGCGGCGCGTCCACGACCTCGTCGGCCACCCGTACCAGCGCATAGATGTTGCACACATCCTGTCGGACCTGCCCGCCGAGCAACCGCGTCGCGAGCCCGAAAGACGACGAGTACCGGCGAATCACCAGCGCGGCACTGGCGTCAGCGGCTGCGTCGTACCGCAGATAGGGCTGCAACGCGTCTACGTTTCGCCTCCGTGTTTGAACCATCAGACCTGTCCTTGCCCTCGGATCGCTTGCTCTCGTACTCACCTACTGCCCTCTATTCGGGCCGGCGGGCAATCCGGATGGGCTTTCGGCAACGCGACCGTACGGGTCCGGTCCCGGCAATGAGCGGACCTGTTCGACGAACCACGGACTCACCGCCCAAGGGGTGCGTTCGGCGAGCGTCCACACGTCGGAGATGGCGGACCAGGCGTACTCCGCGACCTCGACGGGGTCCGGGCGGAGTTCTCCCACCGGACTCGCGACGAAGACCGGGCATATCTCGTTCTCCACCACACCACTGGCGTCGACCGCCCGGTAGCGGAAGTCCGGCAGCACGCACCGTAACCCCTCGACGTCGATACCCAACTCGCGCTGCGCATATCGGTGGATTGCGTCCTCGACCGACTCACCGGGTCGCGGATGTCCGCAGAATGAGTTCGTCCACACACCCGGCCAGGTGCGCTTACTCAACGCGCGTCGGGTCATCAGGAGATGACCTTCGTCCACCAGATGGCAAGAAAAGGCAAAATGCAACGGCGTATCCGTGGTGTGCACGGTCGTCCGGTCGGCGGTCCCACACGGTTGTCCGTCGGCGTCGGCCAGGACGACCAGGTCGTCGGTCATGCATACCTCGTTCACTCGGGTATCTGAAGTTTCTCACCCCATATTCGGAACCGACAATGCCGTGGATGTCTCACGTGAGGACCAGCCCGAATGACGGTGGTCAGGCGTT
Source organism: Williamsia sp. Y853 (assembly GCF_056786495.1). Taxonomy (NCBI): domain Bacteria; kingdom Bacillati; phylum Actinomycetota; class Actinomycetes; order Mycobacteriales; family Nocardiaceae; genus Williamsia; species Williamsia sp. Y853. Next base: position 888,144 of record NZ_JBXCJC010000003.1, read on the forward strand.
CCGCGACCTGCCGACCGCACACCAGGCAGTGGCCTCCAAATCAAAAGGCGCATCCGGCAGGGCAGCGGCGCATCGCTCGCGCAAAGCGTCTCGCCGCTCCGGCGAAAGTCCGGCGACGTAGATACCCGCGGGCCCGATCCCGTAGGTGTTGGGTTCCCACCATTCGTCGAAACTGTCGTATGTCACACAGACAGTGAGTTCGCTGGGCTCGATATCGCGGATTCCGGCGCTACTGAACAGTGACGCCAATTGGTCCTGCCGGACGCCTGCGAGGTCGGACTCATCTTGAGCATCCGGGTCCAGTTCGCGAACCATCCTCCACAACAGCGAGATCGGGCCTCGCTCGTTCGGGCCTAAGTCCCAGACGCAGGCTCCGACCGTCCCGCCCGGCCGTGTCACGCGGGCCATCTCGGTGAGTCCGAGTGCGGGATCGGTCATGAAATGCACGACCAACTGCGCGAGCGTCACGTCGAATGAGTTCGCCTCGAACGGTAGGTCCTCTGCTACCGCCGGGCGAACATCGATCCCGGGAAATCTGGCGTGAGTGGCGTCGACGAAGGACGACGACGGATCGACGGCGCACACGTGATCGACCCCGAGTCGCGACACCAGATGCGCGGTGAGTGCTCCCGGACCACACCCGACATCGAGTGCGCGCTGCTCTCCCCCGACCCCGGCGGCATCAGCGAATACGGCGCCCAGAGGTTCGGAGTAGCGACCCATGAACCGGGCGTAAGCATCCGGCGGAACCTCGAACGACATGGCCCGAGAGTAGTCCGCAGGTGTTCCGCCCACGAGGGATTGCCTGCGATTGCCGACGTCACGACACCGTAGAATCCGGTGGGCTCATCTGCGGCTCGCTGTGCATGGTCCCGCGCTGGTCGACGAAGATGACGTCGCGGTCGGCGTTCATCCCGCGGCTCACGAGAAGTTCCTATCCTCAGAGTGCGGGAAACTGGGAGATGGTGCCCATCACAGGAACTTCGTTGGTTCGCACACCCGCCACCGCAGGTGCGACGACACTGTCGCCATCAGGTCCCAGTACGCCTGTGACAGTGAAGCTGTCGATCACCCATGCCACGTTCTCCGCCGACAGCACGCTGCCTCGCTGGAGTTGAACATGCAGGTGCGCTTCGCTGGTGTTACCCGAATTGCCAAGGCGTCCGATCTCCTGGCCTTTCGTCACCTTGTCGCCGACCTTCACCATCGCAGGGCCGTCTTTCATGTGTGCGTACAGGGCGTACACGCCATCGCCAAGGTCGAGGACGACCTGATTTCCAGTGGCATCATCGATCACGTCGACCGGTGTAAGGGTCTTCGGTGCGACATCGGGCAGCCCGGAAACCACGCGCACGACCGTCGCATCCGCCACCGCGAGGAGCGGCTGGTCGAACGCGAGGTAGCTCTCGTTCAAGGTGGGATCACCGCGGTACGACGTCATCGTTGTCGGATCAATCCCCATGAAGTCGATCGCGAATCTCTCTGCAGCAGCGACCCGTCCACCCACGGGGATCACCACGTCACTGTGAGCGTTCAGCGCCGCCGCATCCAATCCGTTGTTCGCGAACCAGTTGTCGCCCGCCACCGGCGACCCGATCACCAACGGTGATTCCGAACTCGTTGTCACCGCGCCCCCGATCTGCTCGACCTCGTCGGGGTACTTCGAGGCCAGTCGCGGCGCGTCGGGTGCCGCGGGAGCAAAGGTGGCGGCGATTCGATGGGTGAACGCTGCCGGAATCGCCTCTGCCGTCGGGTAAACCGCGCGAGCGACGACGATCGCGGTCCGGCCCGCCGGGATATCAGACGTTCCGACCGCGGTACTGGCCACCAGCATCGTATTGGCGGCGATCTCCTGCTGGTCCGACGTTGCGAGGACCTCCCCACCTTCGTTCTCGGCAAGGGTCTCGATCGTCGTCATCGTCGCATCGCGCGGCGCGGCGTTGAAGACGCTGAGTTCATATGCGACGTAATACTGCCCGTCCGACCCCTTCACCGGAATGACCTCCGGAGAGAGCACGCTGATGATCAACGGCGAGAACTCCAACGTGGTCTGATCCTGATAACCGGGAAGCATCCCCGAGCCGGCAGCGGAGGACGACGGGCCCGCGGTTGATGCGCTATCCGCCTCCGTGCACGCTGTCACGATCAAAAGGCTTGCCACGGAGAGCATCAGCACAGTCCATCGGGCTGACGTCGTTATTTCCGGCATGTCGACGGCCACTTTCAGGTCGATTGAACATCGACGCTCGAAGCATGCAACGTCGCGAATGCGTGGAGCGTAACAGCAAAGAAGCCGCATTCCGGACAAGAACAGCTTATCTGGCACAATTCTGTCCCACTGACGGGATTCAGACCTACGCCCGTTTAACCCATGGAACTAGATTCCTTGTTGCACAGTCGATCTCGTCTGACGCGGTTCGGGTAAATGCGGTCAAGCCTCGCTTTCACGCCAGTCAATCAAAGAGATCTAATAGGTCCGTTGTTCCCAGAATCGGGCGGTAATGTCGTCGCATGCCCCAACGCACAGTGTCCATTGTTTTGTTCGACGGCTTTGAACTGCTCGACGTATTCGGTCCGGTCGAGTTGCTCAGTGTTCTGCCGGACGAATTCGACGTCAGCTTCCTCGGGCCCGCGACGCGGCCGATTGCCAGCTCCCAGGGCGTGACTGTCAATGCGAGTCGTACATACGACCACGCGCCACCTGCCGACATCATGCTCATCCCCGGAGGGATCGGAACCCGATCACTGGTGTCGGACAACGATTTCCTCGACTGGTTGCGCCAGTACGCGGCGCAATGCCGACTGGTGACGTCGGTATGTACGGGCTCTGCGGTGCTTGCGGCTGCCGGGCTCCTCGACGGGTACCAAGCCACCTCGAAACAAGGTGGCGTTCCGATGGGCACAGGAACACGGGAACACGGTGACGTGGCTCCCCCGTGCCCGCTGGGTGCAGGACCGTGATCGCTGGACCTCGTCCGGTGTCGCGGCGGGCATGGACATGACCGCAGCTTTGATCGGCTCGCTTTGCGGCGCGGAGACGGCTCAACGAGCCGCCGATCTGATCGAACTCGAAATCCAAACCGACCCGACGCACGATCGATTCGCGGACGTAAACGGACTCTGATTTGAAATAGCTGGCGTCTCGTCACGAACTTTCGAGACTATCCTCGGCCCACATGACGCACGAAGATGAGCGGGTTGACGGGATCACCTCGGGCTCGCTGTCAACGCCCATCGGCTCGATCACCCTTGCCAGTAGCGGCGAGGCGATCGTGCGGGTGGCGTGGCGGTGGACTCCTCCGCCATCGAGAAATGCGCCCGATGATCATCTACTTGTCGAGGGGCTTGCCCAGCTCCAGGCCTACTTCGACGGGAACTTGACCGAGTTCGATCTTCCGATCGACATGCACGACATGTCCGACGTCGCCCGAGCCGTCCTCACCACACTCGAGAAGACCGCGAAGCGAGGAGCGACGATCACCTACGGCGAACTCGCAGCGCGGAGCAGTACCGGCGTCTCCGCGCGAAGCATCGGCACCATCATGGGCGTCAACCCTGTGCCACTGCTCATCCCGTGCCACCGAGTGGTCGCCGCCGATGGCCTGGGCGGCTACTCGGGCGGCGACACCGGGCAAGGCCTGCAGACAAAACGATGGCTACTCGACTTCGAGGGCGCGACTCCGCCCACGCTGTTCTGACCACGAACAGCCACAGCCCGAGGACCAGACTTGGAACGCGCGCTCACCGATCGTGATAGCGCCATGCTGAGCACCCGCGACTTCCGCACATGAGTGCGCCGCGCCGGGTATACCGGACGAATGCCGGAACTTCCCGAGGTCGAGAACGCCAGACAGGTCGTAGAGAAGGCGCTGAACCGGGTCATCGTCGATATCGATGACACCGACACGTTCGAGTGTCGACCGCACCGCCCGGGTGAGATCGCCCGGGCGCTGAAGGGCGGCAGGCTCACCGAAGCCCGTCGTCGCGGCAAAGCCATGTGGTGCGAGACCGAGACCGCGGACGGGTCAGCGGGTCCCAGGCTCGGCATCCACCTCGGTATGGGCGGGCGCATCATCGTCACGGCGCCCGACGGTGAGCAGACCTCGATCTACGGCGGCGGCGATCCGCACGTCGGTGAGCGGGACACCGACAAACCCGAGTGGACGCGCTTCGCCATGACGTTCGATGACGGAGGCCAACTCCGACTCTTCGACAAACGCCGCCTCGGCCGCGTGCGCCTGGAACCCGATATCGACGCACTCGGCCCGGATGCCGCGGAGATCTCGCGCGAGGACTTTCGGCATCGGATCGGTTCCAGCGGAGCGCCTCTCAAGGCCAGGCTGCTCGACCAGGCGGCCATCGCCGGGATCGGGAACCTGCTCGCCGACGAGGTCCTGTGGCAGTGCGAGCTGTCGCCGACACGCCGCGCCAAGACCCTGAGCACCGACGACCTCGACAACCTACGTGTTGCCCTGCGCCGTGCCATCCGATCCGCTACCAAGAAGGGCGGCGTCCACACCGGGGAGATCATCCCGTATCGGAAGACCGGCGCCGTGTGCCCCCGGTGTGGGGCGCCGATGTCACGCGGCACCGTCGGCGGGCGCACGACATGGTGGTGTTCGCGGGAGCAATCGTGAGCAACTCATCAGAAAGGCAGCAGCCGGCACCGCGGCTGGTATCGCATTCACGCACCGACAGATCGGAACTCCGTTGACAGACTTCGACACACTGATCGTCGGCGCCGGTATCGCCGGACTGACCGTCGGGCGAATCCTCGCCGACAACGGCCAACGGGTGGCGATCCTGGAGGCCCGAGACCGCCTCGGAGGGCGCGTGTGGACCTCCCGCGCTGACGGTGAGGTCGTCGACTACGGCGCGTCCTGGATCCACGGGGTCGATGGGAATCCGGTTGCCGATGCCGTCAAGGCCTTCGGTATGCGCACGCTTGAGTTCACCGTCGGCAGCTATCAGCCCGATGGGCGGCCCATCGCCTACTACTCCCCCGCCGGCTCGCGATTGGGTGACGAAGCCGCCCAGCGTTTCTCGGCGGACATCCATTTGTTCAGCGATCAGCTGGCGACCACCATCTCTTCCGCGGAGCTGCACACCTCCTTCGGCGAGGCGGTGGAAAGCACCTTGGCGCAACTGAAGTGGGACGAGGACCGTTCGATGCGAGTCCGCGAGTTCCTGCAACACCGGGCCGAGGAACAACTGGGTGTGTGGATCGACGACCTCGACGCGCACGGTCTCGACGACGATGCGATCGAGGGCGACGAAGTGGTGTTCCCCGACGGCTACGACGAACTCGCCGTACAGCTGGCGAAGGGCCTCGATGTGCGACTGGACCACGTTGTCACCTGCGTGCGGTGGTCGCCGACCGGTGTCACCATCGAGACCGGCCGGGGACGTTTCTCGGCCGGCCGGGTTGTAATCACGGCTCCGATCGGAGTGCTGAAGTCGCCCGAGTTCGTGTTCGATCCGCCACTGCCCGAACCGCTCTCAGGTGCTTTGAATCGGCTGGAGATGAACGCATTCGAGAAGGTGGTCCTGCGGTTTCCGCAGAAATTCTGGGACGACGACGTCTATGCGATTCGCCGACAGGGCGAGGCCGGTCGGTGGTGGCATTCCTGGTACGACATGACCGCCCTGAACGGTTCACCGACGCTCCTGACGTTCGCGGCAGGCCCCTGCGCCAGAGCGACTCGCGAATGGTCGGATACGCGCATCGCCGACTCTGTTCTCGATGCATTGCGAGGGCTATACGGCGACCGCGTTGTGCAACCGGACCGGGTTCACGTCACTCGCTGGCAGGACGATCCCTACGCGCGCGGTTCGTATGCGTACATGACGGTCGGCTCGGACCGGCAGGATCACAATGTCCTGTCCACGCCGATAGACGGCGTGTTGCACCTTGCCGGCGAGGCCACCTGGACCGACGACCCCGCGACGGTGACCGGCGCGCTGAAGTCGGGACATCGGGCAGCAGAACAGATCCTGGGTCGCGTTGTGTCGTTCACGGAGATCTGGAGCTGATCCGTGCACGAAAAAGGCGGCTCCGGATTTCTCCGAAACCGCCTCTGACCTGCTCTGACTTCTGTCGGGCTGACAGGATTTGAACCTGCGACCACTTGACCCCCAGTCAAGTACGCTACCAAGCTGCGCCACAGCCCGTGGCACTCCCCGTTAAGGGCGCTGAATGAGATTACCTCAGGCACCACCCGCAGCGAAAGTCGCCTGGTAGAAGCCCTGTCGAGCCTCAGTCGTCAGCGCGCCGGGAAATCCAGCAGGTCCGACAATCACCCACATCAGCTCCTCCGACGAATTACCTAAACATCCCTATCTGTCTGTATATTGACCTACTGTGACACCGTCGAATTACCTGTCCGCCGACGAGGTGGCCGATGAGCTCGGACTGCATGTGCGAACCATCCGCGCATACATCCGTGATGGGCGGCTCCGTGCCGCCCGCGTGGGCAAGCAGTATCGGATCACCCGAACGGATCTGGCCGCGTTCGTCGCAGGTGCAGGTAACACCGTCCCGGGACCAACGGCCGAGTCACCTGCAGAAGCGGGGGTCACCGAGCACAGCACGGTTGTTGTCGACCTCGAGAACCTCAAACCAGGCGACTGGGACCGCATCGCCACAGTGCTCACCGCCGCGGCGGGCGGCCGGGACCGCGGTCACCCACTACGCCTGACCACGGCCCCCGGCCCCGACGGCCGCTCACTGAAAGTGATTGCGCAAGGCAGCATCAGCGACACCGCAGACGTCCTGATCCTGCTCCGCGACCTGACTGAAGGAGGCAACTTCTCATGACGATGTTCCAGCAGACCCAAAACGGCGATGAGCTGATGGTCTATCCCGCCACCGGTGAAACCGTGGCAGCTCTCGACGCCATCGGCGCAACGTGGGGACACAAGGTGGCAGCGGTCGCGATACCCATCAATCGTTTGCCAGAAGGCTTCCTGGACCTCAGTACGGGCGTCGCAGGTGAGTACCTCCAGAAGATGGTTCAGTACCGCGTTGTGATCGCCATCGTCGGCGACATCTCCACGGAGGTCTCACGCAGTGAGTCGCTGGCCGCGTTTGTGCGCGAATCCAACCGCGGTCGTCATGTGTGGTTTGTCGACTCGATCGGCGACATACAAGCCAGACTTGCCTGACTGCACCACCTTTGGAAAAACCCCTGGTCAAGGACTTGTCGGTGGGTGCTGATAGAACTGTTCCATGACCGCGGGGGTGGCAAATCTCATCAACCGTATCGAGGGCATGGCCCTTGATACGGAAGAGATCGTTGCTGTCCGTGAGATGTTGTCCCGCAGGCTTGTTGACGTATCGATCGCGAACCTGTCGGACAAAGAGACCGTCGAACTCGCCCAAGCGATCGAAACCCAAACCCGCCGTGATGAAGCCATCAAAATCCGCGTGGCGGTCGAGTTGCGCGAACGATCGGTGGCGGCAAAACAAGGGCTCAAGCACAACAAGTTTCTGCGGCAGCACTTGCGCGTTTCGGCGGCCCAGGCCAGTGCCCGGTCGAAAAGGGCTGAACGGCTGGGTGAATGGCACACCCCATCCGGCGAGGTGGTTGCACCGGTGTACCCGAACACGTGGTCGGCGTTGCGTGATGGTGCGATCGGAGTGGCGCACTACAACGTCATCGACGACACCTTGCGTAACCTGCCCGGCAGTATTCGCAGCAACCTCGAATTGTGGTCCGACGGAGAAAGGCTGATGGCCGAGGCCGCCCGCACGATGGATCCGGACGAACTGAAAAAGGTTGGTCTGCACCTACATGCCCATCTGAACCCGGACGGCGAGTTCGACGACAGCGACCGCGCGCAGAAGCGGGAGTTGTCGGTATCCAAGCAAGGCGCGGATCACTTGGCCGGGATCAAAGGCACTCTCGACCCGGCGACCAAAGCATTGTGGGATGTGGTGGCGGCGAAGTGGGCAGCCAAGGGCATGAACAACCCCAACGATCCGGACTCACCGACCGGCAACGCCGACAAGGCAGACAAAGACGCACTCCGCGCGGCAGCCGAGCGCGATACCCGCACTCCGGGACAACGCAATCATGATGCGTTCAAGAAGTTGATGGAAATGGTTGTCGGGCAGGGCAAACTCGGTACTCACCGGGGTCTGCCGGCGCAGGTCATCGTGACGATGACGTTGGAACAACTTGAACAAGAAACCGGTCTGGCCACCACCGCATCCGGTGGGGTGTTGGCCGTCAAGGACGCCCTGAAGTTGGCCGGAGTGAGCCGCAAGTTCCTGGCGTTGCTCGACGACAAGCATCGTCCGCTGTATTTGGGTCGTGAAGAACGCCTGGCCACCGCTGATCAGAGACTCGCTCTGATCGCCTCGGAGCGGGGCTGTTCTCGTCCGGGCTGTGATGCCCCGGCCTCCGAATGCGCGGTCCACCACATTCGGGAGTGGGCCAAAGGTGGTCGTACCGATATCACCGTGCTGACCCTGGTCTGCGGGCCCGATCATGCCCAGGTCAACGACGGTGATACCGGATGGATCACCGAAATCATCAACGCAGATAACGGCCCTCCGGGTTGGCAGGGCCGGGTCGGTTGGCGTCAACGCGGAAGCCTGGATCTGCCGCAGCCCAACAACACTCATTTCCCGGACAAATACTTCACAAACCCGGAGATGTGGAATCCGAACAGCGACGCGGACGCCGAATGGTTCCTGCAACGCGCCCGCACCGTGTTCGATAAGGAATCTGCCGAGGCGCAGGTGTTCAACATCGACTACGGATGGCGAAACTTCAAGTGGCTCAAAGTTGCCTGAACATAACCCTGCCCCGACCAACAATGTTGATCGGGGCAGGGGTGCAAGCTGTCTCGTCCTACTTCGTGCGCTCGCGCTTCTCGCGAACTCGGACGTTCACCCGAACGGGTGAACCGTCGAAGTTGAAGGCCTCACGCAGCTTTCGCTCCAGGAACCGGCGGTAGCCGGCCTCCAGGAAGCCCGTGGTGAAGAAGACAAACGTCGGCGGCCGGGTGGCAGCCTGGGTCGCGAACATCACGCGAGGCAGACGACCACCACGCATCGGTGGCGGCGTCTCCGCGATGACATCCTTGAGCCAGTTGTTGAGCTGCCCGGTCGAGATCCGCTTGTCCCATGACGCCAACGCCGTATCCAGTGCCGGCACCAGCTTTGCCACCGACCGACCGGTGTGGGCTGAGATGTTGACCGTCCGGGCCCAGGGCACGCGGGACAGGTCGCGGTCGACCTCCTTGGCCAACTGCAGTCGGCGATCCTCGTCAACCAGATCCCACTTGTTGAACGCGATCACCAGTGCGCGACCGGCTTCGATGATCATCGTCAGAACACGCTGGTCCTGCTCGGTGATCGGCTCCGACGCGTCGATCAGCAGCACCGCGACCTCGGCGGCCTCGATGGCCGACCGGGTACGCAGCGACGCGTAGAACTCATGTCCGCTCGACTGCGTCACCTTCTTGCGCAAGCCGGCGGTGTCGACGAAGTTCCAGACCCGTCCACCGAGTTCGACCAGTTCGTCAACGGGGTCGACCGTGGTTCCGGCGACATTGTCGACCACTGCACGCTCTTCACCGGTGAGCTTGTTCATCAGCGAGCTCTTGCCCACGTTGGGCTTGCCCACCAACGCAACTCGGCGCGGGCCACCCATCGTGGTGGATTCGCGGGGCGTTTCAGGAAGGGCTTCGAGGATCCGGTCGAGCAGGTCACCGGTACCGCGACCGTGGGCGGCGGACACCGTGAACGGCTCCCCCAGTCCCAGCGACCACAGGGCAGCCGCTTCCGATTCCAGCCGCTCGTCATCAACCTTGTTGGCCGCCAACAACACCGGAGTCTTCGAGCGCCGCAGCACCTTGGCCACAGCCTCATCGGTGGCGGTGGCGCCCACGGTGGTGTCGACAACCAGAACGATTGCGTCGGCCGTCTTCATCGCGATCTCGGCCTGGCGAGCCACGGACTGCTGCAGACCCTTGGCGTCGGGTTCCCAACCGCCGGTGTCCTGCACCATGAACCGCCGTCCGGCCCACGATGCCTCGTAGGAGACACGGTCGCGGGTCACACCGGGGATATCCTCGACCACCGCTTCACGGCGCCCCAGGATGCGGTTCACCAGCGACGACTTGCCCACGTTCGGGCGACCGACGATTGCGACAACGGGCACCGCCAAGGGTGCGCCGTCGACGCCGAGATCGGAGAGCTCTACGAGCTCGAAGTCGGATTCATCCGACCACATTCCGTCAGACGAGATTGCTGCCCCGTCAAAATTGTCACTCATGCTTCTACCCCAATCCGGTTGCGCGCCAACTCAACCAGCTTGGCGATCACCTCTTCGATGCCCATGTCGGTGGTGTCGACCTGTACGGCATCATCGGCCGGCCGCAATGGCGACGTCGGCCGTGTCGAATCCAGATGGTCCCGACGGATCACGTCCGCGAGCACCGTCTGGTAATCACTGTCAATTCCTGCGGCGAGGTTCTGATCATGCCGCCGTTGCGCACGAACCTCAGGCGTTGCGGTCAGGTACACCTTGAGCGTGGCATCGGGGAACACAACGGTCCCGATGTCTCGGCCCTCGAGCACGCTGAGTCCGTTCTGTGCCAGATCACGCTGCGCCTGAACCAAACGAGTACGCACCGCGGGCACGGCCGAGACGGCCGACACCGCGCGAGTCACCTCGTCGCGACGAATCTCATCAGAGACATCCTCGTCGTCCATCAACACGACCTGCTCGGTCGGACTACTGGTGACGGAAATGCGCACACCCTCAGTCGCTTTGTCGATCGCGTCCGGATCGTCCAGTGCCACACCCGCCCGCAGTGCGCGCAGGGTCGCGACCCGATACATGGCTCCGGTGTCGATGTAGTTTGCGTCCAACGCGATTGCCACGCGGCGCGCCACACTCGATTTACCGGTTCCGGCCGGACCATCGATGGCGATCACACCGGACGTGATCGCCCCTGGGCTGGTCACAATCCCACCGCCTTGTAGAGCGCGCCGATCTCATCGTTGCCCATGACCCGCAAGGTGCCCGGACGCTGTTCGCCGATGTTGACTGCACCGATGTCGGTGCGCACCAGTCGAATAACCGGGAAGCCGGAAGCGTCAAGGATTCGACGGACGATGTGCTTACGGCCTTCGTGCAGCGTCAGACGGAGCAGCGAAATGCCCTGGTTCACATCGAGCAACGCGAACTTGTCGATCTTGGCCGGGCCGTCGTCGAGCTCGATACCGTCGCGCAGGGTGCGACCGAGGTTGCGATGCACCTCTCCGCGCACGGTCACCATGTAGGTCTTGGGAACCTCGAACGACGGGTGCATCAAACGATGCGCCAGCTCACCATCATTGGTGAGCAGGATGAGTCCTTCGGTTTCGGCGTCGAGGCGTCCGACGTGGAACAGCCTCTGTCCCGACATGACGCGCTCGGCCACCAGGTCACCGATACACGGACGGGCGAACTCGTCGGACATCGTCGACTGCCAGCCCTTGGGCTTGTTGAGCGCGAGGTACTGATGTTCCTCGTTGACCACCACACGGGATCCGTCAACGCGGACCACCGCAGTCTCGGGATTGATACGCAGACCCTGTTCGAGGACGATTTCACCGTCGACCTCGACACGACCAGCCGCGATCAATTCCTCGGCACCGCGCCGTGAGGCGACTCCGGCCTGCGCGAGCACCTTCTGCAGACGCAATCCACCCTCGACATAAGTGGCGCCATCTTCCGAAGCATCCAGCGGATTCTGGTCGCGGGCAGGTTTTGCGTTGTTCAGCCGAGCCTGGCCGCTCTTCGCGTCAGGGGCCGAACGAGCTCCGCGCTCCGGGTTGAAGCCCTTGCGATGAGTCTTCTTGAATCGTGCTTCGGCGGCACCCTTGGTCGCCTTTCCCGCGGGCCTTCCGCCGGTCGCGTTGCCGCTGCGCTCAGTGCTCGGGTTCGCGGTCCGGTCACCGGTCGGACGACCGAAGTCTTCGCCGCTGGGCCGCGAGCCACGCTCGTGAGCGGGCTTTTCACTCCGCTCGTATGCCGGTTTTCCACCACGCTCGTACGACGGCTTTTCGCCACGCTCGTACGACGGCTTGCCGCCACGATCATGCGATTGGTTTCCATAACGCTCACCTGTCGGCCGCCCGCCACGATCGCCGGTGGGCCTGCCACCACGATCGCCGCCGCTGGACCGACCGTCACGCTCGCCCGAAGGCCGACCGCCGCGATCACCGAAGCTGGACCGTCCGTCGCGGTCTCCGGTGGGCCTGCCACCACGATCGCCGCCGCTGGACCGACCGTCACGCTCGCCCGAAGGCCGACCGCCGCGATCACCGAAGCTGGGCCGTCCGTCGCGGTCTCCGGTGGGCCTGCCACCACGATCGCCGCCGCTGGACCGACCGTCACGCTCGCCCGAAGGCCGACCGCCGCGATCTCCAAAGCTGGGCCGTCCGCCACGATCTCCTGTGGGGCGTCCACCGCGCTCGCCGCCAGTGGGCCGTCCACCGCGCTCGCCGCCAGTGGGGCGTCCGCCGCGATCACCGCGGTCACCCGTAGGTCGACCACCGCGTTCACCGTCTGGCCGTCCGCCGCGTTCACCGAAGCTGGGCCGTCCGCCACGATCTCCCGTGGGGCGTCCACCGCGCTCGCCGCCAGTGGGCCGTCCGCCGCGCTCGCCGCCTGTGGGGCGTCCGCCACGGTCACCCGTAGGCCGACCACCGCGTTCACCGGTGGGCCTGCCGCCACGATCTCCGGTGGGTCGACTGCCACGCTCGGAGTAAGGCTTGGGGTCACGGTCGTCGAACGACCGTCCGCCCTCACGAGGAGCTCGCCCTTTGCCTTTGTTGTTGTCTCTGTCCGGTCTGCCGTCTCGGCTAGCGGGTGCCATTCTCTATCCCTAATTCCCGTCGTATTGATCGATCTGCAATGCGCAGCTCAATCGTCGTCGACGGTGATGTTGTTGGTTTTGTACTTCAAGTCTGACGGGTTACCTGCCAGTTTGGCGAATCGCGGGTCGCTGATGATCTCATCTCCGAGGGCGTCGATGACGTCCACGTCAGGTAGCAACGGCGCGAGATCCGGTAACTCGTCCAAAGAAGCCAACCCCAGACGTTCCAAAAATAGTTCCGTCGTGCCGTACGTCACTGCGCCCGAATCGGAGTCCGTTCCGACTTCTGCAAGCAGTCCGCGCGCGAGCAACGTGCGGACCACACCGTCGACATTGACCCCGCGCACCGCACTGACCCGCGACCGGCTGACAGGTTGGCGATAGGCCACCACGGCCAGGGTTTCGAGCGCCGCGCGTGTCAGCTTCGTCCGCGCGCCGTCGAGGAGCAGCCGCTCCACATAGGGCGCGTACTCGTTGCGGGTATAGAGCCGCCAGCCGTCGCCTGCGTAGCGAAGATCCATGCCACTGTTTCGGTCGGTCAGTTCATTCGACATCTGCCGCAGCATCGTCTGAACCCGCGAAGTCTTCTCTTCGAGCACCGACGCCAGCTGATCAGTGGGCGCCGGTGTGTCTGTCACGAGCAACATCGCTTCGAGTGCCGACCGGAGTTCGTCGTCGGCGAGGAGGTCTTCGACCGGGAGGTCGTCATCCGACGTGTCGGGAGCATCGTCCTCGGACAGAGCATCGGCCAACGCATCCGACACCTCGTCGACGTCGGGCACAGGAGTCTCTTGCGGCTCTTCAGCCGGCACTTCTTCGGCCGGTACTTCTTCAGCCGGTAATTCAGCCATAGTCTTCGCCCTTCTCGACGATCACTTGAGCGTCTACGAGTTCGCCTGTCCAGGTCACCAACAACGATCCGAGGGCCTCGGGCTGTTCGAACGCCACGGCCCGCTCGCGGAACAGCTCCAGTAGTGCCAAGAATCGGGCCACCACCTCGAGGCCGCTACCGCATTCGACAACCAGATCGGTGAAGCTCACCCACACCCCGGCACCGGCGTGCCGCAAGATCTCCCCTATCCGCAACGCGTGCTGAGGTACCGACACCTTTTCGATGTGCAGATGCCCGAGCCCCACCTTCGGAACCGGTTTGGGTGTCATCGCGGCCACCGCCACCTCGGCAAACACCGCCGGACTGACACCGATGGTCACCTCGGGCAGCAACGACTCGAATCGGGCTTCGAGCGAGACACCGCGCGGGTAACGTTGCAGCGCAGCAGCTTCCAGCTCCGAAAAGAGCATCGCGACCTGTTTGTAGGCCCGGTACTGGAGTAGTCGCGCGAACAGCAGGTCGCGGGCTTCGAGTAACGCCAGGTCCTCGTCGTTCTCGACCTCACCAGAGGGCAGCAGACGTGCGGCCTTCAGGTCGAGCAGCGTCGCCGCCACCACCAAGAACTCCGTGGTCTGGTCGAGTTCCATCTCGGCGCCGAGGAGCTTGGTGTAGGCGATGAAATCGTCGGTCACCTCATGCAAAGCGACTTCGGTGACGTCGAGGCGGTGCTGGCCGATGAGGTTGAGGAGCAGATCGAACGGCCCCTCGAAGTTCGTCAGCTTGACCTGAAACCGCGATTTCCCGGTAATCACGGGCTCTGTCACGGGCTCTGTCACGGGCTCCGCCAGGGGCTCTGTCGCGGGCTCGGGCGCAGGCGTCGCTGCCGCCGGATCAACTCCTGGCGTGTCATCTTCCGGCGTCTCAACCTGAGAGGACCCGATCTCTGAAGGCTCGGTCTCTGAAGGTTCGGTCATCTCTAGCGCGTGCGGTGAATGACTTCGCGGGCCAGTGCCCGATACGCCTTGGCGCCGCCAGATTTCGGTGCCCACGAGGTGATGGGTTCACCGGCGACACTGGTTTCGGGGAATCGCACGGTCCGGCTGATGACGGTGTCGTAGACCTTGTCGCCGAACACCTCGACCACGCGCTGCATCACCTCGCGGGAATGCAGGGTGCGGGCGTCGAACATCGTCACCAGGATGCCGCCGAGTGTGAGCCGCGGGTTGAGACGGTCGCGAACCTTGTCGATGGTGTCGTTGAGCAGCGCCAGTCCACGCAGGCTGAAGTACTCGCACTCCATCGGGATGAGGACTGTGTCGGCGCAGGCAAGCGCGTTGACGGTGAGCAGTCCCAGCGACGGCTGGCAATCGATGAGCACGTAGTCGTAGCGGTCGAGCAGCGGATGCAGCGCGCGGCCGAGTGTGTGCTCACGGCCCACCTCGTTGACCAACTGGATCTCCGCCGCAGACAGGTCGATGTTGGAGGGCAACAGGTCCATGCCTTCGACCCGGGTCCGCATCAGGACATCCTCGGCCGAGAGCTGCGGTGGGACGAGCATGTTGTGGACCGTCAGGTCGAGTTCATGGTGCGGCACGCCGAGGCCCGCAGACAACGCGCCCTGGGGGTCGAGATCGACCAGCAGCACCCGACGGCCACATTCGGCCAGCGCAGCACCCAGGTTGATGGTCGACGTGGTTTTACCCACGCCACCCTTCTGATTGCAGACAGCGACCACCGTGGCAGGACCATGCCGATCAAGCGGCGTCGGTTCGGGCACCGGACGCAGTTCGCGACCGGTCGGCCCGAGCTCTCCGGGTGCGCTGGGCTTTTCGCGGTCAAGTTCCTCTACACCGCGTGGCGGCGCCGAGATCATCAACTGATTCGCATCACGCCCGCGCCCGTATTCAGGTGGCTGCGGCGTTGTCACACCCAGAGCCTAGTGGGTCGGCGCGTCGGCGCTGTGGAGGCTCACCGCTACGAGGGTCCGCAGCCTGATATTGACGGTCCGGACTCATCGAGCGCGCGGGTGCGCGAGGGCGTACACCTCACGCATCGTTCCGACGGTCACGAGTGTGTAGACCTGCGTGGTGGTCACCGACGCATGCCCGAGCAACTCCTGCACCACGCGGACGTCCGCGCCACCGTCGAGCAGATGCGTGGCGAAACTGTGTCGCAACGTGTGCGGTGATACCGCCTTGTCCAATCCGGCCCGCTCGGATGCATCGACCAGAACCTGCCAGGCGCTCTGACGACTGAGCCGGCCGCCGCGCGAGTTGAGGAACAGCGCCGGGTTGAACTTGGAGACGAGCGCGGGCCTGCCGCGCACGAGGTAGGCGTCGAGTGCGGCGATGGCCGGACGCCCCACGGGCACGTTCCGCTCTTTGCCACCCTTGCCCCGCAACACCACGGACCGGGACTCGGTATCGATGTCGTCGACGTCGAGGGTGACCGCCTCCGAGATACGGGCACCACAGCTGTACAGCAGTTCGAGCAACGCCCGGTTCCGCAATGACCTCGGATCGTCCGCAACGTCCTCACCGCCGCTGGCGGCCAGGATCGCGAGCACCTCGTCGACCGGGAGGCTCTTCGGGAGCCGGCGCGGCGCCTTGGGCGGAGCCACACCATGCGCGACGTCGTCCGGCACGATTCCCTCGGCGGCGGCGAACTTGTGAAAACCTCTCGTGGCCACCAGGGTTCGCGCGATCGAGCTGTCGGCCAGCGGCGGCTTGCCGTTGTCGGCATCACCGCGGCGTAGCGTAACCAGAAACTCTCGGATGTCTGCCTCGGTGACGTCGGTGAGCGCATCGATCCCACGCGAGCTCAGATACTCCTGATACCGCCGCAGATCCCGGGCATAGGACTGCAAAGTGTTACGCGCCGAACCTCGTTCGACCTCGAGGTGGTCCAGGTATACCTGCACCTGATCCGCGAGGCTCATGAGGTTCGGCGCGCGTTCACGATCGACCGGCCCCGTCGCGCTCGGCCTTGCGGTTGGCGAACGCCACCGGACGGTCGGTCCAGGGCGCGTCGACATCACGCAACGGAATCGACTGTGACCGTGTGGCGGACAGGGCCAGAATCCCGGCCGCGGCCGTCGCGTTGACGATCTCGCCCGACAAGATCTGTCGCACCGCATCATCGAGCGACACCCAATGCAGCGTCATGTCGGCTTCTTCGTGCTCCGGATCCGGTTGCGGCACTTCCGTTATCCCGGTGGCCAGATACACCCGCAGTGCCTCGTCGGTGAATCCGGGTGAGACGTCGATGTCCACCAGGACCTGCCACGCAGCGGCGGCAAGCCCGGTCTCCTCGAGCAGTTCCCGCCGGGCCGCGTCGACGGGACTCTCCTGCGGGCCCCCGTCGAGCAGGCCCGCAGGGAGTTCGAGAAGACGCCGGCCGATCGGATGGCGGTACTGCAGCACCATCGCGATCTCGTCCTGATCGTTCACCGCGACCACCGCCACCGCACCGTGGTGTTCGACGACCTCACGCTTGGCGGTGGTCCCACCCGGCATCGCGACCTCGTCGACGCGGAGCGCAACAATCGCCCCGTCGTAGTGAACGTCGGTTCCGAGAGTCCGGAACTCGTGACGCTCGCTCAAATGCCGGCCTCTTTGGCGCCGGCCTCGGCAGCGGTCACGTCGAGAACGGAATCGAGATCGGGATCGACTTCTTCGTCACCGTGGACATTCACCGGGAGACGCTCGGCCATCTTGTACCGCAGCGAGGCCCGCACGAATGCGCTGAACAACGGATGCGGACGCGTCGGGCGGCTCTTCAGTTCGGGGTGGGCCTGTGTGCCGACCAGGAACGGGTGAACCTCACGCGGGTACTCGACGAACTCCACGAGGTGGCCGTCCGGCGAAGTGCCCGAAAACACCAGACCGCTTTCGGCGATCTTGTCACGGTAGCTGTTGTTGACCTCGAAACGGTGCCGGTGGCGTTCTGAAACATCTATGGAGCCATAGGCATTGGCCACAACCGAACCGCGCTCCAGCGTCGCCGGGTAGGCGCCGAGCCGCATTGTTCCGCCGAGATCGGCCTCACCGGCGACGGCGTCTTCCTGATCGGCCATCGTCGAGATCACCGGGTACGGGGTCTCGGGATCGAACTCCGTGGAGCTCGCATCAGCAAGCCCTGCGGTACGCGCGGCCTCGATGACGATGCACTGCAAGCCCAGGCACAGTCCCAGGAGTGGGACGTTGTGGGTGCGCGCATATCGGACGGCGCCGACCTTGCCCTCGATACCGCGAATTCCGAATCCACCGGGGATCAGGATGCCGTCGACATCGGCGAGCGCTGCCTGCGCTCCGGCGTCGTCGGCACAGTCGTCCGACTGCACCCAGACGACGTTCACGCGAGCCCGATGTGCGAAACCGCCGGCGCGGATGGCCTCGGTCACCGACAGGTACGCGTCCGGCAGTTCGACATACTTGCCGACCAGCGCGATCGTGACCTCTTCGCGAGGCTCATGGACCCGCTTGAGCAGTTCGCCCCACACGGTCCAGTCGACGTCCCGGAACGGCAGACCGAGCTTGCGGACGACGTACGCATCGAGCTGCTCGGCGTGCAGCACCTTGGGGATGTCGTAGATCGACGGCGCGTCCGGTGTCGAGATGACGCCTTCGATGTCGACGTCACACATGAGCGCGATCTTGTTCTTCAGCGCCTCGGGGACGTCGCGGTCGCAACGCAGGATCAGCGCGTCGGGCTGGATACCGATGCTGCGCAGCGCGGCGACCGAGTGCTGGGTGGGTTTGGTCTTCAGCTCACCCGAGGGTGCCAGGTACGGGACCAGCGACACGTGGAGGAAGAACACATTGTCCCGGCCCACGTCGTGACGGATCTGACGTGCCGCCTCGACAAATGGCTGTGATTCGATGTCGCCGACCGTGCCACCGATCTCGGTGATGACGACGTCGGGGATCTGGCCGTCGTTGTCGGCCTGGCCCATCGCCAGGATGCGGCGCTTGATCTCGTCGGTGATGTGCGGGATCACCTGCACGGTGTCACCGAGGTATTCACCGCGACGCTCTTTTGCGATGACGGTGGAATACACCTGTCCGGTGGTCACATTCGCGAATCCGGAGAGGTCCCGGTCGAGGAAGCGCTCGTAGTGGCCGACATCGAGATCGGTCTCCGCGCCGTCTTCGGTGACGAACACCTCACCGTGCTGGAACGGATTCATCGTTCCCGGATCAACGTTGAGATAAGGATCTAGTTTTTGCATCGTGACGCGCAGTCCGCGCGCCGTGAGCAACTGGCCGAGGCTCGAAGCCGTCAAACCTTTACCGAGCGACGATGCAACGCCCCCGGTCACGAAGATGTGCTTTGTGCCTGACCGCACATGACGTAATGGACGCAACGCTTCTCCCGTTAGTACTGCGGCAAGAAATCCTTGCCTACCTACGGGACTCCACGGTAACACCAATGGCCGGGTTTCTTGCTGTTGACACGACGCGTCGGTTGCCCAGAATCGGGCGATGCAGACACGAACGCCACGTGCCCTGCACCCAATGTGGCGCAGATGACACGTGGCGTCGTCTGCAGGTCCTTCGGTCAGATCTCCAGGTCGTTCACATCCAGCTCAGATCCGGCTCAGCTCTCCGGCGCGATTGCGGTGGCGCCGGGGCCGGTGCCATAGGCGCCGTGCTTGTTGCCGAGCTCGTCGGTCAGCGCCAGGACGGCAGTGATCCGCCCCGTTGCCTGATTGACGTTGTCGACGGTGGAGACCTCTGCGTTCAACGCCGGGTCGGCCCGGACCACCGCGATCGGCGACGACCCCTCGGCCGAACCTGTCCGGCCCACCAGGACAGTACCGGCGCCACGCTCTGAGTAGGCGCCCGCAAAGCGCGCGATCACCTGTCCACGCGCACCGGAGTCATCGGCAAACTTGTTGCCTGTCACGATGATCGAGAGTTGAGCCGGCGCTACCGTACCTTCGGCGTAGTCGATGAATCCGCCTTGCTTGAGTGCTGCCAGACCGGCGTCGGTGGCAACGGAGTCGACCTGCGGCTCAGCCTCGTCCGGTGACAGATTGAGCAACAGCCCCAGCAGATCACCGGCGCGACCACCAGAGTCGGTCAATTCGGCGTTCAACGTGCTGCCTGCGGGTATCGACTGGTCGACGATCGAACGCATCTTCTCGGCGCTCTGATCACTCACGAACGTGTCCGTCAGTGCCACCTGTCCACTGAGGATCGCTCCCGACTTGTTCAGGTTGTCCTTGACCGCGGCCACATCACCCTCGTCGGCGCCCGGCGCGGTGATGATCAACACCGGACGATCGGTCAGGGAACCCGCCAACAATCGTCCCGCGATCGCGGTGTCGAAGTTGTTGGCGGCGTTGAGGTTGTTGGTCAGCTGCTGGTTCTCGTCGCGCAGCTCCTGCTCCCGCTCGTCCTGGGTGTCACTGGCCGATCCGAACGTGTCAGCAACAAATCCGGATCCCAGCACCACCCCGACGGCGAGGGCAAGGAACACCGCAACCAGCGAAATAGCGTGCTGGCGAAGCGAAATCACAAAAATCTCATTCCAAGGGTATTGGATCGGACCAGCCAGGGCGAACCCCTGCGGGTTCGGTGGAGGTCAGAGGTCAGTGGCGGCGATCATTCATTCCACACGCGCTGGACCCAGTCGGTGAGACGGTCCCACTGGTCGACGATCCAGTCGGTCACTTCCGAGCCATTGCTCGACATCATCACGGCAACGATCATGGCCACCAGTGCGGCCAGGATCAGCAGCGCGATGGCCGCGCCGGAAACCCGCGAACGGTACAGGGTGGCGACAGCTTTTGCGTCGACGAGTTTTGCGCCGACCTTGAGCCGCGTGAGGAAGGTCGATGGATTCGACTCCCGAAGGCTGCGGTCGAAGAACTCATCGATCGAGGCGGGGTGGCCGACGGTGACGATCAGCGCGGCTTCGTGATGGTTGACGAGCAGCAGCGCGAGGTCGGCTGCGGATCCGGCGGCCGGGAACGTCATCGCCCCGATTCCGAGGTCCTGGATGCGCTCGAGTCCCGGGGCATGGCCGTCCGGGTCGGCGGGCAGGACAACCTGGGCGCCGGACTTGAGTGTTGCCGCCCGCATCCCTTCGGGGTCGCCCACGATCAGGTCCGGGCGGTAGCCCATGTCCATGAGCGTGTCGGCGCCACCGTCAACACCGACCATGATCGGCTGGTACTCCTTGATGAACGGCTTGAGCCGCTTGAGGTCGGCCGCGTGATCGGGTCCGTCGGAGACGACCACGACGTGGCGGCCCTCGATGCGGATGTCGACATCGGGCACACCGACGCCGTCGATCAGGAGTGGCGACTCGCTGCGGATGAACTCGATGGTGTTGCCGGAGAAGGCCTCGAGGTGATCGACCAGACCGGTCTTGGCGTCGATCATCAGGTCGGCGATCTCGCGTTCGCCGAGTTCGGTGCCCTTCGCGAGCCTGCGCTCGCCGGAGTACAGGCCACCTTCGTTGACGCGGATCTTGGCGCCGTCCTTGATGCGCTTGAAGACCTCGACGCCGACATCGTCGATCAGGGTGATGCCCGAAGCTGCCAGCAGCTCGGGTCCGAGGTTGGGGAAACGACCGGAGATGGACGTCGAAGCGTTCACGACGGCCAGCACATCAGCGGCGACGAGTGCGTCGGCGGTGATGCGGTCCAGGTCGACCTCGTCGAGGATCACGATGTCCCCGGGGCCGACTCTGGACAGCAGTCGTTTGGTGTTCTTGTCGATCCTGGCGATACCGCTGATCCCAGGCAGAGTTTCGGTTGTGCGTGACAGCAGGGCAGGCATCCTCATGCGGGAAACACTGAACCACTACTCGACACTTTTGTTGGAGGCGCGCCGTAACACACGCCACTTTTGTCACACGAGCAACACGTGTATCGCGTTCAGAACGCCGCTTTCTCCTGCTCCGCGGTACCGAGAAGTTCCTCGGCGTGGGCCCGCCCCGTATCCGAATCACCCAGTCCGGCAAGCATTCTGGCCAACTCGGCTACCCGCTCGTCCCGGTCCAGGACAGCCACCGAACTCGTCACAGATGAAGCCTTGACCGATTTTGACCCCGACGAGGTCTGTTTTCCGATCAACAGGTGATTGTCGGCAAATGCGGCCACCTGCGGCAGGTGGGTGACCACAATGACCTGGTGTGCCTGTGCCAGGCGGGCGAGTCTGCGCCCGATCTCGACGGCCGCGCGGCCACCGACACCGGCGTCGACCTCGTCGAACACCATCGTGGAGCCGCCGCCCGGGCCGGCGAGGACCACTTCCAACGCCAGCATCACGCGGGAGAGCTCACCACCGGATGCCGATTTCGCGATCGGTCGTACCGGCGCCCCGGCATGTGCGGTGAGGCCGAACTCCACCTTGTCCGTGCCGTCCGGTCCGGCATGGACCTGACGTCCGTCGATCTCGAGGGACCGGCGATCGTTGCCGGTCGCATCGTCGGGCGACACACTGACCTCGAGTTGAGCGTCGCCCATGGCCAGGCCGGTCAGTTCGGAACTGACCTTCGTGGCCAATGACTTCGCGGCCTTCACGCGCACCTTGGTGAGTTTGCCTGCCGCCACACCGACGTCGTCGCGGGCTGCGGTCACCCGCGCCGCGAGGTCTTCCAGGGATTCGGAGGAGTCACCGATCTCGGTCAATCGCGACCGGGCGGCATCGGCCCAGGCGATCACACCGTCGATGTCCGGGGCGTATTTGCGGACCAGCGACTTCAGTTCGGCCTGACGCTGCAACAGCTGCTCCAGCTCTGCCGCATCGGTGGGTAGGCCGGACAGGAACCCGCTGAGTTCTTCGCCGATGTCCCCGACGACGCTGAGGGCTTCTTCGATCCGCGGCAGCAGACCACGCAGGGTGTCGTCGTTGGTCGTGCTGACGTTGGCTCGGGCCACACCCAGTCCGTCGAGCACCGAACCACCGAGTTGTCCGTCGGCGTCCGGGTCTGTGCCCGTGATGGCCACGAGCGCTGCGGCGGCCGCGGCACGCACGGTCTCCAGATCGCCGAGTCGGCGGACGGTTGCGGCGAGCTCCGCGTCTTCCCGGGGCTGCGGCGCCACCTTGTCGATCTCGTCCACGCCGAACCGGAGTCGGTCGGCTTCCTGTGCGATCTCCCGGGAATTGGCCTGTCGCTCACGGAGCTGATCGGCGAGCGTCACCCACCGCTCGCGCGCCTCGCGATACGCCTTGAGTGGTTTGGTCACCGCGCCGGCGGCAAAACGGTCGAGCGCATCGCGCTGATGTTCTGCGCGCAGCAACCGGAGCTGGTCATTCTGGCCGTGGATCGCCAACTGGCCGCTGGTGAACTGACCGAGCAGTCCGACCGGGACCGACCGGCCACCGAGATGAGCCCGGGACCGGCCATCGGCATTGACCGTGCGGACAGCGATCACCGTGCCGTCGTCGTCCAACTCGGCGCCGGATGAATCAAGGACCTCTGCGGCATCGGTCCCCGTTGTTCGGAAACGGCCTTCCACCACAGCCCGCCTCTGGCCGGTGCGGACGCGGCCTGGATCAGCCCGCGCACCGGACAACAGATGCAGGCTGGTGACCACCATGGTCTTGCCTGCACCGGTCTCGCCGGTCAGCACTGTCAGGCCTTCATGAAACTCGGCGCTGGCCTTGTCGATGACTCCCAGACCGCTGATCGAGATTTCTTCGAGCACTAGATTTGCCTTCCCCTCCACCCGGTGACCGGCAGTTCGAACTTACGCACCAACCGGTCGGCAAATGGATCGGAATCGATACGGATCCAGCGCACCGGCTTACGGCCACGGACGACCTCGATCCGGCCACCGGCCGGTACTTCGATGTTGCGGCGACCATCGCAGGCGACAAGTGCGTCTTGCCCACGTGCCATCACCTCGACCGCGACGAGCGAGCGCGGGCTGGTCACCATCGGCCGCGCGAACAGAGCATGGGCGTTCGACGGCACCAGCAGGATGGCCTCGAGATCAGGCCACATCACCGGACCGCCCGCGGAGAACGCGTAAGCCGTGGACCCTGTCGGCGTCGACACCAGGATGCCGTCGGCACCGAATGCGGAGACCGGACGTCCGTCGACCTCGGTGATCAGTTCCAGAACGCCCTGCCGTGACTGGTTCTGGATGCTGACCTCGTTGAGAGCCCAGGTCTGGGCGATCACCCGCCCCTCGACCCGGATGCTGATGTCGAGCGTCATGCGATCTTCGATCGAATAATCGCGGTCGACGAGTTTGGTCATCACCTCATCAACCCGATTCGCCTCGGCCTCGGCGAGGAAACCGATGTGCCCCAAGTTGATTCCGAGCACCGGCACGGACAGTGGATGCGCGAGTTCGGCGGCCCGCAGGAATGTGCCGTCACCGCCGAGCACGATCACGACCTCGCAGCCTGCCGCCGACTGTTCACCGGCCGGAGTCACGGCGACATCGGCACCGATATCGCGCAGTTCTTCGAGGTCGAGGGGGTAGACGGTGCCCAGATAGGGCGGCCCCGGAGGTGCGGGCAGGATGTCGTGATCGATGACACGCAAGCCGATACCGGCGTCCGCGCACCGTTTGGCGATGACCGCCATGGTCTCGCGCACGATGTCGCGGCCGGTGTGGGCGACAACCAGGAACTCGCGTTCCGGCGTCTCCACCTCTACAACCGACACCTCTGCAACAGGGTCACCCGCCAGATCACTCACTGGGGCCCTTTCTCGATCGCCTCGGCAATTGCCATGCGCACATTGTCATCTACGACAGCGGGTTCGGTCTGCTTACGCAGCCAGAGGAAGTATTCAACATTGCCAGACGGGCCCGGCAACGGGCTGGCCACAACACCGAGCGTCTGCAGGCCGTGGCCCGCGGCGGTCTCCGCGACGGCAGTGACCGCTTCGGCACGAAGTGCGGCACTGCGGACCACTCCCCCGGATCCCACCCGGTCTTTGCCCACCTCGAACTGCGGCTTGACCATGGGCAGTAGATCGGCCCCGACGTTGGCGCAATCTGCAAACGCCGCCAGCACGAGGTTGAGCGAGATGAACGACAAGTCGGCCACCACCAGATCCACCGGACCGCCGATCTGCTCGGCGGTCAGGTTCCGGACATTGGTGCGATCGTGCACATGCACGCGCTCGTCGTTCTGGATGCGCCAGATGAGCTGGCCGTAACCGACATCGACCGCGACCACCTCGGCGGCACCGCGACGAAGCAGGACGTCGGTGAACCCGCCGGTCGAGGCACCCGCATCGAGGCATCGTTTGCCGGTCACGGAAACACCGAGCGGCTCGAAGGCCGCCAGCGCTCCGAGCAACTTGTGGGCACCACGCGAGGCCCAGCCCTCATCGTTGGTCTCTGCCACCACGATCGGTGCGCCGAGGTCCACATTGGTTGCCGGTTTGGAGGCCACCGTGCCGTTGACCTTGACCAGACCCGCCTCGATCAGGTCCCGTGCGTGGTCCCGGGACCGGGCCTCACCCCGACGGACCAGCTCGGCATCGAGGCGTGCCCTACGCGCCATTGCGCACACGCTCAGACACGATCGACCTTCTCCAGGGCGTCGGTGATCACCGTATGTGCTTGTTCCAGCAGGTGAGCCTGCTTGGCCAGCTGAACCAGCGCTTCACCGCCGGTGCTCTCGTCTGCCGTAGCAGCCACGTCGTCGGCCTGCTCGAGCAACGCGGCAACATCGCGCCTGATCGTGTCCGGATCGACGGCAGCAGCGGGTGCGACCGGGGCCGGGATGGGGCCCGGGGTCGGTCGGGGTCCGGGAGTTGGTCCAGGAGTTGGTCTGGGTCCGGGCAGGGGTTGGTTCATCGCCTGCCAAGGTTAGTCGATCTCGGGCCAGTTGATTGTTAGCGTCCAGTGATGACCTCCAACACCGGAACGCCTCCGGATCCGACCGCACCCGACGCTCGAGTCCTGCGCCGCGATACCCGGCTGTGCATCTCGTTGTCGGGACGGCCGAGCAACATCGGCACCAAGTTCCACAACTACCTCTACAACGCACTCGATCTCGACTACGTCTACAAGGCATTTCACACAACGGATCTACCGGCGGCGGTCGCAGGGATCCGGGGACTCGACATACGCGGCGCCGGGATCTCGATGCCGTTCAAGGAAGCGGTCATCGACCTCGTTGACGTGATGCATGATTCAGCGGCCGCGATCGATTCGGTGAACACCATCGTCAACGAGGACGGCACATTGCACGCCTACAACACCGACTATCAGGCCGCAGCAAATCTGTTGCGCAACAGCGGCATCCCCACCAGCAGCTCGGTTGCGATCGCGGGCAGCGGCGGGATGGCCAAGGCAGTGGTCGCCGCGTTGCGCGACGAAGGCTTCACGGACACCGTTGTGGTGGCGCGCAACGAGTCGACAGGAGCCGCGCTGGCGGAGCGATACGGCTTCACCTGGAAACCCGATCTGGGTACGCAACACGCCGAGCTGCTGGTGAATACGACGCCGATCGGGATGGCCGCAGGCCCGGATGCCGAGGGGATGCCGTTCACCGCAGCCGCGGTCGAGGCGGCCCACGCGGTCTTCGACGTGGTGGCGATGCCCTCACAGACACAGTTCATCACCGCCGCCCGCGGGAAGACGGTGATCACCGGCGCGCAGGTGATCGCACTCCAGGCCGCAGAGCAGTTCGTGCTCTACACCGGAGTGCGACCCACCGACGCACAGATCACCGCCGCCTCGGAGTTCTCCAGAGGCTGAGCGCGATCAGTTCTGTTCAGGCCAGATCAGGTCAGGCGAGTAGGCCTGCGCCCTTCAGCGCATCCTGTGCCTTCTCTTCAGCGGCTTCGACCGTCCACGTTGCTGCGGTGAGCTCGTTCGACCAGGCGGCATGCAGGACCGCGTAGAGGACGCCTGCCGGATCGGCGTCGTCGTCGGTCGCGACCACGGTCAGCGTGCTGTCGAGTGCACTGACGTGCCAGCCCGCGCGAGGTCCCACGATGACGTCGTCGGCAGCGGCGTTGAGTCCGCTCAGATCAGCAGAGACGAACGTCGGACGCTGCTCTTCGGGTGCGTTGAGCGCGTCGGCAGCGGTGCTGACACCGGTCAGCACCAACAGGCTGTCGGCATCGATCGCGTTGGCGCCTTCGATGTCGGTGTCCAGACGGTCCCCGACCACCAGCGGCGTCTTCGCTCCGCTGCGGTTCACGGCGTCGATCATCAACGGAGCGTTGGGTTTACCTGCGACCAGTGGCTGCAGGCCGGTGGCATGGGCCACCGCGGCGACCATCGATCCGTTGCCCACCTGGAGACCGCGTTCGGTCGGAACCGTCGCGTCGACATTGCAGGCCACCCAGAGGGCGCCTGCGCGCAGTGCCAGAGCCGCCTCGGAGAGGATCTCCCACCCGGTCTGGGTCGAATGTCCTTGCACCACAGCGGCCGGACGATCGTCGGCGCTGCGGGTCACGCCGAGTCCGACCGAACGGATCTCGTGAACCAGCGCCTCGGTGCCGACGACCAGCACCCGAGAACCCATCGGCAGTCGCTCGGCCAGCAGCCGGGCAGCGGTTTGCGCGCTGGTGACGATCTCATCAGGCTCCGCGGCAAAACCCAACTCGCGCAGGTGTTCTGCGACCGTTTCCGGCGACCGGCTGGCGTTGTTGGTGACGTAGTAGTTCTTCTGATCTCCGGCGTCCAGTGCCGTCTTGGCTCCCGGGATCTCCAGCTTGCCTGCGTAGACCGTGCCGTCGAGATCGAGCAGCAGCGCGTCGTAGGCATCGCGCAACCGATCACCGGCTGCGGCGGGCACGGCCGGGACGAGCTTGGGCCGGACCGTCTCGACAGCTGTTGCCTGTTCGGCAACGGCTGCCGTGGCCTCGGAGCGAACCTGCGATGGCACCTGTGCGGACAGCCCCTCGTCCACCGACTCCGGCTCCGACTCGGGCTCGGACAGTTCCATCAGGCGCTCTTCGGCGTCTGTGATGTCGTCGTCGTCGGCCGAGGCAGCGTTCATGAACCAGGTGATCGCCTCTTCACGGCGGCCGCCTGCGAGCAGTGCCGCAGCGTAGGCATAGAAGTAGCGGGCAGCTTCGGTACCGACCCGCGACGGGTCCAGATCACTGGTCTGAAGTGTGACGATGGCCTTCTCGAAGTCACCGAGGTCCAACCGTGCACCGGACTCGACGATCCGCATCTCAGCAGCGACCTCACCGGTCAAGGTGCGGCCCTCGTCGCTGCGTGCCACATCGATCGCACGCTCGGGACGGCCCAGGCCGCGCTCGCAGTCCGCGATCATCGGCAGCAGTGCACTGCCTGACGACATCCGCTTGGCGGCGCGCAGTTCGGACAGTGCCTCGGCCCATTCCTGGGCGTTGTAGGCGGCGAGGCCGGCGGCTTCGCGCACCATGGCGATACGACCGGCACGGCGCCGGGCGGCACGGGCATGTTCCAGGGCCAGCGGCGGATCTTCGTCCAGCAGGCGGAACGTCATGATCAGGTGGCGTGAAACCGTGTCGGAGTTTGCTTTGTCGAGACTGAGCAGGTCGCGCCGTACCTCGGTGTCGAGGTCTTGCGGGCGAACATCTTCGGGAAGCGGGGGCTCCGGCGGGCGGTTGGCCGAGCCGGTGCCACGACGAGCGTTCGAATCGTTTCGGAAGTTGCGGTCGCCCCGGTCAGCACCACTGCGTACGAAGCCACCCCGGTCGGATCCACTGCGGTCGGATCCATCGCGGCGATCGGTGGGCCGACCGGTGTTGGAGTTGCCTCGACTGCTGCCGTTGCCGTTACGTCTGTCGTTCACGTCTGCCTTTTCGTCACGATCACACCACCTGCGGAGACCGCAGAATCGATGGATTCACGCTATGTAGTTCGGTTGGAATGGCCGAATGGCCGCTAGCCAGGATAGCCGCTTACTACGTCAAACAGTTAATTCGAGAAAAGCATTCCGTCACAACCGGCTCAGCACTTCACCGGCGGCGCGCTGGCCGGACCGAACGGCCCCATCCATGTATCCGGTCCAGTAATCGGCCGTCTCGGTGCCCGCCCAGTGGATCGGACCGACGGGCGCCCGTAGTGCCCGGCCGTACCGCGTGAGCGTGCCCGGACTGCTGACTGCCACCGGTCCCCCTTGTGACCAGGGCTCGAGGTCCCATTTGAAGATGCCGTGGTCGAGGTGATCGCGCGCTTCGGGCCCGAAGTAGTCGACAAGGTTCTCGGTGCATTCGGCGACGATCTGCTCCTCGGGCGCCTGGTCCAGCCGACGCATGGCATCACCCGAGATGAAGCCCATCAGGACGTGGTTGCCTTCGGCGTAGTTCTCGAAGCAGACGTCGATCGGTTCACCGTTTCCGATCACCTGTCCCGACAACCCCTTGGTCCGCCAGAACGGCTTGCTGTAGACGGCGGCGAACTTGCTCACCGCACCCATCCGGTAGCCGGCGTGCAATCCCGCACGCTGCGCCGTCAAGCCCTGTAGATAGTCGATCTGACCGCTGATCGCCGGCGACATGGCAACAATCACCTTGCGCGCCTTGATAATTCCAACATCAGTGGACAACGTGGCAACATCGTCGGCCCACCCGATCGAACGGACTGCCGCGTTGTAGACGATCCGCTCACCGAGTTCGGCAGCCATTCGAAGTGGTATCAGCGCCGCGCCGCCGACAAACAGTCGTTCCTGCGCGCCGCCTGCGGTGCTCAGCAGTCGGATGAGACTGCCCGGATTCGCTTCGTCGCCCGCAGCTGCCACGTAGTTGAAGAAGTAGAGCGCAGAGAACTCATCGGCTTCCGCCGACAGCGCAGCCGAACTGGCCAGACCCAGCAACATGCGTGCGGTCGGCGACATCGTCCGGCTTTCCAGCCACTGTTTCCACGTCACCGAGTCCAGATAACCGGCGTCGGGATGCTTCCACGGTTCGCCAACCGGAAAGTTGAGCAGTCCTTGTAGTTCAAGCTCCACCAAGGCCAGACCGGCCTCCGGGGTGGCCGGATCGATGGGGAGGCCAAGCGCACTGGGCATGGTCGACCGCTGTCCGCTGTTCCAGAAGACGCTGTCTCCCTCGTTGTACGTGGGCAACGTGGCGACACCGTATTCGCGGGCCAGCGCCGCGATATGCGTCTGCGTCGGTCCGATGAACTCCGCGCCGGCATCGAGGGTCACACCCAGCTTGGGTGTCGAGATGTTGTGCACCCGCCCACCTGCGCGTTCGCGCGCCTCGAGAACCAGCACCGACCGACCGGATGCAGCGACCGACTTGGCCGCAGCCAAGCCCGACAACCCGCCACCGACCACCACCACGTCATACGTCTGGGAGCCGGGACTGCCGCCCGGGCCGGCAGACGCCGCGCCTGCGCCGAGCAGGCTCGCACCGACCGAGAAGCCGACGGTTCCCAGAGCGGCAGCTCCGAGGAGCTGCCGCCTGGTCATCGAAGCCGCCGTGAGTGGTCGCTGACCTGCACTGTTCGCATCGTGGGTGAACATGGCCGGAATCGTAACCCGGCGAAGAGAAAAAAGTGGGTCAAGCGACCCAGTCTAGGCAGTGAAAAGTCCTCGGGGGTCCGTAGACCCCAGAGGACTTGGGCTCACCAGCTTCGAGACTCAGTAATAGTGAGCTCGACCTCCGACCTTGCGTCCGGTGGCACCGAGCACCCACAGAACCGCGCCGACAACAACCAAGATCAGTCCGATTGTCCAGAGAATCGGGACGCTGAATATGAAGCCGAGGATGAGAAGGATAGCTCCGATGGTGATCAAATGAACTCCAGACGTAGGTGCGGTGGGGGCGACAGGGCCCGGGGCCCTTACTCCCACTCGCTGGGGCTTTGACTGTTTCAGCACTTGTGTGCCGCAACCCGCTGTATCTGTTTACCCAGACATAACGGACTCAAACCCCCCCGTGCTGGGGCTCACATTTTCGGCACCAGACCGAAAAACCCAGTGCCAGTTGTTGTTTTGTCAGCGGCAAACTGGTATCAGCGAGGATTACGCGGGATTCAGCAGACCCATGATTGCAGCCGGTCACCGTCACCACTCAGATGAAGGACACCGAACGTTTCCGCCTGCTCCGCCTGCCACGCAACCCTGCAACCGACCCTCGCCCCAGCAGCTTCGGGTGGGGCGTCGGGTGGCGCGTGGGCCGGGTGGTGCGGTGGATACCGGCACCACCACAGTGTGGCAAAATGGGAAAGCCGGTCGAGACAGCAGCCGCGGAGTTTCGATCGCCAAAATTTGGTCATGATCGAGCTCTTTAGTGTTAGAGGTCGAAAGGACTGGCTGCTGTGCACCCCGAGAACCCGGAATTCGTTGATTCCGGCGCCACCAATTCTGGTAGTGCTGCCCTATCGGTGGTCGCCGCCCACCACGGTGAGCTGGCCGTACTAGCCGTGACCGGCAGCATGGACATCCTGACCGCACCCGAACTCGCAGAAGCGGTTGGCAAGATCTTGACCGGTCAGCCCTGCGGACTGATCATCGATCTGACCGCCGCAGAGTTCTTGTCGTCTGCAGGCATGTCCGTACTGGTCACCGCGCACGAAGCCATCGCACCTTTCGGCTCGTTCGGGGTTGTCGCGGACGGCCCGTCAACCGCCCGCCCACTGCGATTGGTCGGTCTCGACCAGACGTTGACCATCTACCCGACCATCGAAGCTGCCATCGCCGCGATGTCCGGGCCAATCAGCCCCTGATCTCCACGAAGTGAGACCAACGTGGAGGATGACGTATCTATAGTGTCGAAGGTCTGAAAAAAGGGGGCAGCGATGGATTGTTCACAGTTGGTATTGACGAATCGTATGGCTGAGGTGGCGCGAGAATTGCGCTCCGAAAGCAACGATATGGAGACCATTCTGCGTGCAATAACCAAGGCAGCGGTCGACACGATTCCCGGGACGGAATACGCAAGCGTCACGGTCGTATCCGCAAATACGCAGGTGGAGACACCGGTATTCATCGGCGACCTCGCGGGCCACTCTGATGCACTGCAACAACAGCTCGGCGAAGGCCCCTGCATCAGGTCGGCGGTCGGCGAAGAAACCGTGTGGATCGACGACATGTGTACCGAACGTCGGTGGCCGCGGTTCGCGACCGAAGCGGACAAACTCGGCATCGCTTCGATGGCATGTTTCTGTCTGTACGTCGACGGCGAGAACTTCGGCGCGCTGAATCTGCACAGTACGTCCGTCGCAACCTTCGACGAGGAAGCGCGCTCGATCGGGCAGCTCTTTGCTGCGCACGCGGCGATCGCCTTCTCGACCGTGCGCGAAAAGGAACAACTGCGCACTGCACTGAACAGCCGGGATCTGATCGGTCAGGCCAAGGGCATGATCATGGAACGGTATCGCCTCGATTCGACCGCGGCGTTCCGCCTGCTGGCGAAATTGTCACAGGATTCCAACGTCAAGCTCGTCGATGTGGCAAAGAGCGTGGTCGACGCGGGTCCCGAAAACCGCTGAACCCGGCTCAGACAAGCCCCTCGAGTTCGGCGACCGTCAGCCCCGGTGTCTTGCGATAGATGTCCAAACGAAAGTCGCGATCGCGGTAGCCCGCAACATGCGAGAGGTCGGTCTTAGCCAGCCGGTCGTGGACGACGTCTCCGCTTGACGGGTACTCCTCGACTTTCCGGCGCCAGTGCACGGCAACCAGGTCGCCGTCGTCGGTGAGGGCCTCCCGAGATTGCCGAACCACTGCCTCGAATTGCGTCGGGTCGAGGTAGTAGAGCACCTCGCTGAGGACGATCAGGTCAAATCTTCCGTTCGGCCAATCCTCGACGAAGTCCCGCGTCTGAACCTGCACCCGATCGGCAACCGGAGCCAGCCGATCTGTAGCGATCGCGGTGGCCCGTTCGCTGAGATCAACCGCCAACAACGTGTCGCACCGATCGGCAAGCAGTGCTGAGAACACGCCGATCGAGCAACCCGCTTCAAACGCATTCCGGTACCGCCGTTGTGGCAGCGCCGCCAGCGTCAGCTGGTACTTGCGTTCCTCATACCAGCGGGTGTTGAACCCCCAGGGGTCATCGCTGGCGCGATACATCGCGTGGAAATAACTCTTGTCCAACATGGCCCCTTCAGGCGAAAACGTACTCGTATGTGCGGGTCAATCGTTCGAGGATGTGTGGCAGGAGAACCGGTTGGTCGGCCGGGTCTGGCGACAGCGGGTTGATCTGGGTCTCGAAAGCCGCGATCGCGGCGCGCTTGGTGGCAAGTGCAGCCGCCGAAAGTCGATGGCGGCGGACGCGGTCCCACGGGACCTGCGGATCGCCAGGAGTTGCCCAGTGCCACATCCAAATCGGGTACTGCCACAGCTCGAGCCCACGACGAACGGCGACCTCTCGCGCACACCGTCCCACCGCCTGGTGGTCTGGATGACCGTCGTTCTCCCAGACCGTCAGCAAGCCCGTGGATGCGCCGGACGATTCATCACAGATGTCGTCGATGATCGCCGTCATTGCACTGTGCTCCCGGTCCAGTTCCCCATCTGCCAGACCCACCCAGCGAGATGTGCCGACTCCCAGAACCTTTGTCGCGACGTTGAGTTCCTCACGCCGACGGACGCCGAGCTCCTCCGGCGACAGGGTCGGCGATCCCGGATGGGAACCCGATCCGTCGGACAGGCAGACAGGCACCACCTCGATGCCGGCCGCGGCTGCGGCAATCATGATGCCGCCGGCACCCAGAATCTCGTCGTCGGGATGCGCGGCAAGCACTATCAGTCGATCGATGTGCTCTTCGAACGGCGGCCAATCACGTCCGGACAGCCAGCTCTGCCATTGGTCCTCGGTGGTCCCCTGCTCGTCGATGGGTACAGCGCCGAATCGCTCGGATGAGGTCATGGCGCCTGCACCGCGGCGAGCTTGCCGAGTTCCACCAGATCCCGGTCGGCGTGCGACTGCCGGATGTACACACTCAGATCAGCCACCGCCTGCGCATGCTCGGCATCTCCGACGAGCGGAACCGGGCCGAGTGCGCGAGCCACCCGGTCGAGGACACCGGTAGCGATCTGTTCGATCGACCACCGCACGCCGAAGGCGCGACGACGCGCGCCTGCCACATCGTCCGGGCTCTGATCGATGTCGAGCGCAGCCTGGCTCAGCTGTGCAGATCCGGCGGCCAGCAGCGCGTCGACCGCACCCAGATGCATCAGAGTGATGTCATCGCCTGCGGACTCCCCTCTGTCGTACAGAGGCTGCGCCACCTTCACCGCACCACCAAACCAGCAGGCCGCAACACCCACACCGCCGTGCCAGAATCCGGCCCTGTCCAGGTAGTCCCCGGGTTCACCTACAGGCCAAGCCGCAACATGGTCGAATTCGACCGCGGCCGTGTTGGTTTCGGCCATGCCGGGGTTGTGCCAGTCGCTCGCCACCGGACGCACGCCGCTCGTTCGAAGATCCACCGCAAACAACCGCCGACATCCATCGGCCCTGGCCGTCACCAGCGCGTGGGTGCAGCCCACAGCGCCCGAACACCAGACCTTGGTCCCGCAGAGCGTCCAGGTTCCCGACTCGAGCACCGCAGTCACCACCGGGGCCGGCGGTTCCGCAGCCCACACACCCCACAGTTCACCCGGCCCGACTCCCGGCTCACCGAGTTCGTGCAGGATTGCCACGGCATCGCAGTGCGCCTCGACCATGCGCCCCACAGCAATATTGCTGCGGGTCAGGAGCGTCAACTCGCGGAAGCGCCCGCCGGTGTCACCTTGACCCGGCAGCGGAAGGCTGAACCCGGAGTCCGAGACGATCTTGATTGCCCGTGCGATTGCTTCGGTGGTCACGACGCCTCTCCGGCTCTGTCGAGGTCCGCCAGATAGTCGGCAAAGCCGCCGGACGCTCGGCCGTCACGTCGCGTCGACGTCAGCACAGGAGCCCGGCCGCTCCAACAGATGGGCACCCTCGCGAGTCGCAGGCGGGCAATCAGATCGACGTCCTCGTCATGATCGACCAGCGCAAATCCCCCAACCTCGAAGTAGACCGATGCCCACATTCCCATATTTGCTCCATGCACATGGCGATGCCCGTCCCTGGGTTGATATTCGGACAAGAACTTCTCGGCGACCTCCGGTGGCCACTCCGTCCAATCGCGGGCGGCGATGGTGCCGACGAAGGCTTCCCAGCCTTCGGTAGCCGCCACCACCTGCTCGCTCAGCCAGTTCGGAGGAACCACCGAATCGGCATCTGTGGTTGCGAACCACGTGTTGCTGCCCCACGCACCGTGGTCGAACCCGGCCTTACGGGCCTGGCCCACGGATCGTCCCGTCACCTCGATCGCGGCAACACCGGACGGGATGCACCCCGCAGTTCCATCCGTACAGTCGTCGAGCACCACAACCACCCGAACCGGAACATCGACCTCTTCTCTGGCAATGTCGATCGAACTCAAGCACTCGGGCAGAACTGCCATCTCATTGTGCGCAGGAACAACGACAACAATCTCTTCCGGCCCACGTCTCGGACCTGGCACTCCCTACGCCTTCTGCTGTGCGCCGGCCCGTGCCGGATTGCCCTGCATTGCAGCCTTGGGGTCGAGTTCATTTGCCTTGGCACGAACGCCGGCTTCGACTGCGCTGCCCAGATCAGGATCGACATGCTTCCAGTAGTCGAAGGCCCGGGCCAGCACCGGCTCACTGACACCGTTCAGAAGGTGACCAACAATGTTGTCGGTCAACCGTTCTCGTGCAGCGTCGTCGAGAACCTCACGGACCATCGTCCCGGCCTGCCCGAAGTCGTCGTCTTCCGGATGGTCCACATAGGCCGACCGGACGATCTCACCGTTGGCCGCCCACCCCGGATCCACCTGGAAACCTGTGGTCGCGGCGGGACCACCCTTCGAGTTCGGCGCATATACCGGATCACTCACGTTCGTGACGCGCATGGCGCCATCTTTGGAGTACGAATGCACCGGGTACTTCGATGCGTTGACCGGTATCTGCTTGTAGTTGGCACCGATGCGGTACCGATGCGCGTCGGCATAGGAGAACCCACGGGCCAACAACATCCGATCCGGGCTCAGCCCGATACCGGGAACAAGATTGTTCGGTTCAAATGCCAGCTGTTCGATCTGTGTGTGGTGATCGACCGGATTCCGGTTCAACGTCATACGACCGACCTCGTGCAACGGATAGTCGCCGTGCGGCCAAACCTTCGTCACGTCAAAGGGATTGAAGCGATACGCCACCGCATCATCGAATGGCATCAACTGAACCTTCAGCGTCCACGATGGGAACTGACCATCATCGATGTGCTCGAACAGATCACGCGTGTGATAGTCCGTGTCGATGGAAGCCATCTGATCGGCCTCGTCCTGCGTGAAGAACTCGTGACCCTGATCGGTGATGAAGTGATACTGCACCCAGTGCTTCACACCTTCACTGTTGACCCAGAGGTACGCGTGGGAGCTGTAGCCATTCATATGGCGCCAGCTGCGCGGAATACCGCGATCACCCATCAACCACGTCACCTGGTGCGCCGATTCCGGGGAAAGGCTCCAGAAGTCCCACTGCATGTCGTGGTCACGGAGGTTGTTGTCGGCCCTACGCTTCTGAGAACGGATGAAGTGCTGGAACTTCATAGGGTCCTTCATGAAGAAGACCGGGGTGTTGTTTCCGACCATGTCGTAAACGCCCTCGGTCGTGTAGAACTTCAGTGCGAATCCACGAGGATCACGCCACGTGTCAGGGCTCCCACGCTCTCCCGCGACGGTGGAGAACCGTGCCGCCATCTCGGTGGCAACACCCGGCTGGAACACCGCGGCGCAGGTGTAGGCAGACATGTCCGCAGTGACCTCGAAGACGCCGAACGCGCCACTACCTTTGGCGTGTGGCTGCCGCTCCGGAATCCGTTCCCGGTTGAACTGGGCCATCTGCTCGATCAGATAGTGATCGTGCAGGACAATCGGACCGTCGGCACCAACGGTCAACGAATGTTCGTCACTCGCCACCGGGGCACCGGCGTCAGTTGTGGTAAAAATCTGCTCGTCGGACATGCGTACCTCCATGATCGGAAATAGTCCATGGGGAGGCAGGCGCAGGGCTGTGACCGCTCTCCCAGGTCTCAGATACCCCACAACGGCAGCTCCGAAACAGGTGTCCATCGACGGCGCACACAGGAGGAGGAGGCAAGGAATACCGACACGAAGCGAAAGCGTACGGATGAAACGGGTGGAGATAGCAAAATACCCTGTATTCGGAACCAATAAAGGTCCCGAATACAGGGTATTCGCAAATTGTGTTCGGCGGTGTCCTACTCTCCCACACTTATTAAGGTGCAGTACCATCGGCGCTGGTAGGCTTAGCTTCCGGGTTCGGAATGGGACCGGGCGTTTCCCTAC